>JBIQJI010000014.1:0-101065 GCA_044507605.1 Actinomycetales bacterium | reverse complement strand
CTCGACCGCGGCGGCCAGCCGGGCCGGCCGGGCCCCGGCGATCGGCGTCATGCCGCCGAGGTTTCCCCGGCCGTGGCCGCCCGGGCCGAGGGCCCCCACGCCGATGCCGCCGGGCCCGATGCCGCCGGTCCGCGCCACCGGGCTCATCGGGCGGCCCGGCGGCTTCGGCACCCGCTGGGGGTCGAGCCGGGGGCCGTCGGGGGCCACGGGCGGCAGCGGGGCCGGTTCCGGGGCGGCGGCGCGCCCCGGCCCGGCCGCCGGGGCGCTGCTGCTGGCCAGCAGGACCGTCGGCACCAGCAGGAACAGCACGGCCGCCAGCGCGGCCGCCGCGAGACCGGCCTGCCAGGCCGGCAGGTGCCGCCACCAGGCGGCGACGCCCCGCTGGGGGCGGTGCCGTGCGCGGCCCAGCGCCTCCAGGTACGCCCCGATGGCGGGCCCGGCGATGAGCGGCCCGATGACGACGTGCAGGGCGCGGTCCACGTCCGACAGCTCGGTGCGCACGATCTTGCAGGCGGCGCAGCGGCGCAGGTGCTCGGTGACCCAGCGGCATTCCTTCGGCGGCAGCGTGCCGCGCAGGTGCCCGCCCATCGCGCCGAGGGCGCGGCGGCAGGCCGCCACCCGCGCCTCCGGCATGTGGGCCTGCAGGTAGGCGCGGCGCAGCCCGTCGCGGGCCCGCCCGGCGAGCGCGGTGACCCCTTCGGGCGGCAGCCCGAGCAGCGGCGCGACGTCCTCGGGGGCGGCGCCCTCGACCTCGGTGTGCCACAGCACGAGCCGCCAGCGCTCGGGCATGGCGAAGAACGTGCGGGCCATCAGCGAGCGCTCGATGCCGGCGAGGGCCGGATCGACGTAGGGGCGGGCGGGGTCGGCCCCGTCGGCCTCGCCGGCGATGGTGAGCCGCAGCGCGGTCAGCAGGTAGGGCCGGAACGCCGACTCGGGGCCACGGCCGCGCCTGATGAGCTGCAGCACCGTGGCGAACGTCCTGGCGACCGCCGCCTCGGCCTCGACGGGGTCGGGGAGCAGCCATCGGGCGAGCGCCAAGGCCGCGGGGGCGTGGCGCTCCTGGAGCACGCCGTACGGTTCGGGGTCGCCGTTGCGGATCGCGTCGAGCAGATCTGCGTCACTTTGCCGAGATACCACACGCATCGCACCCTCGTAGCTACGGAACGTTACCAGCCCTTCATTCCGCAGCCCTCGCCATGGTTAAACCGCGACCCCGCTGTTACCTCTCGGCCATCGACGATTCAGCCGCCCCCCGCCGTCGCGGGCGCGTCCGGCCGCCCCTTACGCTTGGTCACCATGAGCGATCGCGAGGACCTGCTGGCCCAGATCAAGCGCAAGGGCGTCGTGCACGGCAGGGTGGTGCTGTCATCGGGCCGGGAGGCCGACTGGTACGTCGACCTGCGCCGCATCACGCTCGACGGCACGGCCGCGCCGCTCGTGGGCCGGGTGATGCTCGACGTGACCGCCGACCTCGACTACGACGCCGTCGGCGGCCTGACCCTCGGCGCCGACCCGGTGGCGACGGCCATGCTGCACGCGGCGGCGGCCGGTGGCCGCTCGCTCGACGCGTTCGTGGTGCGCAAGGCCGGCAAGGCGCACGGGCTGCAGCGCCGCATCGAAGGCCCCGACGTGGCGGGGCGTCGCGTGCTGGCGGTCGAGGACACCTCGACGACGGGCGGCTCGGTGCTCACCGCCGTCGAGGCGCTGCGCGAGGCCGGGGCCACGGTGGCCGGGGTGGCCACCGTCGTCGACAGGGGCGCCGCCGCCGCGATCGCGCAGACCGGTCTGCCCTACCGCACCGCCTACACCCTCGCCGATCTGGGCCTGAGCTGAGCGGGCCTACGGCCGGCGGCGGTGCCTGCCGGTCGGCTCGGGCACCCGCACGGGGCCGTCCGCTCCGCCGCCCCTGCGGTTCTTGATCACCTCGATGACGATGGGGATCAGGGAGATCAGCACGACGACGAAGACCCCGGGCAGGATGTAGCGGTCGATGTTGTCGACCTTGCTGCCCACGAACCTGCCGAACAGCAGCATGGCCTCGACCCACGCCACGCCGCCGAGCACGTTCCACAGCAGGAACCTGCGCGTGTCCATGCCGAGCATCCCCGCCACCGGGTTGAGGAACGTGCGCACGACGGGCACGAACCTCGCGAGCACCACGGCGCGCGACGGGCCGAACTTTTCAAAATAGTGCTCGGCCTTGTCGACATGTTTGCGCTTGAACAGCCGCGAGTCGGGTCTGTCGAACAGCTTGCGGCCGAACCTCGCGCCGAGTAGGTGACCCAGCTGCGCGCCGGCGACCGCCGCGATGGGCGCGCCGATGAGGAGCCCGGGCAGCGACAGCGGCGCGATGCCGAGATCGTCGGCGGCCCCGGCCACGCTGAAGATGCCGGCCGCGACCAGCATGGAGTCGCCGGGCAGGAAGAAGCCGAAGAGCAGCCCGGTCTCGGCAAAAATGATCAAAATCACACCGACCGTCGCGAAGGCGCCGAGCATGCTCAGCCACCATTGCGGGTCGAGTAGGTTGAAAAGCGCGTCCATCACGGCAGAGCCTACCCGTCACGATTCATCCCGGAGTGAACACCGGACGCCGCGACGCGACCGGCGTGTCTTTCTCATCCCGGCCCGACTTCGGGATACTGGCGAAGACGATACTTTTCTCATCCCTGACACCTTTCGAGGAGATGACCGATGCCCATCGCAACGCCAGAGGCGTACGCCGAGATGCTCGACCGGGCCAAGGCCGGCGGGTTCGCCTACCCGGCGATCAACGTGACGTCGTCCCAGACGCTGAACGCCGCGCTGCGCGGCTTCGCCGAGGCCGAGAGCGACGGCATCGTGCAGGTGTCGACGGGCGGTGCGGAGTACCTGTCGGGCAGCACGGTGAAGGACATGGTGGTGGGCGCGACCGCGCTCGCCGAGTACGCCCGAGTGGTGGCCGACAAGTATCCCGTGACGGTGGCGCTGCACACCGACCACTGCCCGAAGAACAAGCTCGACGGCTTCATGCGACCGCTGATCGAGATCTCCCGTGAGCGGGTGAAGCGCGGCCAGGAGCCGCTGTTCCAGTCGCACATGTGGGACGGCTCGGCCGTGCCGCTCGACGAGAACCTCTCCATCGCGGCCGAGCTGATCGACAAGTGCGCCGAGGCCCGCGTGATCATGGAGATGGAGATCGGCGTCGTCGGCGGCGAGGAAGACGGCATCGTCGGCGAGATCAACGAGAAGCTGTACACCACGGCCGGCGACGCCCTGGCGACCGCCGAGGCCGTCGGCCTGGGCGAGCGCGGCCGGTACATGCTCGCGGCGACCTTCGGCAACGTGCACGGCGTCTACAAGCCGGGCCACGTGAAGCTGCGGCCGAGCGTGCTCAAGGACATCCAGGAGGCGGTCGGCGCCAAGTACGGCAAGGACAAGCCGTTCGACCTGGTGTTCCACGGCGGCTCGGGCTCGCTGCTGGAGGAGATCCACGAGGCGATCTCGTACGGCGTGGTGAAGATGAACATCGACACCGACACGCAGTACGCCTTCACCCGGCCGATCGCCGACCACATGTTCAAGAACTACGACGGCGTGCTGAAGGTCGACGGCGAGGTCGGCAACAAGAAGACCTACGACCCGCGGTCGTACGGCAAGGCCGCCGAGGCGGCGATGGCGGCACGCGTCGTCACCGCCTGTGAGAACCTCAAGTCGGCGGGCACCAGGAACCGCTGACGCATCGCTGACGCGCGGACGCCGGACCGGCGAGCGAGGTACGTGTCCATATTCGGTCTCAGATCACAGATCGGAGACGTTCACGCCCGACATGGGCGAGGTATGACTAATTCATGGATACGCATGAGAACCTCCTGGCCGGTCCACCCCCCACTTACCTGGCCGACGTGCCCGAGGCCAGGCGTGCCCTCGAGTCGGGGGCCCATGCCGCCGACGTGGCCGCTCGTTTTCCCGCGTACTCCGCGGCCTGGGCCGCGCTCGCCGACGAGTACTTCGCCGCCGGGCACGCCGTCACCTCTTATGCGTTCGCCCGCACCGGGTACCATCGCGGGCTCGATCAGCTGCGCCGGGCCGGGTGGAAGGGGCACGGCCCGATCCCCTGGGACCACGAGCCCAACCGCGGCTTCCTGCGCTGCCTGCACGCGCTCGCGCGGGCGGCCCAGGCGATCGGCGAAAAGGACGAGGCGGAGCGTTGTGCGCAGTTCCTGCGCGACAGCGACCCGAAGGCCGCCGAGGTCCTGAACGGGCGTTAATCGCCCGCCTCGGGTAGTCTCGGTGTGCAAGAGCCCCTGTCGCGCTTGCGCCGGGGGCTTTGTCCTGGTCTGCGCGGCGAGGGGAACGCGGACGCACACACAGGAGAGACAACACCATGCCGGCTGTCGTTCTCGTGGGCGCCCAGTGGGGCGATGAGGGCAAGGGCAAGGCCACCGATCTGCTCGGTGGCGAAGTCGACTACGTCGTGCGATACCAGGGGGGCAACAACGCCGGGCACACGGTCGTGATCGGCGACCAGAAGTATGCGCTGCATCTGCTGCCCACCGGCGTGCTGTCACCCGACGTGATCCCGGTCATCGGCAACGGCGTCGTCATCGACCCGGGCGTGCTCCTGGGCGAGATCGACGGCCTGGCCGAGCGCGGCATCTCCTGCGACCGCCTGCTGATCTCGGCCGACGCCCACCTGATCATGCCGCACCACAAGGCCCTCGACCGGGTCACCGAGCGCTACCTCGGCAAGGCCCGCATCGGCACCACCGGCCGCGGCATCGGCCCGGCCTACGGCGACAAGATCGCCCGCATGGGCGTGCGGGTGCAGGACCTGCTCGACCCGGGCATCCTGCGCAAGAAGATCGATGTCGCGCTGAACGAGAAGAACCAGGTGCTGACCAAGGTCTACAACCGGCGCGGCATCGACGCCGAGCGCACCGTGGAGGAGTACCTCGGGTACGCCGAGCGGCTCAAGCCGCACATCGCCGACACCTCGCTGGCACTGGCCAAGGCGCTCGACGAGGACAAGGTGGTGCTGCTGGAGGGCGGCCAGGGCACCCTGCTCGACATCGACCACGGCACCTACCCGTTCGTGACGTCCAGCTCGCCCACCAGCGGCGGGGCGTGCTCGGGCTCGGGCATCCCGCCGAACCGGCTGACCAGGATCATCGGCATCCTCAAGGCCTACACCACGCGCGTCGGGGCCGGGCCGTTCCCCACCGAGCTGCTCGACGAGATGGGCGACCGGCTGCGCAGCACCGGCGGCGAGTACGGCGTGACCACGGGCCGCAACCGGCGCTGCGGCTGGTTCGACGCCGTCATCGCGCGCTACGCCACGCGCGTCAACGGCCTCACCGACTTCTTCCTCACCAAGCTCGACGTGCTGTCTGGCCTGGAGCGCATCCCGGTGTGCGTGGCGTACGACATCGACGGGGTGCGGCACGACGAGATCCCGATGACGCAGACCGAGTTCCACCACGCCACGCCCATCTACGAGGAGTTCCCCGGCTGGGACGATGACATCACCGAGGCCAAGTCGTTCGACGACCTGCCGCCCAACGCCCAGGCGTACGTGCGCGCGATCGAGGAGATGACCGACACGCCGATCTCGGCGATCGGCGTGGGCCCCGGCCGCACGCAGACCCTGTCGATCCGTCCGCTGATCTGACCATCGGCCCGGCTTCCCGGTTTCGGGCTGCCGGGCCGGATAGGGTTGCGGGCCATGAGCGTGCGGGGACGACGGGTCGAGTTACACGGGCACCGGGGGGCGCGCGGGCTGCGCCCCGAGAACACACTGCCGGGGCTGGCGTTCGCGCTGGAGATCGGGGTCGACGCGCTCGAGTTCGATGTCGCGCTGACCGCCGACCGGCAGCTCGTGCTCACCCACGACCTGACCGTGTCGCCGGTGACGAGCGCCGACACGGGCCCGGCCATGCCCGGGGACGCGCTGTACCCGTACGTCGGCCGCCCGATCCGCAGCCTCGACCTGGCCAGGCTGCGCACGCTCGACGTCGGCACACGGCGCCCCACGCGGCCCGGCGACCCGTACGCCGAGACCCAGGTGCCGCTGCCCGGCACCCGGATGCCGACCCTGGGCGCCGTGCTGGGCCTGGTCAACGCCTACGGCGCCGACCAGGTGCGGCTGCACGTCGAGCTGAAGTCGCATCCGGGGCGGCCCGACCTGGCCGGCGACCCCGAGGCGTTCACCGAGCTGGTGGTGGCCGAGCTGGCCCGCCACGACCGGCTCGACGGCTGCGCGCTGCTGTCGTTCGACTGGCGCGTCCTCGACGCCGCCCGGCGGCTGGCCCCGCGCACGCCGCGGTTCGCCCTCATCGAGAAGGCCACGCGGCACCGCGAGTGGCTGGGCGGCCTGGACCCCCTCGACTTCGACGACGACCTGGCGGCCGTGGCCGAGGCCGCCGGGGCCACCACCCTGTCGCCCGACCGGCACCTGGTCGACGCGATGCTCATGACCTGCGCCGATCTGCGCGGCATGCCGGTGGTGGTGTGGACCGTGAACGACCCGGAGGAGGCCGGGCGGCTCATCGACCTCGGCGTGTCGGGCATCGTCACCGACTACCCGGACCGGCTGCGCGAGCTGTGGCGGGCCCGCGGCATGCCGCTGCCCGACCCGCCCCGCCGCGCGAAGGCGCCCGCGTTACAGCCAGCCGTTGCGGCGGAACGCCCGGTAGAGCAGCGTGCAGGCGATCGCCATGACCGCGAGGACCGCCGGGTAGCCGAAGACTGACTTGGTCTCCGGCATGTGGTCGAAGTTCATGCCGTAGATGCCGGCGATCATCGTGGGCACCGCGAGGATCGCCACCCACGACGAGATGCGGCGCATGTCCTCGTTGGCGAGGGCGTTGGAGCGCGCCAGCGCCGCCTGCAGGATCGAGTTGCACAGTTCGTTCGACGACTCCACCTGCTCGCACACGCGCGACAGGTGGTCGCCGACGTCGCGGAAGTACTCCCGCATCTCCGAGGGGATCATGCGGCGCTGCGGCAGGTTGCGCAGCGGCGCCTCCAGCGGGGTCATCGCCCGCTTCATCTCGATCATCTCGCGCTTGAGCTGGTAGATGCGGTTGATGTCGCGGGAGCTGACGTCGGCGAAGACCGCCGCCTCGACCTCCTCCAGCTCGGTCTGCATCTCGTCGGCGACCGTGAGGTAGCTGTCGACGACATGGTCGGCGATGGCGTGCAGCACGCCCGTCGGGCCGCGGTCGAGCAGCACCGGACGGTCCTCCAGCCGCTCGCGCACCTCGCCGAGGGCGCAGTGGGAGCCGTGCCGCACGGTCACCACGAAGTCGGGGCCGACGAACAGCATGATCTCGCCGGTCGCGATGATCTCGCCGGAGCTCCGAGTGTCATCGTGGCCGAGGAAGGCGACGGTCTTGAGCACGAAGAACAGGTTGTCGCCGTAGCGCTCGACCTTGGGCCGCTGGTGGGCTTTGATGGCGTCCTCGACCGACAGCGGGTGCAGGCCGAACACCTTGGCCAGCCACTCCACCTCGGAGGCGCCCGGCTCGTGCAGGCCGACCCACACGAACGCGGTCGGCTCGGCGTCGGGGCCGGCGCTCAGGTTGTGCTCACGCACCAGGCTCAACGCCTCGTTGATGTCGGCGGCGTCGGCCTTCTTGCCGCGGACGTACGCCCCGAACTCCACCAGGGAGGCCTTAGGCGGGGCGGGCGGCGAGGCGATCGGGGTGTCGAGCAGCGGCCGGGTCACGGAGACGGCCGACGGGCGGGGGTAGGAGAGGTGGCGGTTCCTCCGCTGGAACAGGGTTGACGAGCGCATGGCGGTCCCTTCCAGCCCAGCCCATGCACGCGCGGATCAGGTGTCACCTCGGCTTCATCGATATGCGCGGGGCCGGGCACCGTTGATGGGGTGGTCAAGGGTGCGCACGGCGTACGTGCGCCTGCACGTACTGCTGGGATCTCCAGGATTCACCCGGACCACCTCCAATCATCGCCAGGCTCCGCGAAGCCGATCCTGTCGCCAGACACGCGACCTACCACGATGAGCATAACCGTCAGAAGGGGCAACTATCATCCACGTCGGCGAAACCGCTCATCGGCCCTTCAAGGTTAAGCCATGCGTCAGGCCCGGCCGTCCCGCCCCAGGGCGATACCCCCCCCGGTACGCCCCGGTAGGCTCTGCGCGTGCGTGTACTTGTCATCGGATCGGGCGGGCGCGAGCACGCGCTGTGCCGCGCGCTCCGGTTCGACCCCCAGGTGACCGAGCTTCACTGCGCCCCCGGCAACCCGGGCATCGCCGAGATCGCCACGCCGCACGAGGTGAGCGTGACCGATCCGGCGGCGGTGACCGCCCTCGCCGGCCGCCTCGGCGCCGACCTGGTCGTGATCGGGCCCGAGGCGCCGCTCGTGGCCGGGGTCGCCGACGCGCTGCGCGGCGCGGGCGTCACCTGCTTCGGGCCGTCGGCCGAGGCGGCGCGCATCGAAGGCTCCAAGTCGTTCGCCAAGGACATGATGACGGCCGCCGGGGTGCCCACCGCGCGGGCCCGCAGCTGCGCCACCCCCGACGAGGCCGCCGCCGCGCTCGACGAGTTCGGCCCGCCGTACGTCGTGAAGGCCGACGGGCTGGCCGCCGGCAAGGGCGTCGTGGTCACCGCCGACCGCGACGCGGCGATCGCGCACGCCAAGGCCTGCGAGCGGGTCGTGATCGAGGAGTACCTCGACGGGCCCGAGGTCTCGCTGTTCGCGCTGTGCGACGGCGCCACGGCCGTGCCCCTGCAGCCGGCCCAGGACTTCAAGCGGGCATACGACGGCGACGCCGGGCCCAACACCGGCGGCATGGGCGCCTACACGCCGCTGCCGTGGGCGCCCGCCGACCTCACCGATCGGGTGATGGCCGACGTGGTGCGGCCCACCCTCGCCGAGCTGGCCCGGCGCGGCACCCCGTACACCGGGGTGCTGTACTGCGGGCTCGCCCTCACCGCCGACGGGCCGAAGGTGATCGAGTTCAACGCGCGGTTCGGCGACCCCGAGACCCAGGTCGTGCTCGACCGGCTCGCCACGCCGCTCGGCGGGCTGCTGCACGCCTGCGCCACGGGCGGGCTGGGCGGGTTCGGGCCGGTGACGTACCGGCCGGGCGCCGCCGTGACCGTGGTGCTCGCGGCGGAACGCTACCCGGCCGAGCCGGTCAAGGGCGACCCCATCGGCGGCCTCGACCAGGTGGCCGCGGCCGGCGACCCCGGCGCCGAGACGTACGTGCTGCACGCCGGCACCCGGCGCGACGCCGACGGCACGATCAGGTCGGCCGGTGGGCGGGTGCTCAACGTCGTGGGCACCGCGCCCGATCTCGCCGCCGCGCGGGCCGCGGCGTACGACGCACTGGGGCGCATCACCCTGCGGGGCGGCCACCACCGCACCGACATCGCGGAGCGGGCCGCCGCCGGCTGAGTCGCCCGGCCGCGGCCCGGCCGCCGGCGCGCGGTCGACGGCGCCACCGATCCTGACTGATCGTCCGACTGGTGTCGACCGCGCGGATTCAACCTTCCTGTCGGCTCTTCCGCACGTCACGGGGAACGCCACCGCGCCCTGTCCGCGGAGATCGATTCCCCGGGGCTGACTGGATGGACTTTTTGGGGGTAAACCCACCATTAAAGTGATCAAGTGGGGGCTGGGCGGCAACGCGGATGAAGGACGGCAAAATGCCCAGGTGATCAGCCGAAAGCGGCTACTGTTGCGCATAAGCCTGGTGAGGGATGACGACATGCTCTCGACCCAGGAGACGCGTGAGGTAGCCGAGCTGGGCACCGCGTGAACGCACGGCGCGAGGCGAGGCGGTCTCGAATCCAAGAAACGGCTGGCGCCCACTCATCATGCGAGTCACATCCCTTATCGAGGAGCCCTATCACATGGTTCGATACCGTGTGCGCGGTGGCAACGTCCTACATGGAACCGTATTCGTCCAGGGTGCCAAGAACGCCGTGCTGCCGATGATCGGCGCGGCGTTGCTCGCAGCGGAGGGCCGCACGGTCCTGCGCAACGTACCCATGATCGAGGACGTGCGCCGGGCGGTGGAACTCGCCCGCGCGATCGGTGCCCATGTCGAACTCCACGAGTCCGAGCGGACCCTGGTCATCGACGCGTCCCGGCTGACGAGCCCGGTGCTGCCTGCGGAGATCGCCCGCAGGTTCCGCGGCTCGGTCCTGTTCGTTCCGGCACTGATGCACCGCCTCGGCGAGGCGGTCATCAAGGGCATCGGCGGGTGCAACCTGGGCAGCCGCCAGCTCGACTTCCACTATCTCGGCTACAAACGGCTCGGGGCCGTCGTCGACGAGGGCGAGACGGTCATCCACATCAAGGCGGCGCAGCTCACCGGCGCCCCGCTGTACCTCGACACGCCCTCCCACACCGGCACCGAGAACCTGATCATGGCGGCGGCCCTCGCCAAAGGCACCACCGTGATCGAGAACGCCGCGCTCGAACCCGAAGTCCTCGACGTCATCGCGATGCTGCGCCGCATGGGCGCCCGCATCCACGGCTCGGGCACCGCGTCGATCACCGTCGAAGGGGTGCAGGAACTCACCGCCGTGGAGCACACGGTGATGCCCGACCGGCTCGATGCAGGGGTGTTCGCCATCGCGGCCGCCCTCACCGGCGGCGAGGTCAACCTGCTCGGCGCCTCCCTCGAACACCTCGGCGTGGTGCGCTGGAAACTCGAACAGATGGGCGTCGAGTTCGCCGCCCACGGCGCCGTGCTGAACGTGCGCCGGACCCGCCGCCTGCGGCCCATCAACATCATCACCGACACCTATCCCGGCTTCGCCACCGACCTGCAGTCGCCGCTCATGACGCTCGCCACCATGGCCGACGGCGCGAGCTACATTCACGAACGCATCTTCGACGGCCGGTTCGCGCTGGCCGGCGAACTGAACAAGATGGGCGCCCGCGTCGACGTCGAAGGCAGCCGCGCGGTGGTCCACGGACCCACCCCGCTCACCGGCACCCGGGTCGACGCGCACGATCTGCGCTCCGGAATCGCACTGATTCTCGCCGGCCTGGTGGCCAAGGGAGAGACCGTGATCTCGCCCGCCTACCTGATCGACAGAGGACACGCCGACGTCGCCGACCGCATGAGGTTGCTCGGAGCAGATGTGGTAAGAGAAATTTCCGCACCGGTCGGAACCCGGTCCTGACAGCATAATTTCGGTCCTGACCAGGTCGAATGTCATCCCCGCGTGCCGCTTTTGGGGAACCCGGATCGGTATTCCGGTAAATCCGGGCGTGACATTACGGCCGCTGCGAGCGATCGTTCCAAAGAGAACAAAACACAAGAGAGGAAGCCACGCCGGGCGGCGAGGGAGCTCACCACTGGAGGGCTAGCCGGCACGGGCGCGGCCGACTCGACCGTAAAGGCGCTGCAGAATGGGACGAACATTGGTCGAGCGGACCGAAGAATCCCCCCGAGGGGCGCGCTTAGGCGCAGTCGCACCAGATCTCACCATTGGCGTGGTCGGACCACACGACCTCGTCGAGCGTGTGATGCTGATGGGCCACGCGGCGGCCCCCGTACCCTGCCGGCTCGTCGCGGCCGCCTACCGCGACGAGCAGGAAGCGGCAGACAAGGTCATCAGGCTCGGATCCGGGGTGGACGCATGCCTGTTCGCCAGCCCGGTCCCGTACGACCTGGCCCGCCGGGCCGGCGTGCTCACCATGCCGGCCACGCACGTCCAGCTCGGCGGGGCGGCCCTCATCGCCGCCCTCACCCGGGCCGCGCTCGACGAGCGCATCGACCCGCGGCGGGTCAGCGTCGACGTGCTCAGCCGGCCCGACGTCGAAGAGGCCTACGCCGACGTCGGCCTGCCCGCCATGGAAGTGCACAGCCGCGACGAGCCCGGCGCGACCGGCACCATCGCCGCCTACCACGAGCGGCTCCTCCGGCAAGGCGTCACCACCGGCGTGCTCACCTGCCTGCCCGGTGTCGCCGACCGGCTCATCGCGGCCGGGCTGCCCACCATCAGAGTCCGGCCCACCGCCGGATCGGTGCGGTCCGCCCTGCACACGGCGGCGCTGCTCGGCGCCCACCACCGGCTCGAAGAATCACAGCTCACCGTGATCCTCGTCGAGGTGCCGACACTGCGCGAACCCGTGCGCCGAGCCGCGCCCCGCTACTGGCGCGACGAGTTACGGCTGTCACTGCACCGGCTGCTCGTCCAAGAGGCCAACCGGATGAACGCCGCCGTCTGGCCCATCGACGACCACAGCTACCTCGTCACCGCCACCCGCGGCTCCATCAACACCGCCACCGACGGGTTCCGGGTGCTGCCGTTCGCCGGGCGCATCAGAGACGAACTCGGCCTCGCCGTCGAAGTCGGCGTCGGCCTCGGCCGCACCACCCACGACGCCGAAGCCCACGCCCGCACCGCGCTCGCCCGCACCCAAGCCGGCAAACAAGCCCAAGGATTCGCGGTCGACCGGGAAGGCAGGGCGCTCGTGCCGCCCCCGCGGATGCCGCCCCCCACCCCCGGCCCCGCCAAACCCAAAGGGGTCGAGGTGCTGTCGCGGCTCGCCGCCAAACTCGACGGCGGCGACACCGTCGTCGACGCCGAAAGCGCCGGCACCATGCTCGGCGTCACGCCGCGCACGGCCCGGCGGCTGCTGCGCACGCTGGTCGACGAGGGACTCGCGTGGCCGCTGCCGCCCAACCGTACGCCGCAGCCCGGCCGGCCCCGGCAGCTCTACCGGCTCATCGTGGAGAAACTGGGCGCCCACTGAGCGGGCCGGGGGGCCGTCAAAGAACCGCCGACGCCAGGTGAACGCACGTCGCCGCTCCCCCGTATCTGGGACCGATGGGGCATCGGCCCCGGAATCCCGTAGGGAGAGCTTCAATGCGTCACGACAGGCGTCATGACGGGCGTCACGGCAGGCGGCGGCTCGGCATCGTGCCGGCCCTGGGCGTCCTCACCGCATGCGGAGTCACCTTCGGCCTCGCCGGCTGCGGGGCCGCGGCCGAGGGCGCCGCCCGGTTCGGCTCGGGCGACAGCACGCTCATCAGCGACAGCACCGTCGAGACGGCGGCCCCGGCCGCCGACTGCCCCAAAGTGGCCGACCGGCTACCCGACGTACGGGTCAGCGACACCGTCAAGCGCAGCGTGGCCCGCGGTCTCGGCCTGCTGGAGATCCAGGTGGCCGACGCCGACCGGCGGCTCGCCGCCACCGCCGGCAAGGCCGACCCCGGCACCGCCCAGCGGGCGGTGCTCTCGTCCCTGGCCGACCAGCGGGCCGCCACGATCGAGCGCATCGCCGACGCCATCGGCAGTGTGGCGAGCCGCCCAGAAGGCCTCGGCGCGCTCGCCACGTGCACGCTGAGCGGCGCGGAGACGGCCCCCGCACCGACGCCCTCGGCCCTGCCCCCCGACCCGTCCACAGGGCTTTCGACCGATCCACCCACGGACCTCCCCACGGACCTCCCCACGGACTTCCCGACCGACCTGCCGACCGACTTCTCGATCGACGATCTCCCCTCGGACTTCCCCAGCGACCTCGCCACCGCCCTCGCCGGCGGCATCGACGGCGCCCCGCCGGCCAAGGCGAAGAAATCCGGCGACAAGCCCGCCACGTCGCCGTCTCCGTCCGCCGCGCCCAAAGCCTCGGCGTCCCCCTCCCCCAGCGCCGCCGACGCCGTGACCGTCGACTGCCCGCCCGTCGCCGCCGAACTGCGCATCCCCAGCGCCGTGAAGTCCGACATCGCCGTCCAGCTCGGCCTGCTCGAACTCCGCTCGGCGAACGCGAACCGGCGGCTCGCCGACCAGAACACCGACCAGAACACCGTGCTGGGCGACCTCGAACGCGACCGCGCCACCATCGTCCGGCGCATCGAAACCATCCTGACCCGGTCGGACGACGCGACCGGAGACACCGGCGCCGACCTCGCCGGCCTGGTCGCCTGCCAGGTCAACGGAGGCGTCCTCATCGACAACGACGGCAGCACCGACACCGCCCCCACCGACGACCCGGCCGGCGATGGTCAGGACGTCGGTCAGGACGGCGGTTCCGCCGGCGACGACACGTGGTTCGCCTCCACCGATCCCGGTGCCGGCGCGGGTTATGGTGCTAACTAGTGGTTTGACGAGGCTGTAGACGACGAGGCCGTTTAAAGGAGATCGATGCCGAGACCGCTGCCGTTGACCCCACTGACCCTGACCCTGACACCGGCACGTCGGCCGCGCCACGCGCGCCCCGCTTCGCTCCCCGCCACCCCCCACACGGCCACCGACCTCCTCACCGACACCCCCGCCCGTCCACCTCTCCCCGCCGATCTCCTCGCCGACCCACCGGCACCCCCGACCGACAAGCCCACCGCCCCGCCCGCCGACGTGCCGAATCCGGTCACCACCTTCATCGGCGGCCTGACCGAGCAGCCCACCGACTACGTGCCGCCCCTGCCACCGGACTCACCACCGGGCCTGACCCCCCAATGGTCCTGGTCATATCCCCGCCCCACCCCCCAGACCCGCCTGCGCGTCATCTGGGACCCCACCACCTGACAACCCACCCGCCATCAAGGCCGCCCCAACGGCCGAGCAACAAGGCGGGACGCGGTCCGGTGAAGCTCAGCGGGTGCGGAACGACTCGGCGGCCGTCAGGAAGGCGTCGTTGGCCTCGGGGTCTCCGATGGAGACTCGGGCGCCTTCGCCGGCGAAGGGGCGGATGGCCACGCCGTGGGGGGCGCAGTGCTCGGCGAACTCCATGGTGCGTTCGCCGAGGCGGAGCCAGACGAAGTTGGCCTCGGTGGGGGGCACGGTCCAGCCTTGGCCGAGCAGTGCCTCGCGGACCCGGGTGCGCTCTTTGACGACGGTTTCGACGCGGGCCAGCAGTTCGGCTTCGGCCTCCAGGGAGGCCACGGCGGCGGCCTGGGCGATGTGGTTGACGGCGAACGGCACCATGACCTTGTTCACGGCCTGTGCGACCGCCTGGTGGCCGATGAGGTATCCGACGCGCAGCCCGGCCAGGCCGTAGGCCTTGGAGAAGGTGCGCAGCACGGCCACGTTGGGTCGTTCCCGGTAGTAGGTGAGCCCGTCGGGGACCTGATCGTCGCGGACGTACTCGGTGTAGGCCTCGTCGAGGATGACGAGCACGTGCTCGGGCACCCGGTCGAGGAACGCCGTGAGTTCGGCGGCCCGGGTGACGGTGCCGGTGGGGTTGTTGGGGTTGCAGACGAAGATGAGCCTGGTGTGGTCGGTGATGGCGGCGGCCATCGCGTCGAGGTCGTGGGTCTCGTCGACGAGCGGCACACGCACCGAGGTCACGCCGGCGAGGTCGGCCAGCAGCGGGTAGGCCTCGAACGACCGCCAGGCGTAGATCACTTCGGCGCCGGGCTCGCCGATGGTCTCGAATATCTGCTGTGCCACGGTCACGGACCCCGCGCCGAGCGCCACATGTTCGTACGGCACCCCGTACCGCTGGGCGATCGCCTCGGTCAGCCGCACGCATCCCGGGTCGGGGTAGCGGTTCACGTCGAGCGCGGCCTTCCCGATGGCCTCGACGACCGACGGGAGCGGCCCGTAGGGCGACTCGTTGGACGACAGCTTGAACGACCGCCCATCGAGGGCTTGGACGGCTTTGCCGGCCCGGTAGACGGGCATGGTGTCCAGAACGGCGCGGAAACGAGGCATGCCCTTACCTTACGAGCAGCGGGCGGGTCCGGCGAAGCGGTGTCAGCGGCGGGTGATCGGGGGGCGGAGGAGTTCGGCGGGGCCGCGGCGGTAGAGGCGGGCGGGGCGGCCGCCGTCTCGGGTGGTGGTGGCGTCGGTGGGTTCGAGGAAGCCTTCGGCGCGGGTGACTTTGCGGTGGAAGTTGCGGGGGTCGAGGGGGCGGCCCCAGACGATTTCGTAGACGCGGCGGAGTTCGGCCACGGTGAACTCCGGGGGGCAGAAGGCGGCGCCGAGGGCGGTGTATTCGAGTTTGGCCCTGGCGCGTTCGATGCCGTCGAGCATGATGCGGCGGTGGTCGAAGGCCATGTCGTAGAGCTCGGTCACGGGCTGCCAGCTCATGTGGGCTTCGGTGGAGGCCGGCAGGTCGGGGGCGAGGCCGAGGTAGGCGACGCTGATGACGCGGCGGCGGGGGTCGCGGTTGGGGTAGCCGTACGACTGCAGCTGTTCGAGGTGCACGGGGGCGCCGGGCAGGCCGGCGCGTTCGGCGAGGACTCGGGCGGCGGCGGCCGGGAGGTCTTCGTCGAGCTGGATGAAGCCGCCCGACAGGGCCCAGCGTCCCTGGTAGGGCGGGCGGTCGCGCCGCCAGACGAGCGCGCTCAGCTCCTGGGCGCGCACGGTCAGCACGACCAGGTCCACGCTTACGGGCACGCGTGCGGGCTCCTCCACGGTCCGCAACGTTACCGGCTTACGCACGGCAGTAGATGGATTGTGCCGCTTTCAGCCCGCTGGGGCCCCGCACGTCCACCCGTAACCAGGTGCCTTTCTCGACTTCGGACCAGTCGAACGGCACCCACACGTGCTGCACGGCGGCCGGCAGGTCCGGCGACGGCGGGTTCGGGTCGAACCAGCCGACGGCCGCCGAGTCGATGACGTGGGGGGTGTCGAGGCCGTACCAGCTCACGGTGACGGTGGCGCCTTGGAGGTCGTAGCCGCGGATGTCGAGGCCGTCCTGGATGCCCCGGCCTTGGTGGCGGGCCTCGATGGCGATGGGCCGCTGCCAGTCGTCGGCGAGTTGTTCGCTGAGCGATGGGGAGCCGCAGGTGTAGAAGTCGCTCCACATGTAGGAGATGACCTTGGAGACGTACGGCCCGGCGAGGGCCACCGCCGCGTCGAGCCTGGCCTTGTCGGTGCGGCCGCGGCTGCCGTGGCCGCAGGCGTCGGCGGGGGTCGGCGCGGCCGGTTCGAAGGCTTCGACGTTGGCCCACAGTTCGACGTTGATGTCTTCGCTTTTCAGCTTGTCGCGGGCGGCGGCCATGGCCCGGTAGTAGTCGCGGGTGGCGCCGAGGTAGCCCTTGCTGTAGGTGGTGTCGCCGACGACGGGCCGCAGCCGCTTGTCCACGGGCCGGTTCTTCCAGTTCGGCCAGTACAGGGCGCCTTTGCCGGTGCCGCGGCCGTCTTGGGGGGCGATGATGCCGACGCCGGTGCGGGCCAGCGCCTCGAAGCCCTTTTTGACCTGGTTGGGGGTGGCGCCGAAGCCGACTTTGCGGCGGGCGTCGATGTAGGGGCTGATGAGGATGGGTTTGCCGGGCAGCACCTGCTGCACGATCAGGTGCTGTTCGGCGTAGACCTGGAGGGTGGGCACCTTCGACGGGTCGGCCCAGCCGCGCAGCTGCACCTCGAACGGCTGGTAGACGCCGCCGAGCGACGCCCGGTCGCGGAACCGGTCGCCGTAGTCCTGCAGGATGCGGCGGGTGAGGGTGGTGAGCGTGCCGATGTGGCGGGGGTTGGCCTTGGTCGGGGAGGCGGGGTCGCGGGGGGCGAGCGGCAGGGCGGGGAAGACCCGCATGCCGAACTGGTCGGCGAGGTCGAGCAGCTCGGTGAGGCTGTCGGTGGGCGACGCCTGGATGAGGATCAGGTGGTAGCCCCGGCCCTGCCTGGCGTAGTCGCACGAGGGGTCGTCGCTGCCGTCGTCGGGGGCGATCAGCCGGTAGTAGACGACCTTGCCCATTCTGATCTTGTGTTCCATGCCGGGGCAGCGGAACAGGCCGGGGCCGAACGCCTCGTCGGTGCGGTAGACGTACGTCCAGGTGATGCGGTTGCGGGGGTTGGCGGCCTTCAGGTCGGCTTCGGCGGCCTGCATGCAGGTGCGGCCGTCCTCCATGCACTTTTCGTAGCGCCGGTCGCGGTCCTTGCCGTCGTTGTCGAGGATGTAGCCGTCCTCGTCGACGCTGCGCGGCTGGAGCCCGGTGCCGATGCGGATCACGGTGTCGCCGCCCACGGAGTGGATGGCCTCCAGCTGGCGGCGCCAGGTGCAGTGGTCGGAGGTCGGCACGACGAAGTAGCCGGTGACGGCGTACGGCTCCTTGGTGGTGGTGTCGAACGTTCCACACTCGTCGGAGAACTGCTTGCCCGTGGGGGTGGGTGACGGCGGGGCGGTCGTGGTCGTGGTGAGGGCTCCGGCGGGTTGCTCGTCGCCGGGTGGCGGCTCGCGCAGGACCAGCACGATCGCCACCACGACGGCGAGGATGCCTGCTCCGACGATCAGGGTCAGCCCACGCACTTTCAGGAGATTACCGTCCTTAAGATCAGCTCCGGGTAAGGCCGGGTCAGCGCTTGGCGCCCCATGCCTCCAGCTGGGCGACGAACCTGCGGGCGGAGTTCGGCCAGTGGTGGTTGGCGCGGGCGGCGGCGTAGCCGCGGGCGCCTTCGGCCCGTCGTTCGACGGGGTCGTCGCGCAGCAGCAGCACGGCCTGGGCGACGGCCTTGGGGTCGCGCCAGGGCACCACCACTCCGCTTTCGTATCGTTCGACCAGTTCCACGGCACGGGGCGACGGCGTGGTGATCACCGGAATGCCGTGGGCCATGTACTCCACGATCTTGGTCGGCATGGAGTGCCGGTAGTTCGGCTCGTCGTGCAGCAGGGACAGGCCGGCGAGCGCGCCGTCGAGCCGTTTCAGCGCCTCGTCGTTCGGCATGAAGTCACGCCACTCCAGCAGCCCTTGGGCCACCGCGTCGTTCAGCACCGGCCGGCTCTGCGGGTCGGCGTAGCCGATGAGTTCGACGGCCACGCGGTGCGGCTGGAGCAGCCGGGCCACCTCGACGGCCTCCTGCACGCCCCGCGCCTCCGACAGCCAGCCGAGGTAGACGACCCGGTCGTCGCCGGGCGGGCTGACGCTTTCGGGCACCCACGTCTCGTTCGGCACCACCAGGTGGGCCTGGCGGAACCGGCCGGCGTACGCCGTCTCGGCGAGCAGCAGGTGCAGGTGCCGTTCGGCGGCGCCTTCGAGCATGCGGGCGAGGAACCGCACGGGGGGACGCAGCAGCGAAGGCAGCCACGGCTTCAGCGACAGGGTCGCCGGGGTGTCCTCGTGCACGTCCCACACCACCGGCGGCCGCTTGCGCACGCCGACGACGGCGAGGAGTAACTCGGGGTCGTGCACCAGCACGAGGTCGACCTTGTCGCGCATGCTCTTGAACAGCTTGCGCGCCGCGCGCACCGCGGCGAACCGCTTGCGCTCGGCGGCTCTCGGGAGGTCCACGCCGTTCACCCAGGCGCGCGGCACGACGCCTCTCGCGGTGTAGGGCGCGGCGTACGTGACCTCATGTCCGGCGTCCACCAGGGCGCGGACCTGCCTGTGCAGGATGCGCGCATCCTCGGGGTGATGCACCACCGTCATGACGAGCACGTGCACGCGCCGGACCCCCTAAAGCCGCTCGACGCGTTCGTTCTCGACGAGGACGCCGCGCGTGTCCAGGACGAGCGCGCCGCGTTCCTCGACCAGGCCGAGGTCGAACGCCGCGTGCTGCTGCAGCAGCACGACGATGTCCGCGGCGGCCAGTCCTTTCTCCAGGTCCTCCTCGCGTGCGATGGGCACGCCGCCGACCTGCCAGCTCTTCACGTGCGGGTCCACGAACGCCAGGTCGGCGCCGAGGTCCAGCAGGGCCCGGGCCACGGGCACCGCCGGTGTCTCCCGCTCGTCCGCGATATCGGGTTTGTACGTCACGCCGAGCAGCAGCACCCGCGACCCGTTGACCGCTTTGCGGTGCCGGTTCAGCAGGCGCTGCACGCGCGCGACGACGTACCCGGGCATCCGTTCGTTGATTTCCTGGGCCAGCTCCACGAACCGGAACGGGTAGCCGAGTTTGCGCACCGTGTAGGAGAGGTACGACGGGTCGACGGGGATGCAGTGGCCGCCGACCCCGGGCCCCGGCAGGAACTTCTGGAACCCGAACGGCTTGGTGGAGGCGGCCTCGATGGCCTCCCACAGGTCGACGCCGAGCTCGTCGCAGAAGATCGCCATCTCGTTGACGAGCGCGATGTTGACGTGCCGGTAGGTGTTCTCCAGCAGTTTGGCCATCTCGGCTTCGCGGGTGCCGCTGACCGGCACCACCTGTTCGACGAACCGCGAGTAGAACGCCACCGCCCGCTCGCCGCACGACGGGGTGAAGCCGCCCACGACCTTGGGGGTGTTGCGGAGGCCGAACTTGCTGTTGCCGGGGTCGATGCGCTCGGGCGAGAAGGCCAGGTGGAAGTCGATGCCGGCGGTCAGGCCGGAGCCTTTCTCCAGCAGCGGGCGGACGAACTCCTCGGTGGTGCCGGGGTAGGTCGTCGACTCCAGCACGACCAGGGTGCCGGCGGTGAGGTTGCGCGCGATGGCCTCGACCGCTCCGCGCACCGCGGACAGGTCGGGGCGGTGGTCTTCGTCGAGCGGGGTAGGCACGCAGACGACGATGGCGGCGCTCTCGGCGAGTACCTTGTCGTCGGAGGTGGCGGTGAATCCGCTCGCCAGCATCGCCTCCAGGTCGGCGTCTCCGAGGTCGTCGATGTACGACCGGCCCGAGGTCAGCGCGTCGACCTTGCGCTGGTCCACGTCCAGGCCGACGACCCGCAGGCCGGAGGCGGTCGCTTCCTTGGCCAGCGGCATGCCGACGTACCCGAGACCGACGATCGCGAGATCGAACGTGGTCACGGTGACACCTGAGACTGCTGGAAAGAACACGTCATGGTGGCAAAGGCTATCTCAAGTCCGCGCCAAGCATGCGTAATGCGCTTGAACCTGTCATATATCCCGCCCCAAAACTCCATCGTGTCGTCGCCGTCAGTCACCAACGAAGCGGTAAACATCGCGATAAGTCTCCGCGATCCGGCTCCAGGTCCGTTTCGCGGCCACCTCGGCCCGGCCGGCCTCACCCATCTCCCTGCGGCGCGCGGGATCGTCCCGCAGGGCCGCCAGCGCGTCCGCGAGCGCCTGCGGATCGCCCGGCGGCACCAGCATTCCCGCGCCGTCGCTACCGACCAGCTCCGACAGCGCCGGCAGGTCGCTGAGCACCACCGGCTTGCCGAGCGCCATCGCCTCCACCGGTTTCAGCGGCGTGACGAGCCGACACACCCGCAGGTCCTCGCGCGGGCAGACGAAGATATCGATCGCCGCCTGTGCCTGCAGCGCCTCCTCGGGGCCGACCCGGCCGGGCAGGATCGCGTGATCGCGCAGCTTCAGCGACGACACCTGCTTGAGCAGCGCCTCGCGCTCCGCGCCGTCGCCCACCAGCAGCACCCGCACAGGCGTGCCGGCGTCGCGCAGCAGCGCCGCGGCGCTCAGCAGGGTCGCGAAGCCCTCGTACGCCACGATGCTCGACACCGAGCCCACGACGATCTCGTCGGGGCCGATGCCGTGGGCGGCGCGGAACGCCGCGCCGTCGTAGTCGGCGGTCAGCAGCGAGTCGTCCACGGCGTTGGGCGCGAGGAAGATCCGCTCGCGCGGCACGCCGCGTTCGACGATCTCGGCGGCCATCGTCTCGGCGAGCGTCACGACCGCGTCGGCCGACCGCATGAGGTTCGCCTCGCACTCGCGCTGCAGCCGGTGCCGCTCGGTGCCGACACGGGCCGGGTCGCGGGAGGCCCAGGTCTCCTCCAGGAAACCCCGCACCTCGTACACGACCGGTGTGCCGGTGCGTTCGCGCACGGCCATGGCGACCGTGCCGTTGCGGTGGTCGGTGGCGGCGTGCAGCACGGCGGGGCGCAGCTCGGCGACGAGTTTGGTCAGGTCCTCGGTGCCGCGGACCAGCCGGCCCTGGGCGTGGCCCGGCATCTCGCCGTGCGGCAGCATGCGGTGGTAGGGGATGCCGTCGATCTCCTCGTACGGCTCGACGTCGGTGTGGCCCTGCAGCATCGGCCAGCCCCAGCTGGTGACCACGTGCGGGTCGAGCCCGGCGGCGCGCTGTGCGGTGACGATGCGGTGGGTGCGCACCGTGTAGCCGGCCTGGGTGTACGGCAGGGCGTTGGTCACGCAGTGCAGCACGCGGTTCTCGACGCGCGGGCCGACCTCGACCTTGGGCCCGGGCGGCACGGGGTTCGGGCTGATCGCCGCGACCTCGCCCTCGTAGTAGGCCATGCGGCGCTTGGTGAAGGCCCAGCGCATGTGGGGGCGCAGGGTGTCGAACGCCTCGGTGAGGCGGCCGGCCTCGTACAGGACCTTGGCGTCTTTGAGCGGGCCGCGGGCCATGCGCATGTTGATCTTGCCGACGGTGCGCCGTGCCGTGCGCGCGACCGGCCAGGCCACGCTGCCGATGACGGGGCGCATGCGGGGCGGCATGGC
Organism: Actinomycetales bacterium; assembly: GCA_044507605.1. Lineage (GTDB taxonomy): Bacteria > Actinomycetota > Actinomycetes > Streptosporangiales > Streptosporangiaceae > Thermopolyspora. The sequence continues at coordinate 78,870 of JBIQJI010000014.1, read as the reverse complement.
GTCCGCCGCGGCCTGCGCGACACGCATTGGGTCGGTTTTGACCCTAGTGATCACTATTTTGGAGACAATGACCGGATGCCGGATCAGTCCTTTGAGGAACCCCGGCAGCCCGGCCCGGGCGGGGGACCCCTTCTCCTGCGGCCTGGCATCGGAAACCACGCGGTGACCGTACCATAGGCAACGTTTGTCCCATCTACCCCAGAAAGGCGAGGTCAATGAGGGAGAACCCCCTCGTCCTGCACGTCCTCGGCGCGCGACCGAATTTCGTCAAGGCGGCCCCGGTCGTGCGGAGCCTCGCCGAGCACCAGGGCGTCCGTCAAGGCATCGTGCACACCGGGCAGCACTACGACGCCCTGATGTCCGACGTGTTCTTCGCCGACCTCGGACTCCCCGAGCCCATCGCCAACCTCGGCGTCGGATCCGGCAGCCACGCGGCGCAGACGGCCGCGCTGCTCACCGGCCTGGAGGCCGTGATCCAGGAGCAGGGCCCCGACCTCGTCGTCGTCTACGGCGACGTCAACTCCACGCTCGCCGCGATCCTCGTGTGCGCCAAGCTCGGCGTGCCGACCGCGCACGTCGAGGCCGGGCTGCGGTCGTTCGACCGCGGCATGCCCGAGGAGGTCAACCGCGTCGTCACCGACGCCCTGGCCGACCTGCTGTTCGCCACCAGCCCCGACGCGCTGTCCCACCTCGCCAACGAGGGCGTCGCGCCCGGCCGCGTGCACCTCGTGGGCAACCCCATGATCGACAGCCTGTTCGCGGCGCTGCCCAGGCTCGACCCCGAACCGGTGCGCCGCCGCCTCGGGCTGCCCGAGCGCTACGCGGTCGCCACCCTGCACCGCCCCGCCAACGTCGACTCCGCCGAGGCCGCCAAGGAACTCGTCGACGCCGTGCGGGCCGTCGCCGAGTCGGTGCCGATCGCCGTGCCGCTGCACCCGCGCGGCCGTACCCGGCTCGCCGAGGCCGGGCTGGTCACCGGCGACGGCCTCACCATCATCGACCCGCTCGGGTACGTCGACTTCCTGTCGCTCGTGCGCGGCGCGGCGCTGGTGGTGACCGACTCCGGCGGCGTGCAGGAGGAGACGACCATGCTCGGCGTCCCCTGCCTCACCGTGCGCCCCAACACCGAACGCCCCATCACCGTGACCCACGGCACCAACCGCCTGGTCACGCCCGCCACCCTGCCCGCCGCGGCCGCGAAGGCCCTGGCCGACGGGTCGACCACCCCGAGCGGTGAGCTGCCCCCGCTGTGGGACGGCCGCTCGGGCCCCCGCATCGCCCGCGTCATCATCGCGTGGCTGCGCGGCGACAACCTGTCACCCGCCGCGCAGGGCGTGCCGCCCACGAGCGACTGATCTCCCTTCCCCCTCCGTTCACCGAGTTTTTCCCGAAACACCACCAGCAAGGGGCCGATATGGCGACTGAGGGTCAGCAGACAGACGGCCAAGAGCAGGAAGAGCCGAGGTTCCAGCGGCTCGGGGCGGTGAACTGGCTGCCCGAGGAGCGCAAAGAGGTCGAGCGGTACGAGGAGCGGATCCGCGACCTGGAGGAGCGGCTCGCGATCCAGACCGCCCGCGCCGACTACGCCATCTGGAAGCTGCGCGCGACCCAGACGCAGCGCCCGTTCCGCGTGGCCGAGGCGCTGACCGGCGCCCGCAAGCCCGCCAACCTGGTGCGCCTGCCGCGCGACCTGCGCCGCGCCCTGAAGACCAAGAACAGCCCGAAGGCACCGGCGTCGGTCGTCGAGGCCGCCAAGGCCGCGGCGAACCGGACGCCCGAGGTGAAGGTCCCCAACCTGGCCTGGCCCGAAGGGCCGATCAACCGGCCGGACCTGCCGGTCGCGGTGATCCTCGACGACTTCTCCCGCATGGCGTTCCGCTACGAGTGGGACCAGATCGAGTTCGGCCTGACCGACTGGCGGGAGATCTTCGCGGAGAAACGGCCGGAGCTGCTGTTCGTCGAGTCGGCGTGGTTCGGCAACCAGGGCCGCTGGCGCTACCAGATGACCGGCACGAACGCCCCGAAGCAGGAGCTGCGCGACCTGCTGGCGTGGTTCCGGGCCGAAGGCATCCCGACGGTCTTCTGGAACAAGGAGGACCCGCCGAACTTCGACTTCTTCATCGAGACGGCGAAGCTGTTCGACCACGTCTTCACGTGCGACGGCGACATGATCCCGAAGTACCGCGAAATACTGGGACATGATCGGGTGGGCGTGCTGCAGTTCGCCGCCCAGCCCCGCGTGCACAACCCCATCCAGACCCGATGGGGCCGGGCGCAGGACATCGCGTTCGCCGGCATGTACTTCCGCGACAAGCACCCCGAGCGGCGCGAGCAGATGGAGACCGTGATCGCCCCGGTGCGCCCGCTCGGCCTGCACATCTACGCCCGCAACGACAAGGCCGGCGAAAAGTACCAATGGCCCGACGAGTACCGCCCGCACATCGTGGGCGAGCTGCCGTACGAGCAGATGCTCGCCGCGTACAAGATGTACAAGGTCTTCCTCAACGTCAACTCGGTGATCGACTCGCCGACCATGTGCGCCCGGCGCGTCTTCGAACTGTCGGCCTGCTCGACGACCGTGCTGTCGGGCTGGTCGCGGGCGATCGAGGAGACGTTCGGGTCGCTCATCCCCGTCGCCCACACGCCCGAGGAGGCGTACAACCAGGCCCTCTACCTGATCAACAGCCCCGAGCTGCGCGCCCGCCAAGGCCACCTGGCGATGCGCGAGGTGCACGACAAGCACACGTTCGCGCACCGCGTCGACCAGATCCTCCTCGCGCTCGGCCGCACCGTCGAGCCGCGCACCCGCTCGGTGACGGTCGTGCTGCCCACCAACCGCGCCGGGCAGCTCGAACACGCCATCCACCAGGTGGCGCGGCAGCGGCACCGCGACCTGCAGCTCGTGCTGGTGCTGCACGGCATCGGCATCGAGCCGAACGTCGTCAAGGACAAGGCGCTCGCCGCCGGCATCCCCGACGTCAAGGTGCTGACGGCCGACCCGTCGCTCACCCTCGGCGAGGTGCTCAACCTCGGCATCGCACAGGCCGACGGCGACTACATCGCCAAAATGGACGACGACAACCTGTACGGCGAGCACTACCTGTCCGACCTGCTGCGCGCGTTCGACTTCGCCGACGCCGAGCTGGTCGGCAAGGGCGCTCACTACACCTACTTCCCGTCCACCAACAGCACGGTGCTGCGGCTGCCCGGCCTGGAGCACCGCATGGCCCACCTGGTGCAGGGCGCCACGATCCTGGCCCGCGCCGACCTGCTGCGGTCGATGCCGTTCGAGGCGGTCAACGCCGGCGAGGACACCCGGCTCGTGCGGCGCTGCAAGGCGGAAGGCGTGCGCATCTACTCGTCGGACCGGTTCAACTTCGTCTACATGCGCGGCGCCGACGCGAGCACGCACACGTGGAAGGCGCCCGACTACAAGCTGCTGCGCAACGCGCAGTTCTGTTTCGTCGGAGATCCTGAATCACACGTAATGGTGTGAACCTTTCTGGCATCATCGTTACCAATAAGTGTCAATAGGCACGTCTTGCCTCCTCTGGGAGTGATGGCACACGGTGATCGACACCACGAGCCTGGACGGGAGCCCGGGCGGAACATCGGGCCCCCACGTGCCGCCGGGCGGCGCCCAGGTCCGGGCACGGATTCGCGTCCAAGGCGTCGTGCAGGGGGTCGGATTCCGGCCGTTCGTCTACGCTCGCGCCCGCGAGCTGGAGCTTTCCGGATTCGTCGGGCATGACGCCGACGGGGTGCTCATCGAAATCGAGGGCGCCCCGTCCGCCATCCACCGGTTCGAGACCGACCTGCCCGTCATGGCGCCGCCGCTCGCCATCGTCGCCAACGTCGTGTCCGAAGCCATCCCCGTACGCGGCGACCGCGGCTTCACCATCCTCGCCAGCCAGGCCACCGCCGCCGACCGGTCCGTCCTCGTCTCCCCCGACATCGCCACCTGCGCCGACTGCCTGCGCGAACTGTTCGACCCGGCCGACCGGCGGCACCGCTACCCCTTCATCACCTGCGTCAACTGCGGCCCCCGGTTCACCATCGCCACCGAGATCCCGTACGACCGGGCCTCGACCACGATGTCCGCCTTCCGGCTGTGCCCCACCTGCACCCGCGAATACCAGGACCCGGCCGGCCGCCGCTTCCACGCCCAGGCCACCTGCTGCCCCGGCTGCGGGCCCACCCTGCGCCTCGTCACCGCCTCCGGCGGCACCACCCAGGGCGACCCCATCATCGCCGCCGCCCGGCTCATGCGCGCCGGGCGCATCGTCGCCATCAAAGGGCTCGGCGGCTACCACCTCGCCGCCGACGCGAGCGACGAGAACGCCGTGCGCACCCTGCGCACCCGAAAACGCACCGCCGACCTGCCGTTCACCGTCATGGCGCCCGACCTCGACACCGCCGAACGCCTCTGCGAAATCGACCAGGCCGCCCGCAGCCTGCTCACCGGCCCCCGCCGCCCCGTCACCCTGCTGCCGCGCCGCCCCGGCGGGCCCATCGCCGAACCCGTCGCACCGGGCAGCACCCTGCTCGGCATCGTGCTGCCGTACACGCCCATCCACCACCTGCTCGCCGCCGAATTCGGCGGGCCGTTCGTGCTCACCCCCGAAAACCTCCCCGACGGGCCCATCATCGGCGACGACGAGGAGTCGCTGACCGCGCTCGGCGAACTCGCCGACGCCGTGCTCACCCACGACCGGCCCATCCACATGGCCTCCCCCGACTCGATCGTCAGAGTCAGCAGCGGCCGCGCCACCCCCGTGCGGCGCTCCCGCGGCTACGCGCCCCAGCCGCTGCCCCTGGGCACCGCCCTGGCCCAGCCCATCCTCGGCTGCGGCGGCGACCACGAGACCACGTTCTGCCTCGCCAAAGGCACCCAGGCCTTCCTCTCCCAGCACCTCGGCGATATCACCGGCGAACAGGGCGAACACGCCTACGCCGCCGCCATCGCCCACTACCAGCGGCTGTTCGACACCACCCCCCGGCTCATCGCCCACGACCTCGACCGCGACTGCGCCGCCACCCGCTACGCCCTCGCGCTGCCCGGCGCCGAACTCGTCGGCGTGCAGCACCACCACGCCCACATCGCCGCCTGCCTCGCCGACAACGAGGAGACCGGCCCCGTCATCGGCGTCGCCTTCGACGGCCTCGGCACCGGCCCCGACGACACCCTATGGGGCGGCGAATTCCTCGTCGCCGACCTGCTCGGCTTCGTCCGCGCCGCACACCTCGCCCCCGTACGCCTCCCCGGCGGCCCCCTCGCCATCCGCGAACCCTGGCGCATGGCCGCCGCCTACCTCGACGCCGCCCACGCCTACACCGGGCCCCTCGACGTGCGGGACCGGCACGCCAACCGCTGGGAGTTCGTCCTCGGCGCCGCCCGCTCCGGCACCAACTCGCCGCTCACCACGAGCGCCGCCCGGCTGTTCGACGCGGTGGCGTCGATCCTCGGCGTACGGGACCGGGTCGGCTACTACGGCCAGGCCGTGACCGAACTGGAGCAGCGCGCCGACCCCGTCGTGATCGACATCTACCCGACCCGGATCCGCGACGGCCACCCCCTCGTCCTCGACGGCCCCGACCTGATCCGCTCCATCGTCGACGACCTGCAGAGCGGCACCTCCGCCCCCGTCATCGCGGCCCGCTTCCACAACACCCTCGCCGCCATGATCGTCGAAACCTGCGAGCGCATCCGCGCCTCCACGGGCGTCGAGGTCGCCGCCCTGACCGGCGAGGTCTTCAACAACCGTCTCCTGCTCGACCGCGTCGTCCCCGCCCTCACCAACCGCGGCTTCCGCGTCCTCACCCACCTGCGCGTCCCCCCGGGCGACGGCGGCATCGCCCTCGGCCAGGTGGCCGTCGCCGCCGCCCGCGACCGCGCCGGCAGTTAGGGCAGCGCGCCCGAAGGCAGAGCGTCCTGGCCGAGGAAACGCGCGCCGTTGGCGGCGGACTCCCGCACCGCCGCGAACCCCCGCTCGATCATCTCGCTCTCGTAGGCGCGCAGCGCGGGCAGCAGCGGTCCGCCTCCGGTGAGCGCGCCGGCGAGCGTGCGGGCGTCGCGGAGCGCCGTGTTGGCGCCGACGCCGCCGGCCGGGCTCATCGCGTGGACGGCGTCGCCGAGGAGGGTGACCCGGGTCGTCGGCCACGGCGGGATCGGCACGCTGGTGCGCAGCACCAGCGGGAAGACCTCCGTCCAGCGGGAGATCATGCGCCGCACCCGGGGATGCCAGTCCGCCACCTGATCGGCCACCAGCGCACGGAGCCGCTCCTCGCTCATCACATGGACATCGGGAGGCAGGTCCTCCACCCGGGCGCCGAACGAACACGTGGCGTAGCCGCGAGTCGGGGCGACGCCCACCACACGGTGGCCCGGCCCGGTGATCGCCGTGAAGACGGCGTCCAGGCCCGCCGCCTCCGCCAGGGGGATCTTGCCGTACAGCTGGCACAGCCCGGTGCCGACGACGCGGGCATGCGGCAGGTACTGGCGGCGCACCGCCGAGTTGACGCCGTCCGCCCCGACCAGCACATCGCCGGTATCGGCCGAACCATCGGCGAAGCGGGCCGTGACACGCTCACCGTCGAGGTCGAAACCGGTCAGCGCCCTGCCGTACGCGACCAGGCCCGGCACCCCCGCCAGCAGCGCCTCGCGCAGAGCCCGCCGGTCGACCGACAGGTGCCGTCCGCTGTGCTCCAGCACCCCCAGCTCGCCCAGCCACGGGTCGAGATGCACGAAACGCGGCCGGGGCTCGTACGCCGTGGCCCGGAACGCCGCCCATCGCCCCGGTGCCAGCACGGTCATCAAGGCGTCGATGCCGTCCCCGTCGAGATGCAGGCGGTAGCCCTGACGGCGCGTGAAAGGCGCGGGATCCCGCTCGTACACGCGCACGTCGACCCCGGCCCGGTGCAGCGCGTTGGCCAGGCACAGCCCGCCGATCCCCGCACCCGCGACGATCACTCTCATCGGACCTCCCTACCGGTACGCCCGTCCGCGCGGGCGATCACATGGATGCTCACACCCCCACGCTCGGGCACAGGCGAGGGGTTCCGCAGGTCAGAGAGGGGCAGGTGGCGATAAATCGCATGAAACAATGAAACGTGCCGCAAACCAGCGTCCTCGACCCCGCCGATCGCGCTCTCGTGCACGCGCTGCAACTCGACGGCCGGGCCCCCTTCCGCCTGATCGCCGACGTGCTCGGCGGCTCCGAACACACCATCGCCCGCCGCTACCGGCGGCTACGCGCCGGCGGCCTCCTGCGCGTCGTCGGCATGCTCGACGGCACCCGCCTCGGCCGCGCCTCCTGGGCGGTGCGCCTGGTGTGCGCCCCCGACGCCGCGAGCGCCATCGCGGAAGCCCTCGCCCGCCGCGACGACACCGTCTGGGTGCGCCTGCTGTCCGGCGGCACCGAAATCGCCTGCGGCGTCCAATCCGACGAAGACGGCGACACCCTGCTGCTGAAGAAACTGCCCCGCACCCCGCGCATCGTCGCCATGTCGGCCCACGCCACCCTCCACATGTTCGCCGGGTGGCGCAGCCGCGCCGCCGTCCTGTCCCAGGACCAGATCGACCGGCTGCGCCAGGCGGCGCCACCCGACACCGACCCCGGCGACGTACAGCCGAGCCCACAGGACCGGGCCCTGCTGCGGGTCCTCGCCCGCGACGGCAGAGCCGGCTACGACGAACTGGCGGCCGCCGCCGGCTGCTCACAGACCACGGCCCGCCGCCGCCTCGCCCGGCTGCGCGGCAGCGGCCTGCTCAAATTCGACGTCGAGATCCCCTCGGCCGCCCTCGGCTACCGCGCCGAAGCCTGGCTGTGGATGAAGGTGCGCCCCTCGGCCCTGACGTCGATCGGCGCCGCCCTCGCCGCCCACCCCGAGGCCGACATGGTCGCCGCCACCACCGGCACCACCAACCTCATGGCCGCCGTGACCTGCCGCGACGCCCCCGACCTGTACCGCTACCTCACCGAACGCGTCGCCCCCCTCGACGGCGTCCGCGAACTCGAAACCGCCCCGGTCATCCGCACCGTCAAACGAGCCGGCACGGTCCTCCCCTGACAGCGCCGATGAGACGAGATCTTCCCTCGCCCGGCCCCATCGCCTATCGTCGATGAGCGATGCAGATCCCTGCGATCCCGCCGAACATGGCCATCCGCCCCATGCGCGCGAGCGACGCCACCGAAGTCCTGGCGATCTACCAGGCCGGCCTCGACGGCGGCAACGCCAGCTTCGAGACCACCGCCCCACCCTGGAAGACCTTCGACGCCGCCAGACTCCCCCACCACCGCCACGTCGCCACCGAAAAGGCGACCGGCCAGGTGCTCGGCTGGATCGCCGTCAGCGCCGTCTCCCCCAGACCCGTCTACGCCGGAGTCGTCGAACACTCCCTGTACGTCCACCCCTCGGCCCAGGGCCGGGGCGTCGGCGGCGCCCTCCTCCAGGCCCTGATCTCCTCCACCGAAGCCGCCGGCATCTGGACCATCCAGTCCGGCGTCTTCCCCGAAAACACCGCCAGCCTCCGCCTCCACGAAAAACACGGCTTCCGCGTCATCGGCACCCGCGAACGCATCGGCCGCCACCACGGCACCTGGCGCGACGTCGTCCTCATCGAGCGACGGGGACAGGTCGACTGACAGAGCGGCTATCCGGTTCCACTGCGGAGCCGGCCGGCCGGGGCCGTCCGGACCACTATGCGCGTATGCCGCTTCTCGGCGACCAGCCGACCCTCGATCTCAGCAGCGCTCCCGGCTGGGTGGACCTCGATCCACAGGTCTTCGCCTGATCGGGCGTCGTGAGCCCACTGGCGTATCCGCCCGGCGAGGCGGTCGCCCAGTTGCTCGCGGCCCGGCCCGTACGCGCACACGCCCAGCTCGTAGATTCGCTGTCCGCCATCGGCATGGGGCGTCTCGCGCATCGTGAGGTAGCCGAACGTGTCCCGGTCGACCAGGGCCATGCTGCCCCAGCGGTACATGGGCGGGATGAACCCTCGGTCGACGGCGTCGCCGCCCACCAGCAGACGGCAGAACCCGGCCATGTCCGCGAGCCAGAACTCGCAACCCCCGAGCTCGGCCTCCACGACCGTCACGCCCAGCCACGTGTGGTGGGCGGGGTGCCGCAAGGATTCGCCAAGGGCTTCGGCGTCGGCGGACCGTCCGTCGTCGAATCGCAGGGAAATTTCGAACTCGTCGCTCAGTTCGATGGTGGGTTCCGGGCGGTGCCCGGCGCCTCTGATCGGGATGAACCCGCAGTACACCATGGACGTGCTCCGCAGGAAGCCGTCCTGTCGTTCGAGGGCGACCGAGCGGGTCAGCCCGCGGATCCGCAGCGGCACCACGATCCTGCCGTCGCCGGCGAGCTGATCGGACCACGCGGGTGGCACGTCCCAGGCTCCGGCGGTCACGATGATCCTGTCGTACGGGGCGTGCCCGGGACACCCGTACTCACCGTCGCCGCAGGTGACCTGCACCTTGTCGAAGCCTGCGGCCGCGAGCCCGGCACGTGCTCCCGCGACGACGTCCGCATCGATGTCGACGGTGGTCACCTGCCCGTCCGGGCCGGTCAGGTACGCGAGAAGCGCGGCGTTGTAGCCCGTCCCCGCACCGATCTCCAGGACCCGATCGCCGGGCCGTACGTCAAGCTGCTCCAGCATCTGCGCCACGATCCCGGGCGCGGAGGCCATGCTGCGAGGCCGTCCGTCGGCCCCGGGATGCGTGACCACGCCTTCGTGGGCATAGGCCTTGTGCAGCGAGGCACCGGGAACGAACAGATGCCGGGGAACCGCACGCATCGCGGCCTCCACCCGATCCGTACGAACCGACCGCCACGAGACGAGCCGGTCGACCATCGCATGCCGCAGCTCTATTGGGGAGGCCGATCCCACATCTGTGCTCACCGCGCAAGCATACGACCACGCAGGGTTAGCTGGAGGTGATCCGACCCGCGCGTCAGCCGTGGCCGGCTACACGCCCGTGGGTTCCGGTAGTTCGGGGTCGGCGGTTATGTCACACCAGACGATGGTGGCGCCGGACCGCCGGCAGAACCGAACGCCCCATTCCCTGGAAATCGAGTCGACGATGAAGAGGCCTCTGCCGCCTTCCTGGAAATCCTCCGCCATGGCCTGAGCGGCCTGGACTCGCGGTGTCGTCTGGGAGCCCTGGTCCTGGACCTCGACGTGGACGAAGTGGCCACAGTCGAACAGGCGCAGGACGATGCCGGTCGCCGCGCTTCTTGTGGCGTACCTGATGGAGTTCGTCACCAGTTCGGACACGGCGAGGCGGACGTCGTAGGACGCGGGGTGGTCCGCGCCCAGCCACGCGCCTACGACCTTGCGGGCTTGAGGCGTGGATTCCTCGGTGTACGGCAGCGTGATCTCACCGAGAAGATCGAGCTTGAATGGGATCGCGTACATCGTTCCCCTTATGTCCTATTTTTGCAGTCTTAAGCAGCTCAACGTAAAATCACGCGCTCTTACCGCCTGCATATGGATTACCAGGGTGCACCGCGTTAGCCTCTACCTGAAGCGAATTCGGCGCTACTACCTCCACACACTTTGGTAGTAGCGAAATCGGTAGCAGACGCTACTCTTGTAGCGGAGGAGGGCTTGCCGTGCCGCGTCGAAATCGGGACGGATCGCTCAGCCCAGAGGCTCGCCTGGGTGCCGAGCTGCGGAAAGCGCGTCAGGAGCTGGGCTGGTCGCAAGAACAGCTTGCCCAGAAGATACAGTTCTCTACCGCAATGGTGGGCTTTATCGAGCGGGCCGAGCGACGCCCAACACAGGATCTCGTCCTTCGTTGCGAAGCCGCCCTCGGTATCACCGGCAGGTTGCAAGAACTGTGGGCCGAGTGCGAGAAGACCACCCCTCGTTGGTTCCGCCCCTGGACGCGCATCGAGGCGGATGCGCGTGCGATCCGCATGTGGGAGCCTCTCCTTGTTCCGGGGCTTCTGCAGACTCAGGAGTACGCCCGCGTCGTCCTGGCCACCGAGCCGGCCGGTTCGGAGAGGAAAGTCGAGGAACTTCTCAGAGCACGTTTGCACCGTCAGAAGATCCTCGAACGTGACGATCCCCCGGTCGTGTCGGTACTCATCGACGAAGGAGTCCTATACCGCCCTGTGGGCGGGAGAGAGGTGATGTACCAGCAGCTTGAACATCTATTGAAACTGGCCTCCCGGCCGAGAGTTACAATTCAGGTCGTACCAGTCGATATTGGTGCGACTCCAGGGCTCCTTGGAGGCTTCGCCATCGCACAGATCTCCGGAGAGCGGGATGCCGCCTATCTGGAGACCTGCACCAATGGGCAAGTAACCGATCGTATCGACGAAGTACATTCGGTTACGCTCAGATACGAGGCTATCCATGCATGGGCATACCCACAGCACGTGTCGAAGCAGGTAATAGAGGAAGTGCAGGTGAAGTATGGACCTCAAGGATGAGATGGCCAAGGCCCCCTGGCGTAGGAGCAGCTACACCGGCTCCAACGGCGGCAACTGCGTAGAAGTCGCCCCGCTGTCGGGGGCGCGGGTTGCCGTCCGCGACAGTAAGCAGTACGGGCAGGGGCCCGTACTGATCTTCGGCTCCAAGGCGTGGGCCGCCTTCATCGACGACCTCTCACACCAGAGAACCGACCTCTAGTCACACAGCCGAGAGAGCACCACTGGCAGCCAGAGCTCTCCGCCACCTGGCCACCTCACGGCATCTACCGCCGTCCCGAAAGCGGCCAGATGTCCACGTGGGTACCGGCCAAGTGCCCACGGAGGGCACGGCCAAGTGCCCACGAACCTTGCGGCCAAGTGTCCACAAGAGTGGCGGCCAGGTGTCCATGAACCTTGCGGCCAAATGACCACTGATCTTGCCTCGTGGGTGCACAATGGCCTGGTGAACGAGTCGCGAGAGTTGATCGGACGCCATGCCGAGGGCCTGGTGGCAGAGGCGCTGGCCGATACCCGGGTCGTCCTCGTCAACGGTGCCAGGCAGGCGGGGAAGAGCACTCTGGCGAGGATCACGGCGGCGCGGTCGGAGCGGTCCGTGTTTCGCCTGCTCGACGACCCTGCCACGCTCACTGCGGCGCAGGACGATCCGACCGGCTTCGTTGACCACGACGGGCTGATGGTCATCGACGAGATTCAGCTCGCACCCGAACTGCTACGGCCCATCAAGGTGACCGTCGACCTCGACCCGGCACCCGGTCGCTTCCTCCTCACCGGGTCATCACGTGTGCTCGCCTTGCGCACGCTGCCCGACGCGCTACCCGGGCGCATGGAAATCATCGAACTGTGGCCCTTCTCGCAGGGGGAGATCAGCGAAGAGCCCGACCGGTTCGTGGATGCCGCGTTTGCGCATGGGCCGGCTATAGAGCACACGTCCGAGTTGCGGCGCCGCGACTACCTGCAACGCATCGTCGTCGGCGGGTTCCCCGAGGCGGTGCGACGCTCACCGCGCCGCCGCTCCGCGTTCTTCGACTCCTACCTGTCCACCCTCATCGAACGGGACGTGCTGGAACTTGCCAACATCCAGCGGCGAGGGGACCTCATGCGGCTGCTGGGGCTGCTCGCGGGGCGCGCCGGATGCCTCCTGGTCCCCGGCACGCTCGCGGGTCAGTCCGGCATTCCCCGATCCACCTTGACCCGCTACATCGAATTGCTGACGTCGGTCTTCCTCATCAAGGTCCTTCCGGCATGGTCCATGGGTCGGACCGGCAGGGTCATCGGCACTCCCAAACTGGCTTTCGTCGATAGCGGCGTCGCCTGCCATCTTCTCGGCCAGGACGCCAACCGTCTCGGTGAACCTGGCGGTGCGGCGGGGCAGATGATGGAGAACTTCGTCCTCATGGAGCTGGCGCGGCAACTGACCTGGTCCGATGAGCGCGGCAAGCTGTATCACTATCGGACCAAGGACAAGGTGGAAGTCGACGCGGTGATCGAAACCCCGGATGGCAGAGCAATCGGTGTCGAGGTCAAGGCCGGCGCTACCGTCCGAAGCGAGGATTTGAGCGGCCTTCGCCACTTGGCGGCGGCCCTGGGAGACCGCTTCGTCGCAGGTTACGTCCTGTACACCGGCCAGCAGACCCTCCCCTTCGGGGAACGTCTCCGCGCCCTCCCCATCGACGCACTGTGGCGCCTCGCGCCCTGAGGGATCAAGCGCCGAACAGGCGGTAGTGCCGGGCGGGTTGTGTGCGAGAACGTGATCGGTGATGCTGAGTCCGCCCCGGAGGGATTCTTCGATGTGGAGAGCCATGGACGTGGTGAGCTTCGCCGAGGTTCCGGTGCATGAGCGGTTGGCCTTCTGGCGCGAGATGAGCGCGAAGATGTGGATGCCGCTGGATGCGCACTGCGAACCCGGTCTGGACGGCGCGTTTCAGGCTCACGTCGCTGTTAGCGGACTCGGCCTCGTGCAGGCGACCTTGCTGACCGCGCCGTCGCTGACGATCCGGCGTACGCCGCGGCTGATCCGCCACAGCGACCCCGAAACCGTCTTCGTGACCTGCCCCGTCCGGGGTCGTGCCATCGGAGAGCAGGCCGGTCGGCAGGCGGATCTGGGTGTCGGGGATCTCATGCTCCGCGACAGCTCGCATCCTTATCTGACCAGGTTCGAGTCGGGGGGTTCCGGGGACGCCCAGGTGCTGTCGCTGCAGTTTCCGCGATCGTTGCTGCCGCTGCCCGAGCGGAGCCTGCGGGACCTCAACTCGGTGCCGATTCGGGGCGGGCGGGGCATGGGGGCGCTGGCCTCGCAGTACCTGCTCGAACTGGCGCGGCATCTGGAGGAGTTCAGCCCGGCCGAGGCGACGCGGGTCTCCACCGTGACCATCGACGTTCTGACCGCGGCGCTGGCCGGCGCGCTGGATGCCCACAGCGCGGTGCCGCCGAGCAGCCGGCGACGCGCGTTGCTCGCCCAGATCCACGCCTTCGTCCAGGCGAACCTGGGCGACGCGGACCTGACTCCGGCCGCGATCGCCGCAGCCCACCACATCTCCCTGCGGTATCTGAACAAGCTGTTCCACGCCGAAGGGCACTCCGTGGCCCGCTGGATCCGCCAGCGCCGCCTGGAACAGTGCCGCCGCGACCTCGCCGAGCCGCATCTGGCCGGCTACCCGATCAACGCGATCGCGGCCCGCTGGGGGTTCACCAGCGCCGCCCATTTCAGCCAGGTGTTCCGCAGCGCCTACGGGCTGTCGCCACGCGAGTTCCAGCAGCGCGCGGCGATAGTGCCCGCAGACTGAACAGGTGTGCCTTCAGCCGTAAGGACACGTCCGGCCGTCGCCAGCATTCTTGGCATGTAAGCCCACGGAGAGCCGCGTAACAGCGGTTTCGCCATGGGCGCTCCCCGCCATATCCATTGCTTGTCGTGGCTCCATGAAGTGCTTTCCAGACCGGTAATACGACAATTGCTCCGGCATATGGCGGGGATGGGCGACCAGCCAGATCGATCAGTCACGCAAATGACATGGAGGACGTGTGCGCTCAACCGCTTTATTCAGGAACAGGTCGTTGATCGTCAGGGCGACGACGGCCGTTGCGCTGGTCGGGGCTCTCCTGCTCGGCGGCGTCGGGTACGACGTCGCGAAGAGCTCCCTCTCCTCGCCCGCCTTCGCCGCGGCGACACGCGAGGGCATCGCCGACATCGCGCGAGCGGAGGTCGGGGTGACGGGGGACGGCCGCCAGTGCCAGAAGTACGGCCCGCTCTGCGACGACTGGTGCGCGATGTTCGCCACGTGGGTGTGGGAACAGGCCGGCGTATCCGGGTCTCCTCGGGGGATCTACGTCGCGACCGGCATCGGCAAGTGGGGACTCGACCGCGGTCTCTTCAAGCCCAGGTCCAGTGGGGGCGGCAATCCGCAGGTCGGCGACCTCGCGGTCTACGGCGAGCCGGGGTCGGGCACCGGCGGCCACGTCTCGGTGGTCGTAGGGGTCAACGGTGACGGGTCCATCGACACCGTGGACGGAAACTACGGCAACCGGGTCGCCCAACGCCACGTTTATCCCGCGTCGACCCGCTCGGGCGCGAGGAACGTTCTCATCTCCGGATATGTGACGCCGCCCGGGCTCGCCGGCTCCCGTCCGGTGGATCGGACCGAGGGTGATGTCACCGGGGACGGTTTCGGTGACCTGACCGCGGTGAACGCCCAAGGCCAGCTGGTGGTCTACGGCAACGGCATCAAACTGCCGGAATTCGACGGCCGCCCGTTCGTCGGGGTGACCTGGCAGACCACCAACACCAACTGGAACACCGACGCACGGTCGATCACCACGGCCGACGTCAGCGGCGACGGCTTCGCCGACTTCCTGGTACTGACCACATCAGGACACCTCCAGATCTTCGGCAACGCCTCCAAACTCGGCAACGGATCGTTCTTCACCACCGTGTGGCGGGACTACCCGAACTGGTCGCACGCCCGCCGCATCGCCGCCGGCGACGTCAACCACGACGGATGGGCCGACCTCGCCGCCGTCATGGACGACGGCAGCCTGCAGATCTACCTCAACACCAAAGAAACCGGCACCGACGCACTACCCTTCCGCGCGGTCACCTGGACCTACCCCGACCACTGGGGCACCGACGTGATCGACATCGCCATCGGCGACGTATCCGGCGACGCCTACGGCGACCTGCTGGCGATCCGCAGCGACGGCACCCTGACGGTCTTCGGCAACGGCCTGCTCCTACCGGCCAACGGCGGCAGACCGTTCGTCAACCAGACCTGGCA
Source organism: Actinomycetales bacterium (assembly GCA_044507605.1). GTDB lineage: Bacteria > Actinomycetota > Actinomycetes > Streptosporangiales > Streptosporangiaceae > Thermopolyspora. The sequence continues at coordinate 63,160 of JBIQJI010000014.1, read as the reverse complement.
GATCCAATCAGGCTGGGACCAGGTCGCCGACATCACCGCCAGCGACGTGACCGGAGACGGCTTCGCCGACCTCATGGCCGTCACCAACTCCGGCGAACTGCAGATCTACGGCAACGTCAGCGGCTACCCACCGCACGACCCGTTCAACAACGCCACCTGGATCTACCCGCACTGGACCGACGTCCACCACATCGCCTGACGACCACGCGGGCTCGACGCCCCGCCCCGGGCATCGGGGCGGGGCGCTTCGGCTTCCGGCAGGGTGTCAGGCGGGGATTTCTGGGCGGCCGGGGGCCTCCGCTGGCCCTCGTCGACATCGGCGTCGCCTGTCACCTGCTCGGCCAAGACGCCTTGAGCGATCAAGCGGAGGCGAGCTCGGAGTGTGCGGCCTCCACACCAGCGAACTTGGCGAGTACTCGTTGCTCAGCACTGGGTACCTTGTTCACTCCGGCTATCAGATCGTTCAGATAGGCCTCCACTGCGGCCAAAAGTCCGTCATGTACTTCTTTCCGCGTCCAACTGTCGATCTGATCATCGGTTGCCAGAGCCAGAACGGCTTCGTGACCGCAGAACCGAGCTGCGACGAAACTATCGAGTTCGTCTACGGACGCGAATGTCCTTCCCTCAAGCTCACGCTCGTCGCTTTCGGACAAGCATACGTAGGCCCATGCGGACAGCCCGTGACCGGTCTCGAGAACCTGGGTAAAAAGGACCAGCGCGTCGTCGATTCGGAAAGTTCCGGTCAAAGGACTCTCGTACTGATGCCAGACATCAAGGTCACGGGCTTCCGGACGCGGACGCCACGGCAGATGACCTTGCTTGATCAGCGCATCGAGGTTCAATCGTCTCATCTCCCCCTTCTTCATGCCCATTGAAGCATCGAACGAAGCTCTGCGACACGGTCGGCGGCCAGGGGATGTCTTGCCGTACAAGCGGATCGTCGGCAGGCCAGACGATCGACACATGCTCACCATCCGGCCCGCACCCCTTGGTCAGGCGCCCTGGTGTATGGACAACCGCGAAGCCCGCAGCACGTAGGCTACCTGCAGTCGTGTACCGTACCCTAGCCTGCTCAAGGGCTTTAGGAGTTATTGCCCTAGTTCGATAGCGAGATGCCTCTCCCTCAGAGTCGTCCTGTCAGGACAGATACCTCTCGTTCCTTTTCGTATCTCGGGGCATCAAGAAAGCGATTTGCCTTGAAAGTGTGATGCGTAAGCACGGTAGCGTCTGGAAGACAGAGCCAGGGCGACGAGGCCGGGCAGGCGCTCGTCCGGACGTAAGTTGTATCGGGCTCGGCCATAGAAGCAGAGCTTATACGGTTGAGCATCCCATAGTCAGCCACTCACTTTGGACTCAAATACACCCGAATAAATACTTTTTCTAGTGAAATGCCCGGTGCCGGCGGGTTGCCGGTACCGGGCGGGGTGGATGGGTCGCGGTCAGGCGGGGATTTCTGGGCGGCCGGGGGCCTCCCAGCGGGTGTGGTAGGTGCCTTCGCGGTCGGTGCGGCGGTAGGTGTGGGCGCCGAAGTAGTCGCGTTGGGCCTGGGTGAGGGCGGCCGGGAGGTGGTCGGCGCGGAGGGCGTCGTAGTAGGCGAGGGAGGTGGCGAAGCCGGGGGTGGGGATGCCGAGCTGGGCGGCGATCGACACCACGGTGCGCCAGGAGTCCTGGGCCTCGCCGATGGCCGAGGAGAAGTGGTCGTCGGTGAGCAGGGTGGGGGTCGCCGGGTCGGCGTCGTAGGCCGCGCGGATGCGGTCGAGGAAGCCGGCCCGGATGATGCAGCCGCCGCGCCAGATGGTGGCCATGGCGCCGAGGTCGACGTTCCAGTCGTATTCGGCGCTGGCGGCCTGGATCTGGTTGAAGCCCTGCGCGTAGGCCACGATCTTGGAGGCGTACAGCGCCTTCTCGACGTCGTCGGTGAACCGGCTTTCCAGCTTGAACCGGGCGGGGCCGGGCAGGCCGCGGGCGGCGGTGCGCAGGTCGGCGTGGCCGGACAGGGAGCGGGCGAACACGGCTTCGGCGATGCCGCTGACGGGGACGCCGAGGTCGAGGGCGGTCTGGACGGTCCAGCGGCCGGTGCCCTTCTGTTCGGCCTGGTCGAGCACGATGTCGACGAACGGCTTGCCGGTGCGTTCGTCGACGTGGGCGAGCAGGTCGGCGGTGATCTCGATGAGGTACGACCCGAGGCGGCCGGTGTTCCAGGTGCGGAACGCTTCGGCGATCTCGGCCGGCGGCATGCCGAGGCCGTTGCGCAGCAGATCGTAGGACTCGGCGATGAGCTGCATGTCGGCGTACTCGATGCCGTTGTGCACCATCTTCACGAAGTGGCCGGCGCCGTCGGGGCCGACGTGGGTGCAGCACGGCGTGCCGTCGACGGAGGCCGCGATGCTCTCCAGCAGGGGGCCGAGCGCGGCGTAGGACTCGGGGGAGCCGCCCGGCATGATGCTGGGCCCGTTGAGGGCGCCTTCCTCGCCGCCGGAGATGCCGGTGCCGACGAAGTGCAGTCCGCGCTCGCGCAGGTCGCGTTCGCGGCGGCGGGTGTCGGCGAAGTGGGCGTTGCCGCCGTCGACGATCATGTCGCCGGGTTCGAGCAGTGGCGCGAACTCCTCGATCACGGCATCGGTGGGCGCTCCCGCCTTCACCATGATCACGATGCGGCGGGGGCGTTCGAGGGAGCGGACGAAGTCCTCGGCTGATTCGGCCGGGATGAATGTGCCCTCGTGGCCGTATTCCGACATGAGCGCCTTGGTGCGGCTGGCGGTGCGATTGTGGACGGCGACGGGGTGGCCGTGTCGTGCCAGGTTACGGGCCAGGTTGCGCCCCATCGTGGCGAGGCCGGTGACCCCAATGACCGCGGTCTTCGATGTCTCTGTCACGTCTCTACTCTCTCTTACCTCGGCACCTGTTCGCTCAGCGACCCGCACAGTGCGAGCACTGCGGAGTTCACCCCTTCCAACACGTCGACGTCGTGCAGTTCCACATCGGGCGGCGCCCTGCCTTCCCGGATCTCGTCGGCCATCTGGTCGAGAGCCCTGATCACGGCCTTGGTGCCGGCCGCTGCCGGTGGCCGCGCGCCTTGCCGGGACCGGGCGGCGACGGCCGCCACCCCGTCGGTGACCCGTTCCAGCTCGGTGAGCGCGGGATACCAGGTGGTGATACGCCTGCTGACGACCGGTGGTTCAGCCAGCGCGCGCTGGAAGACGGTGCGCAGGTCGGCCAGCGCGTCGTAGGCCGAGCGTCGGCTCAGCGCCTCCTGCTGGGCGTCGCCCTCGAAGATATCGCGAAGATAATCGGCGGTGGCGGCGAGGGTGTCGGCCACGCGCGGCCTGATGGGGGCCTGCCAGGTCGTGGGCCACGGCAGGTAGCCGAGGAGCAGCACGATGGCGCAGCCGATCAGCGTGTCGAGGAGACGGGTCTCGGCCAGCCGCCAGCCGGCGTGTGTCTGCAGGTCGATGAGGAGGACCACCAGCGGCGCCTGGAAGGTCGACATCATGCCCCAGTTGCGCTGTTTGCCGTAGACGGTGAGGGCGGCGAGCACGCCGATGGCCGCCAGGGTCGGGGGGCCATCGGGAAGCACGATCACGATGATCGCCCCGAGGACGGCTCCGACGACGGTGCCGAGGCCGCGCTGGATCGCCCGGGCGAACACGGACCCGAAGTCGGGTTTCAGCACGATCGCGACCGTCAGCATCACCCAGTACGAACGATCGATCGCGGTCAGCATGGTCACGGCCCCCGCGACCGTCATGCACAGCGTCAGCCGGACCGTGTAGAGCCGGGTGAGACGCCCGGACCGGAGTTTCTCCCAGGTGTCTCGCAGCCGTTCGCGCCGCCGCACCGGCTGGACGGGCACCTGGTCCGCCCGCACCTCGGCGCCCATGGCCAGCCGCCACGCGTCTTTGACGGCGGTGCGCAGCGCCCGGTCGGCGGGCGACTCCGGCCGCCAGTGGGGGCATTCGGGGGCGAGGGCTCCGGTCGCGAGCTTGTCGGCGATGCCCGTGACGGTGCGGGCGAGTTCCGCCGGGGCCTGGCGGTGTTCCAGGCGTAAGGAGACGAGCGCCTGCCTGATCACGGACGCCTGGTTGAGCAGTGCGACCAGGCGGCTGCGCCTGGCGTCGGGCCCGGCGGCGGCCGACCGCGCGCTGAGCACCGTCCGGTACGCCCGGTTCTGCGTTGTGGTGAAGGCGGCGCGTTCCTGCGGGCCGCTGGCGTCGAAGAGCCGGCCGAGGGCGCGGTACACCTCCGCCACCTGGGCTTTTTCGGCCGCCTGCGGGCGGAACGGCCACACGACGGCCGCGAGCGCGAACGCCCACGCCCCACCGGCGAGGACGAGCAGCGAGCCGAGCAGGGGCGGCCCGGCGACCGGGATGCCGATGCCGATGACCGTCATGATGAGCAGGTCGAGCCCGAAGATCGAGCCGGTGCCGCCCAGGGTGCTGACCAGCGCGGACACCAGGGACATGGCGGCCACGACGAGGACCGCCCACCACCCTTGGCCGTGTGCGGCGTGCCCGGCGGCGAACCCGGCCGCGCTGCTGAGTGCCGCCGCCACCATGCGCTGCGTTCGCGCCCGATACGGCCCGTCGGAGTCGGACATCACGCCGGTGAGGGCGCCGATCGCGGGCACCAGCCCGATGCGGGGCTGGCCCAGCGGCATCGCAACGACGATGGGCCCGAGCAGGGCGATCGCCGCGTGGGCCATGCGGCCCCACGGCGGTCTGGCCGGGGCCGGCTGCAGCACTTCGACCAGCCAGCCGGGTGCCGCGTCTTTCAGCCTGCCGATCGAACGCTCGCGGAGCGGAACCATGCCCGGCGGGCGTCAGCTCACCAGGCGGTCGAGCCGGATCGGCAGGTCGCGGATCCGGATGCCGGTCGCGTGGTAGACGGCGTTGGCCACCGCGGCCGCCGTGCCGACGATGCCGATCTCCCCGATGCCTTTGGACCCCATGGGGTTGAGGTGCGGGTCGTCCTCCTCCACCCAGTACGCCTCGACGCTCGGCACGTCGGCGTGGGCGGCGATGTGGTACTGAGCGAAGTCGTGGTTGAGGTAGTCGCCGTACTCGGCGTCCATGACGCTTTCCTCGAACAGCGCCATGCTGAGCCCCATCGTCATGCCGCCGATGAGCTGCGACCGCGCCGTCTTCGGGTTGATGATGCGCCCGGCGGCGAAGACGCCGAGCAGGCGCGGCACCCGCACCTCGCCGGTGTCGATGTTGACCCTGGCCTCGGCGAACTGCGCGCCGAACGCGTGCCTGGCGAACCGCTCGTCCGCGTCGACCTCGGCGGAGGTGTCGGCCCGTGCCTCCAGCGGCAGCTCGCCGGGGTGCAGGTCGAGTTCGCGCAGCAGCGCCTCGCACGCGCGTACGACGGCCGTGCCCCACGACGCCGTGCCCATGGAGCCGCCGGCGACGGGCGCGGTCGGCAGGCGGCTGTCGCCCACCTCGACCCGCACCAGGCCGGGCGTGGTGCGCAGCGCGTCGGCGGCGATCTGGGTGAGCGCGGTGCGCGCCCCGGTGCCGATGTCGGCGGCGGCGACCCGCACGGTGAAGCGTCCGCCGGGTTCGGCGCGGGCGACGGCCTGCGAGCCGCGCCGATAGGCGGGGTACGTCGAGGCCGCCACCCCCAGGCCGATGTGCCAGCGGCCGTCGCGGCGCAGCCGCGGCGTCGGGTCGCGGCCGGCCCAGCCGAACCGGTCGGCGCCTTCGCGCAGGCAGGCCACGAGGCCGCGCGAGCTGAACGGCAGCCCGGACTCGGGGTCGGTCACCGGCTCGTTGCGGATGCGCAGCTCGATCGGGTCGAGCCCGCAGGCGACGGCCAGTTCGTCCATGGCCGACTCCAGGGCGTACATGCCGGGGCATTCGCCGGGGGCCCGCATCCAGGAGGGGGTGGGCACGTCGAGCGCGGCGAGCCGGTGCGTGGTGCGGCGGTTCGGCGTGGCGTACATGATCCTGGTCGCCACCGTGGTCTGCTCGGCGAACTCGGTGACGGTGGAGGTCTGCTCGATGGCGTCGTGGACGATCGAGGTGAGCCTGCCGTCAGCGTCGGCGCCGAGCCGCACCCGCTGGATGATCGGGGTGCGGTAGCCGACGAACGCGAACTCCTGCTGCCGGGTCGCCGTCACTTTCGCCGGCCGCCCGGCGACGTTCGCCGCGAGCGCGGCCAGCACCGCGGTGGGGCGGGAGGCTCCCTTGGAGCCGAAGCCGCCGCCGACGTGCGGCGAGATCACCCGCACCTTGTCGGGCGGCAGGGAGAACAGCCGGGCCATCTCGTCGCGTACCACCGACGAGCCCTGGGTGGATTCGTAGAGGGTGAGCCCGTCGGCCTCCCACGCCGCCACGGTGGTGTGCGTCTCCATCGGGTTGTTGTGGTAGGCGGGCGTGGTGTAGGTCGCGTCGATGCGCACCGCCGCCTCGGCCAGGCCCGCGTCGGCGTCGCCGCGCTCCTCGTCGGCCGGGTACCACGGGTTCACCTGCTCGGGCCGGTACAGCTTGGGGTGATCGGCCCGCAGCAGCACGTCGTGCGGCTCTTCGGCGTACTCCACGTGCACGAGCCGGGCGGCCTCCCGCGCCGTCTCGATGCTCTCGGCCACCACCGCGGCGATGATCTGCCCCCGGTACGCCACGCGGGGCGACTGGAACAGCGACAGCTCGCCGCTGTCGGGCCGCACCTTCGGCGTGTTGCCGTGCCACAGCACCGAGATCACGCCGGGCATCCACAGCACGGTCTCGGTGTCGACGTTCGTGACCTCGCCGCGGGCGACGGCCGCCTGCACCGGCACGGCGTACACCACGCCGCCGCCCGCCACGTACTCGTAGGCGTACGTGGCCGCCCCGGTGACCTTCGCCACTCCTTCGACGCGGTCGTGGGCCGTGCCGACCGCGCGTTCGCGTGTGAGCGTCATGACACCACCAGTTCCGTCAGGGTGCGGGCGAGCAGGTTGCGGGCCAGCGGCACCTTGTAGTGGTTGTCGCGCAGCGGCCGGGCCTGTGACAGCTCGGCGTCGGCGGCCCGCAGGAACGTGCCCTCGGTGAGGTCGCCGCCGCGCAGCGCCTCTTCGGCGAGCCGCGCCCGCCACGGCATGTGCGCCAGGCCGCCGAACGAGATGCGGCAGTCCCGCACCACCCCGTCGGCGACCCGCACGGCCGCCGCCACCGACACGAGGGCGAACGCGAACGACGCCCGGTCGCGTACCTTGCGGTAGCTCGACCGGGCCGCGAACGGCAGCGCCGGCACGATCACCTCGGTGATCAGGTCGGCCGGGCCGAGCACGGTGTCGAGCTCCGGCCGGTCCCCCGGCAGCCGGTACAGCTCGGTGATGGGGATGGCCCGCGGCCCGTCGGGTCCCTCGACGTGCACGACGGCGTCGAGCGCGGCCAGGGCGACGGCCAGGTCCGAGGGGTGGGTGGCGACGCAGTGCGGCGAATGCCCGATGATCGCCAGGTTGCGGTGGTCGCCGTCGATGGCCGGGCAGCCGGTGCCCGGGGCGCGCTTGTTGCAGTTCTTCGAGATGTCCTGGAAGTAGCCGCATCGCGTGCGTTGCAGCAGGTTGCCGGCCGTGGTCGCCATGTTCCTGACCTGCCCGGACGCGCCGGAGAGCAGGGCGTCGGCGAGCATCGGGTACGCCCGGCGCACCCCCGGATGGGCGGCCAGGACGCTGTTGCGCACCGCCGACCCGATCGTCAGGCCGCCCTCGGGCGACTCCTCGACCCGGTCATACGGCAGCCGGCTCACGTCGACCAGCCGGCCCGGCTCGGTGACGCCGAGCCGCATCAGGTCGATCAGGTTGGTGCCGCCGCCGAGGAACCTGCCGTCGGGGGCGCGGTCGAGGGCCGCCACGGCCGTCCGGGCCTCGTGGGCGCGCTCGTAGGTGAAGGGTCTCATGGGGTCACCTCCTCGGCCCGCCGGCCGCCGTCCGCCGCGACGTCGGCTATGGCGGCGACGATGTTGACGTACGCGCCGCAGCGGCACAGGTTGCCGCTCATCCGCTCGCGGATCTCGGCGCCGTCGAGCACGGGCGTGCCGGTCGGCTCGGGGGTGACCGCGCTCGGCCACCCGTCGGCCGCCTCGGCGAGCACGCCGGCCGCCGAGCAGAGCTGGCCGGGCGTGCAGTAGCCGCACTGGAACGCGTCGCGTTCGATGAAGGCCCGCTGCAGCGGATGCAGCACGCCGTCGCCGTCGGCGAGGCCTTCGACCGTCGTGATGTCGGCGTCGGCCAGGGCGACGGTGAGCGCGAGGCAGGCGTTGATGCGACGGCCGTCGAGGAGCACCGTGCAGGCGCCGCACTGGCCGTGGTCGCAGCCCTTCTTCGAGCCGGTGAGGCCGAGTCGCTCGCGCAACGTGTCGAGCAGGGTGGCCCGGGTGTCCACCGTCATGGTGCGTTCGACGCCGTTGACGCGAAGCGTGACGGTGGCGGTCACTGGTTGGGTAGGTCCGTCCATCACGGGCGGTCTCTACCCGAATATCCCCCTTGTCTATCTTTATCCGGAGTTCGCGCCTTTTGTCCCTGTCGAGCAGGCGTCTTTCGTCGCGTCGAAGCCCTTGATGTCGCCTGCGCCGTCATGGTCCGGCCCGCCGCCTGGGCGGCCCCGGCCGGAAACGGCCTTCAGCCCCGTCCAGTCCTGGCCGACCACCAGCGTCATCACCGGGGGTTCGCTCGGCGGCGGCCCGGTCGCCACGGCCCGCGCGGTCACCAGGTCGCCGGTGAGGGTCGGCACCTTCGGCTCGGCCGCCGGGGCGTACCTGACCAGCGTGCGCGGACGCGGCTTGCGCGCGGTGTCGCCCGTGCCGGCGATCCGGTAGCCGCGCGCCCGCAGCGCGGCGGCCACCTCGTGGGCGAGGCCGGCCCGCGTCGTGCCGTTCAGCACCCGCACCCGCAGCTGCGAGCGCGGCACCGGCCGGGCCTTGCGCTCGCCGCCCCGCACCCGCCCGAGCGGCAGATCGTGCGCCACGTCGTGGAACAGCCGCCCGGCGAGCGGCTGCACCCACTCGACGCGGCCCGGCTCGCTCACCGAATAGCGCCACGGCGTCGTCACGAACCGGATGTGGCCCGCCGTCAGCCCGCGCGCGCTCATCGCGAGGTCGCGCAGCACGCCGACGGTGAGCCCGGGGTCGGTGGTGACCGATCTGGTGGCGGCGTCGAGGAAGCCGAACAGCCGCGCCGGCTGCGTGAGCAGGGCGCCGCTCAGCACCTTGCGCAGCATGGCGGCCACGAACATCTGCTGCCGCCCGATGCGCCCGATGTCGGAGCCGTCGCCGATGCTGTAGCGGGCCCGCACGTAGCCGAGGGCCTGCTCGCCGTCGAGGGTCTGCCGCCCGGCGGGCAGGTGCAGCCTCGCCTTGGCGTCGTCGATCGGCTCGGGCAGGCACATCTCGACCCCGCCGATCGCGTCGATCATGCTTTTGAAGCCGGTGAAGTCGACCTTGACGAAGTGGTCGATGTGGATGCCGGTGAGCGACTCGATCGTCTTCCACGTGCAGGAGATGCCGCCGAAGTTGAACGACTCGTTGATCATGCCGACGTGCGCCCGCTGGCCCGGCAGGCCGTCCGCGGCGGGGCAGTCGGGCAGCCGGACGAGCGAGTCGCGGGGAAAGCTGACCAGCACGGCGTTGTCGCGCCGCTCCGACAGGTGGGCGAGGATGATCGTGTCGGTGCGCTCGCCGGCCGCGCCGTGGCCGTACTTCGCGTTGGCGCCGTCGCGCTGGTCGGAGCCCACCACGAGCACGTTCACCGCCGTGGCCGCCTTCACCGGCCGCACGCCGAGGGTCTTGGCGTCGACGGCGGTGTGGCGCACGTTGCCGGCGAGCCGGACGTACGCGACCACCACGCTGGTCGTCACCCCGATCACCACCCCCAGCACCGCCGCCAGCAGGCACCACAGCCAGCCGCGCAGGCGGCGGCGCGTGGCCGGTGGATCGGCCGGCGCATCGGCCGGCGGAGCGGCGTGTCGTGCGGACCGGTCATCGACGAGACCGGTGCTCGTGCGCGTGGTCGTGGTTCTGCTCATGGGCCGGGCTCATGGACCTCTCATGGAGTGTGCGCGAAAGCGGCCGTCACCGCCCGAAACACTGAAAGGGCCGCGCGAATCACCGGACGGAGCGATGCGAGTTTAGTCATGGATATCGTCGCCGCGCGGGCATCTTGGCCACTGTCCGCTTTGTGTTTCTGCCGTCTTTTAGTTGTCTTTCGATGATTTTTGCCGTCGTTCGCGACCCACAGCCGCAGCTCACGGGGTGGCATCGGCACCGGCATACGCGGGTGGGTAAGCTTTTGACCGACAAGATGAGTATTGGCGGCTGGAAATGAGGAAAGCATGACCACGGTGGCCAATGCATGGATTTGCAGGACATGTGGTAATCAGTCGGCGATGGCCGAGGAACCACCTGAATCCTGCATCATCTGCCAGGACGAGCGGCAGTACATCGGACCCGAGGGCCAGCGCTGGGCCACCCTCGGCCAGCTCGCCATGGAGGACCTGCACAGCGACGTGCGCGAGGTCGAGCCGGGCCTGCTCGGCATCGGCGTCCGCCCCGGGTTCGCCATCAACCAGCGCGCTCTCGTCGTGTCGACCGACGCCGGCCAGGTGCTCTGGGACGTGCCCGGCTACATCGACGACGATGCCATCACCGCCGTCCGCGACCGCGGCGACCTGATCGCCATCACCGCCTCCCACCCGCACTTCTACGGCGTGGCCGTCGAATGGAGCCACGCCTTCGGCGGCGCCCCCATCCTGATCCCCGAGGCCGACCGGCACTGGCTGATGCGCCCCGACCCGGCGGTCCGGCTGTGGAGCGGCACCCACGAGGTCGCCCCCGGCGTCACCCTCCTCCAGCTCGGCGGCCACTTCGCCGGCAGCGCCGTGCTGCACTGGTCCGCGGGCGCCGGCGGCAAGGGCGCCCTGCTCACCGGTGACACCATCACCGTCGTCCAGGACCGCCGCTTCGTGACGTTCATGCGCAGCTACCCCAACCAGATCCCCCTGCCGGAGCACTCCGTCCGCCGCATCGTCGACACCCTGGAGCCCTACCCGTACGACCGCATCTACGGCGGCTGGTGGCCCAGCGTCGTCTCCGAGAACGCCAAGCAGGCGGTCCGCGACTCCGCCACCCGCTACATCCGCTGGGCCACGGGCGCCGAGAACCCCGACGCCTGATCCCCGCCGCTCAGGCCGGTTGGCCTTCCTCGCCGGGGTCGGTCATCGGGGTGGTGACGGCCACGGCGGCGACGGCGGCGATGCAGAGGAGGCCGCCGGTGACCAGGGACGTCGTGCCCGAGGTGAGGCCGGCGACGATGCCGGCGCGCATGTTGCCGACGTCGGGGCCGGCCTGGCCGACGATCTGCTCGGCGGCGGAGACGCGGCCGAGCAGGGCGTCCGGGGTGTTGAGCTGCACGATGGTGCCGCGGGCGACCACGGCCACCGTGTCGGCGGCGCCGGCCAGGGCCAGGAAGGCCAGGCCGGTCCAGGGGCCGTGCACCAGGCCGAAGAGGGCGAAGGCCAGGCCCCAGGTGATCGAGCCGCAGACCATGACCAGGCCGGGCCGGGGCAGCCGGGTGAAGGTGCCCGACAGCACGGAGGCGATGACGCCGCCGACCGCGATGGCCGACAGGAACAGGCCGAGGGTGCGGGGGTCGCCGCCGAACCGCTCGGCGTTGACCAGCGGGAACAGGCTGATCGGCATGGCCAGCACGGTGGCGGCGAGGTCGGTGAGCAGGGCGCCGCGCACCGACGGCTCGCGCACGAGGAACGCCAGGCCGTCGGCGACCCCGCGCAGCCCGGGCCGGGACGGCTCGCCCTGGGGCGGCATCGGGGAAGCCGCACGGCGGCGTACAGGGCCACCAGGAACGTGATCGTGTCGATGAGGTAGCAGCCGCCGACGCCGAACCGGCCGAGCAGCAGCCCGCCGAGGGCCGGCCCCAGCAGCATGGCCGTCTGGAACGCGATGCGGTTGAGCGCGAGCCCGGCCGCCACGAGGGGCCTCGGCAGCAGCCGGGGGACGAACGTGCGGGAGGCGGGGCCGCCGCCGGCGACGAAACACGACTGCACGGCGACCAGCAGCAGCACCCCGGCGACCGGCACGGTGCCGAGGAAGCCCTGCACGGCCAGCAGCGCCGAGCAGACGGCCTGGCCGCTGGTCATGACGATGGAGAACCGGCGGCGCTCGACGCGGTCGACGAGGGTGCCGGCGAACAGCCCGAACACGATGATCGGCGTCGCCTGTGCCAGCCCGACGGCCCCGGTCCAGACGGTGCTGTGCGTCATTTCCCAGACCTGGAACATGACGGCGACCAGGGTCATCTGACTGCCGAACCCGGAGAACGTCCGCCCGATCCACAGCCGCCGGAACGGTGCCGAGACCCGTAGCGGCGCGATGTCGATCAGTACCCCGCTCACCGCCACCCGCGCACGTTATCAGGGGCTTCGCGACGCGTCAGGTGGTTTATTCGGCGGTGAGGGGTTTGGCGATCGACTCCAGGCCCTTGCGCTCGGCGGCCACGCCGAGGAAGATCTCCACGATCCCGGCGATGATCATGATGATGGCGCCGATGGTGAAGGCGAGGGCGGTGTCGCCGGGGTCGCCGGTCTCGACGAGGCCGGAGAACAGCAGCGGGCCGGAGATGCCCCCGGCCGCCGTGCCGATCGCGTAGAAGAAGGCGATGGCCATGGCCCGGGTCTCCACGGGGAAGATCTCGCTCACGGTGAGGTACGCCGAACTGGCCCCTGCGGAGGCGAAGAACAGCACGACCGACCAGCAGGCGGTCAGCGTGACTTCGGTCAGCAGGCTCTGGCCGAAGGCCCAGGCGGTGCCGAGAAGCAGGACGCCGGACAGGATGTACGTGCCGGAGATCATGGGTTTGCGGCCGACCGTGTCGAACAGGTGGCCGAGGAGCAGCGGGCCGAGGAAGTTGCCGGCGGCGATGACGGCGAAGTAGTAGCCGGTGTGGGTCGTGATGTGGAAGAACGTGGTGAGGATCTGGGCGTACCCGAACGTGATCGCGTTGTACAGGAACGCCTGGCCGACGAACAGGGACAGGCCGAGCGCGGTGCGCCGGGGGTAGAGCGCCACCATCGTGTGCGCGATGCGGCCGAAGCCGATGGACTTCCGGGGCCTGATGGTGATCGTGTGATCCGGCGGCGGCAGCCGGCGGCCGGTCTCCCGTTCGACCTCGCCCTCGATGCCTCCGACCAGGGCCTCCGCCTCGTCGCCCCGGCCGTGAACGAACAGCCAGCGAGGGCTCTCGGGCACGTGGCGGCGCACCAGCAGGATCACCAGGCCGAGCACCACGCCGAGCCCGAACGCGAGACGCCAGCCGATGCCGACGGCGAAGTCGCTCAGCAGCGGCACGGTGAGCAGGGCGCCACCGGCGGCGCCGACCCAGTAGCTGCCGTTGATGATGATGTCGATGCGGCCGCGGTGCAGGCTCGGGATCAGCTCGTCGATCGCCGAGTTGATGGCGGCGTACTCGCCGCCGATGCCGAACCCGGTGCAGAACCGGAACAGGAAGAACCACCAGGCCGTGAACGACAGGCCGGTCAGCGCGGTCGCCGCGAGATACACCCCAAGGGTGATCATGAACAGTTTCTTGCGCCCGAACCGATCGGTCAGCCGGCCGAAGAACAGCGCCCCGAGGCACGCCCCGGCGACGTACAGCGCGGCGGCGAGCCCCGCCACCTGGGCCTGCGTGATGCCGACGCCGCTGCCCGGCTTGGCGATCTGGCCGCTGATGTTGCCGACGATCGTGACCTCGAGGCCGTCGAGGATCCAGACGGTGCCGAGCCCGACGACGATCATCCAGTGCCACCGCGACCAGGGCAGCCGGTCGAGCCTCGCGGGGACGTCGGTGCGGATGGTCCCGGGCCGGGCCTGCGTCATGTTCACCTCTTGTTCGGGTGGGCCGCCACGTACCCGGACGGGTGCGTTTCATCCGGATGGGCGCGGAAACCGCTGGTGTATGGGGAGCACCACGTCCGACCTGCCGCGATTGCCGTTCGAGCGGCCCAGCCCGCTCGATCTCGCGCCCATGTACGCCGCGCTCCTGGCGGAGGCGCCGATCCGCCGGGTCCTCACCCCCGCGGGGGACGAGGCGTGGCTGGTCACCGGCTACGACGAGGCCAGGCGGTTGTTCGCCGACCCCCGGCTCGGCCGCTCCCACCCCCGGCCGCAGACCGCGGCGCGCATCTGCGCCTCGACGATGGTCGGCGGCCCGGTCGGCGACCACGAGACCGAGCACGACCTGCACGCGCGGATGCGGCGGCTGCTCGTCCCGGCGTTCTCGCCGCGGCGCATGACGGCGCTGGCAGGCCACGTCGCCGACCTGCTCGACGGCATGCTGACCCGCATCGAACGGCTCGGGCCGCCGGCCGACCTGCACGAGGAGCTGTCGACGCGGCTGCCGGCCATGGTGCTGTGCGAACTGCTCGGCGTGCCGTTCGGCGACCGGAACCGGTTCCGCGCGCTCGCCGACGGCATGGCCGACATGATGGACCCGGAGCGGGCGCAGGCCGCGCAGGCCGAGATGCACGAATACGCGGGCGGGCTGCTCGCCGCCAAACGGGCCCGCCCGGCCGAGGACGTCTTCTCCGATCTCGCCGCCGGCGACTTCACCGCCGAGGAGGCCACGCTGCTCGCCGCCGGGCTGCTGTTCGCCGGGCACGAGACCACCGTCGACCGCATCGACCTCGGCGTGCTGTTCCTGCTCGCCCACCCCGACCAGCGCGCCGCCCTGATCGCCGACCCCCGCCGCGCGCCGGCGGTCGTCGAGGAGGTGCTGCGCATGGCCGCGCCCGGTCAGCTCGGGCTGCCCCGCTACGCCCACGCCGACATCGAGATCGGCGGCGTCACGATCCGGACGGGCGACGCCGTGCTGATCTACACGTCGGCCGCGAACCGCGACGCGCGGGCCTTCCGCGACCCCGATCGGTTCGACATCGGCCGGTTCGAGACCGGCCGGCCCGACACGGGGAGGCCCGACACGGGCCGGTTCGACGGCGGCCGGCTCGACGCGCATCTGGCGTTCGGCCACGGCGCCCACTACTGCGTCGGGGCGGGGCTCGCCCGCGTGGAACTGCGGGCGGTGTTCGGCACCCTGTTCCAGCGGTTCCCCACGCTCGCCCTCGCCGTGCCGCTGGCCGGGCTCAGGGAACGGCCCGACCGCGTCACCGGCGGCCTCGCGGAGCTGCTCGTCACCTGGTGAGCGGTGACGGGCCGAGCCGGCCCCCGGTGGACGGCCGGGAGCCGGCGTGTGAAGGAGCTACTCGGCCGACGCGGTGACCTCAGCCGCGGCCGTACTCATCGTCTTGGTCCGGTTCCGCCGCGAATTCCCGACCGCCGGTTCGCCGGTCCTCCTGTACACGCGCCTGATCGTCCGCCTGGTCGCCGGCCTCGTCGTACCGCGGATTGACCGGCTCTCCGGCCTCGTCCGTCGCCTCGTCCCCTGCCGCGTCCTCGGCCGGGTCATAGGCGCGGCCCTCGGCCTCGATGTAGGTCAGGGTCTCGGACCCGCCATAGCCCGGCGCCTCGGTCGCGTCGTCGGCCGGGTACTCGGCCTGGTCGTACGCCTGGTTCCCGGGCCGGGTGTCCGTCTCGGCGACCGTGGGATCGGCCTGCTGGTCCTCGTCGGCTGCCGGCTCCGCCGCCTGGTGGTCGATGATCTGCACGCGGTCGGCGGCGGGGCGGGGCGCGGGCTGCCGGGTGGGCGCCTCCGCGGACATGGCCTGGGTGCCGGCCGCTTCCGGCACGATGGGCTTGGCGGTCGCGAGGAGGCAGGAGGCGTTCGGGTAGGCCTGGTCGAAGTAGACCGGCCTGCCGTTCCAGGTGCCGAGGATCGTGACGTGCTCGGGGTCGTAGATCCGCGGGCAGGGTCCCGAGATGGTCCGCATGCTTTCGAGGTCGCCGTCGGTTTCGCGCAGCCGGTCGCACGCCGCTTCGGCGTCGGTGTGGCTGCCGCCGTCGGGGCCGCAGGTGAGCGTCCACTGCTGGATGGCGCCGCTGAGCTGGCCGCGGACCATGATCTGGAACTGCCCGGCGGGGCTGTCGGCGAGCGCGGGCGCGGTGGCTGCGAATGCCGCGCCGGCCAGTGTGGCGGTGATGACGGCACCCCGGCGCAGCTGCCGGGACATGCGCGGAATGGACATGAGTACCTCCTCCAGGTCGAATACGTGAAGTGACAGTATCACTACGCATTGCAACCATCATGTCCGCCACGGCACCCGTTTCAGGGCTTTTGCCGGGCACAGAGGTACGCCGGATCCGGGTCAAGCTCCGGTAGGTGATCGCCCCTTGAGCAGAACGTTCGCCCTCGTTCGGATAAGGGTGCGGCAAGCCCTCCTGACCGGTGCCGATGCCGCCCGTCGGGCACGTGTTACACCTCGGCTATGTGTCCTCGCGTGCGGGATGACGGCCCTTTCACGGCAGGCGACCGGCGCGTGGGGTTGCCGGCGGCGCTCGCCCTGACACTCGGGTCGGCGGTGTTCTGGGGGCTGGCGCACGCCTGTGCGGGCCGGCTCCGGCCGGCCCTGTCGCTGCTGGTGGCGCAGACGGCGATCATCGCGTCGGTGCTGATGGGGGTGACCGCGCTGCGGTACCGGCTGCTTCCCCTCGCGGTGCGGCCGGGCTGGCTGATCGGGCTGATCGTCGGCGCGATCGTGGTGGCGGCGATCTGGGTCCTGGTGGTCGTCTGGTCCTACCGGGCGGTGCGCCCGGTGGGCCTCGGCCGGGTGCGCAACGTGGTCGCCGGGGTGGCCGTCGGGCTGCTGTGCGTCCTGGTCGTGGCCCCTTTCGCGTACGCGTCCCGGCTGGCGTACGTGTCGCGCGACGTGCTCACCACGCTGTTCGCCGGTGGCGACGGCACCGCCTCGTGGCAGGGGCGTGACCGGGTGACGTTCCTGCTGATCGGCGCCGACGCCGCCAAGAACAGGTACGGCGCCCGCACCGACAGCATGACCGTGGCGAGCGTCGACACCCGCACGGGCCGCACGGTGCTGTTCGGGCTGCCGCGCAACCTGCAGCGGGTGCCGCTTCCGGCGGGCCCGGCGCGGCGGGCGTTCCCGGAGGGTTTCACCGGAGACGGCACGGCCGGCACGCCCGGGCTGCTGAACGAGGTCTACCAGTGGGCGGAGGACCATCCCGCGATCGTGCCCGGCGTGCCGGACGGCCGGCGGGGCGTGCGGCTGCTCAAGGCGACGGTCTCCGGCATTCTCGGCATCCCGGTCGACTACTACGCGATGGTCGACATGAAGGGGTTCGCCGCGCTGGTCGACGCCGTCGGCGGCGTCACCGTCGCCATCGGCCACGACATCCCGTACGGCCGGCGCGGCGCGGTGCTGCGCGCCGGCACGCGCCGCCTGTCGGGCGCGGATGCCCTCTGGTTCGGCCGTTCCCGCACCGGCGCCGACGACTATGTGCGCATGGGGCGGCAGAAGTGCCTGCTGAACGCGCTGGTGAAGCAGGCGGACCCGGCGACGGTGCTGCGCGGTTTCGAGCGGATCGCCGCCGCCGCGAAGCGGTACGTCTCGACCGATGTGCCGCAGAATCTGCTGCCGGCGCTGGTCGAGCTGGCGGGCAGGGTCAGGCGGACCCCGATCGAGAGCCTGCAGTTCGTGCCGCCGCTGATCGATCCGGCGACCCCCGACTGGGCGCTGATCCGGCGGAGGGTGGCCGGGGCGCTGGCGAAGCCTCCGGCGTCGGCCCGGCACGCCTCCCGGCGGCCCGCGAGCGCGTCTTCCGACGGCGCGGTGGGGCTCGATTCGGTCTGCGGCTGACCCCGCCCGGGTTGACGTGCGGCCACGGATGTCGTTTCATTTTACTGCCAAGCGACTTATTAAGTAGGAAATAGGGGAGATGTCATGCGCGTTCGCAGGCTCAGCGGGGTCGCGACCATGGCCGCCGTCACATCGGTGGCCGTCCTCGCGAGCGCCTGCGGGGCAGGCTCGGGCACAGGCGGACCGGACGGGGGCAAGGTCCGGCTGGCGCTGGTGGCCTACTCCACGCCCCAGGCCGCGTACCAGGACGTCATCAAGGCCTTTCAGGCCACCCCCGCCGGCAAGAACGTCACGTTCACTCAGTCGTACGGCGCGTCGGGCGACCAGAGCCGGGCCGTGGCCAACGGCCTCAAGGCCGACATCGTCGAGTTCTCCCTGGAGACCGACATGACCCGGCTCGTGCGGGCCGGTCTGGTCGCCGAGGACTGGAACGCCGGCCCCCACCAGGGCATCGTCACCCGCTCGGTGGTCGTCATCGGCACCCGCAAGGGCAACCCCAAGGGCCTCAACACCTGGGACGACCTGCTCAAGCCGGGGGTCGAGGTCATCACCCCCAACCCGTTCACCTCCGGCGGCGCCCGGTGGAACATCCTCGCCGGGTACGGCGCGAAGTCGGACAAGGGGGCCGACAAGGCCGCCGGGCTGAGGTACCTGAACACGCTCTTCCAGCACGTGCCGGTGCAGGACGACAGCGCGCGCAAGTCGCTGCAGACGTTCACCGGCGGCACGGGCGACGCCCTCCTGTCCTACGAGAACGAGGCGATCTTCGCCCGGCAGAACGGCCAGGAGCTCGACTACGTCGTGCCCGATTCGACGCTGCTGATCGAGAACCCGGTCGCGGTGACCAGGAACTCCGCCCACCCTAAGGAGGCCAAGGCCTTCCTCGACTTCCTGTTCGGCGTGGAGGCGCAGACCGCCTTCGCCAAGAACGGCTACCGGCCGGTCAACGAGGCGGTCACGGGGTTCGACTTCCCGGCCCCGCCCGATCTGTTCACCATCAAGGACCTCGGCGGATGGGACAAGGTGACCCCCGAGTTCTTCGACCCCCGCACCGGCGCCCTCGCCGAGATCGAGCGCAGGCTCGGCGTGGCGACGGAGAAGTGAGCGGCACCGCCATGACCGCCCTCATCGCCCGCCGTGCCGCCCGCCGCCGCGTCGCCCGTGCGCCCGTCGGCACGGCGCTCGGTGTGGGCTCGGCCGTGCTCTACCTGAGCCTGATCGTGTTGATTCCGCTCGCCGCCGTGGTCTGGCGGTCGGCCGAGGAGGGGCCCGCGGGCTTCTGGGCGGCCGTCACGGCGCCCGGCACGCGGGCCGCGCTCACCCTGACCATCGGCGCGGCCCTGATCGTGGCGCTCGTCAACCTGGTGATGGGCACCGTCATCGCCTGGGTGCTGGCCCGCGACCGGTTCCCCGGCAAGGCGGTGGCCGACACGCTGATCGACCTGCCGTTCGCGCTGCCGACGATCGTGGCCGGCCTGGTGCTGCTCGCCCTGTACGGCCCGCAGAGCCCGCTCGGCGTCGACGTGGCCTACACCCGCGCCGGCGTGGTGCTGGCCCTGCTGTTCGTCACGCTGCCGTTCGTGGTCCGCACCGTCCAGCCGGTGCTGCTCGAACTGGACGCCGAAGCAGAGCAGGCCGCCGAGTCGCTCGGCGCCTCGCGGTTCCAGACGTTCCGCCGCATCATCCTGCCGAACCTGCTGCCGGCGATGCTGTCGGGCACGGCCCTGGCGTTCACCCGCGCCATCTCGGAGTTCGGCTCGACCGTGCTGATCTCCGGCAACCTGCCGTTCAAGACACAGGTGGCCGCCGTCGACATCTTCGCCCACATCGAGAGCGACGACCTGGCCGGCGCCGCCGCCACGTCCACCGTGCTGCTGGCGGTGGCGCTGGTGGCCCTGCTCGCCCTCGACCTGCTGCGGCGGTGGGGGGTGCGGCATGGGTAGGTCCGCGCGGTACGGCCTGCGCACGCTGGCCCTCGGGTACCTGCTGTTCCTGCTCGTCCTGCCGCTGGTGCTGGTCTGCCGCCGCACGTTCGGCGACGGCGTCGGCCCGGTGCTCGACGCGCTGACGTCCGGCCAGGCGGTGCACGCGTTGCGGGTGACCCTGGTCGTGGCGTTCTGGTCGGTCGTCGCCAACACGGTCTTCGGGGTCGGCGCGGCGCTGCTGCTGGTGCGGCACCGCTTCCCCGGCAGACGGCTGTTCGACGCGCTCATCGACCTGCCGATGGCGGTGTCGCCGGTCGTCGTCGGCCTCGCGCTCATCCTCGTCTACGGCAGATTCGCGCCCGTGGGCGGGCTGCTGGAGCGCATCGGCATTCAAGTGATCTTCTCCACGCCCGGCATGGTGCTCGCCACCGTGTTCGTGGCGCTCCCGCTGGTGGTGCGCGCCGTGGTGCCGGTGCTGGAGGAGCTGGGCGACGAGCAGGAGCAGGCCGCCGCGACCCTCGGGGCCGGCCGCGTGCGGACGTTCCTGCGCGTCACGCTGCCGGGCATCCGGTGGGCCCTCGCGTACGGCGTCGTGCTCTGCCTGGCGCGCTCCCTGGGGGAGTACGGCGCCGTCGCGGTGGTCTCGGGCCGGCTGGCCGAGCAGACCCAGACCCTCACCCTGTTCGTCGAGGAACGCTTCCAGAACTTCGACCAGCCGGCCGCTTTCGCGGCCGCCACCGCACTGGCGCTGATCGCCGTGCTGTCTTTGCTCCTCACCCGGCCGCTACGCCCGAAGGACGACCGTGATCGACGTACGTAACGTGACCAAATCCTTCGGGGCGACGCCGGTGCTGCGCGACGTGTCGCTCGGTGTGGCCCCCGGCTCGCTGACCGCGCTGCTCGGCCCGAGCGGAGGCGGCAAGTCGACGCTGCTGCGGGTGATCGCCGGGCTGGAGCGGCCCGACTCCGGCACCGTGCTGATCTCGGGGGCCGACGCCACGCACCTGCCGGCGCGCGAACGCGGCGTGGGCTTCGTCTTCCAGCACTACGCCGCGTTCAAGCACCTCACGGTCTACCGCAACGTGGCGTTCGGGCTGGAGATCCGCAGACGGCCCAAGGCCGAGATCCGCCGGCGGGTCACCGAGCTGCTGGAGCTCGTCCATCTGGAGACCATGGCCGACCGGTACCCCGCCCAGCTCTCCGGCGGGCAGCGGCAGCGCATGGCGCTGGCCCGCGCCCTCGCCGTCGAGCCGGCGGTGCTGCTGCTCGACGAGCCGTTCGGCGCCCTGGACGCCCAGGTGCGCAAGGAGCTGCGGGCCTGGCTGCGGCGGCTGCACGACGAGGTGCACGTGACGACGGTGTTCGTGACCCACGACCAGGAGGAGGCCATCGACGTCGCCGACACGATCGTGGTGCTCGCCGACGGCAGGGTGGAGCAGGCCGGCACGCCGGGCGAGGTGTACGACAACCCGGCCAACCCGTTCGTGATGCGGTTCCTCGGCCCGGTCACCGAGCTCGGCGGCAGGCTGGTGCGCCCGCACGACCTGGAACTCGCCGCCGCCCCGCTCGACGGCGCCGTCGAAGGGGTGGTCACCCGGGTGCGGCGCCTCGGCTTCGAGGTGCGGGTCGACCTGCTCGTCGGCGACGAGCCCGTGTGGGCCCAGGTCACCAGGGCCGCCGCCGACGAGCTCGCCCTGGCGCCCGGCGGCAGAGTCCACGTGCGTCCCCGCGCCGCCGCCCGGCTGGTGGCCCCGGCCCCGTCCTGATCGCCGGCGCGGAGACTTTTCGCCGCCAGAACCCGCGTCGCCGAGGCATAGACTGCCGCTCTGCCGGTGGTGAGACGGCGGCCGCGAAGGGTCTGATCATGGGTACTCCGGGTCTTCTGGTGGTCAAGCGGTACCGCCTGCTGCGTGCGCTCGGGCAGGGCGGCATGGGCGTCGTGTGGGAGGGGCACGACGAACTGCTCGACCGGCCGGTGGCGGTCAAGGAGATCGTGCCGCCGCCGACGTTGTGGCCTCCCCGGGCGGAGGCCGAGTTCTTCGCCCGCGTCGCCCTCTCGGCCACCGGCGCGACCCGCGTGTCGCACCCGCACCTGGTCGCGATCTACGACGTGGCGGAGGACGACGACGGCCGCCTGTGGATCGTCATGGAGCCGTTCCAGGCCCGTTCTCTCGACCGTGTCATCGGCAACGACGGCCCGCTGACCGCGCCCCGGGCGGCCGAGATCGGGCGGCCGCTGCTCGACGCCCTGGCCGCCGCCCACGCCGCCGGCGTGGTGCACGGCGACGTCAAGCCAGCCAACGTGCTGATCGGCTACGACGGCCGGGTCGCGCTGAGCGACCTCGGCGTGGCCCCCGAGGGCGGCACCCCCGGCTTCGCCGCCCCCGAGGGCGCGGGCACCGGCCCGGCCGCCGACCTGTGGTCGCTGGGCGCCACCCTGTTCGCCGCGATGGTCGGCGCCCCGCCGTCCCCCGAGCCCACGATCGAGCAGATGCCCGGCCCGCTGCGCCCGGTGCTGTGGGGCCTGCTCGCGCCCGACCCGGCCAACCGCCTGACGGCCCCGGAGGCGACGCGCCTGCTGGCCGAGCTGTTACCGGCGCCCGAGCGGGCGTCCGGGGGGAAGCCCGCCAGGAAGCCCGCGGGCGGTCCTTCGGCCCGCACCGGCGACGCCCCGGCCCGTCACCGGGCCCCGGTCCTCGTCGCCGCCGCGGCCGTGCTCGTCCTGGCGGGCGGCGTCGGCGGCTGGGCCCTGCTCCGGTCGCCCGGCGACGGCGCCGCCGGCGGGGTCGCCGGGCCTCCGGCCACCGCGCGGCAGGCCACCACGGCGCCGGCCGGTACGGGCGTCCCGTCCGCGGCGTCCACGCCGACGCCCACCCCGGCCAGGCTCGCGCTGAAGTGGTACCGGCCCGGCACCGGCTGGAAGGCGGCGTACCCGAAGGGCTGGACCCGCACCGGCACGGACGACGGCCAGGAGTGGGCCGCGCCCGACGGCGCCGCGCACTTCGCGGTGCAGGTGATCGACTGGGGCGGAGAGGACCCGATGTTCACGGTGACCCGGGCGGAGCGGGAGGTGTCGGAGGCGGCGAAGGCGTACCGGAAGATCCGGTTGGAGCGCATCGAGTTCCCCGGCGCCCGGGCCGCCGAGTGGGAGGGCCGCTGGAAGGCCGCCGATGAGAGCATCCACCCCTGGGCCGAGAAGGGCGTCATCTACCACGAGCTGCGCCGGGTCATCTTCACCGGCAGGACCACCACGATCCTCACCTGGGTCACCACCGACACCGCCTGGGCCCGGCTGAAGCCCACGCTCGCCGCGGTCTTCGACCATTACCGCGTCCCCAAGGGCGATCTTCTCCCCGCGCCGCCCTCCCCCTCCCCCACCCCGAGCTGACGGACCCGAGCCGGCGAACTTGTCTCTCCAGAGCCGTTGAAATGATTTTCATAATCGGCTTCACTGAGGGTGCGGTACCGCTGCGCATCCGATCGCACACAAGGAGAGATGCCATGTCACTCACCGTCTCGGCCGACCTGCTCGATCGCGCCCAGCGGGGGGAGGTGGACGACGAGTCGTTCGTCGCCTGCGTCCGCGACTCGCTGCCCTACGCGTGGTCGGTCATCAGCCGGCTGGCGAGCGAGCGGGCCGCCACGGGGGCCGAGTTCGCCGACAACCAGGTCGAGCCTCCGGACGAGGTGGCGCGCGGCCAGCTGCTGCGCTGCATGGCGAGCGACGCCATGCGGGCGGCGCTGGAGCGGCACTTCGGGGTGCGGCTGGCGTTCCAGAACTGCCACCGCGTGGCGGTGTTCGACCCGGCGGCGGTCGCCGCGCACACCGCGTTCGTCAGCCCGCGCGCGCAGCTGCTCAACCAGTCGCCCGAGCTCGTCAACTGCTAGCGGCGACCGTCCGAGGAGGGCCCGACTGAAGTGATCGCAGCGGCGCCAGATCGTTGGCGAGGTACCTCGCGGCGACGTGGATCGCCCGCAGGGTCGCCGCCACCGAGGGCCGGTTGACGCTGGCCTGTCTGGCGACCGCGTGAATCTCGCGGCCGACCGGGCTGCCGGGGAGTTCCCGTACGGCGATGCCCCGCAGCCCGGCGGCCAGTGCGAGCGCCGGCACGGCCGCGATGCCGACGCCCTTGGCGACCAGGCCGAGGATCGTGCCGAGCCCTTCGAACTCCCAGGGCACCGGTTGTGCCCCGCCGAAGTCGGCGAGCAGCCGGTCGACGGCCATGCGCGACGGCTCGCCGTCGGGTGTGGCCATCCACGGCTCGTCGCGCAGCGCCCCGAGGTCCACCGGGACCTCCGGGTCGGCCATCGGGTGCTTGCGGGGCACCACCAGCACCATCGGGTCGCTCAGCAGCGGGAAGACGCGCAGCGCGTCGGACCGCCGGTCGCGCACCCTGCCGTACCAGTCGTCGATGAGCGCGATGTCGGCCTCGCCCGACTGGACCTCGCGCATGCCCCGCCCGGAGCGGGTCTGCCGCAGCCGGAGCGTCAGCGCGGCGTGGCGGCGCAGTGAGCGCGCCACCGCCGGCGCGAACGCGACCGCCGCCGTGGGGAAGGCCGTGACCACCACCCGGCCGGACGGCGTCGCGGTCTGTGCCGACAGATCCGATTCGGCCCGCTCGACCATGGCCAGAATGTGCTCGGCGTGCTCCACGAGCCGCCGCCCCGCGTCGGTCAGCTCGGCGCTGTGCGAGGTGCGGTCGAGCAGCGCGGTGCCGGCCTCCCGCTCCAACGCCGCCAGTTGCTGAGAGACGGCCGAGGGAGTGTAACCGAGCGCTGTCGCCGTCGCCGAGATGCTGCCCCGGCGGGCAAACTCACATATCAGCGCCAATCGTCGCAGATCCAGCATCAGATTATCTTACGCCTACCCATCAAAAGCCTCGCTTGTACTTATGCCTACCACCCTCCAATCTGGGAACGTCGCACACCCATGGAGGTTGTCCCATGAACGTCACCCTCTCGGCCACACTGGCTGCGAACGAGGAGATCAGCCGAAGACGCGAGGCGGGTGAGCCGGTGCTCAACCTCGCGTTCGGCGAGGCCGGCCTGCCCGTCCACCCCGTGCTTCGAGAGCGGCTGAACCTGGCCGGTGACCGCAACGGCTACGGCCCCGTCGCCGGCGTCCCCGCGCTGCGCTCCGCCGCCGCAGGCTACTGGCAGCGGCGCGGCCTGCCGACCGACCCCGGCCAGATCGTCTGCGGCCCCGGCAGCAAGCCCTTGCTGTACGCCCTGCTCCTCGCGCTCGGCGGCGACGTGGTGCTGCCGATGCCCAGCTGGGTGAGCTACGCGGCGCAGGCGGAGCTCGTCGGCGTGCGGCCGCTGTTCGTGCGGACCCTCCCGGACGAAGGCGGTGTCCCCGACCCCGAGCAGCTGGTCGGCGCCGTCACCGCGGCCCGCGCCCGCGGCCGCGACGTACGCGCGGTGCTCGTCACCCTCCCCGACAATCCCACCGGCACCCTCGCCCGGCCGGAGACGGTGCGCAGGCTCACCGTCGTCGCCCGCGACCTCGACCTCACGATCATCTCCGACGAGATCTACCGCGACCTCGTCCACGACCTCGAGGCGCGGGTGCTCAGCCCCGCCGAGATCGCCCCCGAGCGCACCGTCGTCACCACCGGCCTCAGCAAGAACCTCGCCCTCGGCGGCTGGCGCATCGGCGTGGCCCGGCTCCCGGAGGGCGACCACGACCTGCGTGCCCGGCTGCTCGCCATCGCCAGCGAGATCTGGTCGAGCCCCGCCGCCCCCGTGCAGGAGGCCGCGGCGTACGCCTTCGCCGAGCACCCCGAGATCGTGCGGCGCATCGCGCGCAGCCGCCGGCTGCACGGCATCGTGGCCAGGGCCGCCGCCGACCGGTTCGCCGCCGCCGGCGCCACCGTGCCCGCCCCCCAGGGCGCCTTCTACCTGTATCCCGACTTCGGCTACCTGTCCCGCTTCGGCACCTCCGCCGACCTCGCGGCGGGGCTGCTCGACGGCTACGGCATCGGCGTGCTGCCCGGCAGCGCGTTCGGCGACGTGCCGTGGGCCCTGCGCATCCGCGTGGCCATCAGCCAGCTCTACGGCGACACCCCCGAGCAGCGGCTGGCCGCCCTGCGCGCCCCCGACCCGCTGGTGCTGCCCTGGATCGCCGAATCCCTCGACCGGCTCGGGGCCGCCCTCGCCGACCTGACGTCGCCGCACGCCCCCGTGCACCCGCCCCGCGACTTCCTCCCCGCCGCCTCCTAAGACCCCCCGCCCGCACGTGACACGTGCGGGCGGGCAGGCTTTTGGAACGTTCCAGCAAATGACCGCACAATGGGCCGGACCGGCCCGGAAAATGGAGAATCCCCCGCGGGCACCCCACCCGCGGGGGATCTGACGACTGCGCACCAGGATCGATCCCGGTCCGGTCCAATATGATTTCGGCGTGGCCGCCCCCGTGGGGACCACGCCTGCTCTCTCTACAGCATCCCTGCCGCTACTTGATGCCGGATTAACGACCGATCAACGCTTGGGTCAACGACCAAAGCGCTGTCTAACAAGGCGGCATGGGGGGATCTAATATTTGCAGACCGTAGTATCCAATGGGGCGGAGAAAAGAAGAAATGGCTGGTCAGGCTGGCGAGCACGCCCTTCGCTTCGCCGTACTCGGACCTGTCCAGGCCTGGCGCGACGGGCAGGAACTGGACCTCGGCACTCCCCTGCAGCGGTCGATCCTCGCGATGCTGCTGCTCCGGGAGGGCCGGGCGGTGACCCCGGCCGAGATCATCGACGGAGTGTGGGGAGACGACGCGCCGCCGCGCGCGCTCGGCGCGCTGCGCACGTACGTCTCGCGGCTGCGCTCGGTCCTCGAACAGCGCCGCACGCCCCGCGAACGACGGGAGCTGATCGCCTCGGTCGGCCGCGGGTACGCCCTGCGGCTCGGCACGGCCGCGCTCGACCTCACCGAGTTCGAGCGCGGGTGCGCCGCCGCCGAGGCGGCCCGGCGCGACGGCGACACCCGCGGCGCGGCCGACACCCTGCGCGCGGCGCTCGACCTGTGGACCGGCGAGCCGCTGGCGGGGGCCGTGGGCCCGTTCGCCGAGACCCAGCGCGGCCGGCTCGCCGAGCGGCGCGTCGGCGTCGTCGAGGCCCTCATGGACCTCGACCTGCGGCTCGGCCGGCACGCCGAGGTGGTCTCCGAGCTCAAGGCCCTCACCGCCGAGCATCCGCTGCGCGAAGGACTGCGGGCCCAGCTCATGCTGGCCTACTACCGCTGCGGCAGGCAGGCCGACGCGCTCGCCGTGTACGCCGACACACGCCGCACCCTGATCGACGAGCTCGGCATCGAGCCCGGCCCCGAGCTCACCGCGCTGCAGCACCGCATCCTCGCCGCCGACCCCGCCCTCGACGCCGAGCCGGCCGCCGGCGACGGGCCCCAGGTGCGGGAGGCCGAGATCCCCCGCCCGGCGCAGCTGCCCGCCGCCGTGAGCGACTTCACCGGCCGCAAGGAACTCGTCGACAAGCTGTGCGCGCTGCTCACGAGCGGCACCGGGGTGCCCATCGCCGCGGTCTCGGGCATCGGCGGCGTGGGCAAGACCACGCTCGCGGTGCACGTCGCCCACAGCGTGCAGGACCGCTTCCCCGACGGGCAGCTCTACGTGGACATGCGCGGCTACAGCGACGACCCGCTGCCCGCCGACGCCGCGCTCGGCTCGTTCCTGCGCGGCCTCGGCATCCCCGCCGACATCATCCCCGACGGCGTCGCCGAGCGGTCCGCGCTGTTCCGCTCCCTGCTGGCCGACCGGCGCATCCTTGTGCTGATCGACAACGCCCGAGACGCCGGGCATGTCACCCCGCTGATGCCCGGCTCGCCCGGCTGCGCCGCGATCGTCACCGGGCGGGCCAAGCTCGCCGACCTGCCGTCGGCGCGGCTGATCGACCTCGACATCATGGAGCCCGACGAGGCGCTGAACCTGTTCGCGGCCGTCGCCGGCGCCGACCGGGTCGCCGCCGAGCACGCCGCCGCCATGGACGTCGTCGCCGCCTGCGGCTACCTGCCGCTCGCCGTGCGCGTCGTCGCGGCCCGGCTGGCCGCCCGGCCGTCCTGGACCGTGGCGTCGCTGGCGCCGCGGCTGGCCGACGAACGGCGCCGGCTCGACGAGCTCAAAGTCGGCAACCTCGCCGTCGAGGCGACGTTCGCGCTCGGCTACGGGCAGCTCGACCCCGGCCAGCAGCGGGCGTTCCGGCTGCTGTCGCTGCCCGCCAGATCCGGCATCTCGGTGGGGGCGGCCGCCGCCGTGCTGGCGCTCGACCCGATGACGACCGAGGACCTGCTCGAATCGCTGGTCGACGCGAGCCTGCTGGAGGCCTCGGCGCCCGGCCGCTACCGCTTCCACGACCTGCTGAAGCTGTTCGCCCGCCGCCGGGCCGAGGCCACCGACGAGCCGCGGGTCCGCGCGGCGGCCCTCGGCCGCCTGCTCGGCTTCTACCTCGCCTCGGTGCGGTCGGCGCACCGGCTGGCGTACGAAGGCAGCGGCGTCGCCGACCGGCTGTCGGCCACCGAGGTCGACGGCCTGAGCTTCACCTCAGCCGACACGGCGGCGGCCTGGCTGGCCCTCGAAGGCGAGGACATGTTCGCCGCGATCGACCAGGCCATCGAGGCCGGGGGGCAGGACGACGGCTCGCTGCTGATGTGCGCCGACGTGCTGCTCGGCATGGAGCCGCTGGTGGAGCCCGGCACCCACGCCCGCGAGTCCGACCAGCGCCCCCGGCCCGTGCTCGCCGCCGCCCAGCCCGCCGGGCCGGGCGCGCCGTGGGCGGCGCCCGCCGAAGTACGCTGCCGGTACGTGCTCGGCCGGGTGCTGTTCGGCGCCAACCGGCGGGACGAGGCACGCGAGCAGTTCCTCGCCGCCCTGAAGGTGTCGCAGGCCACCGGCGACCGCATCGTGTACGGCGAGACGCTGAACGCCCTCGGCGTCGTCACCAGCCGGCTGCGCCGCCATGAGGAGGCCCTGCGCTGGTTCGACGCCGCGCTGGAGGCGTACCGGGAGCTGGGCGTGCCCGCCGGGGAAGGGCTGGTGCTCAGCTACTCGGCCCGCGACCACCTGCTGCTCGGCCGGCCCGGCGACGCCATCGCCACCGCCGAGCGGGCGCTGGCGATCTTCCAGCGCATCGGCAGCGGGGCGGGGGTGGCGCGGGCCCGCTACCACCTCGGCACGGTGCTGTCGCACGTGGGCAGGCACACCGAGGCCGTCACGAGGTACGCCGAGTGCCTGGATTTCTTCCGCGCCAGCGAGCAGCGGGTGTGGGAGCAGCGCGTGTGCCACCGGCTCGCCGAGACGTTCATCGCCGCGGGCGGCTTCGCCGAGGCGGCGCGGTACGCCGAGCAGGCGCTCACCGTGGCCCGCGAGATCGGCCACCCGTACGGCGAGGCGCAGTCACTCACGGTCCTCGGCAAGGCCCTGCGCGGTCTCGGCGACGCCGAGCGGAGCGCCGGTCATCTGCGCGGCGCCTTCGACATCTTCAGCCGGCTCGGCGCCCCGGAGGCCGCCGAGCTGCGCGGCATGCTCAACCTCGATCAGGTGGAGGGCTGAGCCGGGGGCGGGCGCTTCGACGTCCGCGAACAGGTCGTCGTCGAGCCTGGTCATCCAGATGTGATTGATCACGGGTTCGCTTCCGTCCGACTGGGTCCGGCCTCCCTTGGGCGCCCGGCCGGTCGTCGGTCACCGGCAGGCGTTTAGGGGGCCCGGTTTCATCCGGTACGCCTCCCGGTGACGGCCGCCTCACTTCGACGACCGGCCGGACTTGGCACTGGCCCCGAACCCCCCAGGACCGTGCCCACATCCGAAGCCTTCCGCACAGCGGTCAACGTCCGATCAATGCCCGCTTGCCGCCTCGGTCGGCGGCTTGCAAGCGGGGTTCAAGCGGCTGCCCGTAGGAATGGACGAGTACGTTGCGACCTGCGGCAAGGAACCTGTTCATGCTGATCCCCTGCTTCGCCTGTGAGTCCCGGTTCGGGCCGGACGAGTACTTCAACGCCTGCCATGACTACAACCGGGGCATGGATCTGGTGGCGTGGACCTGCCCGCGCTGCGGCAACCGGGACGATCTACGCGTGCTTCCGGGCGAGCTGGGCTTCGGGTATCCGAACCGGGGACGTTTCAGCGTGCACGACAAGTACCGTGTGCCGGGCCTGCGGCGGCAGCGGCGCGATCTTCGGCTGGACATCTCGCTGGACCACCAGGTGTGGCGCGTGCCGACCCGGCCGCGGCGGCTCAGTCACCGGTGAGGCTCAGTCACCGGTGAGCCGCAGGCTCTGCCACGCGGCCTCGCCGAGGTCGCGGATCTCCTCCTCGGTGGGCTGGTGGGCGCCGGCGAACCACAGCCGGCACATCTCCTGGGCCGGGCCGAGCCACAGCACGTAGCACATGGTGGGGCCGACGGGGCGCAGCACGCGGGCCTTCATGTGCGGCCGCCACCATTCGGAGACCTGCCGGAAGAAGGACCGCCGCGCCTCGGCCACCTCGGGCCCGCCCGGCTCGTTGCGGCGGGGCGGGCGCTCGCTGATGAGCAGCCGGGCCCGCTCGGGGTTGTCGCCGCACCAGGCCATGTGCATGGCCACGATGGCCTCGATGCCGCCGCGCGCGTCGTGGTGTTTGGTCAGTTCGGAGATGAATTCGGCCTGGTACATGCGCAGGATCTCGCCGTACAGGACGCCGAACACGTGTTCCTTGCTGGTGAAGTGGTGGTAGAAGCTGCCCACGCTGACGCCGCTCTCCTCGCGGAGGCTGGCGAGCGTGGTGGCCGACACGCCGTCCTGGCTGAAGCGCCGCAGCGCACCCTCGATGATGCGGGTCCGGCCGTCGCGTCCGGACTTCACGTTCTTCACAGGTTCAATGGTGGCGCAACAGAACGTTATTCTGCAAATGCGTCCCGAAATCGGCCGACGATGCCGGGGGACGAACCGCCCGGTCGGCTGCCTACGCTGGAGGCGTGTACCGGTTCCTGCTGACCCGTCGATGGGTGACCCTGCATATCGTGGTGCTGCTGGTCATCCCCGCGTTCATCCTGCTCGGCAGATGGCAGTTCGGCCGGTACGAGGAACGCTCGGCCGCCTACGACCGCACCAACGCCAACCTGGCGGCGGCTCCGGTGCCGCTCGGCACCCTCGACGCGCCCGGCGCCGAGGTGCCCGCCGCCGTGCAATTCCGCAAGGTGACGGTCTCCGGGCGCTACGACCCCGCGCACGAGCTGCTGGTGCGCCGCCGGACCCAGCACGGCCAGGTCGGCTTCTACGTGCTCACCCCGCTCGTCACCGATGGCGGCCAGGGGGTGCTGGTCAACCGCGGCTGGGTGCCGGCGGGCGACACAGCGATGGACGTCCCCGAGGTGGTCGCGCCCGAGCCCGGTCCGGTGACGATCACCGGCCGGCTGCGATCGGCCGAGACCGAGGACGGCTCCGGCATCCGCGACCGGCCGGGGCTGCCCGCCGGGCAGATCCTGCTCATCGACACGGCCAAGGTGGGCGAACGATTGCCGTACCCGCTCTACGGGGGGTTCGTCGAGCTGACCGCGCAGACCCCCGCACCGGCCGAGGGCTCGCCGGAGTTCGTGTCCACGCCCGATCCGGGAGGAGGTGGCGGCCTCAATTTCGCTTATGGCGTACAGTGGTGGCTCTTCGTGGGCATCGCCATCGGCGGGTGGGCCTTCCTCATCCGCCGCGAGGCCCGCGACCTGAAAGACCGGCGCGCCGAGGGCGGTGCGCCGGGGGAGCCGACCGAACGGATACGAACCAGAGACCTCCCAGCTTGAATGGTGTTATTGCGTGGGCATACGGTTTCTCCTGTGACTACGCCGCCGCTACCCGACCCTGAGCCCAGGCGGCGGGATTACGTGATCATTTCAGCCGATGATCACCTTATTGAGCCGCCTGATCTGTTCGAAGGCCGATTGCCCGAGAAATACGCCGAGGTGGCGCCCAAGGTCGTCGAGACCGAGGCCGGGCACCAGGTGTGGCGCTACGGCGGCGCGACCTACCCCTGCGCCGGGCTCGACGTCGGCGCCGGGCTGCCGGCCGAGCACCGCACCCTCGACCCCGTGCGCTTCGACGAGATGCGGCCGGGCTGTCACGACATCGAGGCCCGGGTCGACGACATGGACCGCGCCGGCATCTGGGCCGCGCTCTGCTTCCCCGGCATGCTCGCCGGGCAGGCCGGCACCGTCTTCTCCAAGACCCGCGACCAGGACCTCGGGCTCGCCCTGATCCGCGCCTGGAACGACTGGCACGTCGAGGTCTGGGCCGGCACCTACCCCGAGCGCATCATCGCCCTGCAGCTGCCCTGGCTGCCCGACCCCGAGATCGCCGCCAAGGAGATCAGGGCCAACGCCGAGCGCGGCTTCAAGGCCGTGCTGTTCCCCGAGTTCCCGGCGCGGCTGCGGCTGCCGTCGATCCACACCAAGCACTGGGACCCGCTGTTCGCCGCGTGCGAGGAGACCGGCACCGTGGTGTGCCTGCACACCGGCTCCTCCTCGTGGGCGCCGGTGCCCTCCCCCGACACCCCCATCGAGGCGATCACCACGCTGATCCCCGCCGGCGCGATGTTCGCCTGCGCCGACTGGCTGTGGTCGGGCGTCCCGCTCCGCTTCCCCAAGTTGCGCATCCTGATCGTCGAGGGCGGGGTCGGCTGGCTCCCGATGCTCGCCGAGCGCGCCGACTACGCCCTGGAGCACCCGGTGGCGAGCGAGGCCGGCTGGGAGGGCGGCCTGAAGCCGAGCGAGGTGCTGCGCCGCAACTTCTACTTCGGCAGCCTCAACGACCACGCCCTGTCCGGGGTGCGGCTCGCGGTGGGCCTTGAGCACGTCCTGCTCGAAAGCGGATACCCCCACTCCGACTCCACCTGGCCCGACACTCAGCGCACGGTGGCCCGCACCCTGGGCCCCCTGCCGCCCGCCGACATCGCCAGGGTCGCCTACGGCAACGCCGCCCGCCTCTTCGGCCACCCGCTCCCATCACGGGCCTGGCTGAGGATGGAGACCCTCTGACGTCGATCACGGCGGCGATCACGGAGATGGCGGAGATGCCGGCGAGTTACCCATAGCCTGTGGATAACTCGCCGGTGATGCCCGCCTAGGTGGCTCTTTCTGTGGATAACACTGTGGAAAACGTGTGGATATCCCGAGCCACGATCAGGCGCGGAGTTCGTGGACGATACCGATGAGGTCTCTCGTCACGCCGCGCAGGCCGGGCAGGTGGGAGAGCCCGACGAGGCGGTCGATGAGCGGCACCGTGCGGTCGATCAGCCGGTACGTGCGCTCGCAGCCCGGCGAGGAGTCGTGCACCCAGAACAGCACGATGCCCATCCACAGCAGCCACAGCAGCTCGGGCAGCTCGGCCCGCAGCTCCTTGTCGATGCGGTCGTGGGCCCCCTCCACCACCTCGCGGTAGAGCGCGATGCCCGATTCGCGGGCCGGCGCCGACTCTGAGCTGAACGGGCTGAGCGGGTTGCTCGGCTCGGCGGCGTGCTTGAAGAACTTCACCGCGAACGGATGGTACGGCTCCGACACCTGCACCCAGGCGCGCAGCACGCCGCGCAGCCGCGCCGCCAGCGCGCGCTCGGTGGCCAGCAGCTCCCGGCAGGCCGCCGCGTGCTCGGCCTGGGACCGGTCGTAGTAGGCCTGGAGGAGCTGCTCCTTGGAGGCGAAGTAGTAGTAGGCGTTGCCGACCGAGACACCGGCCTCCGCGGCGATGGC
This sequence comes from Actinomycetales bacterium, assembly GCA_044507605.1. Taxonomy (GTDB): domain Bacteria; phylum Actinomycetota; class Actinomycetes; order Streptosporangiales; family Streptosporangiaceae; genus Thermopolyspora. The sequence goes on along the minus strand of JBIQJI010000014.1, from coordinate 29,772 downwards.
CCGCATCGTGGTCGCTTCGAACCCCCGATCGCGGAACAGGCGCAGGGCGGTCTCGACGATGTGGTCGCGGGTCGAGGACCCGCGTGTTCTCGCCTGGGCCACGTTCGTCACTGTACGGCCCATGTCCCTGTCAGGTCGCATCTCTCCAAGGTCATGGACTCGTCCGATGATCGCCACTTTCGCACAAAGATCATCTCTGGGCAGGGATCAGCCCAACGCCGACGTGGGATTGATGCCCTTAGCCAATGATCTGCCGATGAGGACCAAATGATGACATATCGACCCAGTTGGCGGGAGCCCGTGCGGCTGTCGGCCGCCGCGTTCCTGACCGTCCACATGTCGATCACGACCCTGACCGCCCCCGCGCCGGTCCGCGGCCACGCCTCACCGCTGTCGATCAAAAAGCCGATGCGGGAGGGCGTCCATCCGGCCGCCCACGCGGCGCACGACCGCCGGCACCTGCGGCACCGCTCCGCCGCCATGCGGCTCGCCCACCGCCAGGCCGCCCACGAGCTGCGCGCCTCCGGGATCAAACGCCGCTCCACCGGCCACTGCCACAGCAAACGACGACCCACCTGCACCTCCCTCACCGGAGTGCGGGTCGGCACCGTCGAACAGGTGATCCGGCTGAAACGCCGCAGCGGCTGCCCGGTGATCATCACCGGCGGCACCGAGAAAGGCCACGCGCCCGGGCCGTACAGCCACGCCAAGGGCTACAAGCTGGACATCGCCCACAACCGCTGCCTCGACGCCTACATCAGGCACCACTACCGCCGGGCGGGCGTGCGCGGCGACGGTGCCCGGCTCTACCGGTCCGACGGCCCGCGCGCGCACGCCGACATCTTCGCCCGGGAGTGGAACCACTGGGACATCGTGTTCCGCTGACCGCGCCGCCGGCAGCGGACCTCGTATCCCGCGGACCTCATGGCCCCGGTCAGCCGGCCAGCTCGGCCGCCACCAGCTCGGCGACCTCGGCCGTGTTCAACGCCGCGCCCTTGCGCAGGTTGTCGCCGCAGACCCACAGGTCCAGCGTGTCGGGGAAGTCGAGCGCCTGCCGGATCCGGCCGACATACGTCGGATCGCCGCCCACCACGTCGGCCGGCATCGGGAACACGCCGTTCGCCGGATCGTCGAGCACGACGACGCTCGGCGCGGCGTCGAGCACCGCCCGGGCCCTCTCCACCGTCACCGGCCGCGCGAACGTGGCGTGCACGGCCAGCGAGTGGGTCGTGACCACCGGCACCCGCACACAGGTCGCCGAGACCTTCAGATCGGGGATGCCGAGAATCTTGCGCGACTCGTTGCGGACCTTCAGCTCCTCGGAGAACCAGCCGTCGCCCTTGTACGACCCGGCGGCCGGCACCACGTTGAACGCCAGCGGCCCGGGGAACGGCGAATCCGCCAGGTCGGGCACGGCCTTGCGGACGTCACCGGCCACGGTGCCGAGGGTGCGGTCGCCGGCCACGGCCGCGATCTCGTCGTACAGCCGCTCCGGGCCGGCGGCACCGGCACCGGAGACCGCCTGGTAGGAGGCCACCACCAGGGCCCGCAGGCCGTACTCGCGGTGCAGCGCGCCCATCGCCGCCATCATCGACAGCGTGGTGCAGTTGGGGTTGGCGATGATGCCCCTCGGCCGCTCGCGCACCTGCTCGGGGTTGCACTCGGGCACCACGAGCGGAACGTCGGGGTCCATGCGGAACGCGCCGGAGTTGTCGACGACCACGGCGCCCCGCGACGCGGCGATCGGCGCCCACTCGGCCGACACCTCGTCGGGCACGTCGAACATCGCCACGTCGACGCCGTCGAACGCCTCGGCCGCGAGCGCGCGCACGACGACGTCCTCGCCGCGCACCCGCAGCACCTTGCCCGCCGACCGGGGCGAGGCGATCAGCCTGATCTCGCCCCACACGTCGGGCCGGTTGGACAGGATGTCGAGCATGACCGTGCCGACCGCCCCGGTCGCACCCACGACGGCCAGGGTCGGCCGCCCCTCTCGCTGGCTCATCTGCCGGTACCTCCGTACACCACTGCCTCGACCTGGTCGGCGTCCAGGTTGAACGCCCGGTGCGCGGCGGCCACGGCCGCGTCGATGTCGTCTTGCGCCACGATGACCGAGATGCGGATCTCGGACGTGGAGATCATGTCGATGTTGACCCCGGCGTCGGCGATCGCGCTGAAGAACGTCGCCGTGACCCCCGGATGCGACCGCATGCCCGCGCCGACCAGCGACACCTTGCCGACCTGGTCGTCGAACAGCAGCGACTCGAACCCGATCTCCCCCTGGATCTTCTTCAGCGTCGTCAACGCGGTGGCGCTGTCGGAGGTGGGCAGGGTGAAGGAGATGTCGGTGCGGCCGGTCGACGCCGCCGAAACGTTCTGCACGATCATGTCGATGTTGATCTCGGCATCGGCCAGCGTCTTGAAGATCGCGGCCGCCTCACCGACCTTGTCGGGCACCCCGACAACGGTGATCTTGGCCTCGCTCCGGTCGTGTGCGACGCCGGAGATGATGGCCTGCTCCATCTCGGTTCCCTCACTGTCGGGGTCGGAGACGACCCAGGTACCTTCCTTGTTGCTGAATGAGCTGCGCACGTGGATCGGCAGCTCGAACCGCCTGGCGTACTCGACGCAGCGCAGATGCAGGATCTTGGCGCCGCACGCCGCCATCTCCATCGCCTCCTCGTAGGAGATGCGCGGGATGCGGCGCGCCGCGGGCACGATGCGCGGGTCGGCGGTGAAAATGCCGTCGACGTCGGTGTAGATCTCGCAGACGTCGGCGCCGAGCGCGGCGGCCAGCGCCACGGCCGTGGTGTCGGACCCCCCGCGGCCCAGCGTCGTGATGTCCTTGGTGTCCTGCGACACCCCCTGGAACCCCGCCACGATCGCGATCTGCCCGGCCTCGACCGCCTCCTGGATGCGCCCCGGCGTGACGTCGATGATGCGCGCCTTGCCGTGCGTCGAGTCGGTGATCACCCCCGCCTGCGAGCCGGTGAACGACCTCGCCTCGTCGCCGAGGTTCGCGATCGCCATCGCCAGTAACGCCATCGAGATGCGCTCGCCGGAGGTCAGCAGCATGTCGAGCTCACGCGCCGGTGGCAGCGGCGTCACCTTCTGCGCGAGGTCGAGCAGCTCATCGGTGGTGTCGCCCATGGCGGAGACGACCACGACGACGTCGTTGCCGGCTTTTTTCGTCGCGACGATCCGCTGCGCGACCCGCTTGATGCGGGCGGCATCGGCCACCGACGAACCACCGTATTTTTGGACAACGAGCGCCACTGGATGCTCCGGAAAAAATCAGGCTACGGAGCTCACAGTCTACTGAGGGCCGCAGATCACCCGCCCAGCCGCTCACCATTCGGACACCGCACCCTCAGACGGGCGTACGTTCGTCCTCGACGTCGAGCCGGGTGTGCGCCACCAGCGCCTGCAACGCCCGCAGCGCCGCCCCCGCGTGATTGCCCCAGGTGTTGAAGTAGGAGAACTGCCACCACCAGACCGCCTCCATCGGCCGCCCGGCCCGATGATGCCGCAGCCCGTGCACCAGATCGGCCGCCACCGCCGCCAGGTCGTCCGACAGCCGGTACGCCGTCACCGAAGTGTCCTTGTACGGGTCGAACACCTCCGCGTAGTCGTCGACCGGGCCCAAGCGGGTCGCCAGGGCCGTGCGCAACGGGTCGACATCGGGGTCCGGCCCGATCGGCGGCTCGAAATTACCCTGCAAGATCACGTCCTCGACCGCGCCGAGCTGCGCCCCGGCCAGGCTCACCTGCGACACCTCGACCAGCAGCAGCGGCAGGATCGCGTCGCCGCCCTCGCCGCTCGCCAGCCTCGTCAGCCCATCGAGATAGTTCTGCGCGTGCCCGGCGACCCGCTCGGCCAGGGCACCCCAATCATCAGACATCCAGCAGTCTCCGTCCTTCGAACGCGCGGCCCAAGGTGACCTCGTCGGCGTACTCGAGATCACCGCCAACCGGCAGACCGCTGGCCAGTCGTGTCACCTTGACACCCATCGGCTTGACGAGCCGGGCGAGGTAGGTGGCGGTCGCCTCGCCCTCCAGATTCGGGTCGGTCGCCACGATCAGCTCCGTGACCTCGTCGTCGGCGAGCCTGGCCATCAGCTCCCGGATCCGCAGATCGTCGGGGCCGACGCCGTCGATCGGGCTGATCGCGCCGCCCAGCACGTGATAACGCCCCCGGAACTCGCGGGTCTTCTCGATCGCCACGACGTCCTTGGACTCCTCGACCACACAGATCACGTGCGGGTCGCGCCGCGGGTCGCGGCAGATGCGGCACTCCTCCTCGGCCGCGACATTGCCACAGACGCGGCAGAAGCGGACCTTCTCCTTGACCTCCAGCAGAGCGTGCGCCAGGCGCTTCACATCGGCCGGATCGGCGGCCAGCAGATGGAACGCGATGCGCTGTGCGCTCTTGGGACCGACGCCCGGCAGCAGGCCGAGCTCGTCGATCAGGCGCTGGACGACCCCTTCGTACATGTTCGCGACCGGCTCTAGATCCCGGGCAGCGCCGGACCGCCGAACCCGCCGCCGCCCAGCCCCTGCGCCAGCGGGCCGAGCTTCTCCTGCTGCAGCTCGGCCGCCGCCCGCACCGCGTCGCGCACGGCCGCGATGACCAGGTCGGCGATCGTCTCGGCCGTCTCCGCCGGATCATCGGCGTCGATCACCTTCGGATCGATCTTGAGCTCCTGCAGCTCGCCGCTCCCGTTGACGGTCGCGACGACCAGCCCCCCGCCCGCGGTGCCTTCGACCGCCGCGTCGCTGAGCTCCTGCTGGGCGGTGACGAGCTGCTGCTGCATGAGCTGCGCCTGCTCCAGCAGTTGCTGCAGGTTGACATCTCCGGGATTCACGATGGTGCGCTCCTCATGGCGTCGCTTGTCTGCACGAGCCTACGGGGTTTGCCCCTCGGGTTGCACTGGCGGACGCACGTGTTCATCGCGCCGATCGGGCTAACCGTGATCGATCTCTCCGATGATGTGCCCGCCGAGCTCGCGCTGGATCAGCGGCAGCCCCATCAGTCCCTCGCCGTCACCGCCGGCGGCGTCGCCGGGATCCGCCTCTCCGGCCGAGCGCCGGCCCGGCACCTCGTCGGGCCACGCCTGCGCACCACCCGTGCGTGGGCCGCCCCCCGCGGCCGCCCTGGCCGCCGACCTCGCCGCCTCCAGCCCCTGCCCCGCCGAGGGGCGTGGCGGCTCGTAGTCGTCGGGCGGAGGGGTGTCGGGCCACGGCTCGTCCGCGGCCGCGGTCTGGCCCCTGGGGGCCGCGGCGGTAGCGGACGCGCCGCCCGCCTGGGCGGACGCACCGGCGCCCGGGCCGCCGCTCCTGCGGCCTCCGGCCGGCGGGCGGGAAGCCCCGCCGGAGGCGCCCCCGGAGGCGGCCCTGGCGGCACCGCCGCCCGTGCCGCCCACGACCGCCTCGACGCGCCACTGCCCGCCGAACACGTCGCCGAGGGCCGCCGCGACCACCTCGTCGCGCTTGCCGGCGAGGAAGCCCTTCATCGTGCCGGGCCGGTCGAAGCCCAGCGTCGCCACGTTGCCCTCGACGCCGATCAGCCGGCCCCCGGTGTTGAGGATGCTCCATGTGGCCCGCTGGCGCTGCTTGACGGCCTCCAGCACGGCCGGCCACGCCTGCAGCGCGGCGGCGGCCCCGCCCGTCTCGCCCGCCGGGGCGGCGCCCTCGGCCGGGTCTCCCGCACCTGGGCGGACGGGGGCGGGCCGGTCATCGGCACCCGCGGCGTCCGGCGGCCTCGCCGGAGCGGGCCAGTCATCGGCCGCCTGGGCGCCTCTCGCCGCCGGGACCTGACCTCGGCCCGGCCCCGCGCCGGCCGTGCGGTCGCCGGCACCCGCTCCCTGGACGGCCACCGGCGTCCTTTGATCGTCCGACCGGCCACCCGCCGGGCCGGCCTCGGCCCGGACATCGGGCGACGGCGCAGCGGCCACGGGGCCCTGGCGCTCCAGGCGTTCCAGCCGGGCGAGCAGGGACGCCTCGCCGGTGTCGACGGCGGGCAGCAGCACCCGCGCGCACATCAGCTCCAGCAGCAGCCGCGGCGAGGTCGCGCCGCGCATCTCGGTGAGCCCCGCGTTGAACACCTCGGCGGCCCGGGTCAGCTCGGCCGGGCCCATCGAACCGGCCTGGGCGCGCAGCCGCTCCAGCTCGTCGTCGGGCCGGTCGAGCAGCCCGTTGCCGGCGGCGTCGGGCACGTTGGCGAGCACCACGAGGTCGCGGAACCGCTCCAGCAGATCCATGGCGAACCGGCGCGGGTCGTGCCCGCCCTCGATGACCCGGTTGACGGTCTGGAACACCTGCGCCCCGTCGCGCCGGGCGAACCCGTCGACCACCTCGTCGAGCAGGTCGGCGTCGGTGTAGCCGAGCAGCGCCACGGCCCGGGCGTAGGTGATGCCGGAGTCGTCTGCGCCGGCGAGCAGCTGGTCGAGGATCGACAGCGAGTCGCGGGCCGACCCGGCGCCGGCCCGCACCACCAGCGGCAGCGCCGCCGGTTCGTACGGCACCGACTCGGAGTCGAGGATCTCCTCCATCAGCCGGCGCAGCGTCGCCGGCGGCATCAGCCGGAACGGGTAGTGGTGGGTGCGCGACTTGATGGTGCCGATGACCTTGTCGGGCTCGGTCGTGGCGAACACGAACTTCAGGTGCGGGGGCGGCTCCTCGACGAGCTTCAGCAGCGCGTTGAACCCCTCGCGGGTCACCATGTGCGCCTCGTCGATGATGTAGATCTTGAACCGCGCGGAGACCGGGGCGAAGAACGCCCGCTCCCGCAGGTCGCGCGCGTCGTCGACACCGCCGTGCGAGGCGGCGTCGATCTCGATGACGTCGAGATGGCCGGGGCCGGTGGGGGCGAGCGCGACACACGACTCGCACTCGCCGCACGGGTCGGGCGTCGGCCCCTTCTCGCAGTTGAGCGAGCGGGCCAGGATGCGTGCGCTGGAGGTCTTGCCGCAGCCGCGCGGACCGCTGAACAGGTAGGCGTGGTTGACGCGGCCGGTGCGCAGCGCCTGACGCAGCGGCTCGGTGACATGCTCCTGACCCTTGACCTCGGCGAACGTTCCGGGCCGGTACTTGCGATAAAGCGCAAGGGTCATGAGGGCTGATCCCACCTGGAGGTTGAAGCCAAAGGACCCCCCGCGCACCCGCCAGAGCCCGCTTATCCTTGCTGCCTTCCGGCCCTGGGGAGGTTCACAGGATGACGCCGCACAGGGGGTCGAGCCCTAGTCTAGCCATGGCCGGCGTGTGCTCGCCGCACCTTGCGCCCGGTCGCGCCCGGCGGTCACCGGACCCCCCGAACTTCGGGTAGGCTTCTCCACGGAGGATTCGCCTAGTTGGCCTAGGGCGCACGCTTGGAAAGCGTGTTGGGGGCAACCCCTCAGGAGTTCGAATCTCCTATCCTCCGCCAGTGCCCGAAGGGCGCGTCGAAAGGCCCCATCGTCCGCGGTGGGGCCTTTCGCGTGCACGCTAGTCCATCGGCACGAAGACGAGCACCGGAATCATCTGGATCAGCGCGTGCCAGGCGGCCACCGGCACCGTCCACACCGCGGCGGTGAATCCGGCGGTCGGCAGGAGCGTCACCGCGGCCAGTTTGAGCCAGGCCCGCCGGGTGCGCGCGGGGGATTCCCCAGAGACGTCATGATCTCAGTGCAACATGGAACCCGGCCCACTGCCAGGCCCAACCTCCTCGCGCCGGCACGATCGGCCCGCTCCGATCGGCGTCGTGGCGGGTGCGACGGCGCCCGGCGCGCAGCCCGCTTCTCCTAAACTACCTTGAGTGATCTTCAAGTTGGTCGGCGATGAACGCCCCTATCCCCCGCATGGTCTGTCGTCTCGGCAATGGGCGCAGATCCCTCCCCGGCAGATCCGGCTCGACTCGCTGATCACGACCAAGGCCGTCCTCGACCTGCACTCTCTGCTCGCCGCCGACTCGACGTTCTACGGCGACCTGTTCCCGCACGTGGTGCGGTGGGGTGGCGAGCTGTATCTGGAGGACGGCCTGCACCGCGCCCTGCGGGCGGCCCTGCAGCAGCGCTCGGTGCTGCACGCGCGCGTGCTCGACTTGGAGCAGGCGGATAACGATGCGCGGAGCACGGCCGATTTCGGGTAGGCTGCTCCGCGGTGGAGTCGCCTAGTGGCCGAGGGCGCACGCCTCGAAAGCGTGTGATGGGGCAACCCATCCGTGGGTTCAAATCCCACCTCCACCGCCATCGTGACGCCCCAGGGCAGATCCCACCCGGATCCGTCCTGGGGCGTTCGTCGTCACCGGCCTCGCCCGGTCAGGCCGGCTGCAGGTCGATCACGACCTTGATGTCTCCTTCGGCGGGCGTGAGGGCCTCGGGCGCCCGCTCCAGCGGCAGGCGGCGGGTGATCAGCCGTTCCAGCCAGCTCCGGTCCGCGGCGGCCATGGCCTCGGTGGCCATGCGGTAGTGGCCCAGGTTGGCGTTGACCGAACCGAACACCACGTCGTTCTCCAGCACGATGTCGCGGTTGATCGACCCGGCGTCGATTCTCAGGTGCCGGTCGCGGGCCGAGACCCCGGTGAGGCATACGATGCCGGCGGCAGCGGTGTTCTCCATCGCGTCGAAGACGAGCCTGCCCGCCCCGGTGGCCTCGATGATGATGTCGGGCTTGGCCTGCCCCACCGCCTCGGCGATCGTGCCCACGTGGTAGACGCCGCCGAGCGCCTCCACCAGCTCCGGCTTCGGGCCCTCGGTCACCCGGTCGAGCACGTGGACCTCCAGCCCTCGCTGACGGCCGAGCAGCGCCGCCATGAGCCCGATGGGGCCGGCGCCGGTGACCAGCACGCTGCCGGGGTCGAACCACGCCCGGCGGCCGATGCGCTCGATGTGGTCCCACGCCTTGGCGAGCACGGTCATGGGCTCCAGGAGCATGCCGACCCGTTCCAGCGAGGGGTCGAGCTTGACGGCGTACGCCGGCTCGACGGTCCACCGCGTGCTGCCGTAGCCGTCGATCTGCTTGATGCCCCGCTCGGTGTAGCGGCCGTTGCGGCACATGTCGAACTCGCCGCGCTCGCAGGCCGGGCAGGGCACGGGGTCCGGGCGCCGGACGACCCCGACCACCAGGTCGCCCGGCACGAAACCGGAGCCTTCGGGGGCCTGCCGCACGCGGCCCAGCGACTCGTGGCCGAGCACCAGGCGGTCCCGGCCGGGCGGCGCCCAGCCGTACTCCGCGTCGGCGATCTCGCGGTCGGTGCCGCAGATGCCGAGCGCCAGGCCGTCGACGAGCAGCTCGCCCGCGCCCGGCTCCGGATCGGGCACCTCCTCCACCCGCAGCGAGTCCTTCTCTCCCGGCCGGACGGTGAGTGCCCGCATGGATACCTCCTGTATCGACTCCGTGACGGCCGCCCTCCGGAGGGCGGCGGATGCTGCGGCACCGTACCCTGCCGTGCCCCCGATCAGTCGGCCGCGCGCGGCCGATGTGACCGGTCGGAGACCTCGCGGCCGCGCCGGGCGGCGAAGAACCGTCGCAGCGGGGCGGCGCATTCGGCGGCGAGCACCCCCGCGATCACCTCCGGGCGGTGGTTGAGCCGGCGGTCGCGCAGAACGTCCCACAGTGAGCCCGCGGCGCCCGCCTTCTCATCGGCGGCGCCGTAGACGACGCGGGCCACCCTGGCCTGCACGGCCGCCCCCGCGCACATCGTGCACGGCTCCAGCGTGACGACCAGCGTGCAGCCGTCGAGCCGCCACCGGCCCAGGGCCGACGCCGCCGCGCGAAGCGCCAGGACCTCGGCGTGGGCGGTCGGGTCGGCGGCCGCCTCGCGGTCGTTGCCGGCGGTCGCCAGCGGCTCGCCCGAAGGGTCGAGCACGACCGCCCCGACGGGCACCTCGCCGCGCCGCGCGGCCCGCTCCGCCTCGGCGAGGGCGAGCCGCATCGCCGCGTCGAGCCCTGGCATCGGCGGGTCAGCGCAGCCGGTCGAGCTCGTCGGCGAACTCCAGCCGCTCGGCGATCACGCTGAGCGTGTCGGCCGGCAGCACGCCCTCCTCCATGCTGAGCTCCAGCAGCTCCTCGGCGCCCACCCCGAAGTCGCTCAGCAGGTCGAGGTCGCCGGCCGGGCGGACACCGAGGTCGGAGGAGTCGTGGTCGGGGGCGACGCCGGCCAGCTCGGTGAGCATCTCGCCGAGGTGGTCGCCCGCCCCGGCCCGCACGTCGGAGACGAACACCCGGGGCTCGGCGTCGCCGTCGTAGCGGACGAGCGCGAACCACTCGTCCTCGACCTCCACGCAGAGCAGGGTCAGCTCGTCACCGGTCAGTCCGAGGGCGTCCTGCACGAGGTCGCCCACATCGTCGGGCATCTGCGCGTCGGAGAGATCGACCTCGACGCCGGACCAGGTGCGCCCGTTGCGCACGAAGGCTGCGGCGAAGAGGTTCGACGGTCCCACGGGCATGGCACGCTCCCGAGGTCAGCCGATTGCGGCGTCGACGGCACGTTCGTACGGCTGGGAGAAGCCCAGCCTTGCGGCGATGCTGGAAAGCATCTCATCGGGGAGCAGCTCACGGTCTCCGGAGAGCGCGAGCAGCTCCATCTCGTCCATTCCGAGATCAGCGAATATCGATGGGTCTCCGGCGAAGAGCACCATGCGGGCTTCGTCCTTGTCGTCATCGTCGCGGAGGATCTCGTCGAGCTCGTCCTCGTCGGGGAGGGGGATGTCGAGGTGGTCGAGCACCTGCTCGGCCAGCGGCCAGTCCCAGGCGGCGGCGATGTCGGACAGGAAGATGTTGACCCGATCGCCGAGCACCCTGAGCGCCACGAAGAACTCATCCCCCACGTCGACCAGCCCAATCGTGCCGCTCATGCTGGGCTGCTGGCGCAGCGCGTGGATCAGGCGGTCGAGGTCGGAGGTGAGGGCCACGGGGAGCATGTCGGCCTCCCAGTGATCGTCTTCGCGGTAGACCACGATGGCGAAATCGAGGGCAGCGTCACCTGCTTGGTCTATCATCGTCACCCCACGCATGCCTTCGCCTTATCCGGCAATGCTCGCAGACTCGCCGCCGCACCGTAGGGCTGTCGGGCCAAATTGTGATCAAATCCCTGCCTGGCTCCCACCGGCCGGCCGGAGGCGAAGACCGGATGGCCTGCGAGGTCCTGGTTCAGTAGCGTTGTCCCTTATGGACACCCTGGTCGTTGATCACCCGCTGGTCACGCACAAGCTGACGGCGCTGCGCGACGTGCGCACCGACTCGCCGACGTTCCGGCGGCTGGCCGACGAGCTGGTGACGCTGCTGGCGTACGAAGCGACCCGTGACGTCAGGACGAACCAGGTGACCGTCCAGACGCCGCTGTCACCGGCGCACGGCCTGCGGCTCGCCCGGCCGGCGCCGCTCGTGGTGCCGATCCTGCGCGCCGGGCTCGGCATGCTCGACGGCATGACGCGGCTGCTGCCCACGGCCGAGGTCGGCTTCCTCGGCATGATCCGCGACGAGGGCACCTTGAAGGCACAGACGTACGCCACCCGGCTGCCCGAGGACCTGTCGGGCCGCCAGTGCTACGTCCTGGACCCGATGCTCGCCACCGGCGGCACCCTGGCGGCCGCGCTGACGCTGCTGTTCGAGCGCGGCGCCCTGGACGCCACGGCCATCTGCCTGCTCGCCGCCCCCGAAGGGCTGGCCCACCTGGAGCGGACCTTCGCCGGCTCCGGCCACCCGATCAGGGTCGTCACCGCCGCCCTCGACGAACGTCTCAACGAGAACGGCTACATCGTCCCGGGTCTCGGCGACGCCGGCGACCGGCTCTACGGCGTCGTCTGAATCTTTCCCACGTGGCCGGGCGGGCCTCGTCCTGTCGCTAGACTCGGTTACAGATTGTTATCACTTGGGTACTTAGAGCGACGTCAATGGGTGCGCCCCCATGCCGGGCGACATCGGGGAGAAGGCATGACTCAGCCACCGGCCGAGCCGTACGAGCAGCCGTATCAGCAGGTCGAAGCCGTGTTGCGGGACGAGTTCGCCGGGGTGCACCCGGCCGCCACCGTCAACCGCTGCGTGGCGGCCGCCCTGCACGGGGCCATGGAGGTGACGGGTCATGCCTACCCGAGTCTGGTGGAGCGGATCGCGCGCAGGCATCTCCAGGTGCTGGCCCACACGGAGCCACCCGGGGGTCGCTGAGAGTCGCGATGTGCGACGCGCCAGACGGTATGAGTCGTAAGGCGCTTTACCCGAGCTAAGGCGTGGGTAATCTAGATGTTGGGCGTACGGGTCAGTGGGGTATCGGAGGAGCTAAGTGCAGGTCAAGAAGGTTCTGACGTACACAGCCATCGCGTTCGTGGCTTTCTATCTGTTCACGCGACCCGCCGCTGCGGCAGATGTGGTGAAGGGCGCTATGAACACCGTGGTAGGGGCGGCGGATTCGCTGGCCCAATTCTTTACGGCACTGACATGAGACGGCCGACATGACTCGGCTGAGACAGGCGGGCTGACATGAGGCTTGTGAACCGCGGAGACTCCAGCGCGTCATCGGTCAACCGCTTCCTGCTACCCCACGAGCAGCAGAACATCATGGTCCGCCGGCACCCCGCGGTGCTGCTCCGCCCGTTCGCCGAGATCTTCGTCGGTCTCATCGTGGCAGGGCTGCTCAGCAAGTGGCTCGGCGACAACAACGGCGGCCAGGCGATGGTGATCGTCTGGTGGGCGTGGCTGCTGCTGCTCGTCCGGTTCGTCTGGAAGGTCGCGGAGTGGTCGGTCGACTACTTCGTGGTGACCACGGAGCGAATGTTGGTCACGTCCGGGTTGATCACGCGTAAGGTCAACATGATGCCTCTGGGCAAAGTGACCGACATGAGCTTTCAGCGCAGCCTTCTCGGCCGGCTGCTCGGCTATGGTTCCTTCATCATGGAATCGGCCGGCCAGGATCAGGCGTTCCGGGAGGTCCATTACCTGCCCCACCCGGAGACCCTCTACCTGGAGGTCTGCCAGATGGTATTCCCCGGTAAAGGAGATGGGGACGACTAACGGCTCGATTGTCCGGTATCTCGGGAAATTCTCTACAGTTCTTCCATCAGATTCTTAACAGAGGGTTACCCGATTGGGCCAGTTCGTGCCATCATGGCGACACCATTGACCACTCCCCCGCCGTGAGAGATCAGATGCCGAGTCAGGGTTCCATCGGTGACCGCGTCCGCGGTTTACGGCTGAGCAGGCGGATGTCCCAGGCCCAACTGGCCGGCCCCGACCTCTCAGACAGCTACCTTTCTCTCATCGAGTCCGGCAAGCGTACGCCGACCCCGGTCGTCGCGCGCCTGCTGGCGGAGCGGCTCGGCTGCACGACCGAGTTCCTCCTCCACGGAATCGAGCCACGCCAGCGCATCGACACCGAACTGGGCCTGCGCCACGCCGAGCTGGAGCTGTACCACGGCGATCCCGCGACCGCCGTCGACCGCTTCGGCGAGATCGTCAAAGCGGCGGGCGAGGACAATGCGATGCTCGCCGCGCAGGCACGGCTCGGCCGCGCCCGCGCCCTGGAGCGTCAGGGCAAGATCGGGCGCGCGGTCGAGACGTACGAGCGGCTGCGCAGGGAGGCCGCGGCGCACCCCGAACGGCTCGCCGACCTGCCCCTCGCGGTCGCGCTGTGCCGCTGCTACCAGCGGGCCGGCGACCTGCTGCGCGCCCGTGATCTGGCCGCGCACGCGCTCGCCGAGGTCGAGCAGTTGTCGCTGATCCACGGCGAGGTCGCCATCGACCTCGCGGCCGTGCTCGCCGAGACCGAGACGGGCCTGCCGTACGTCGAGCAGGTGCTCGCCGCCAACGACATGCCCGACGCCGTCGACCGCACCAGCGAGATCACGGCGCTGTGGCGGGCCAGCACGGCGGCCTCCGAGCGGGAGGACTCCGCGCTGGCCGTGCGGCTCGCCGACGACGCGCTCGCGGCCGGCCGGCCAGCCCGGCTCGCGGTCCGCATCGCCCGGGTCGCCATGCAGTGGTCGCGGGTCGTGGCCGCCCAGGTGGGCGAGCGGGGCGGTGATCTCGCCCGCGCCGACGAGCTGGCCGGGCGCGCGGCGAAGATCCTCTCGATCTTTCCCGGCGAGTCCGCCGAGCATGCCCGCAGCCTGATGGTGCTCGCCCACGTCAAGATCCAGTCGGGCGATCTCGACGGCGCGGTGGAGCTGGCCCGGCGCGCGCTCACCCAGCTGGGCGATTCGCCGGGGGTGATCGCCGCCTCGGCGCAGCTGGTCTTCGCCCACGTGGCGTTGGCACGGTCCGAAAGTGATGTTTCGGGCCTGCTGGCCAAGGCGCAGGACCTCCTGCAGAACGCCACCGGTGCCGGCCCCGACCGCGAGAGCGCCCGCGTGTGGCGCGAGCTCGGCGATCTGTGGGGACGAGCCGGCTCCAGGCACGAACAGTTCACGGCGTATCGTAGAGCGTTGGAAGCCGTCGGCATCCGGGCCAACATGCCCGGCTCCACGGCCCCCGCCGTGCTCACGCGTTAGTGCGTGCCCTGCGGGGGCGACCCCGCGGGGCACGGCCCGGAACTCCCGGGCGCTTCCTCCTGAGCTCAGTCGAAGATTTGGGACTGAAGGCCGCGTAATATTAGGGTTCAACCAGTCATTGACTCATGGGATGACTGGTTTACTCGGAGGAGGCGGACGTGAGTCTGCGTACGGCCCAGCGGGCTTCCCTCGTCGACCAGGTGATCGAGCAGCTCAAGGAGCAGATCACCGGAGGCGCGTGGAAGCTGCACGCCAAGATCCCTACTGAGACCGTCCTCGCCGAACAGCTCGGGGTCGGGCGCAACACCGTGCGGGAGGCGGTGCGCGCCCTCACCCACGCCGGGCTGCTCGAATGCCGTCAGGGCGACGGCACCTACGTACGGGCCACCAACGAGCTGTCCGGGGCCATGCTGCGGCGCCTGCGCGCCGCCGAGCAACTGGAGATCCTGGAGGTGCGGCGCGCCTTGGAGGTCGAGGCGGCCCGCCTCGCCGCCGCCCGCCGCACCGAGGCCGACATCGAGCTGCTGCGCGCCGCGCTCGAACGGCGTGAGCAGGCCTGGTCGCAGCGGGAGTCGGAGGAGTTCGTCGAGGCGGACCTGGCCTTCCACATGACCGTGGTCGAGGCCACGCACAACCGGGTGCTCATCGACCTCTACCACGACTTCGCCAACGCGCTGCGCGCCAGCATCACCGCCGCCGGTGTGCCCCTGGAGAAGAGCTACATCCCGCACGAGGCGATCGTGCGGGCCATCGCCGCCGGCGACGTGGCGGCCGCCGAGCGCGCCGGCCACGCCTGCATGGAGCACATCCTGATCTCGCTCACCTCAGGCGAGCCGCAGTGACATCACCAGGTAGCGGAAGTCGCTCTCGCCGCCCTCGCCGGTGATCAGCGCGGGCCGGGTCGGGGAGTCCATGCTGAGGCGCACCCGGTCGGTCTCGACGCCCGCCAGCCCGTCGAGCAGGAACTGCGGCTGGAACGCGATCTCGATGTCGGCACCGTCGAGGTCGGCCGCCAGCGCCTCGGTGCCGCGCCCGATGTCGCCGCCCCCCGCCTGCACCAGCACCTGGCCCTGCGAGAACACCAGCCGGACCGCGGTGTTGCGCTCCGCCACCAGCGCCACCCGCTTGATCGCGTCGACGAACGGCGCGGTGTCGAGATCGGCGTGGATCGGCCAGTCGGTGGTCAGCCGGGAGCGGTAGTCGATGAACTGCTCGTCGAGCAGCCGCACGGTGGTGCGCCGCCCCACGCTCTCGAACCCCGCCACGTTACCGTCGAGCGCCACCGACACCTCGCCGGCCCGCAACGTGCGCGCCACCTCCACCAGCACCCTGGCCGGCACCATCGCCGCCGCCCGCACATCCGGCTTTGCGGGGTGCCACAGGAAGTCGCGGGCCGCGATGCGATAGCGGTCGGTCGCCGCCATCGAGACGTTGGCGCCGTCGATCTCGACGCGGATGCCCGTCAGCATCGGCAGCGTGTCGTCGCGGCTCGCCGCCGCGGCCACCTGCTGCACCGCCGTCGCGAACGTCACCCCGCCGACCGCGCCCACCGCCGGCGGCATCTGCGGCAGCGCCGGGAAGTCGGCCACGGGCATCGTCAGCAGCGCGAACTCGGCGCTGCCGCACGTCAGCACCGCCTCCGCCCCCTCGGTGACGACCTCGACCGGCCGGTCGGGCAGGCTCCGGGTGATCTCGGCCAGCACCCGCCCCGGGATCAGCACCCGCCCCGGCTCGGCCACCTCGGCCTCGATCGAGGCCACCGCCGACACCTCGTAGTCGAACGCCGACAACGTCAGATCGCCGGCCGCCTCGATGAGCAGCCCGGACAGCACGGGGACGGCCGGGCGGCTCGGCAGCACCCGGGCCGCCCACGCCACGGCTTCGGCCAGAACGTCGCGGCTCACCTGGAACTTCACCGGTGTCCTCCCCCTTCGCGAGGCACGTGCCTGGAGTGGCCGTACATGCCGCAAAACTAGCCGACGGGGCCGACAGAAACCGGTCAGGAGCGGGCGGCGTTCAGGTACGCCAGGACGGCGAGCACGCGCCGGTTGTCATCGTCGCTCGGGGCCAGGCCGAGCTTGCCGAAGATGTTCGCGGTGTGCTTGCCGACCGCGCTCTCGCTGAGGAACAGCCGCTGGGAGATCGCGGCGTTCGACCGCCCCTCGGCCATCAGCTCCAGCACCTCGCGCTCGCGCGGCGTGAGGCTGCCGAGCGGCTCGTTGCGCGCCTTGCTGGCCAGCAGCTTGGCGATCACCTCGGGGTCCATGGCCGTGCCGCCGGCCGCGACCCGGCGCAGCGCGTCGACGAACTGGTCGGCGTTGAACACCCGGTCCTTCAGCAGATACCCCACCCCACCCGACCCGTCGGCCAGCAGCTCGCGGGCGTACAGCTGCTCGACGTGCTGGGAGAGCACCAGCACCGGCAGCCCGGGGATGCGCCTGCGGGCCGCCAGCGCCGCCTGCAGCCCTTCGTCGGTGAAGGTGGGCGGCAGCCGGACGTCGACCACCGACACGTCGGGACGCTCCTCGATCAGCGCCTTCAGCAGCTCCGGGCCGCTCTCGACGGCCGCCGCGATCTCGAACCCGTGCGCCTGGAGCAGGTGCACGAGCCCGTCGCGCAGCAGATACAGATCCTCGGCCAGGACGACTCTCACGGTGCCAACCTAACCGCGCGTGCGTGCACAGGTCACCGCCCCATCAGCAGGACGAATCGTTCCAGCCGGCCTGGGCGCCGAGCCGCAGGCCCGTGATCAGCATCGCCAGGCCCACGTTGATCAGCACGATGATCGTCACCCACGACAGCGGGTCGGGCAGGTAGAGCGCCAGGAACCAGCTTTTGTGCTCGGGGACTCCCACCAGCTTGATGATGAACGTGACGATGCCCTGCGGGAACAGCGGCAGCCAGAACAATCCCCAGCACAGGCCCAGCACCGCCTGCTTCCACCTGGGCATCGGCCGGGACCGCGGAGCCGCCCCGGGCAGCACGCGCGGCAGGTCGATCGTGGCGACCGTCGGGCCGCCGGGGGGACTGTGCAGCGCCAGCACTCCGTCGAAGGCCGCCAGCCGCCGCTCCAGGCCGCGCAGCCCGCTGCCGCGCGACGGGTCCGCCCCGCCCTCGCCGTCGTCGGTCACGGTGATGCGCAGCGCCGAGTCACGGCGGCTGATGTCGACCGTCGCCTCGCGCGCGCCCCCGTGTCGCGCGGCGTTGGCGAGCAGCTCGCTGATCGCGAAGTAGGCCGCCGTCTCGACCGGCGGCTCGGGCCGCACCGGCAGGTCCACGCTGACGGTGACGTCGAGCGGGCTGTCGAGGGCCAGCGCCTGCACGGCGTCGCCGAGACCGCGCTCGGCCAGCACAGGCGGCAGGATGCCGCGGATCAGGCGGCGCAGCTCGGCCAGCGTCGTCGACGACGCGTCGCGCGCCTTCTCGATCAGCGCCCGCGCGGCGGCGGGGTCGCTGTCGACGAGCTGCTCGGCGGCCCCCAGGGTCATGCCGATGGCCACCAGGCGGGCCTGCGCCCCGTCGTGCAGGTCGCGCTCGATGCGGTGCAGCTCGGCCGATTGCGCGTCGACGGTGTCGGTGCGGCTGCGGGTGAGCCGGTCGACCTGCCTGGCCAGCCGGGCGCTCTCGGTCGGGCCGAGCAGCACGGCGTTCCACAGGCCGTACAGGCGGGGGATGCGCGGGGCGAGCAGCAGACCGCCGACCAGGACCACCATGCCCGCGACCTGCTCCAGCGGCCGCCCCGTGGCGATCAGCACGATGCCGTACGCGGGCAGGCCGACCGGCGCCGCCGCGATCAGCCCGCCCGAGAACGGGTAGCAGAACAGCCACGCCAGGTCGCGCCAGGTGGCGGAGTCTTTGATCATCCAGTTGAAACGGCGGGTGAACGCCGGGACGCGGGGCGTCTTGTAGAGATTGCGCCCTTCGCGGTACCAGCCGTCGCGCTGCGGCACCGGCGGGGGCGGCGGCGGCTGGTAGGGGTCCTCGATGGGGACGCCCGACCACTCGTACGACAGCCGCCGGGCCAGGCCGGTCCACGCCCGCGTCAGCCGGACCGTCGGCGGGAACAGGAAGATCGCGCCCAGGCCGAGGCCGATGAGGATGCCGAGCAGCGCGATCGCCGCCAGCGGGAGCTGCGCGATGCCCAGGGCGAACAGCGCGAGCCCGCGCCCCATCAGGCGCACGGTCGCGCCCAGGCCGGACGGCCACGCCGACCGCCGCGTGATCCGCTCGTCGGGGGCCTGATGATGCACTGTCTGCCGGGTCATGGTGCCAGTGTGCGGGTCTTCGGGCGGGGAGTCATTGGAGCTGAGGCCCCTCTTGAGGTGGGGATAGGTCCACCCCGGCTCGGCGCGCAGCCACATTCCGGGCGGGCCGTCACGTTCTTAGCGTAACCGGCATGGCAATCATCGAAGTCACCCACCTGCGCAAGCTGTACGGCGACCAGGTGGCCGTGGACGACGTGTCGTTCTCGGTCGAGGCCGGAGAGATCTTCGGAATCGTCGGCCGCAACGGCGCCGGCAAGACCACCACGGTCGAGTGCCTCTCCGGGCTGCGCACCCCCGACGCCGGCACCATCGCGATCACCGGGCTCGACCCCGGCCGCGACCGCACCGAGATCCGGCGCCGCGTCGGCGTGCAGCTGCAGAGCTCGGCCCTGCCGGAAAAGATCAAGGTCTGGGAGGCCCTGCAGCTGTACGCCTCCTTCTACCCCCACCCCGTCGACACCGACCGGCTGCTCGACGAGGTCGGCCTGACGGCCAAGCGCGGCAGCAGATACGCGGGCCTGTCCGGCGGCCAGAAGCAGCGCCTGTCGATCGCGCTGGCCCTGGTCGGCGAGCCGCGCATCGCGATCCTCGACGAGCTCACCACGGGCCTCGACCCGCAGGCCCGCCGCGACACCTGGGAGCTGATCGAGAAGGTCCGCGACCGGGGCATCACGGTCATCCTCGTCACGCACTTCATGGAGGAGGCCGAGCGCCTGTGCGACCGTGTCGCCGTCATCGACACGGGCCGGGTCGCGGCCGTCGACACCCCCGCCGGGCTGGTGCGCCGGGCCGGCTACGAGGAACGGCTGCGCTTCCGCCCCTCGGCGCCCGTCGAGGACCACGTGCTCGCCGGCCTGCCCGGCGTCACCCGGGTGACCCGCGACGACGACCACATCATCGTGGCGGGCACCGGCGACGACCTGACCGGTCAGGTGATCACCACGCTGCTCGGCCACGGCGTCCAGGCCCTCGGCCTGCAGGTCGCCAACCCCACCCTCGACGACGCCTTCCTCACCCTCACCGGCAGCTCGATCGAGAGCTGACCGCGCCCGCCCCTACCCGTCCCCCACCACCAGGAGTTCCGATGAACGAGACCGTCACGACGGGCGCCCGGCCCGCCGCCAGGGGCAGGGCGCACCTGCCGGTGATGCTGCTGACCGAACTGAAGCTGATGCTGCGCGAGCCGGCGGCGATCCTGTTCCCCATCGTGCTGCCGGTCGCCCTGCTGCTCATCCTCGGGGCGAGCATCCCCGCCTTCCGTACGCCGGCGCCCGACCTCGGCGGCGAGCGGGTGATCGACACCCAGCTGCCCTCGATGATGGCGATCCTGTCCATCGCGACCACCGCGCTGACCTTCCTGCCGTCGGTGCTCGCGACCTACCGCCAGAACGGCGTGCTGCGCCGCATGTCCACCACACCGGTGTCGCCGGCCCGGCTGCTCGCCGTGCACCTCGTGCTGAACCTGGCCATGGCCGTCATCGCCACGGCCCTGCTGATCGTGCTCGGCGGCATCGTCCTGGGCGTCGAGGTGCCCGGGCGGTTCGCGGCGTTCCTGCTGGTGTTCGTGCTCGGCACCGCCGCCATGCTCTCCCTCGGCCTGCTGGTGGCGGTCCTGGCGCCCAACGCCCGGTCGGCTCCCGGCGTCGGTACGCTCGTGCTGTTCCCCCTGCTGTTCCTGGGCGGCTTGTGGGTGCCGCGCGACACCATGCCCGAGGTGCTGCGCACGATCAGCGACTTCACGGTCAGCGGCGCGCTGGCGCAGGCGCTGCGCGACACCTGGCAGGGCGCCGCGCCGTCGCCGCTGGCGCTGGTGGTGATGGCGGTGTGGCTGGCCGCCATGAGCGCGCTCGCCGTGCGGCTGTTCCGGTGGGAGTGAGCGGGGGCGCCGCCCGCCGGCTCAGTGCGCCATGTCGACGAACCGGCTGTAGTGGCCCTGGAAGGCCACGACGACCGTGGCCGTCGGGCCGTTGCGGTGCTTGGCCACGATCAGGTCCGCTTCGCCCGCCCTGGGCGACTCGCGCTCGTATGCGTCCTCTCGATGCAACAGGATGACCACGTCGGCGTCCTGCTCGATGGAGCCGGACTCGCGCAGGTCGCTCACCTGGGGGCGCTTGTCCGTGCGCTGCTCGGGGCCGCGGTTGAGCTGGCTGATCGCGATGACCGGCACCTCCAGC
The DNA here is from genome assembly GCA_044507605.1 of Actinomycetales bacterium. GTDB lineage: Bacteria > Actinomycetota > Actinomycetes > Streptosporangiales > Streptosporangiaceae > Thermopolyspora. The sequence continues at coordinate 8,875 of JBIQJI010000014.1, read as the reverse complement.
TCCTTGGCGAGCAGCTTCAGCGCCCGGGAGATCTCGGAGACCTCCTGCTGCCGGCTCTCGGTGCGCTTGGGCGAGCTCATCAGCTGCAGATAGTCGACGATCACGAACCGCAGGTCGTGCCGCTGCTTCAGCCGCCGGCACTTGGCCCTGATCTCCATCATCGACATGTTCGGCGAGTCGTCGATGAACAGCGGCGCCTCGGCCACCTCGCTCATGCGCCGCGCCAGGCGGGTCCAGTCCTCGTCGTTCATCATGCCCGACCGCATGGTGTGCAGCGCCACCCTGGCCTCGGCCGACAGCAGCCGCATCGTGATCTCGTTGCGCGACATCTCCAGCGAGAACACGACCGTCGTCATCCCATGCCTGATGGCGGCGGATCGGGCGAAATCAAGACCCAGCGTGCTCTTGCCGACCGCCGGCCGGGCCGCGACGACGATCATCTGGCCGGGGTGGAGGCCGTTGGTCAGGGCGTCGAGGTCCTGGAAACCGGTGGGGACGCCGACCATCTGGCCGCCCCGGCTGCCGATGGCCTCGATCTCGTCGAGGGTGCCCGGCATGATCTCGGCCAGGGGGAGGTAGTCCTCGGAGGTGCGGCGCTCGGTGACGGCGTAGATCTCGGCCTGGGCGCGGTCGACCAGGTCGTCGACCTCCTCGCCCTGGCCGCCGTAGCCGTAGTTGACGATGCGGGTGCCGGCCTCGATCAGGCGGCGCAGCACGGCCTGGTCGCGGACGATCTTGGCGTAGTAGCCGGCGTTGGCGGCGGTCGGGACCACCGCGGTCAGCGTGTGCAGGTACGGCGCGCCGCCGATGCGGCCGACCTCGCCCCGGCTGCTCAGCTCGTTGAAGACCGTGACCATGTCGGCCGGCTCGCCCCGGCCGTAGAGATCCAGGATGACGTCGTAGATGATCTGGTGGGCCGGGCGGTAGAAGTCGTCGGAGCGCAGCACCTCGACGACGTCGGCGATCGCGTCCTTGGACAGCAGCATGCCGCCCAACACCGACTGCTCGGCCTCGATGTTGTTGGGCGGGGTTCGCTCGAAGGAAGCGTCAAAGACAGGTGGCTCAGCGATGCTCACCGTGTCCCCCCTTCCGAACGGCCGCACCCCCAGATGTAGCGGACCGGGGTGACAGTTTCGCGAAGCTCCGCCCTCCGGGCAACGTGACCTGTGGACAAGCCTGTGGATAACCTGTGCACTTCTGCCCCCAGGGTGTGGGCAGCCTGTGGACAACCCTGGGGATATTCGCCGAACCCGCACGCGAAAATCCGCTCTGACCAGGGATGACGCTGTCCACTGCCTGTGGAAGAAAAAAAGTTCGGGCCCAAGCCCGGGCGCTCCGCCCGGAAGTCCGTGACCAACGTGGTCATGTGCCGACCTGGTGCCCGGTAACCGGCAAAATGGCACAGTGACGCTTACCGGCAGGCCATCCCGCGCCCAGGACAGGGAGATCCTCAGACTGGCCGTTCCGGCGTTCGGCGCGCTGGTCGCCGAGCCGCTCTTCCTGCTCGCCGACTACGCCATCGTGGGCCGCCTCGGCACCGTCTCCCTGGGGGCCCTCGGCGTCGCGGGCACCGTGCTCACGACGCTGGTGAACCTGTGCGTGTTCCTGGCGTACGCGACGACCGCCCAGGTGGCCCGGCAGGTGGGCGCCGGAGACACCCGCGAGGCGATCAGGCGCGGCGTGGACGGGCTGTGGCTGGCGGCCGCCATCGGGCTCGTGCTCATCGCCGTCTGCTGGCCGCTCGCGCCCTGGCTGGTCGACCTGTTCGGGGCGTCCCCCGCGCTGTCCGGCCAGGCCACCACCTACCTGCGCATCAGCCTGTTCGGCGCGCCCGGAATGCTGCTCGTGCTCGCCGGCACCGGGGTGCTGCGCGGGCTGCAGGACACCGTGACGCCGCTCGCCGTGTCGGTCGGCGGGTTCGCGCTCAACGCCGCGCTCAACGCGTGGTTCGTCCTCGGCCTGGGCCTGGGCATCGCCGGCTCGGCGTGGGGCACCGTGCTCGCCCAGACGCTCGCCGCCCTCGTCTACCTCACGGTCGTGCTGCGGGGCTGCCGGCGACACGGCGCGTCGGCGCGCCCCCGGCTCGCCGGCATCAGATCGTCGGGAGCGGCGGGTCTGGCGCTGCTGCTGCGCACCGTGTGCCTGCGCGTCGTCCTCGTGCTGGCCACCGCGGTCGCCACCCGCATGGGCGACACGCAGATCGCGGCGCACGCGATCGCCACGCAGCTGTGGTCGCTGCTGGCGTTCGCCCTCGACGCCATCGCCATCGCCGGGCAGGCCATCACCGGCCGCACCCTCGGCGCGGGCGACATCGCGGCCACCCGCCTGGCCACCCGGCGCATGATCGGCTGGGGCATCGGCTGCGGCCTCGCCCTCGCGGTCGTCATGACGGCCCTGCGGCCCGTGCTGCCCGGCCTGTTCGACGCCGACCCCGGCGTCGCGCACGAGCTGCTGGCCGTGCTGTGGCCGGTGGCCCTGTTCCAGCCCATCGCCGGGGTGGTGTTCGTCCTCGACGGTGTCCTCATCGGGGCCGGCGACCAGCGCTACCTGGCCCGGGCCGGCGTCTGGACGACGCTCGTGTACCTGCCCTGCGCCCTGGCCGTGCTCGTGCTGCACGGCGGCCTGGTGGCCCTGTGGCTCGCCCTGGGGGTGTGGATGACGGCCCGTCTGGTGACTCTCGCCACCCGCGCCCACGGCACCGCCTGGCTCGTCACTGGCGCCTGAGCGCCCGTGACACGGCGATGCCGGCCTGCTCCGCGGGGGAGAGGCCGGCATCGTGCGCGGGTCAGGCCGCGATGACCTCGACGTCGAGGGCGACGGAGACCTCGGGGTGGAGGCGCACCGAGACGCGGTGGGTGCCGACGCTCTTGATCGGGTTGCCGATCTCGATGCGGCGACGGTCGAGCTGGGGGCCGCCGGCCTTCGTGACGGCCTCGACGATGTCGCCCGTGGTGATCGAGCCGAACAGGCGGCCCGACTCGCCGGCGCGGGTGCGCAGGCGGACCTGGAGCGCGCCGAGCTGCTGCGCGACCTCCTGGGCGGCGCCCAGGTCACGGATCGCGCGGGCGTCGCGAGCCTTCTTGATCGAGGCGATCTGCGACTCCGCGCCACGGGTCCAGCGGATCGCGAAGCCACGCGGCAGCAGGTAGTTGCGGCCGTAACCGTCCTTGACCTCGACGATGTCGCCAGGGGCGCCGAGCCCCGACACCTCGTTGGTGAGAATCAGCTTCATCGGATCCTCCTAGCGGGCCGTGCTGGTGTAGGGCAGCAGGGCCATCTCACGCGCGTTCTTGATCGCGGTGGCCACGTCGCGCTGGTGCTGGGTGCAGTTGCCCGTCACCCGGCGAGCGCGGATCTTGCCGCGGTCGGAGATGAACTTGCGCAGCAGCGCGGTGTCCTTGTAGTCGACATAGGAGATCTTGTCGTGGCAGAACAGGCAAACCTTTTTCTTCGGCTTGCGCAGTGCCGGCTTGGCCATCATGGTGCTCCTCCTCAGAGCCCCGCCTCACGGCGGGAATGGTCGCTCGGTTACTGGATGGGTCACGCGCCCAGCGGGGCGCTCGATTGGGTCAGAAGGGCGGCTCGTCGCTGAGGTCGCCCCCGCCGCCCTGCTGGCCACCGCCGAAGCCGCCGCCGTAGCCGGGGGGCGGGGTCGGCGAGGCGGACGCCCACGGGTCGTCGGCCGGGCCGCCGCCGAAGCCGCCGCCCTGCCGCGAGGTCTTGTTGACCTTGGCCGTGGCGTTGCGCAGGGACGGACCGACCTCGTCGACCTCGACCTCGTAGACGGTGCGCTTCTCGCCTTCCTTGGTCTCGTAGCTGCGCTGCCGCAGCCTGCCCTGGACGATGACGCGCATGCCGCGCTGCAGGCTCTCGGCGGCGTTCTCCGCCGCCTGGCGCCAGATGTTGCAGGTGAGGAACAGCGACTCGCCGTCCTTCCACTCATTGGTCTGGCGGTCCATGTAACGCGGCGTGGACGCGACGCGGAACCTCGCCACGGCCTGCCCGGTCGGGGTGAAGCGCAGCTCGGGATCGTCGACGAGATTGCCGACGAGGGTGATGACGGTGTCGCCTGCTGCCATGGGTGGGCCTCCTGCAAGGGCGTTGCTGTGCCTGATCGTCGCTTGTGCCCGGTCGCGGTGACCGAACGTGGCCTGGGCTCAGACTACGGTGGTCGTGCGACAAAAACCGGGGCTTCAGTGCACGTCAGGACGCAGGATCTTGGTGCGCAGAATGCCCTCGTTGAGGTTGAGCTGACGGTCGAGCTCCTTGACCGCCGCCGGGTTGGCGGTGAGGTCGACGACGGCGTAGATGCCCTCGGACTTCTTGGCGATGTCGTAGGACAGCCGGCGACGGCCCCACACGTCGACCTTCTCCACCGAGCCGCCGTCTTCGCGGATCACGGAGAGAAACTGGTCGAGAGACGGGGTGACGTTGCGCTCATCGAGGGACGGGTCGAGGATGACCATGAGTTCGTAACGGCGCATAACAGACTCCAACCTCCTCTGGACTCTGCGGTCACGACGCCTTGCCGTGACAGGAGGACGCCGACGTCGCGGATCGCGCCCGCGCACGTGGGCCCGCCCAGACTACCAGCAGCCCATCACCGCGCGTCCTTCGTCGCGTCCGCCGTCTGGGGGCGTCCGGCCTGATTGTCACGCTCCGACCGGGGGAATCCCTCGGTTAGGGAAAGGGGATGATGGCCGTGCCTCACCTTCGTGATCCGATCGAACGGGCGCCCTTCCGGCTCACCCTCAACACCGACGGCAGGCGCCACCGCATGGAGAACCTCCTCGCACTGACCACCTGTGCCCTGGGCGTGCTCGCCCTCGTCTGCGGATTCATCGTCAGCGCCCACGTCGTCGCCGCGTGGGCAGGCACCATCGCGTTCCTCGGCGGGCTCTACTCCCAGTACGTCTCCGTCACGACGCCCCAGCGCTCGCTGAACATCGTCGGGATCATCTCCGGCTTCGTCGGGGCCGCCCTCGGCATCTTCCACGGCGGCTACATGATGTAGCGGGCGGCAGGCGGACGACGGTCCGGGGCCGCGCGCCTCGGTCTCGCGGATTCGGTCGGTGGCGTTGGATACCCTCGGGGCATGGTGCGCATCGGAGCTCACGTCGATCAGGACGACCCACTGGCCCACGCGGCCGCGCGCGGCGCCGACGTCGTGCAGTTCTTTCTGGGCGATCCGCAGGGCTGGAAAGGCCCGGTGCTCCCCGAGAGCGCCGAGGCGATCAAGAGCTCGCCGGTCGACGTCTACGTGCACGCGCCGTACGTCATCAACGTGGCGACCGCCAACAACCGCATCCGCATCCCGAGCCGCAAGCTGCTCGCCGGCCAGCTGGCGGCGGCGGCCGAGCTCGGCGCCAAAGGGCTGATCGTGCACGGCGGGCACGTCAACGCCGCCGACGACCCGCAGGTCGGCTTCGCCAACTGGCGCAAGGTGTTCGAGCGGCTCGAGCGCCCGATCCCCATCCTCATCGAGAACACCGCCGGCGGCGGCAACGCCATGGCACGGCGGCTCGAGCGCATCGCCCGGCTGTGGGACTCCCTCGACGGCTTCGACGTCGGGTTCTGCCTCGACACCTGTCACGCCCACGCCGGCGGCGAGCAGCTCGCCGACATCGTCGATCGCGTCAAGGCGATCACCGGGCGCATCGACCTCGTCCACTGCAACGACTCGCGCGACGCCTTCGACTCCGGCGCCGACCGCCACGCCAACCTCGGCAAGGGCCGGATCGACCCCGAGCTGATCCTCACGGTCTGCCGCGCCGCCGGTGCCCCCATCGTCGTGGAGACCCCCGGGCCGGGCCAGGCCGACGACATCGCCTTCCTCCGCAGCCATCTCGGCTGAGCGGGGAGAGCGGGGCGCCGGTCAGCCGGCCCAGGCGCCCTTGAGGAAGGCCACGGTGTTCAGCACCATCAACGGGCCCGCCACCACGGCGTAGAGCAGCAGCACCCAGCGGTGGCGCGAGCCCAGCCGGGCGAGGGCGATCCACAGCGGCCACCACAGCAGCGCCGAGCGGGGGATCGACAGGTAGAACGCCGACACCATCAGCGCGCCGACCTGCAGGCCCACGTACACGACCTCGCTCCAGCGGCGCATGACCAGCAGCCACAGCACGGTGACCACGCCGACGGCCGCGCCGCCGATCTCCATGCGGAACGCCCAGGCGAACTGCCCGTCGCCCCCGGCCTGCAGCCAGGTCGTGTGCAGCGACTCCCAGGGCCACACCAGGGTCCGTCCCCAGCCCGCCTGCTGGGCGTGCTGCCAGGCCAGCCAGTCGCCCGTGCGCATGTGCTGGTACGCCGCGTAGATCACCAGCGGCACGAACGGCACCACCAGCCAGGCGGGCCGCCACGGGTTCCGGGCGGCCGGCTCGACCCGTGCGGGCTCCTCGGCGGGCCGGTGGGCGACGTATTCGACGATCAGGGCGAGGGCGAGGAACAGCCCGGTGATGCGCACGAACGACGCGCCCGCCGCGAGCAGCGCGGCGGCGGGCCAGCGGCCGCGGCGGGCGGCCAGCCAGGCGGGGATGGCGAAGGCGAGGAACAGCGGCTCGCTGTAGCCGGCGAACAGGAAGATCGCCGTCGGGCAGAGCAGCCACGTGAGCACCGCCCATCGGCCGGTGCCGGGGCCGCCCTCCAGGTCGCCCAGCCGGGCGAGCGCCACCACCGCGACCGCACCGGCCGCGAAGGAGATCAGCAGGCCGCTCAGGATCCAGTCGGGCACGACCACGTGCATGATCCGGAGCGCGAGCGGCATGCCGGGGAAGAACGCCGGCAGGCCGGGGTCGGGCGACTCGGCGGGGTTGCCGTCGTAGCCGTACTGGGCGATCTCGATGAGCAGGGCGGCGTCCCAGTGCCGCCAGCGGTCGAGAAACGGCGAGAGCTGTTCACCCTGCGTGACCAGGCCCAGTCCCACGGTGGCGGCGACGAGGAGGCCGAGGCGGGTGCCCACCCACAGCCGAAGGGCCTCGGACGTGCTCGTGCCCTGGGCGAGACTCGGCCATCGAGACCGTGGTAACCGCCACCCCCACCTGTCCCGCATGGTGATCATGCTTGCGCGGTCCGCTCCGGGCTGACGCCGCCGAGCCTGACACGGAACCGATCCTCGGCACCGTCGAACACACCTCCGGACGGGTCGTCGACACCGTCACGCCGGACGAGGTCCCGTCCCGGGCGCAGGATGTCGCGGACCACGAACGCCATCAGCATGATGACGGTGATCGCGCGGGCCCACACCGCGAGATAGTACGAACTATCGGCGATCGACGCTGGATCGTGTCCGGCCGGGTCGACGAGAAAGAGCCAAATGGCGAAGAAGTACCAGATCTCGGCGAGCTGCCACCACACGAGCGGCCGCCAGTTCGGCCGGGCGAGCACCGCGAACGGCACGAGCCAGACGACGTACTGGGGCGACCACACCTTGTTGGTCAGCATGAACGCGGCCAGCACCAGGAAGCACAGCTGCATCAGGCGGGGCCGGGTGGGCGCGATAAGGCCGAGCAGCGCCACACCGGCGCAGAGCACGGCGAGACTGACCACGCCGAGCGTGTCGAGCAGGCCGGGGTCGCCGAGCACCGGGACCGGCCGGCCGCCGAACAGCGCCCACTGCTTGTGCTCGAAGAAGTACCACAGCGAACCCCAGTCGGCGGGCCGCTCGCTGCTGAAGACGTAGAAGCGTTTCCACCCGTCGAACGCCGTGATCATGATGGGCACGTTGACGACCAGCCACGCGCCGGCCGCGCCGCCGAGCGTCTTCAACACCGGCCGCCACCGCCCGGTGCGCAGCGCGAGCACCAGCAGCGGCCCGGCGAACACCAGCGGATAGAACTTCGTGGAGACGGCCAGCCCCAGCAGCACGCCCGCGAGCACCTGCCTGCGGCGCGACCACGCGAGGAACGCGCCGAGGCTGAGCGCCCCGCACAGCAGGTCCCAGTTGATGAACGCCGACAAGACGATGCCCGGGGCCAGGGCGTACCACATCGCGTCGCGCCGGCGGCGCGGCCCGGCGAGCGCGCCCATCAGCACCACGCCCGCGACCAGGCAGACCGCCATGAGGAACACCGTGGTGTCGTAGAACACCACGCCGCCCTCGGGGTCGCTCGCCGAGGGGAACACGCCGCGGAACCAGCTGACGAAGCGGCGGACGACCTCCATCACGGCGCCGATGCCCACGGGGTACTCGACGGGATGCCCGTAGTAGGGGATCTGGCCCTCGTTGAGCTTCTCGTTCCACCACAGCGGATAAATGTCGGTGTAGCAGAAGTCGAGGAACTGCTTGTTGCTGACGAGCCAGGCGTTGCCGAATCGGCAGGGCGCCCTCCACAGGTACGCGAGCACCACCCCCAGCCACGCGTACAGGGCCAGGGGCAGATACGGCGCCGCCTTGCGCGGCAGCGTTCGGACCAGGGTGTCGACCAGCTTCGGCGACACGGCGGCGCGGACCGCGTTCATGTAAGGCTCTCTCCGGTTGTCGACCGCATGCCGGTCAACCCGTTGATCGACATGTCAACGCCGCATCATGCCAAAAGTACGTGACCCGCTCCATGCCCGCACCCTAGTCGCCGCCCGAGGGCACCGACTCCAGGGACGCGGCGGCGCCGTTCGTCCCTGTGCCCTGAGCATCGGCATCGAACCCACCACCATCGTCCTCCGTGAAAGTTGCACCGCCGTCATCGTCCACGCCACCGCCGTCGCCGAAGCCCGGGTCGTCTCCCGGGCCGCCGAACCCGACGTCTCCGGACTCGTCGGTGGTGACGCAGGTGAAGTCGCCCGGAACGCAGTCGGGGCCCTGACCGAATTCGTCGCCTTCGCCGAAGGGGTCGGGGGTCGGGGTCGGCTCGGGCTTCTCCACCAGGTCGTGCCGCTC
>JBIQJI010000013.1:0-101222 GCA_044507605.1 Actinomycetales bacterium | reverse complement strand
CGAACCCCCGGGGACGCGGCACTGGGCGCGCGTCCCCGGGGGCGACCGGCAGGGTCGAGCCGGTCCGGACGGCAGGGCTTCCCCCGAGATGAAGCCCTGGTCTCATCACGGCGACTGAGTCCGCAACCCCCCAAGCGGTGCTCAGTCACCCGGTAAGACGCAGGATGGGCGGGCGATGGTTGCTCGGGGGCGGGTTTTTCTCGCGGGGTGGTGCGGCGGGCGGGGTTCAGGGGGCAGGGCGGGCGGCGGTGAAGAAGGTGCCGGCGATGGCGGATGCGCCTTGGGGGTCGTTCTTTTTGGTCATGACGGCGACGGCGAGGTCGCCTTGCCAGCCGACGAACCAGGACAGGTCGACGTGTTGTTTTTTGTCGGTGTAGCCGACGACGGAGGCGACGCCGTACACGGGGTCTTTGCCGGAGGCGGCGAGGCGGGCGGTGCCGGAGGTGACGCCGAGGCGCATGAGGGTGGTGAGTTCGCCGACCATGTCGGGGTCGAGTTTGACGGGGGCGGGGCCGGCGGGGGGCGGCGTGTCGGAGTCGGGGTCGGTGGACGCCGGTGAGGTGACGAGTTTGGGGGCGTGCCAGGTGCCGCTGGCGACGGCGCCGGCGACGAGGGCCATGGACAGGGGGCTGACTTTGACGGTCTGCCCGACGATGATTTTGGCTTTGTCGGCGTTGCTGTCGGCTTTGGGGGCCCAGCCGCTGAAGGAGTGCAGGGGCAGGGTCCAGGGGGAGCCGATGCCGAAGCGTTCGGCGGTGTCGGCGAGGGCGTCGCCGCCGATGAGGCGGGCGGTGGAGGCGAGGGCGGTGACGCAGCCGCGGGCGAAGTCGGCGGCGAGGCTGGGGTTGGCGGTGGCGGCGGCGGTGGCGCCGTTGGCGAGCGGCTGCTGCTGGAATCGGGCGCCGCCGACGCTGCGGTCGGGGGTGCACGGCACTTTGCGCTTGGGGTCGATGCCGGCTTTGAGCAGGCTGCCGGTCGCGATGATCGAATAGGCGGTGCCGGCGGGGTATTTGCCGGCGAGGGCGTCGCGTTCCTGGTGGAGGTTTTCGGTCGACACGGCCAGCACTTCGCCGGTGGAGGCCTTGACGGCGACGAGGGCGGCCGGCCCGGCTCCGGCGACAGCGGCTTCGGCGGCGGCCTGCACGCGGCGGTCGATGGTGGTGCGCACGGGGGTGTTGGCGCGGCCGGGCCAGGAGGCCAGTTCGGCGACCTGTTCGCCGGTTTTCTCGTTGAGGGTGACGACGCGGGTTTCGGTGGAGCTGGTGAGCTGGTCCTGGTAGGCCTTCTGCAGCCCGTTGCGGCCGACGGTGTCGCCGGCCCGCTGCGGGCCGCCGAGCAGCTGCTCGGTTTCGGGGGTGACGGCGCTGACCTGGCCGATGATCTGGGCGGGCGGGGCGGGTGCCACGGGCTGCCGGTCGGGCAGGGTCTTGATGCCGGGGATGGCCTGCAGCTTGTCGCGGATCTGGGCGAATCTGGCCCGGCCGAAGGTGGCGAGCTGCACGAGTTCTTTGGGCGGCGCGGATCTGATGCGGCTGAGCAGGCGGTCTTCGGGGAATCCGGTGACCTTGGCGAGCTGCTCGCACACTTTGACGGGGTCTTTGAGCCGCGCCGGGTAGACGCCGGCGACGTAGAGGGTCTGCTCCTGCTGCAGGGGGTCGCCGTTGCGGTCGAGGATGGGCTGGCGGCCTTTGGACTCGGTGATGACGGCGAACCGCTCACCTTCGTGCAGCTTGGGGTGCAGCACTTCGGGCGACCAGTGCACTTTCCACCGGCCGTCGATGAGGCGCAGGGGCAGGGTGCCGTCGTATTCCCAGGGCGGGTTGTTGTATTCGCCGAGGTCGATGACGGCGTGGAAGCGGGCCTGCGCCCGGTCGCCGTCGGACGTCATGCCTTTGAGGGAGAACCGCAGCGAGTCGGCGTCGAGGTGCGTCACGGCGTCGGAGAGCGCTTTGCGCACGGTGGCGGGGTCGCCGTCGGTGCGGCGCGCGGCGGCGGCGTAGCCGGCGGGGTCGGCGGCCTCCCAGCCCACCAGGAACTCTTGCACGGCTTCGTGCGGTGTGGGCTCGGCGAAGCACGCGGTCAGGGCGGGCGTGAGGAGCGCCAGGGCGAGACCGGCCCGGACGCCGCGGCGGGCGACATCCCGCGGCCCGGGGCCGCGCCCTGCCGGATGGCCGCCGCTGCCGCCGCGCGGCTGGGCGTGACTCGTCGGACACGACCCGGGCCCGGCCGACGCCACCGCTCAGGCCCCCCGGCGACGGACGGCGTTGGACATGGCCCGGGCCATCTCGCGCTTGGCCTGCTTTTCGGCCAAGGCGTGCCTCTTGTCGTAGGCCTTCTTGCCGCGCGCGAGCCCGATCTCGACTTTGGCCCGGCCGTCCTTGAAGTAGAGCGTCAGCGGGATCAGGGTCAGCCCCGCCTCGTTGGTCTTGCCGATGAGGCGGCTGATCTCGGCGGCGTGCAGCAGCAGCTTGCGCTCACGCTTGGCCGCGTGGTTGGTCCAGGTGCCTTGGCTGTACTGAGGGATGTGCACGTTCTGCAGCCACACCTCGCCGTTCCTGACCACGGCGTAGCCATCGGTCAGGTTGGCCCGGCCGGCACGCAGCGATTTGACCTCGGTGCCGGTCAGCACCATGCCGGCCTCATAGGTGTCCTCGATGATGTACTCATGCCGGGCACGCTTGTTCTGGGCGATGACCTTTCGCCCGGTCTCACGTGGCATGATGTCGAGCTTACCGGGGGGCGGAGGGGTCTCGGGATCTCGTCACACCCGCAGGTAACGACGAAGCGTCACGAACGACGCGAGCACACAGATCACCACGCCGATCGCCATGGTCGCCGTGATCACCGTGGCGACGTCGCCCCACTCCATCTGGGTGGCCAAGGTGAAGTACTGCTGCATGCGGTCGAACACCACGATCTTCGCGGCGATCAGCATGATGGCGGACCCCACGCCGCCGATCAGGCCGGCGATGGTGCCCTCCATGACGAACGGCGCCTGGATGTACAGGTTGGAGGCGCCGACGAGGCGCATGATGCCGGTCTCGCGGCGCCGGTTGTAGGCCGACAGGCGCACGGTGTTGCCGATCAGCAGGATCGCGGCGAACACCTGGATGAGCGCGACGATCAGCGCCGAGAGGCGCAGCTTGCCGAGGAAGCCGAAGAAGTTCTCCACCAGGGCCTTCTGGTCGACGACGTTCGACACGCCGGGGGCGCCCTTGAGGGTTTCGATCACCGTGCCGTAGTTGTCGGGGTCCTTCAGCTTGACCCGGAACGACTCGGGCAGGTCGTCGACCTTGATGGCCGAGATCATCACCGTGTTGTCGGCGTACTGCTGCTTGAAGTTCTCGTACGCCTGCGCCTGGTTCTCGAACTCGACCCGCTGGACCTGGCTCAGGCCCTGGATCTGCTGCTTGAGCGCGGCCTTCTGGTTCTCGGTGGCCGCACCCTTGTTCTTGCAGTTGGGGAACGGGTCGTCCTTCTTGCAGAGGAAGACCGAGATCTCGACCTTGTCGGTCCAGTAGTTCTTCATCGAGGAGACCTGTGTGTTGATCATCAGCCCGATGCCGAGCAGGGCCATGCCGATGGCCACGGTCACGATGACCGCGATGGTCATCGTGAGGTTGCGGCGGAGGCCGATCCAGACCTCGGAGAAGATGAAGTTAGCCCGCAATGTGGGTCCCCTAGCTCTCGCTTCGACTAGTACGCCTGGCCGTAGACGCCACGCGACTGGTCTCGGACGATCTTGCCGTCCTCCAGTTCCACCACGCGCTTGCGCATGGAGTCGACGATGGCCGCGTCGTGGGTGGCCATGACGACGGTGGTGCCGGTGCGGTTGATGCGGTCGAGCACCTTCATGATGCCGATGCTCGTCGCGGGGTCGATGTTCCCGGTGGGCTCGTCGGCCAGCAGGATCATAGGACGGTTGACGAAGGCGCGGGCCATGGCGACCCTCTGCTGCTCGCCACCGGAAAGCTCGTCGGGCATACGATGCGCCTTGCCCTCGAGGCCGACGAGCTCGACCACCTCGGGCACCACCTTGCGGATGAAGCGCCGCGGCTTGCCGATGACCTCCAACGCGAACGCGACGTTCTCGTAGACGTTCTTGTTGGGGAGCAGGCGGAAGTCCTGGAAGACGCAGCCGATGCGGCGGCGCAGATGCGGCACCTTGAAGTTCGACAGCCGCGACAGGTCCTTGCCCGCCACGTGGATCGAACCGTTGTTGGGCCGCTCCTCCTTCAGGATCAGGCGCAGGAAGGTGGACTTCCCGGACCCCGAAGGACCGACCAGGAACACGAACTCGCCCTTGTCCACATCTACCGATACGTGGTCGAGGGCGGGGCGGTTCTGGTTGACGTAGACCTTGGTGACATTATCGAAATGGATCACGGGCGCATCACGGCATGCCAGTCTAGAGGTTAGGACGGTGCTGGGAAGGAGCTTCCCACTACTCACCAGCCAGGCGCCGGTCTTTACCGAGGATCGACGGTCCGGTTGGCGAGAGCCAGTCTAGGGGGAAGACTGACACGGAACATCCATAACGGAAACAAAACGATTCCGGTCTCGCTATCGGTATGGCAGCGCGACTATCGTAGAGAGTGGAGCCTATCCATGAGCTGCGAACACTTGATCTGCGCCCAGTGCGCCGGGCCCGTCATCGAGGGCCGGTGCCCCGCCTGCCGTGCCGCCCGCGAGAAGGTCCACCGGCACGGCATCTTCCAGGGCTACTCCCTTTTGATCATTTTGGCCGCCGCCCTGGTGTTCTTCGCCCTGCTGGCCCTCCAGCACCTCAACGGCGGCGCTTAGCACGGCCCCGACCGGCCCGGGTCACCCCCTCGTCCAGGCCGGTCGGCCGGCACCGGCCGGCCCGCTCCGGCCGGCCGCCGGCCCTCAGCCCTGACCGTCGCTTTCCTGCCGGCGCATCCAGCGGATCTCGCCTTCGATGAACTCGTCGAGATCGCCGTCGAGCACCGCCGAGGGATTGCCGACCTCGATGTTGGTGCGCAGATCCTTGACGATCTGGTACGGGTGCAGGACGTAGTTGCGGATCTGGGTGCCCCACGAGGTGGTCGACTCGCCGCGCAGCTCGGCCATCTTCTCGGCCTCCTCCTGACGTTTGCGCTCCAGCAGCTTGGCCTGGAGCACCACCAGGGCGGTCGCCTTGTTCTGCAGCTGGGAGCGTTCGTTCTGGCAGGAGACCACGATGCCGGTGGGCAGGTGGGTGATGCGCACGGCCGAGTCGGTCGTGTTGACGCCCTGGCCGCCCGGGCCCGACGACCGGTAGACGTCGACGCGCAGATCGTCCTCGTTGATGTCGATGTGGTCGGTCGTCTCCACCACCGGCACCACGTCGACCCCGGCGAACGACGTCTGCCTGCGGCCCTGGTTGTCGAACGGGCTGATGCGCACCAGCCGGTGGGTGCCGTGCTCGCCGCGCAGCGTGCCGTAGGCGTAGGGCGCCTTGACGGCGAACGTCGCCGACTTGATGCCGGCCTCCTCGGCGTAGGAGGTTTCGTAGACCTCGGTGTCGTAGCCCCTGCGCTCGGCCCACCGCAGATACATGCGCAGCAGCATCTGCGCCCAGTCGGCGGCGTCGACCCCGCCCGCCTGCGAGTTGATGGTCACCAGCGCCTCGCGCGAGTCGTACTCGCCCGACAGCAGGGTGCGCACCTCCAGGGCGTTGACCTCGGAGCGCAGCGCCTCCAGCTCGCGGTCGGCCTCGGCGCGCGTGTCGTCGTCGCCTTCCTCGGCGGCCAGCTCGTAGAGCACGCCGAGGTCTTCGAGCCGACCGCCCAGCCCATCGACGCGGCTCAGCTCCGCCTGCAGGTGCGAGAGCCTGCTGGTGACCTTCTGCGCCTGATCGGGGTCGTTCCACAGGTCGGGCGCGGCGGCCTGCTCCTCCAGCTCGGCGATCTGCTTGCGCATCGTGTCGAGGTCGAGCACGTCGCGGATGCCCTTGAGGGTGCGCTTGAGCTCGCTGATCTGTTCGACCGGGTCGATGTCTGCCACGTTTGTCAAGGGTACGCGAATCGCGGGCCCACCATGATACGGCTCCCCGGCGGCCTGCCTCTGCCGCCCTCCCGCGAACCTCCCACTAGCATGGGGCGAGCAGCGGCGGGATCAGGGGAGGCCGGCATGGGGCTGGGGGCGCGCGCCGTCCGGTCCGCGCGTGTGCTCGGCCACGCGGCGCGCCTGGTCGCGGCCCTGGTCGCCCTGGCCGTCTCGTCGGCGGCCTGCTCGGGAGGGTCGCCCAGCGCCCCGCGGTCCTCACCGGTCGCGGCGTCCACCGCGGCCTCCACCCTCGCCCCGACCCCCGCGCCGACCCCGGCCCCCGCGGTGACGCTCGACGAAGCACGGCGCGTGCTGGCGGACCTGCTCGCCGCCGACGACGTCGCCCGCGCCAACGGCGACGAACGGCTCGCGCTCGATCTGTCGCGCGACGCCGTCCACGCCACCACCGCCGCCGTCTACCGCTCGGCCGGCATGGCGCCGCCGCGCTACGTGTGGCGCTCGCCCACCCTGCTCGTGCCGCGGCTGACCACCTACCCCTACTGGTTCGCCGCCACCGCCGAGCGGAGGTACGGCCACGACCATGGCCACGCTCAGGAGAGCCGCAAGGCCGTTCTGGTGCTGATGCGGGAAAGCGAGCGCGACCGGTGGCGCATCGCGTTCTCGTCGCTGCTCGACAAGGGCCAGTCGATGCCCGACGTGGAGCTCGACGCCGAGGGATACGCCACGGCGCTCGACACCCGCGACGAGAGCGTGACGATCAGCCCTCACCTCATGGGCCCGCTGCACGCGACGATCGCCGAGGAGGGCACCGGCGGCTTCGCCGCCGGGCTGATCGCGGGCGGCCCGCACACCACCGGCTACTTCAGCCAGATCAAGAAGACCGAGCGCGTCGCCAAGGACCGCGACTGCATGAACTACGACTCGATCTTCGCGGCGACGACGTTCCCGGTGTTCGCGCTGCGCACGCCGGCCGGTGGTGCGGTCGTCATGTACTCCCTGCTCCGCACCACCAGCTGGACCCCCGTGCTCAAATGCGGCGAGGGCCGCCGCCTGCCGATCCCCGAAGGCGCCGAGTGGCTGCTGGACGACACGGTCGTCCTCAAACAGCGCCGCATCATCGAAACCCAGCAGTATGTCGCCACCGTGCCCGCCAAGAACGCCACCACCACGGCCAAGGTCATCGGCTACACCGGCTGGACCACCAAGGCCACCGCCCGCTGACCGGCGGCTACGCCTCCTTCCTGGGCAGGTTGCCGGCGGCCACGAGGGTGCGGATGGCGCGCAGCGCCACCGACAGGGTGGCCAGGTCGAAGTGGTCGCTCTCCCAGATCTCCGACAGGGTCTGCCGGGCCCGGGCCAGGGCCGCGCCGTTGGCCTCGGACCAGCTGGCGAGACGGGCCTCGGGGGGCAGGCCGGGCTCGCTGTGCTGGAGGAGGTCGCGGGTGAGGGTGGCGTGGGCGGCGTACAGGTCGTCGCGCAGGGCGCCGCGGGCGATGGAGTTCCACCGGTTGTCGCGGGGCAGGGCGATGATGCGTTCGCGCAGCCGGGTGAGCTGGAGCCGCCCCGCCAGGTCGAAGTAGACCTCGGCGACCTCGGTGACGGGATGCCCGGTCACCGAGGCGATCTCCACCAGGTCGAAGGTGGAGTAGGCCGGCACCATGGCGGCGACCCGCTCGGCCACGGCGCCGGGCACGCCGCGGGCGAGGAACGAGTCGCGCCGCTCCTCGTACGCCGCGAGGTCGGGCCCGTCGAGCAGCTTGGGCAGGTGCGGCAGCAGGGCGGCGGCGCCTTCGGCGAAGAACGCGACGGTGGACGCCAGATCGAGGGGCGGCCTGCGGTTGCCGAGCAGCCAGCGGGCGCCGCGCTCGGTCAGTTTGCGGCCTTCGAGCAGCAGGGCGAGCCGGGTGCCGGCGTCGACCGACGTGCCGAGGGCTTCGACGGAACGCCAGAATCCGCCCATGTCGAAGACGTCGCGGGCGACGAGGTAGGCCCGGGCGATGTCAGGCACGGACGCCCCGGTCTCCTCGCCGAACCGGAACACGAACGTGGTGCCGCTGTGGTTGACCAGGTCGTTGGTGACGCCGGTGGTGATGATCTCGCGGCGCAGCGGATGGTCGGCCATCTGCCGCTGGAATCGTTCCCGCAGGTGCGACGGGAAGTACGACACGAGCCACGACGCCAGGTAGGGGTCGTCGGGCAGGTCGGAGGCGAGCAGCTCGCGGTCGACGGCCAGTTTGGTGTAGGCGAGCAGCACGGCGAACTCCGGCGAGGTGAGCCCCTGCCCGGCCTGCCGCCGCTCGGCGAGCATCTTGTCCGACGGCAGGAACTCCAGCTCGCGGTCGAGCAGCCCGTCGCGTTCGAGGCGGCGCAGGTAGCGGGTGTGCACGTGCAGCATCTGCGGGGCCTGGGCGCGGGCGGCGGCCAGCGCGACGTTCTGCTCGATGTTGTCGCGCAGCACGAGCCGGGCCACCTCGTCGGTCATGCCGAGGAACAGCTCGTTGCGCTGCTTGTCGGTGAGGTCGCCGTCGCGGACCACCCGGTCGAGCAGGATCTTGATGTTGACCTCGTGGTCGGAGGTGTCGACTCCGGCCGAGTTGTCGATGAAGTCGGTGTTGACCAGGCCGCCGCGGCGGGCGAACTCGATGCGGGCGAGCTGGGTGAGGCCGAGGTTGCCGCCCTCGCCGATGACCTTGCAGCGCAGCTCGGTGGCGTCGATGCGCAGCTGGTCGTTGGCCTTGTCGCCGACGTCGGCGTGGCTTTCGGTGGAGGCCTTGACGTACGTGCCGATGCCGCCGTTCCACAGCAGGTCGACGGGGGCGCGCAGGATGGCGCTGATCAGGTCGTTGGGGGTGAGCGAGGCGACGTCTTCGGCGAGGCCGAGGGCGGCCCGCATCTGCGGCGTGACGGGCACCGACTTGGCGGTGCGCGGCCACACCCCGCCGCCCGCCGAGATCTTGGCGGGATCGTAGTCGGCCCAGGAGCTGCGGGGCAGCTCGAACAGCCGGCGGCGCTCGGCGTAACCCACGGCGGCGTCGGGGTCGGGGTCGACGAACACGTGCCGGTGGTCGAAGGCCGCGACCAGCCTGATGTGCTCCGACAGGAGCATGCCGTTGCCGAACACGTCGCCCGACATGTCGCCGATGCCGACCACGGTGATGTCCTCGCGCTGTACGTCGATGCCGTTCGGGTGCTCGGGCGAGGTGAGGCTGCGGAAGTGGTACTTCACCGACTCCCAGGCGCCGCGGGCGGTGATGCCCATGCCCTTGTGGTCGTAGCCGATGGAGCCGCCGGAGGCGAACGCGTCGCCGAGCCAGTAGCCGTACTCCTTGGCGACCTCGTTGGCGATGTCGGAGAACGACGCGGTGCCCTTGTCGGCGGCCACGACGAGGTAGGTGTCGTCGCCGTCGTGCCGCACCACGTCGGGGGGCGGGACGACGGCGCCGTCGACGAGGTTGTCGGTGATGTCGAGCAGGCCGGAGATGAACTGGCGGTAGCACGCGATGCCTTCGGCGAGCAGCTCGTCGCGCCCGCCGGCCGGCCGCCGTTTCACGACGAAGCCGCCCTTGGAGCCGGTGGGCACGATGACGGTGTTCTTCACCATCTGCGCCTTGACCAGGCCGAGGATCTCGGTGCGGAAGTCCTCCATGCGGTCGGACCAGCGCAGCCCTCCGCGCGCGACCTTGCCGAAGCGCAGGTGCACGCCCTCCATGCGCACCGAGTAGACGAAGATCTCGTACTTGGGCCGGGGCGCCGGCAGCACGCTGATGGCCTGCGGGTCGAACTTCAGCGAGATGTACGGCTTGCGCCGCCCGTCGCGGCCGCGGGCGAAGAAGTTGGTGCGCAGCGTGGCCTGGATCATCTCCAGGTACGCCCGCAGGATGCGGTCCTCGTCCAGCGAAACCACCTCGTCGAGCGAGGCGAGGATCTCCTCGGTGAGCGCATGCCCGACCTCCTCGCGCACCTCGGCGGGCCGCCGGGGGTCGAGCCGGGCCTCGAACAGCCGCACCAGCAGCCGGGCCAGCCGCAGGTTGCCGCGCAGCACCTGCTCGATGTAGGCCTGGCTGAACCTGGCCCCGGCCTGCCGCAGATACTTGGCGTACACGCGCAGGATCTCGGCCTGCTCCCAGGTGAGCCCGGCGGCGAGCACCAGGGCGTTGAAGCCGTCGTTTTCGATCTCGCCGCGCCACAGCGCGCCGAAGGAGTCCTGGAACAGCTGCTTGAAGCCGCCGCCGTCGACCTCGCCGGTCGGGGTGAAGCGCAGCCCGAAGTCGTAGATCCAGGCGTCCAGGGTCTCGGCGCCGTCCGCACGGGTGATCCGGTACGGCCGCTCGTCGATCACCTCCACGCCCATGCTCTGCAGCAGCGGCAGGATGTGCGACAGCGAGATGGGCGGGCCGATGCGGTAGACCTTGAACCGGCGCTCGCCCTCGGGCGCGTCGTACGGCTCGTAGAAGTTCATGCCGATCTCGTCGGGCGCGCCGTCGAGGCTCTCCAGGCGGCGCACGTCGGCGACGGCGGTGCGCGGCGGGAAGTCGGCCTTGTACCCCTCGGGGAAGGCCTCTGCGTAGCGGCGGATGAGCCTGGGCGCGGCGTCCTCGCCGGTCAGCTCGCCGACGGCGGCGGCGAAGTCCTCCTCCCAGGACCTGGTCACGGCGGCCACACGCTGCTCCAGCGCGGCCACGTCGACGTGGGCGCCGCCGATGGGCTTGCCGCGCTCGCCGCGGATCACGACGTGCAGCCGGGCCAGCGGCGACTCGCCGATCATGGTGCTGTAGTCGAGGGAGGCGCCGCCGAACGCCTTGAGCAGGATGTCCTGGATCTGCCAGCGCATGCGCGTGGTGTAGCGGTCGCGCGGCAGGTAGACCAGGCAGGAGATGTAGCGGCCGTACTCGTCGCGGCGCAAAAACAGCCGCACCTGCTTGCGTTCGCGCAGCCGCAGCACGCCGAGCGCGATGGGCAGCAGCTCATCGACGGAGATCTGGAACAGCTCGGCGCGCGGGTAGCTCTCCAATATCTCGATCAGGTCGGCGCCGTCGTGGCTGTCGGGCGCGAACCCGGCTCGGTCGAGCACCTCCGCCAGCTTGCGGCGCAGCACCGGGATGCGCGTGATCGACTCGCTGTAGGCGGTGTGGGTGTAGAGGCCGAGCAGCCGGCGCTCGCCCACGACCTCGCCATCGGGGCCGAACAGCTTGATGCCGATGTAGTCGAGGTACGCCGGCCGGTGCACCGTCGCCTTGCTGTTGGCCTTGGTGATGATCAGCAGCCGCTTCTCGCGGGCCCTGGCCCGCACCTCGGGCGGCAGCGACGAGAAACTGCCCGACCCGGTGCGGTCGGCGCGCAGGATGCCGAGGCCGGTGCCGGGCACGGCGGTCAGCGTGTCGGCGCCGTCGGCGTCGCGCTCCAGGCGGTACTCGCGGGAGCCGAGGAAGACGAAGTGGCCGTCGGCGAGCCAGCGCAGCAGGTCGACGCTGTCGGCGACGATGGCCGGGTCGAGGGGCGGCGGATCGGCGGACAGCTCGTCGGCCGAGCGCACCGCCAGGGCGCGCATCTTGTCGAAGTCCTCGACGGCGAAGCGCACGTCGTCGAGCACCCGCTGCAGGTCGATCTCCAGCTGCTTGAGCGGCTCGGGGTCGGTCTGGCGGTCGATCTCGACGTGGATCCACGACTCGGTGACCGGCAGGCCGTTCTCATCGGAGGGATCGAGGAGCCTGCCGGACATGTCGCGATGCACCCGCATCTGCGGGTGCACGATCAGATGAACGCCGAGCTGGTGACGGTCGAGCTCCATGGTCACCGAGTCGACGAGGAACGGCATGTCGTCGGTGACGACCTCGACGACGGAATGCCCGGTGTCCCAGCCGTTGTCGTCGAGGGTCGGAGTGTAGGCCCGGACCAGCGACCGGCCCTGGGGACGCTGCGCGGCCAGCTGCCGGTGCGCCATCGCCGGGCCGTAGACGTCGACGCCGTTGCGGTCGATCAGGTCCTCGGGGGCGACGTGCTTGTAGTAGTGCCTGAGAAACGCCAGCGCCTCGGTCACGTCGACGCGGTGCGTGCCCGGTGTGCTGCCGCACATCTGGGCCGCGTCGCGGAGCAACTCGTCCTTCGCCTCATCCAGCGACATGTGGCTCTCACTCCTTTGTGAGGGTCGTGCTGAAGATCCCTGAGTCCCGCCCCAATTGAACTTCCCTGCTCCACCCAGGGGATTCCCTTCACACCGGCCAAGCGGCCTGGGGATCGGCCGAACCGTGATTTCCGATCGAACACATGCCGGGCGCCCCCGCCGGTCGTCGTTGATCGGGTGAGCGCGCCGTCGTACCCGATACCACCCGAAAAGCAGCTGGTCGTCAACGTGACGCCATGTCATCATGCCACTCCGCTGGAGCGGACGGTAATGAATCCGTGACCCAACCACATCCCCGGAAGTGGCGTCTCATCATGCGTTCCCACTGCCGCACGGGGTCACGAACGGGGAGTCACGATGGGGATGGAGATCGACCGGCGCCACCTGCTCAGAACCGTCACGGTCGCCGGCGCCGGCGGACTGCTCGGCGGCGTGCTCGGCTACTCGTCCGCCCAGGCCGGCGCACCGAAACCGGTGGACTGGAAGGCGCTCGCCCGCGACCTCGACGGGCGGCTGATCCGCCCCGGCGACCCCCGGTACGACCGGGCGCGCCGCCTGTTCAACCCCAGGTTCGACGCCGCCCGCCCGGGCGGCATCGCCTACTGCGCGAACCCCTCCGACGTGGCCGAATGCGTGCGTTTCGCGCGCCGCTTCGGCGTGCCGCTGACCTCACGGTCGGGCGGCCACAGCTACGCCGGCTGGTCCACCGGGCCCGGCCTCGTCGTCGACGTGTCACCGATGCACCGAGTCGAGATCTCCGGCCACCACGCCACCATCGGCGCCGGCGCCCGGCTCGTCGACGTCTACGACCGGCTGGCCGCCCACGGAGTGGGCATCCCGGCGGGATCCTGCCCCACGGTGGGCATCGCCGGTCTGACACTCGGCGGCGGCATCGGCGTGGTCTCCCGCAAGCACGGCCTCACCTGCGACGTGCTGGAATCACTGCGCATCGTCACCGCCGACGGCGCCACCCGCACCTGCGACCCCCACCGCGAACCCGACCTGTACTGGGCCTCCCGCGGCGGCGGAGGCGGCAACTTCGGCATCGCCGTGTCCTTCACCTACCGCACCCACCCCGCCCACGACGTCACCTACTTCTTCCTGCGCTGGCCCTGGGCCAAAGCCGCCAAAGTGATCAGAGAGTGGCAGCGGTGGGCGCCGCACGCACCCGACGAGCTGTGGTCCAACCTGCACCTCACCCGGGAACCCGCCCTCCGCGTCCAGGTCGGCGGCCTGTACCTCGGCGGCCGGGCCGCCTGCGAACGACTGCTCGACCGGCTCACCCAGCGCATCGGAGGCGAACCCATCAGC
The DNA here is from genome assembly GCA_044507605.1 of Actinomycetales bacterium. Lineage (GTDB taxonomy): Bacteria > Actinomycetota > Actinomycetes > Streptosporangiales > Streptosporangiaceae > Thermopolyspora. The sequence continues at coordinate 87,781 of JBIQJI010000013.1, read as the reverse complement.
TCACTGGTGCGCTCCTCGACCTACCGGCACGCCATGATGGTCATGGCCGGCTGCTCCAACCTCAGCGTCTCGCAATGCCACCGCGAAGGCGGCCTCCCCGGCGAAACCCGCGACGGCGAACTCACCAGAGACCGGTTCGAGGCCAAGTCCCACCTGGCGTACCGGCCGCTGTCGGCCGCCGGCTCCCGCGCGCTCGTCCACCAGGTCGGCAAGAGCGGCAGCCACGCCGTGCTGCTCGACGCGCTCGGCGGTGCGGTCGGCCGGGTCGCCCCCGGCGCGACCGCGTTCCCGCATCGAGCCGCGCTGTTCAGCGTCCAGTACGTCGCCCACGGCTTCGGCGCGGCCCACTGGCTGCACGGCGCCCACGCCGCCATGGAACGCCACTTCGGGCACCACGCCTACGTCAACTACATCGACGCCGGCCTCACCGGCTGGCGCCGGGCCTACTACGGGCCCAACGCCGCGCGGCTGGCCCGCATCAAGGCGGCGTACGACCCGGACCGGCTGTTCCGCTTCCCGCAGGCCATCTGACCCGCCGCTCCCCGAGCCGTCTCCGACGGCACGCGGTATCGCCTGGGCCGTCTCCAACGGCGGGACGCGCCGCCTAGGCCGTCTTCGACGGCACGAAGTGCCGCAGCACCTCGGGGTTGGCCATGGCGTCGGGGTTGGCCGCCTGCTCCACGGGCGTGCCGAGGAGGATCTTGCGGACCGGGATCTCCAGCTTCTTGCCGCTGAGCGTGCGGGGAATGCCGGGCACCACGTGGATCTCGTCGGGGACGTGGCGGGGCGACAGCTCGGCGCGCAGCGACCGCTTGATGCGGTCGACGAGCTCGTCGGACAGCTCCGCGCCCTCGGCGGGGGTGACGAACAGCAGCAGCCGCCCCTCCTGGCCGAGCCGGCCGGTGTCGATGACGAGGCTGTCGGCGATCTCGTCGAAGCGTTCGACGACCCGGTAGAACTCGGCCGTGCCCATGCGGACCCCGCCCCGGTTCAGGGTGGAGTCGGAGCGGCCGTAGATGACGCACGAGCCGTCGGAGTTGATCTTGATCCAGTCGCCGTGCCGCCACACGCCCGAGTACTCCGAGAAGTAGCTCTCTCGGTAGCGCGCGTCGTCGGGGTCGTTCCAGAACTTGACCGGCATCGACGGCATGGGCGCGGTCAGCACGAGCTCGCCCACCTCGTCGAGCACCGCCCGGCCCTCGGGGTCGAACGCCTCGACCTTCGCGCCCAGGCAGCGGCACGGGATCACGCCCGCGCGGATCGGCACCAGCGGCACGCCCCCCACGAACCCCGTGCACACGTCGGTGCCGCCGGAGAACGAGCCGAGCTGCAGTTGCCCGCCCACGTGGGCGTAGACCCATTCGAACCCCTCGGGCGGCAGCGGCGACCCGGTCGAGCCGACGCCCCGCAGCCGCTCCAGGCCCTTGGGGCGCAGGCCGGCCTTCATCGAGGCGACCAGGTACGGTGCGCCGGTGCCGAAGTAGGTCACGCCCTCCTCGGCGGCGATGCGCCACAGGCTGTCGACCGGGCTCGCGCTGCCGTCGTAGAGGACGATGGTGGTGTCGATGAGCAGGCCGCCGATGAGGTAGTTCCACATCATCCAGCCGGTGGTGGTGTACCAGAAGAAGACGTCGTCGCGCCCGAGGTCCTGGTGGAACGTGAGCGCCTTCATGTGCTCCAGCACGATGCCGCCGTGCCCGTGCACGATGGGCTTGGGCAGGCCGGTGGTGCCGGACGAGTAGACCACCCACAGCGGATGGTCGAACGGCACCTGCTCGAACGCCACCTCACCGGGCTCGGCCCGCAGCCCCGCCCAGTCGAGCGTGCCGTTCTCCTGCGGCGCGGTGCCGAGACGGCGGATCCACACGGTGGCCCGCAGGCCGGGGAGGTGACGCGCGATGTCCTTGACGATCTCGGACCGGTCGAAGTCCTTGCCGTTGTAGCGGTAGCCGTCGACGGCGATGAACGCCTTGGGGGCGATCTGGCTGAACCGGTCGATGACGCTGGGCGCGCCGAAGTCGGGCGAGCACGACGACCAGATGGCGCCGAGGCTCGCCGTGGCCAGGAAGGCGATCAGTGCCTCGGGGACGTTCGGTATGTACGCCGCGACCCGGTCACCGCGGCCGACGCCGAGCCGCACCAGGCCGGCGCGCACCCGGCCGACCTCCTCGGCGAGCTCACCGTAGGTGTACGTCTTTCTGTCGCCCGCCTCGTCGCGGAAGATCACGGCGAGGCGGGTGGGGTCGTCGACCCGCAGCGCGTTGGCCGCGTAGTTGAGCGTCGTCCCCTCGAACCACTTCGCCTTCGGCATCTCCCCGGACAGGACGGGCCCCTCGCCCCGCTCGCCGGCGACCTCGAAGTAGTCCCACAGGGACCCCCAGAACGCCGCCGGGTCGTCCACGGACCACTGCCACAGATCCGCGTAACTCCGCTCGCCCCGCCCGAGCCACTCCATGTACCTGGTGACATTCGCCTGCCGGACGACGTCGTCCGTCGGCTGCCAGAGCAGTGCACCTTCCTCAACCATGTCGCCCATCATCCCGCCTGCGCCGCCGGCGTGGTAAGGCGGGCCACCGCCGCGACCACCTCCGACGCGTTCGTGAGGTCGGGCAGCACGATGTCGGCGCCCGCCTCGGTCAGTTCCGCCGCCGTCGACCGGCCCGACGTCACCGCGATCATCGCGGCGCCGCCGATGCGCGCCGCCTGCACGTCCCGCGTGGAATCGCCGACGAGCACCGTGGTGCCGACGCCGAACGGCGTGCCGTACCGGGCCTTGGCCCGGCCCTGCGCCACCTGCAGCAGGGTCGCCTTGGGGTAGACCTCCTCGCCGTACCCGCCGACCTCGACGTCGAGGTGCCCGTCGAGGCCGAGCTCGCGCAGCGCGAGCACGGCGTTGGCCCTGATCGTGCCGGTCAGCACCGACTGCACGACGCCGTCGAGCCGCGCCACCGCCGCCAGCGCCTCCTTCGCGCCGGGCAGCACGCGGCCCCGCACCGCCAGCCGGTCGCGCCGCGCGGCGAACGCCCTGCTCAGCGCGTCGATGAACACCGGAAGGTGATCGTCGCTGGCCGGCACCCCGTTGACGGCCAGCGTCTCGAAGATGACCTCGGAGTCGGGCCGGCCCCGCGCCGGCGCGAGCTTCACCAGCGGCCGGCCGGTGACCTCGCGGAAGGCCTCGGCGTACGCCTCCCGGGTGACGATCGTGAGGTCGACCAGCGTGAGGTCGACGTTCCAGAGCACGAGGCGGTTGATGGCGGCCTCCGGATCGAGTACGGCTGGAGCCAGGGTACGGGAGTCAGGGTATGACCGGCCCGCCCTCCCCGGGGACGCCCCGCCCGGCCGTTTTCCGGGTTTTCCGGGCGAGGTTCACCAGCCGGTCGTCCGGCCGCCTTCGCGTCCGGTCAGATGAGCGCGATCGCCTCCGCCAGGCTGTCGGCGACGGGGAAGCCCGTCTCCTCGAGCACCGACCGGCGCGTCATGCCGCCCGTGTAGAGGATCGCCCGGGCGCCGACGTGCCGCGCCGAGTCGGCGTCGTCGACGCTGTCGCCGATGACCACGATGCGGCTCGGGTCGACCCCGATGGCCGCCACGTGCGCCACCATGTGCTCGGCCTTGTGGCCGCCCGGCACCCCGGTGCGCAGCCCGTCGACGCGGGTGAAGTGCCGGTCGATGCCGAACTCGCCGACCTTGCCCACGAGCCGCTCGTGCCGCCACATCGACAGCAGCGACTGGGTGCGGCCGTCCTGCACCCAGGCCGCCAGCACCTCCTCGGCGCCCAGCGACAACCGGCACGCGGCCATCAGCCGGTGGTAGTGCTCGTGCCAGCCGGCGTCAAGGGCCGCCCACTCGTCCTCGCCCAGCGGGCGGCCGAGCAGCTTCTCGTACGCGACCCAGATGGGCCGTGTGTAGATCTCCCGGAACGCCTCCGCGTCGAGGGGCGGCAGCCCGTAGGGGCGGAAGATCTCGTTGGTCGCCTCCACCGTGGCATCGATGTCATGAAAAAGTGTGCCGTTCCAGTCCCACACGATGTGGGGCCCGGCATCGTCGCGTAACAACATATCGGCATCCAGGGTAACCGGCGCGGTCCCACCGGGCGCGGTCCCGCCGAGCACGGTGCCTAGGTCAGCAGGTCGGAGATCTCCTGGGTGGCGTACCACATCAGCTCGTGCGCCTCGGCGCCGTCGACCGTGAACCGGGCGTCGTCGTCGCCCTTGTCGGCCGCGGGGAGCGCCTCGATCGCCGCCTCCACGTCGGCCGCCGCATCGTCGTCGTCGACGTGCACGGACGCCACGACGGCCAGCGGCACCGGCTCGCGCAACCGCACCCTGGCCCGTTCGTCCAGATCGGGGCCGCTGCGTACCTCGCTGTCAGGCACGTCGGCCGCGATCACGACACGCCGGGGCGGGACCGGCACGCCGTCGGCCCGATCGGCCGCGAGCATGCGCAGCGACGCCCGCGCCGCCTCGGTCAGGGCGACGTACTCCAGCTCCTCGGTGTCACCCGAGGCGTACCACTCGGTCAGCGCGGGTGTCACCGCGTAGCCGATCAGCGGGGCCGGGCCGAGCTCACCGGCCGCCGCCACGCGGGCGAGCGCCGGGAGCGTGCACGGTAGGTAGACGCGCATGGTTCCTCATTGCGATTCGGCGCCGCCCGGGCATCGCCACCGGCGGCGTAGGCAGGTCGGGCACCGATCATCCCACCGTCGGGCCGAACCGATCAGCCCGACCCGAACGACAGCCCGAGCAGCGTTTCCAGCTCGGCGAGCGTATCGGGTACCGCGAGATGATGGATGCCGGAGATGCCGAGCTCCCGGGCGGCGAGTACGTTCGGCTCCATGTCGTCGATGAAGACACACCGCTCGGCGGGCAGCCCGATCAGGCCGAGCGCGTGGTGGAAGATGCGCGGCTCGGGCTTGCGCATGCCCACCTCGCCCGAGATGACCACCCCGTCGAACAGTTCGTCCCACCCCTCGCGCGGATAGTCGTTGCCCCACGAGTTCGACACCAGGCAGGTGCGCAGCCCCGCCGCCCTGGCCGCGCGCAGCATGGCCCGCATCGGCTCCACCGGCCGGAACCCCGCGAACATGCGGGTCAGGATGCCCTCGGCCACCGGCGCGGTGCCGGCGATCTCGACCAGCCGCGTCACGAACGCCCGCTCGAACTCGGCGACCGGCAGCTCGCCGCGCTCCAGCGCGTGGATCACGTTGTCCTCGGCGGCGCCGTTCCCGCGGTACGCCTGACGCGCCAAGGCGGCCATCACGTCGCGATAGTGGGCGGGGTCGATGCCGTCGGCGGCGAGCCAGGCGGCGACCGCCTCGGCCGGCCGCGTCGTGAGCACACCGGCCCAGTCGATCAGCACACCTTCGAGCACGGTCCCTCCTCACCCGGCACATCTCTCGCCGGCCAGGTTAACCCCGCCGGCGGGCCTGGCCCAGCCGGCAAATCGACCCCGCCGCCCGCCCGGGCAGATCACCTGGATGCGCGGGCGATGCGGGCGGCGACCTTGCGGTGGGCGGCCGACTTCACGATGTCGTCCGCCTTCGCCGCGCCGGCCGGTGCGGCGGTGAACAGGCCACGCGCCTTCTTCAGCCGCAGGATGCGGGTCACCGACGCGTCCAGCCGGTCCGGCGAGATGCGGCCCGACCGCACCGCCGCCAGCACGGCGTCGTACGCCTCGGTGAAGTCGGGCGGCATCAGCAGCATGTCGGCGCCCGCCAGGATGGCCCGCACGGCCACCTCGCCGTCGCCGTACTTCTCGCGCACGCCCTTCATCTGCAGCGAGTCGGTCATCACCACCCCGTCGAAGCCCAGCCGCTCGCGCAGCAGACCGGTCAGGATGCGCTCGGACAGCGTCGCCGGATCGCCTGACGGGTCCAGCTCGGGCATCACGATATGGGCCGACATCACCGCGTCGACCCCGGCGGAGATGGCCGCCCGGAACGGCGGCGCGTCCAGCTTCGCCCACTGCTCGGGCGAATGATCGATGATCGGGAGCCCGGTGTGGCTGTCGACGCCGGTGTCGCCGTGCCCGGGGAAGTGCTTCACGGTCGAGGCCACACCCGCGTCGTGGAACCCGGCGACGGCCGCCGACACCATCGTGGCCACCTTCTTCGGCGTGGTGCCGTACGCGCGGCGACCGATGACCGGGTTCTTCGGGTTGACGTTGACATCGGCCACCGGGGCGAAGTCCATGTTGATGCCGAGGGCCCGCAGCTCCTCTCCGGTGACCCGCGCCGCCGCCCTGGCCAGCTTCGGATCACCGGTGTCGCCGATCGTCCGCGCGTCGGGCAGCTTCGTGATCAGCGGCGATAACCGCGAGACCTCGCCGTTCTCCTGGTCGACCCCCACCAGCAGCGGCACGCCGGACGACGCCTTCTGCATGCCGTTGACCAGGTCGATCACCTGCTCGACGCTCGACACGTTGCCCGCCCACGGAAACAGGATCACCCCGCCGGGACGGTACTTCTCGATCACCTTCGCCGGTGTGGCCGTCCCGAACTGCGCGGTGTTCTCCTTGCGCGCCGTGCCGGCGTGCGAGCCGTACAGCACGGGCAGGAACAGCTGCCCGACCTTCTCCTCGACGCTCATCCGCGCCACCAGCGCCGCCACCTGATGGGCAGGCCCCGGCGTCTTCCCGTCCCCGGCCCGCGGCGTGGCCACCGTGAACGTCCGCGCCGGCTCCTCCGACGGCGATCCCGTAGCGGGCCCGGCAGACGGCTTCGCCGCCTCACCGGCCGGGCTCTGCGCAGCGGACCGCACGCCGCCGCTCCCCCTCCCGGCGCATCCCCCTACCATCGCCAGCAGAGTCGCCGAAACCACGATCGCCAGGACACGGGCACGCGAAGCCATCCCCCCACGCTAACCGTTCCGCCTCTTCCCGGCCCCCCCAACGACGACAACGGGTCCCACATCACATGCCACCGGCGTTCCCCGGACCCGCGGTCACAGGCCACGGGTCACAGGCCACGGGTCACAGGCCACGGGTCACAGGACGGCGAGGCCGGGGAGGGCGGCGCGGGCGGCGCGCCTGGCCTCGGCCGCCGTCGGGGCGGCGCGGGCCGCGTCGGCGGCCGCCCGGCACTGGTCGAGCGTGTGCGCGGTCAGGGCGGCCCGCACGGTGGGGATGGCCGGGGCCGCCATGGACAGGGAGGTCACGCCGAGGCCGACCAGGACACAGGCCAGCCCGGGGTCCGCGGCGGCCTCGCCGCACACCCCGCAGGGCCTGCCGGCGGAGCCGACCATGGCGACCAGGTCGAGCAGGGCCGGCTGCCAGGGATCCTGGTAGGCGGTGAGCGAGCCGAGCTGCCGGTCGGCGGCGAACGCGTACTGGGCCAGATCGTTGGTGCCGATCGACAGGAAGTCGGCGAACGCCGCCACCTCCCGGGCACGCAGCGCCGCAGACGGGATCTCGATCATGACGCCGATCATGGCGCCGCCGCCGGCCTGGCCGCCGTGGCCGGGGCGCAGGGCGGCCAGACCGGCCTCACGGCAGACGGCCGCGAACCAGGCGGCCTCCTCGGCGCCGGCGATCATGGGGGCCATGACCCACAGGTCGGCCGACCGCGCCAGACCCTGGGCCGCGCGGGTCAGCGCGGTGAGCTGGGTGGTCAGGATCTCCGGAAACGCCCGGAAGACCCGCGCTCCTCGCCGGCCCAGCGCCGGATTGGGCTCCTGCCCGGACGACGGCAGGAACGCCAGCGGCTTGTCGGCGCCGGCGTCCAGCACCCGCACCACCACCCGGCCGCCCGGGAACGCCGCCAGCACCGTCCGATAGGCGGCCTCCTGCTCCGCGACCCCGGGCGCGTCGGCCCGGTCCAGGAACAGGAACTCGGTGCGGAACAGCCCCACCCCCTCGGCGCCGTTCTCGACGGCCGCCGCCACGTCGCCGGGCGAGCCGATGTTGGCCAGCAGCGGCACACGGTGCCCGTCGGCGGTCGCACCCGGCCCCCAGGCCGCCGACAGCACCCTCTCGCGCGTGGCCATCCGCCGGCGTGCCTCCGCCACCTCGTGCTGCTCCGGCTCCAGGTGGACCACGCCGCGCGACCCGTCGACCAGCACCCGGGTGCCCTCGGCCACCTCGGTCGCGCCGGGGCAGGCCACGACGGCGGGGACCCCCATCGCGCGGGCCAGGATCGCCGTGTGGCTGGTCGGCCCGCCCTCCTCGGTCACGAACGCCGCCACGACCTCCCTCGTCAGCGTCGCCGTGTCGGCGGGGGCCAGGTCACGGGCCACCAGCACGTACGGCCGCTCCCCCGCCTCGGCGGGGCCCTCGTCGATCGGATGCCCGGTGAGCGTCGCGACGACCCGGTCCCGCACGTCGTCGAGGTCGGCCGCCCGCTCCGCCAGATAGCCGCCGGCCCGGATCAGCGCCTCCCGGAACCGCCCGAACGACTCGTACACGGCCCGCGCCGCCGTCAGCCCCTCGTCGATCAGCTCCTCGGCCATCACGATCAGGGCCGGATCGCGGGCCATCATGGCCTGCGCGGCCAGCACGTCGGCGCCCTCGGTGCTCGTCGCGGCGGCGCCCCGCTCCCCCAGGTCGGCGGCGACCCGCTCCAGCGCGTCGCGTGCCCGCTCCCGTTCGGCGGCGGCGTCGCCCCCGTGCCGCTCACCGGCCGGCGGCTCGGGGACCCGCCTGGTCAGCCGCCGCACCGGGCCGTAGCCCATGCCCGGGCTCACCCCGGCCCCGCCGAGCCGGGCCCCGGGGCGCGCCCGAGGGCACATCTCAGGGCGTGGCCGCGATCGCGGCGAGCCGGTCGAGCATCTCCTCGGCCCCCTTGCCCTCAGCCCTGATGATGATGCTCTCCCCGTGCCGCACGTCGAGCGCCAGCACCGACAGGATGCTCTTGGCGTTCACCGCCTGACCGCCCGGCTTGGCCACGGTGACGTCGACGTCCGCTTCCGCGGCGGCCGCCTGCACGAACGTCGCCGCCGGCCGGGCGTGCAGGCCCACCTCGGACTCCACGATGACCTTACGCTCGGGCACGGGTCCTCCTTCGCAGCTCAGTCAACACGTGACCTTCCCGGTGGTCGCCCCGCCACCGGCAATCACTCGGTCTGTGTCACTTTGCGCAGGCCCCGTGGGGCATCGGGGTCGATACCCAGCCTGCGCGCCAGCGCCTCGGTGAGCAACTGCCCCGGCACGATGAGTCCAAGCGGCGCCACCCACTCGGGCAGGTCGGGGCCGTGCAGAGCGGCCGTCGAGGCCGCCGCGAGCCGCGGCCCGCCGCCGATGCCGTACGCCGCCGCCCCGGCCCCGGTCACCCGCTCGGCCAGCGCGACCGTGCCCGGCAGGGTCGGCCCCGAACCGGCGGCCACCACGATCGCGGGGGTGCGCTCGTCGACGACGGCGATCGGGCCGTGCAGCAGGTCCGCCCACGACAGGCCCATGGCGTGCAGATAGCACGCCTCCTTGAGCTTCAGCGCGAGCTCCAGGGCCGTCGAGAACGCCATGCCCCGCCCCGACACCACCACCCCGGCCACCCCGGCGAGCCCTTCGACGAGGGCGTCGATGTCGCCCGGCGACTCGATCAGCTTCGCCACGGCGTCGGGCGCCCGGCGCAGGTCGCCGGCGTCGACCTCGGCGCCGAGACCGAGGGCCAGCACCGCGAGCGCGGCGAGCTGCGTGGTGTAGGTCTTGGTGGCCGGCACGGCCTTCTCCTCGCCGGCCTCGGTGCACAGGGCGACATCGGCCGCCTCGGCCAGCGGGCTCGTCGGCCCCCCGTTGGTGACCGCCACCGTGGCCGCCCCGCAGTCCCTGGCCCACGTGAGCGTCTCGACGATCTCCTCGGTGCGCCCCGACTGCGACAGGGCCACGGCGAGCATGCCGGAAAGATCCAGCTTGCGGCGGTACGTCGTCGCGATCGACGGCGCGGCCAGCGCAGCCGACCGGCCCGCGTACGCCTCGACCAGGTAGCGGCCGTACACGGCGGCGTTGTCGGACGTGCCCCGCGCGATGAACAGCAACTGCCGGGTGCGCTCGCCGAGCGCCCGCACCTCTCCCACCCGGGGCAGCAGGGCGTCGAGCGTGGCCCGCAGCGCCGCCGGCTGCTCGGCGATCTCCGCCTTCATCCTCGTCATCTGGCCGGTCGTCACAAGCCACCCCTTGTCGACGGTCATTCACCCCGATCTGCCACACATGCCCGATCTGGCAGGGAGCAGACCCGAATGAACCTTATCCGACGAGACGTCGAGGGCCCTGAAATGTATCACCGACGCCCGCCAGGCGCTCTGTAGGACATCACCCGCCCCGCTCACCGGACGCCCGGCCGAGCGGACCCGCGCAGCCCCAACAAGGAAGGCCCGATGCCCACCTCGACCCCGATGTCCCTGCCGAGCCCCTCGTCCCGAGCGGACACGCCGGCCCCGCCACCCCCATCGATTCCAGCGGACGCACGGCAACGACAGCCGCTCCGGCCGGACAAGCAGGAGCCGCAGGCTCCCCCGGCCCCGCGGGACCTGCCGAGCCCTTCGTACCGAGCGGATATGCCGATCCCGCCGTCTCTTTCGAGACCGGACCAGCCGACTCCGCCGGACCCGCCCATCCCATCGGACCTGCCGCCCTCGCCGACCCGACCGAACGTGCCGTCTCTATCAATCCCACCGGCCGCACCGGACCCGCCGGACCTGCCGGCCCCGCCGAAGCCGCCGACGCCAGGGTCCCTATCGACCCCGCCGGACCTGATGGCCCGGCCCACGCGGCCGCTCAGGCTCACGGCCGTGCCGTCGGCCGATCCTCCGTACGACGATGAGCGTGGGCCCGTCACGCCGGTCTCGGCCGCCAGGCCGCCGGCGCGGTCCGGCCCGCCGCCCACCTACGGCGCGCTGGCCCTGTCCCACGCTCCTGAGTCTTACGCCCCCGGGCGCCACGCCCCGCTGCCGCACGCCGCTCCCGCCGTGGCCCCGCCCGGCGCGCCGGCCCGGGACGCGCGGGACGCGCCGCCTGCCAGGGCCGTGCTCGGGCCGACCGGGCCCTTGCCCGGCGACAACGTGCGGCCGTTCGCCGCTCCGCGTGTGCGTCCCCGCCCCCGGCCCTCCGCCGCGCCGCGACCCGCCGCCGGGGAACTGCCGGACGGCCGGTGGCTGCGGGGCCTGGGGCAGGCGGTGGCCGAGGTGCTGGCGGGCAGGCGGCCACCGGCCACGCTCGCCGATCGCTTCACCGAGCGCGCCCACGGCGAGCTCGTCCGGGCCGGCCGGATGCTGGACGCCTCCCGGCCCCCCTTCGCGGGCCGCCCTCGCGTGCAGCGGCCGCGCGACGACGTCGCCGAGATCTGCCTGCTGGTGCGCTGCGGCGCCCGCCGCCACGCCCTGGCTCTGCGGCTCGAACGCCAGGGCGTCCAGTGGCTGTGCACCGACTTCGAGACCGCTTGACCGGCCCGAGACCGCTTGACCGGGCGAGACCGGGTGGCCGACCGAGACCGGGTGACGGCGGGGACAGCGTGACGGGCGGCGCCGGGAGCGTGTGTGCGGCGCCGCGTCTCGCGGGGGTCCTGGGGCCCGTCCGCGCGCCCTGGGCCGGTCGCGCCCTCGCGGGCACGGCGAAGGCCCGTGCCGGACGTGCGGGCACGGGCCTTGGCGGCAGGTCGCCGGGTCAGACGGCCTGGGTCTGCTTGGGGTCGCCGTGGCAGCGCTTGAACTTCTTGCCCGAGCCGCAGGGGCACGGGGCGTTGCGCTCGACGTTGCCGTAGGCGGCGCGCTCCTCGGGCGTGGTGCGGACGCGGGTCTGCTCCACGCCGCCGGACTCGCCCGGCGCGCTGTAGATCATCTCGGCGGGCCGGGCGGGACGGCGCAGCGCCTGCGAGATGATCGCCCCGGCCTCGGCCACGGCGGCGTCCTCGCCGCCGGACTCCTCGACGATCGGGTTGGCCTGCACCTCGACCTCGAGGTTGAACAGGTAGCCGACCGACTCCTCCTTGATGCCCTCGAGCATCGCGGAGAACATGTCGAAGCCCTCGCGCTGGTATTCGATGAGCGGGTCGCGCTGGGCGTAGGCGCGCAGCTGGATGCCCTCCTGGAGGTAGTCCATCTCGTACAGGTGCTCGCGCCACTTGCGGTCGAGCACCGACAGGACCACCCGCCGCTCCAGCTCGCGCATGGCCTCGGCGCCGAACTCCTCCTCGCGCCTCTGGTAGGCGGCGAGCGCGTCGGCCTTGACGCGCTCCTCGATGAGCTCGGGCGTGAGGTTCTCCCGCTCTCCGCCGACCTCCTCGATGAGCTCCTCGACGGTGATCGAGATCGGGTAGAGCTGCTTGAACGCCTTCCACAGCTTGTCGAGGTCCCACTCTTCGGCGAAGCCTTCGCCGGTCTCGGCCCTGACGTAGCCTTCGATGACGTCGGTGACGAATCCGCGCACCTGCTCGTTGAGGTCGGCGCCTTCGAGAACGCGGCGGCGCTCGGCGTAGATCACCTTGCGCTGGCGGTTCATGACCTCGTCGTACTTGAGGACGTTCTTGCGGATCTCGAAGTTCTGCTGCTCGACCTGGTGCTGGGCCGACGCGATGGCCTTGGTGACGATGCCCGATTCGATCGGCACGTCGTCGGGGATGTTGAGCCGCGTCATGATCATCTCGACCCGGGCGGAGTTGAAGAGCCGCATCAGGTCGTCCTCAAGGGACAGGTAGAAGCGCGACTCGCCGGGGTCGCCCTGCCGGCCGGACCGGCCGCGAAGCTGGTTGTCGATGCGCCGCGACTCGTGCCGCTCGGTGCCGAGGACGTACAGGCCGCCGAGCTCGACGACCTCCTCGTGCTCGGCCTTGACGGCCTCCTTGGCCTTCTCCAGCGCCTCGGGCCACTGCTTCTCGTACTCCTCCGGGGTCTCCGAAGGCGACAGGTTGCGCTGCTGCAGCTCAAGGTCGGCGCGGAACTCGGGGTTGCCGCCGAGCATGATGTCGGTGCCTCGACCGGCCATGTTGGTGGCCACGGTGACCGCGCCCTTGCGGCCGGCCTCGGCGACGATCGAGGCCTCACGCGCGTGGTTCTTCGCGTTGAGCACCTCGTGCGGCACGCCCTGCCGGCTGAGCATCTTCGACAGCTTCTCGGACTTCTCCACCGAGGTGGTGCCGACCAGCACCGGCTGGCCCCGCTCGTGGCGCTGCTTGATGTCTTCGACGCAGGCCTGGAACTTGGCGTCCTCGGTCTTGTAGACGACGTCGGACTGGTCGCGCCGGATCATGGGCTTGTTGGTGGGGATGGGCACGACGCCGAGCTTGTACGTCTGGTGGAACTCGTTCGCCTCGGTGACCGCGGTGCCGGTCATGCCGGCCAGGCGGGTGTAGAGGCGGAAATAGTTCTGCAGGGTGATCGTGGCGAGCGTCTGGTTCTCGTCCTTGATCTTGACGCCCTCTTTGGCCTCGATGGCCTGGTGCATGCCCTCGTTGTAGCGGCGGCCGTGCAGCACGCGACCGGTGAACTCGTCGACGATCAGCACTTCGCCGTCGGAGACGATGTAGTCCTTGTCGCGCTTGTACAGCTCCTTGGCCTTGATGGCGTTGTTGAGGAAGCCGACCAGGTGGGTGTGCTCGGGCTTGTACAGGTTGTCGATGCCGAGCCAGTCCTCGACCTTCTCGACGCCCGACTCCAGGATGCCGACGGTGCGCTTCTTCTCGTCGACGACGTAGTCGCCGGTGCTCTCCTCGCCGTCCTTGCCCTCGGTGCCGCGGCGCAGCCTCGGCGCGATCTTGGCGAACTCCTGGTACCACTTGCCGGACTGCTCGCCCGGCCCGGAGATGATCAGCGGGGTGCGGGCTTCGTCGATGAGGATGGAGTCGACCTCGTCGACGATGGCGAAGTTGTGGCCGCGCTGCACGCATTCGTCGAGCGACCAGGCCATGTTGTCGCGCAGGTAGTCGAAGCCGAACTCGTTGTTGGTGCCGTAGGTGATGTCGGCCTGGTAGGCCTTGCGGCGCTCCTCGGGCTGCATGTGCGCGAGGATCACCCCGACCTCCAGGCCGAGGAAACGGTGGATGCGCCCCATCGTCTCGGCGTCGCGCTTGGCCAGATAGTCGTTGACCGTGACGATATGGACGCCGAGACCGGAGATCGCGTTGAGGTACGCCGGCAAGGTGCTCGTCAGGGTCTTGCCCTCACCGGTGCGCATTTCAGCAATGTTGCCCAAATGCAACGCGGCGCCGCCCATGATCTGGACATCGAAGTGCCGCTGACCGAGCACCCGGCGGGCCGCCTCGCGCACGGTCGCGAACGCCTCCGGCAGCAGGTCGTCAAGGGACTCTCCGTCGGCGTGGCGCTGCTTGAACTCGTCGGTCAGCGCGCGCAGCTCGGCGTCGGACAGGCTGGTGAAGTCGTCCTCAATGGAGTTGACCTGGTCGGCGATGCGCTTGAGCTTACGCAGAGTCTTGCCTTCACCGGCCCGCAGTATCTTGTCGAGAATGGCTGGCACTTTTCTTTAAGCTCCTCGCGGGTCTACCGTGGCGAGACGCCGCGGTGTTGAGGACGAGAGACGTTCTGGACTGTGCAGGTGAGCCCGAGGACACACTTCCCCGATAGCCATGGTAGGCCGTTCCGTCACCAGACACAGCCAACGTGAAGGACGTGGGCGCGGGGCGTTCGGGTTCTCGGCGGCCAATGCCGGTCGCGGCACCGGGACAGCCACCTCGTACCATGCTTCCGGGGGGCGTATCCCCAAGTCCGGGGCAAGGCACACCGATTCGAGGAGACGCGATGAACGCCACACAGCGGTCCGGAGGCGAGCCCGGCGGGCACGAAGACGATCTGGTGCTGGGCGGCAGCCACGCCGGGCGGCCCAAGTCGTGGCTCGCGGTCGCGGTGATCCTCGGCGGTTTCATCCTCGGCGGTGTGGGCCTGTGCCTCGGGCCGCAGTGGCCCGTGGTGTGGACCGGTGTCGGCATCGTCGCGGCAGGCGGAGTGATCGCACTGCTCGTCGACATCTTCTCCGACGTCATCGTCGACGCCCGCCGCACGCTCCCCACCCAGGAGCACCACTCCCCATTCGAACACCGCACGCGGGCCGAATAATTCCCGCCCGGGCCCAGCACCCGACACCGGCATACGTCTTTTGTCGGTGCGCCTCGGTAGCATGCGGGGCATGGGTGTGATGGAGCTCTCGGCCGATGAGGCGCGGCGCGTCATCCTGCGGGCGCAGGGCCTGCTCGGTGCCGATGGGCGCCGCGGCGGGCCCGCCGCGATGCTGCGGCGGCTCGGCGCGGTGCAGCTCGACACGATCTCCGTGCTGGCCCGCTCACACGAGCTGGTCGCCTACTCCAGGCTCGGCGCCGTGGCCCGCGAGAAGATCGAGCGGGCCTACTGGCACCGGCCGGCCCAGGCGTTCGAGTACTGGTGCCATGCCGCGTGCGTGCTGCCGATCGAGCACTGGCCGCTGTACGCGTTCCGCCGCCGCGCCTTCCGCGAGCGCCGCTACCGCTGGCACGAGGTGCCGCCCACCATCGACAAGGTGCTCGACCAGGTGCGCCGCGAAGGGCCCGTCACCACCGCGGAGCTGGGCGGGGCCCGGGTGCCCTCCGGCAACGGCTCGGCGGCGAAGGCGGGCGAGTGGTGGGACTGGTCCGATGTCAAGATCAGCGTGGAGTTCCTGCTCGACATCGGCGAGGTGGTGTGCACCCGGCGCATCGGCTGGCGGCGCGTGTACGACCTGGCCGAGCGGGTCGTGCCCGCCGAGCTGCTCGCCGCCGACCTGTCCGACGAGGAGTGCGTGACCCGGCTGGCGCGCATCGCCGCCCGCTCCCTCGGCGTGGCCGGCCGCGCCGACCTGGTCGACTTCCTGCGCCTCAACGGCCGCCACGCCGCCATCCTCGACGAAGCCCTGCGCAGCGGCGCCGCGGGGCTGACACCCGTCCGGGTCGCCAGCTGGCCCGCCGCGCGCGGCGGCGGCCGAGACCGCGCGGCGGCCAACGCCTGGGCCGACCCGGAGGCCGTCGCGACCACGCCGCGCGGCCGTCACCGCACCACGCTGCTGTCGCCGTTCGACTCGCTGGTCTGGGACCGCGCCCGCACCGCGCGGGTCTTCGGGTTCGACCACCGGCTGGAGGCGTACGTCCCGAAACACAAGCGCGTGCACGGCTACTTCGCGATGCCCGTCCTCGCCGGCGGCCGGCTGATCGCCCGGGTCGACCCCGCCCGCGAAGGCACCACGCTGGTGGCCCGCCACGTGGCCTTCGAGCCCGGCCACACCCGTCCCCGCGACGTCGAGGCGGTGCGCACCGCCCTCGCGGGGGCCGCGACCTGGGTCGGCTGCACCGACGTCAGAGCCGACCGCGTGACCCCCGCCGCCCTCGCCCCGGCGCTGCGGACCGGCTGACCGGCGCGCGCCCCGGCGCTGCGGACCGGCTGACCGGCGCGGCGACGAAGGCCGCGCGCCGGTGGGCGTCAGGGGCCGTCCACGCGGCCGGGCGCGGTCGACCGGCACCCCGTGGCGGTCAGGTGATCTCCAGCAGGCGCTCGCGCACCGCGTAGACCACGGCCTCCATCCGGGAATGCAGCTGCAGCTTCTCCAGGATGTTGCGCACGTGGTTCTTCACGGTGTTCTCGGAGATGTACAGGTCCTTGGCGATCTCGCGGTTGTTCATGCCCTTGGCGACGAGACGCAGGACCTCCATCTCGCGGTCGGTGAGCCTCGGCACCGGCAGCTGCGGCGGCCGCTCGGCCTCCTTGCGGCTCATGCTCGCGAACTCACTGATCAGCTTGGCGGCCATCGCCGGATTGATCAGAGACTGGCCTTCGTGCACGCCGCGCACCGCGTCGGGCACCTCGTCGATCTGGACGTCCTTGAGCAGGTAGCCGGTGGCCCCCGCCTTGATCGCGTCGAAGAGGTCCTCCTCCTCGTCGCTCACCGTCAGCATGATGATGCGCGTGCTGGGCACGGCCTCCTTGATGCTTCTCGTCGCCTCAATGCCGCTTCTTCGCGGCATACGTACGTCCATGAGCACGACGTCGGGCAGAAGGCGACCGGCGAGCTCGGCCGCCTCCTGCCCATCGCTCGCCTCACCGACCACCTCGATGTCCGCCTCCGCTGTGAGCGCCAACTCGAGACTGCGGCGGATCAACGCGTGATCGTCCACGATCAGTACGCGGATCGGCTCGCCACCTCGGGCCGGGGGGTCCGCCTCGTCGGGTCGCGTCACGCCTCCTCCTTGCTGGGGGCTGTGAAACCAGCCGGGAACGCCATCATGACACGGCTTCCCGTCCGGTGGCGCAGCCGGGAGGCGGGGCCGCGGCCGGCGGCGCCCGGTGACCGCCGTCGGGCACGGGCCGGGCGGGAACCACCGGATCGGTGCGGGCCGCTCCGGCGGATCACGCCGGCCCGTGCGGACGGCGTCGGCGCGGACGAGGTCTGCGGGAAGGGCTACGGCTCGACGAGGCGCAGGACGCCGTAGTGGTAGCCGCGGCGCCGGTAGACGACGCTGGGCATGCCGTTTTCCTTGTCGCGGAACAGATAGAAGTCGTGGCCGACGAGCTCCATCTCCAGCAGGGCCTGGTCGACGGTCATCGGGTCGGCCTTGTGGATCTTCTCCCGCACCACGAGCGGCCCGTCGCCGTCCATCTCGATGGGCACGATCGGCTCGTCGATCGACATGTCGTCGGGGGCCGGCTCGGCGACCGCCGTAGGCGCGGGCTCCGGCGCGGGCGAGGACGCGGAGCCGGGCTCGCCGGAGGTCGCCCTGACCTCGTCGAGCCTGCCCAGGGCCCCGGTGATCTCGGCCACCGACTGCGGGCACTGATTGCCATAGTGGATCTTGCGCCGGTCGCTGATCTTGCGCAGCCGCGACTCCAGCTTGCCCAGCGCGAGGTCCAGGGCGGCGAACCGGTCGGGCGCGGACGCCTCGGCCCGGATCACCGGGCCCCGGGAGTAGATCGTGAGCTCGACCCGCTCCGACTGATCGCTCAGCCGGGGGTTACGCTCCTTGCACACCTCCACGTCGACCCGGATCAGCTTGCTGTCGAGACGCTCGATCCTGGCCAGCTTCGTCGACACGTGATCGCGGAAACGGTCGCTCACCCCTGTGTGCCGGCCCTTGACGATGATGTCCACCTAAGCAGCCCCCCTTCGTCCGTCGACTGTGGCTCCCTGTGTGAAACTCGCCGCGCGGACGGGACGGGCCGCGCCGGAGGCGCGGGCCTGCCCCGCCCGATGCGACCGGCACCCGTCCGGCCGACCTGGTCTTCGTCCCCACATCCGCCTGCTGAGGGGTTCGCGGCCATCTCGCCACTACTGCCCTTCTCCTCTTACGAGGGTCATCCGGACCCCCGGGAGGGCAGGACTTACCTCTAAGCCGCACCGTGATCGGTCGACGAAGAGTCGCCTTACGTGGGCCGTTTCGCCTGCGGCTGGCATCGGCTTGCCGGACGGGAGCCTCCGAAGAGGCCGGCCCGACGCAACCACGGACCCGAACGGGTGCCATGCCTCGCACGCTAGCCGCTGCCGTCTCGAATGTCAGCCCGCCGACCGGCCGGATGATCACGCTCCGTGATCTACGTGACGGTGACCCCCCGTCGCCGGCCGCCGGATCGGCGACACCACACCCCTTGCGCGATGGACGCTCGCGCACTTGACCGGGCACAGACCTCCGCCCGGTCACAAGGATGTGGCCACCAGGACAGCACCATTGATCAAGGCACTCTTTACCGTCCGTCACGATTGGCATTGCCCACAGACCGTGATCCATCGGGCGTGTCGCGCGAAACGCCCCTCGGGCGCACGCTCCACCTTGCCCCTCGGCATGTCCGCCCTTGACGGGTTCGTGATGACCAGAAGACGGGCTCCGCGGCGTCCCGTCGACCGGCCCCGGAAAGTGTCGGACTCCACTGGCACAGTCCCGCCCATGACACCTCCGAACCGCCCCGACACCACCCGCCACCGCACCGCCCACCATCGCGTACGCCCCGCCCCGCACGGTGCCGACGGCTCCCCCAGACGACAGGCCGATGGCCCTCCCGGCCACGGCGCCAAAGGCTCCCCCGGACGCGGTTCCGATCATCCTGGCGCGCCCCGCGCCTATAGTCCTTCCGCGCACCACGCCGCCCATCACCAGAAGGTCGCCGTGGCCGAGATCGTGCCGGATCCTCGGGCCGCCGCCCATGGGGCGCAGGAGCAGGGGACGCGGGGTGCCGAGGGCGACGATCGCCACCATGGTGTCCTCGGTGCTGCCGCGCCCGATGCGGTCACCGTGCCAGGCCACGCTGTCGCGCCCGTCGCGGTACAGGCACATGCCGACCGTGCGGAACGGCTCGCCCAGCTCGGGCAGACAATGCTCGTTCAGCGCCCACCCCGCAGGGTCCATGGCTCTCCCGGGCGGCGTGCCGGGCACCGAGCGGGAAATTCCGCCGAGCACCAGGGCAGGGCCGCCTCTCCCTCCGAGCGCCGGGGCCAGCGGTGGGGGCGGACGCCCTTTCTCTCCGAGCGCGGGACGGGGCGGCAGGGGCGGATTCGCTCCCCCTCGGAGCGGTGGTCGGGGGTGCTGGGGGCGCTGCTCGATGTGGTCGTGCCGGCGCGGTGTGAGGGCTGCGGAGCGGGCGGGGCGGTCGTCTGCCCCCGATGCGGCGCGGCCGTGCTGGGCCGCGCCGCGCCCCGGCCGCCGGTCCCGGCGCCACCGGGCCTGCCGGCCTGCTGGTCCGCGGCGCCCTACGACGGGGTCGTCAAGCGGCTCATCGTCGCCTACAAAGAGCGGGGCCGCACGTCCCTCACCGGGCCGCTGTCGACGTCGCTCGCGGGCGTGCTGGGGGCCGCCCTGGCGGCCACCGGGGTGGCCGGGGCGGTCGTGGTGCCCGTGCCGAGCGCGCCGGCCGCCCGTCGCCAGCGGGGGCATGACACCGTGGGCGCCCTCGCGGCGCGCGCCGTGCGGGCGGCGGTGCGACGCGGTCACGCCGTGACGTACGCGCCGGTGCTGCGGCCCGGCCGCCGGGTGGCCGACCAGGCAGGGCTGAGCGCCGCGCAGCGGGCCGCCAATGTCACGGGTGCCCTCCGCGCCCCGGTCGATCTTCGCGGGGCCGTGTGCGTGCTCGTGGACGACATCGTGACCACGGGCGCGACGCTGGCCGAGGCCGCTCGCGCGCTGCGCGCGGCCGGTGCGTGCGTGCCGCTCGCGGTCACGATCGCGGCGACCCCGCGACGGCGACGGCCGCCGAGTGACCGCCGGGCGGGAGGGTTCGACCGCCGGGCGGGAGGTCAGCCGAGGGGGTAGGCCGGGGTCACGGCTCCGCCGCCGATCAGGGTTTGCCATTCCTTCTTCTTGTCCGGCTCCCAGGCGAGGATCTCGCCGTCCTCGTCGGCGCCGGCGAGCAGGCGGCCGTCGGGGGCGGCGGCGATGGTGCGGATCCGGGCGTCGGACTTGGGGACGTTCGTGGTCTGCTGGGTGCCGTCGGTGACGTTCCAGGCGGTCAGCTCGCGGTTCTGCTTGTTGTCCTTGGTGAGCACGAGCAGCGTGCGGGCGTCCTGCCAGGCGATGTCGACGACCTCGGCGCCGTCGGCGGTGGCGTCGAGGGTCTGCCAGCCGCCGATCGTGTCGTTGTCCCTGTTGATCGCGCCGACCCGCACCTGCGGCCCGTCGCCGTCGTCGAGGGCGACCGCGACCCTGACGCCGTCGCGGGCGACCTTGAACGCGGTCACGTCGGCCTTCTCCAGGTCGGGGGCGTGCATCTGCACGGGTTCGGCGCCGTTGGAGTGCCACACGCGGGATTTGCGCGGGCCGACCCGTTCGACGCTCCACAGCTCGCCGTACCTGTCCCAGGAGGGCGCGGTCAGCGTGGTGCCCCGAATCCAGCGGGTCCACTGGCCGTGCCCGGCGACGGGGGCCACGACGATGCCGTCGTCGGACAGCGCGGCCACCTGTGGCACGGGGTCGCCGGAGATCGCCGGGTGGCTGAGCAGGTGGCCCTTCGGCGGTGCCGGGCCGAGCGGCTCGGGGGTCTGGTCGGTGCCGGTCAGCCCGCGCGGCCGGCCGTCCTTGATGAAGTACGCCTCGGGCTGGCCGGGCAGCACGTCGGGGTCGTAGTCGGAGGCGGCGCCGGGCGCGATGGTCAGGCCGGACGGCGGCCACGGTTCGCCGTTGACCTGCACCTCGACGCTGCGGCCGGAGGCGAGGCCGCCGAGCGTGTAGCTGAGCTGGGCCTTCATGGTCGACAGCCGCCGCTTCGACGCGCCGGCCGCGAGGATCTCGGAGGTGAAGTCGACCACCAGGGTGCCCTGGTCGGCCACGGTGATGCGGTTGAGTCTGGTGCCTTCGGGGAAGGCGTTGCGCACGGCGCCCCGAAGCGCGCTCGTGGGCCCTTTCAGCAGCCGCTCGACCAGCGACTCGGCCGAGCTTTCGCGCGGGCTGACCGGGATGCGCACGCTGTCGACGACCAGCCGGGTCATCGTCGGGTCGGGGTAGTACAGGTCGAACGTCCGGTACATCCGCCGCACGTCGTCGACCGACAGCAGCAGGCCGGGGGGCGCCGACGAGATGCGCCATTCGCCGTGGGTCTTGACGAGCGTGAACGGCCGGCCCTCGGTCGTGCCGGTGGCGGGCAGGTAGCGGCCTTCGTCGTCGATGGTGGCGACGATCACGCCCGGCTGGATGAGCTGCGCCGTGTCTTCGTCCTCCGACAGCACCGG
Source organism: Actinomycetales bacterium (assembly GCA_044507605.1). GTDB lineage: Bacteria > Actinomycetota > Actinomycetes > Streptosporangiales > Streptosporangiaceae > Thermopolyspora. The sequence goes on along the minus strand of JBIQJI010000013.1, from coordinate 66,199 downwards.
GCTCTTGACCGACTTGCCCGGGTCGTACACCGTGACCCCGGCCCAGGGGTTCCAGGTGCGCAGGGCGTCGCCGGTGAGGTACTGGCGGGCCACGGTGTGGCGTACGTCGTCGACGCTCGCCATCGCCGCCTCGAAGCCTTTCAGGATCTCCAGCGGCTGGCCGCCCTTTTTCGGCGGGGCGGCGATGACGCGATAGTAGGGCTGGCTGAGCGGGTCTCCGGTGCCTTTCTCGACGCCGACGGTGGGGCTGCCGCCCATCGGCACCAGTGCGCAGCCGACCGACAGCATCGCCGCCGCCAGCGCGATGGCCGCGGCGGGGACGGCCCGGCGCGACACGGCCCGCAGCCGGGCCGGCGGGCGGGGTGTCCGGGGTCGTGCGGTGCCCGGCGCGGCCGGGGCGTCAGTCCGCATCGATGGAGACCTCCCCCGCCACCGGCGAGAGCACCGGCGTCACGTGGCCCTGCCAGGTGCGCCGCATCTCGACCTCCGGCGGCACCAGCGGAAGCGGCGAGCCCCGCAGCTCGGTGTTGGCCACGCGCGGCAGCGAGAGCCGGAACTGCGACCCCTCGCCCGGCGCGCCCCACGCCTGCAGCCAGCCGCCGTGCAGCATCGCGTCCTCACGGGAGATGGCGAGACCGAGGCCGGTGCCGCCGATCGTGCGGGCACGCGACGGGTCGGCCCGCCAGAAGCGGTCGAAGACCATGTTCTCCTCGCCCGGCTTCAGGCCCACTCCGTGGTCGCGCACCGCGACCGCGACCGCGTCGCGGTCGGCGCCGAGGCTCACCACGATGTCCTTGCCCTCGCCGTGCTCGATGGCGTTGAACAGCAGGTTGCGCAGGATGCGCTCCACCCGCCTGCTGTCGACCTCGGCCATGCACGGCCCGCTGGGCAGCCGCAGCTCCAGCCGGGTCGAGTTGCGCTCGGCCAGCGCCTCGGAGTCGCCCACGGCGCGCAGCACCACGTCGCGCATGTCGACCGAGTCGACGTCAAGGGTGGCGGCGCCGGCGTCGTACCGGCTGATCTCCAGCAGGTCGGCGAGCATCGATTCGAAGCGCTCCAGCTGGTTCTGCATCAGCTCGGCCGAGCGCGCGGCGGCCGGTTCGAAGCTGTCGCGGCTTTCGTAGAGCAGGTCGGCGGCCATGCGCACCGTGGTGAGCGGGGTGCGCAGCTCGTGCGACACGTCGGAGACGAACTGGCGCTGCACCTGCGACAGCTCCTCGAGCTGGTGGATCTTGAGCGCGAGGTTGGAGGCCATCTCGTTGAACGAGGTGGCGAGCCGGGCCAGGTCGTCTTCGCCGCGCACCTTGAGCCGTTCCTCCAGCCGGCCGGCGGCGAGCCGCTCGGCGGCCTGGCGGGTGAGCCGCACGGGGGTGACGACCTGACGGGTGACGAGGAAGGCGATGCCGGCGAGCAGCAGCACCAGCACCGCGCCGACGATCACGAGGATCTGCCGCACCAGCGACAGCGTCTCGACCTCGTCGACCAGCGGCACCAGGTGGTAGATCTCGTACCGCGAGCCGAACGGGTCCTCGATGCGGGTGCCGATGATCAGACCCGGCTCCGAGCCCTTGCGGTCGAGGTAGCGCAGCGACTCGAACCTGGAGAACGGCGGGCTGTCGGGGTCGGCTTTCTGCACGTCTTTGCGCAGGCTGGCCGGGATGCTGCCCTCGTCGATGCTGCCGGTGGCGTAGTCGTGGCCCACGTCGTCGTCGCCGAGGATGACGACCGTGTAGCGGGAGTCGCCGCGGTTGGCCAGCGCCTGCGCCGCCGCGTCGACGGGGTCGGCGGGCGCTTGCGGCGCCGTGTCGCCTTGGGCGGCCGCCGACGTCTTCGCCGTCTCGGGCACCGCGGCGAGGTAGCTCAGCACCGTGGTCACGTTGGCCTGCGCCTCGGCCATCGCCGCCCGCGTGCGGGTTTCGAGCATCGTCTTGGTGATCGACTGCATGAGGAACACGCCGAGCACGGCCACCACGATCATCGAGATCACCAGAGTGCTGGTGACGATGCGCAGCTGGAGGGAGCGCCGCCACTTGCGCCGCACCGCACCCGCCGCACGCCGGGCACGCCTGCGGACTCCGCGGACGATCTGCCGCAGAGTGCGGCGGGGCCGCTTCTTGGCGTTCCTGGCGCTCTTCGGGGGCGAGGGCATCGGGGGAGGACGGGGGTCAGGCGGGTCCGGCCTTGTAGCCGACACCGCGGACGGTCACCACGATCTCGGGTCGCTCCGGGTCCTTCTCTATTTTGGCGCGGAGGCGCTGCACGTGCACGTTGACCAGGCGGGTGTCGGCGGCGTGCCGGTAGCCCCACACCTGTTCGAGCAGCACCTCGCGGGTGAACACCTGACGCGGCTTGCGGGCCAGCGCGACCAGCAGGTCGAACTCCAGCGGGGTCAGGTTGATGGTGTCGTCGGCGCGCTTGACCGAGTGGCCGGCCACGTCGATCGTGATGTCGCCGATCTGCAGGATCTCGGGGGTGGGCTCGTCGGTGCGGCGCAGCCGGGCCCGCACCCGCGCCACGAGTTCTTTCGGCTTGAACGGTTTGACGATGTAGTCGTCGGCGCCGGACTCCAGGCCCAGCACCACGTCAATGGTGTCGCTCTTGGCGGTGAGCATGACGATCGGCACACCCGACTCCGCCCTGATGCGGCGGCACACGTCGATGCCGTCGGCCCCCGGCAGCATCAGGTCGAGCAGCACCAGATCGGGCCTGGTGTCGCGGAAGGCGTCGAGCGCCTTGTCGCCATCGGACACGAACGACGGTTCGAAGCCCTCTCCGCGAAGTACGATGCCGAGCATCTCGGCGAGAGCGGCGTCATCGTCGACGACCAGCACGCGACCTTTCATAGCCCCTCATTTGATCTGCATTATGAACAGGATTAGGCGAACCATACGGTTGTGGCAGGTTACCCGCACGGGCCAGACGAGTGATACAAGACAGCGCGATCGGACGGCCGAACCCCCAATTTTAGCGGCGTCCCGCCGGTCGCGTGGTGATGATCGGCGCCGATGGCGATGTGGCTGCTCCACGGTGCCTCCGGCGCGACCCCGACGCGTTCCGCCAATCCCCGCACGGACACGTTCCAAGTCTGCGCGAAACCGTCCGATTACGCGAGTGCCGGTGACGGCCGCGGCCGCGCGGACGCCGTGCGCCGGCGCTTGGCGGCACGCCCGGCAGCGCGCCGATGCCCGCCGGAGGATCGGCCTGAGGGTTCATGCGGGGCACCGCCCCGTGCCAGGATTGGGATATGTCAGACGGCCACGGCTTCCCAGCCGACGAACCTCCGGGCCCGGCGCCCGATGGCGCCGGCGGGTCGGCGCCGTGGACCACGCCGGGCGGCGACGGGCCCTCCGGCCCGGCCGCACCGCCCCCGCCGCCTCCGCCCTCGGGCCCCGGCCCGTACGGCCCGCCCGGCGGCTCCCCCTACGGCGCGCCCGGTCCACGGTACGGCGCTCCCCCGCCTTACGGCGGCGCCCCCTACGGCTATCCGCCCTCCGCGGCGCCCCAGCCCGGGATCATCCCGCTGCGTCCCTTGCGGGTCGGTGAGATCCTCGACGGCACCGTCAAGCTGATCCGCCACAACCCGGGCGTCGTCCTCGGCCTGTCGGTCGTCGTCGCGGCCGTCGGCACGCTGCCCGTCGTCATCGAGTCGGCGTTCCTCCCCTCGCCCGACGATCTGCTGCGTGAGTTCGCCCTGAACCCCGACTCGTTCGTGCTCCTGCAGAACCTGTGGGACCGGTTCCTGTTCCCGCTCATCGTGGGCACGCTGATCACGGCCTTCGTGCACTTCTTCGCGGTCACCGCGCTCACCGGCGTGCTGACGCGGATTCTCGGCCGGGCGGTGTTCGGCGGGCGCATCGGCGCCGGTGAGGCGTGGACGCTGAGCGCGTCGCGGGTGCCGGCGCTGATCGGCGTCGCCCTGCTCACCGCGCTGCTGCTGATCGCTCCGCTGGTGCCCATCATGGGGCTGCTCGCCCTGTTGGTCGCCAGCGACGTCGGGCTGGGCCTGCTCCTGTTCGGGCTGGCGGCGCTCGGCTGGGTCGTCTACTGCGTGATCGTCTACACCCGGCTGGCGCTCACCGCCCCCGCCATCGTGCTGGAGGGCCACGGCCCGATCTCCGCGATGGGCCGCTCGTGGCGGCTGGTGCGGGGCGACACCTGGCGGGTGTTCGGCATCCTGTTGCTCGCCCAGGTCATCGTGTTCTTGCTGGATTACGCGCTCAACATCCCGTTCTCGTTCCTGGGCGGCCTGATGCCCGGCAGGACCGCCTCCCTCGTCCTCGCCGCCATCGCCGCCATCCTCGTCGCGGCGATCACCTATCCGGTGCAGGCCGGAGTGGTGGGCCTGCTGTACGCCGACCGGCGGATGCGCGCCGAGGCCTTCGACCTCGCGCTGCAGACCGCCGCGATGGACCAGCAGCGGCTCGGCTGGGTGCCCCCCACGGTCGACGACCTGTGGCATCCGGACAACGCCACCGGCGGCTCGCCGTACGGCGGATACGGGCAGGAGAACCCGCCGTACGGGTTCAGGTGACGGGCCGCCGCGGTGAACCCTGTCGACATCGGCCGTGCCGAGGCCCAGCGGCGGGCCGCCGAGGAGCTGGCCAAGCCCGGCTATCAGCATGAGTCGCTGCCCGGCGGGATCATACGGGCCATCCTGGATTTCCTGGGCGATCTGCTGCACGTGGACACCGGGCGGCTCGCCGGCCGGCTGGCGCTGGCCGCGCTCATCGTGATCATCGCCGCGTTCGTGGCCCTGCTCCTGTGGCAGGTCTGGCGGGCCCGCAGATCCGCCTCCCTCACCGATCCGGCGGTGTTCGGCGAGCGGCGGCTCAGCGCGGCCGAGCACCGCGCCGAGGCGGAGCGTCTGGCCGGGGCCGGGCGGTGGGCCGAGGCGATCCGGGAACGGCTCCGCGCCATCGCCCGTGACCTGGAGGACCGCGCCGTCGTCGACCCCCTCCCGGGCCGCACCGCGCACGAGCTGGCCGAAGCGGCCGGCCGGGAGCTGCCCGGGCTCGCCGCCCACCTCACCGCCGCCGCGGCCCTGTTCGACGATGTCACGTACGGCGAGGCGGACGGCACTCCCGGCGGCTACGCCACCCTGGCCTCCCTCGACGAGCGGCTCAGCGGGACGGCGGTGGCCCGGTGACGATCGCCCCCGAGCGCACGGAGGCGGACGGCTCCCCCGGCGCCGCACCGGGCTCCGCGAGAAGGACGCCGCGCGTCCTGCGCAGTCGGCTCGGCCTCGTGGCCATCGTGGTCGCGGTGATCCTGCTCGCGGTGCTCCCGGCCGTGCTGCTGGCCGGCCGGGCGGACGACGGCGGCCGCCCCCTCGACCCCGACGACACCTCCCTCAGCGGCTCGCACGCCCTGGCCGAGCTGCTGCGCGACCAGGGGGTGACCGTGAAGCGGGTCACCACGGTCGACGAGGCCGCCGACCTGGCCGGCGCCGACACGCTGATCATGGTCACCGACCCGGCGGCCATCCTCACCCCCGACGACGCCGAGCGCCTCGGAAATCTGGCGGGCGACCGGCTGATCATCGGCGACGCGTACCTGGACGAGCTGGCCCCCGGCACCACGTTCGACGCCGGCGCCGACACCGTGTCCAGGGTTCCGGGCTGCACGCTGCCGGCCGCCGTGCGGGCGGGCAGCGCCTACACCGGCGGGTCCACCTACCACGCGCCCCCGCACGCGACGCGCTGCTATCTCGCCGACGGCAAGCCCACGCTCGTGCGGTACGCGACCGCGACGCACCAGATCACCGTCGTCGGCGACGGCGCCTTCATGACGAACCTGCGGCTCGACAAGGACGGCAACGCCGCGCTGGCCATGAACCTCGCCGGCGCGCGGCCCACCCTCATCTGGCTCACCCCGCCCTGGCCCGGCGACCCCGGCTACGATCGGCCCGGCACCCCCGGGCCAGGCGGGCGCTCCTTCACCGACCTGCTGCCCGGCTGGGTGGGCTGGGCCGTGCTGCAGCTGGCCATCGCGGTGCTGCTCCTCGCCTACTGGCGCGGCCGCCGTCTCGGCCCCGTGGTCACCGAGCGGCTGCCCGTGGTCGTGCGGGCCGCCGAGACCGCCGAGGGGCACGGCCGGCTCTACCGGGCGCGGCGGGCCCGCGACAGGGCCTCCGCCGCGCTGCGCGCCGCCTGCCTGGACCGGCTGACGCCCCGGCTCGGGCTGCCCGGCGACGCCGGGCCCGACGAGCTGATCGCGGCGGTCGCGGCACGCACCGGCGAGCCCGCCGACGCGCTGCGGGACACGCTGTACGGGCAGGCGCCGCGTGACGACGCCGCGCTCGTGGGGCTCGCCGCCGATCTGGACGCGCTGGAGGAACGCGTCCTGCGCGACGTGCCCCGCGAGCCCGGGCGGGGCGGGCACGGGCCGGGTGAGCCTGGGCCGGAAAGGCACGAACCGGGCGGACACGGGCCGGGCGGGCAAGGACCGGGCGGGCCAGGGCCGGCGGGACGGGGCTCCGGCGGGCGGGACACGGACGGGCCCTCGCCGGGCGGGCGCCCGCCGGGCGACGCCGCGAACGGCATCGACCAGACGAGACCGAGGCGACTTCAGTGATCAATCCATCGATGAGCGGACCTTCGACGGACGGCCCTGCGACGGACGGGCCCTCGACCGGCGTCGCCGGTGACGACACCGCGAGAGAGGCGCTGGGCGCCCTGCGGGCCGAGGTGGCCAAGGCCGTCGTCGGCCAGGACGCGGTCGTCACCGGCCTGGTGATCGCGCTGCTGTGCAAGGGGCACGTGCTGCTCGAAGGCGTGCCGGGCGTCGCCAAGACGCTCCTCGTGCGCACCCTCGCCGCCGCCCTGACGCTCGACTTCAAGCGGGTGCAGTTCACCCCCGACCTGATGCCCGGCGACGTCACCGGGTCGCTCGTCTACGACGCCAGGACGGCCGTGTTCGAGTTCCGCGAGGGGCCGGTCTTCACCAACCTGCTGCTCGCCGACGAGATCAACCGCACGCCGCCCAAGACGCAGGCGGCCCTGCTGGAGGCCATGGAGGAACGCCAGGTCAGCGTCGAGGGCGCCGCCCGCGCGCTGCCCGACCCGTTCGTGGTCGTCGCCACCCAGAACCCCGTCGAGTACGAGGGCACCTACCAGCTGCCCGAGGCCCAGCTCGACCGGTTCCTGCTCAAGCTGACCGTGCCGCTGCCGCCGCGCGACCAGGAGATCGCCGTCCTGGAGCGGCACGCGGCCGGCTTCGACCCCCGCGACCTGTCGGCCATCCGGCCGGTCGCCTCCGCCGCGGACCTCGCGGCGGGCCGCGACGCCGTCGGCCGCGTGCACGCCGGGCCCGAGGTGCTCGGCTACCTGGTCGACGTGGCCCGCGCCACCCGCCAGTCGCCGGCCCTCCAGCTCGGCGTGTCTCCCCGGGGCGCCACGGCGCTGCTCGCGGCGGCCCGCGCCTGGGCGTGGCTGTCCGGGCGCGGCTACGTGACGCCCGACGACGTCAAGGCCCTCGCCAAGCCGGCGCTGCGGCACCGCGTGCAGCTCCGGCCCGAGGCCGAGCTGGAGGGCGCCACCAGCGACGGCGTCCTCGACGCCATCCTCGCCTCGGTCCCGGTCCCCCGCTGATGACCACCCCCGACCCCACACCATCACCCGGCGCGGCGTCCCCGCCGGGAGGGGCCGCGTCCCCTGGAGCCGCGGCCGCACCCGGAAGGGCCACGCCGCCCGCCACCGCGGCCCCGCCCCAAGGGAGCGCATCGCCTGCAACGGCGGCTGCGCCCGAAAGTGCCACGCCGCCCGCCGTGGCCCCGCCAGGAGGGACCGGGTCGCCTCTCGACGGCCTCGCGGCTCCCGTCGGGGACTTCGCGCCAGGCCCGGCGCCGCGTACCGGTGGGCCGGGCCTGCCGTCTCCGGCGCCGTCCGCGATGCCTTCGGCCGTGCCCTCGGCCCGGCGTGGGGGAATCGCGCTGACGGGGCGGACCGGGCTGCTGGCGGCGCTCGGCGCCGTGGTGGTGCTGGTGGCGCCGCGACCGGGATACGCCGTGCTCGGGCTGCTGCTGGCGCTGAGCGCCCTGGTGACGGCGGATCTGCTGATGGCGGGCGGGGTGCGCCCGCTGCGGCTGCGCCGCGACGGGGAGCGGCTGGTGCGCCTCGGCGGCACGGTGACCGTCGGCCTGCTGGTCGAGAACCCCGGACGGCGGCGGCTGCGCGCCGACATCCGCGACGCCTGGCCGCCCTCGGCCCAGGCCATCCCACGCCGCCTGCGGGTGAGCGTCCCCGCCGGAGAACGCCGGCGCCTCGCCATGACGCTCACACCGCTGCGGCGCGGCGACGCGGCGGCCGTCACGGTCACCGTCCGCTCCTACGGCCCACTGGGCCTCGCGGCCAGGCAGGGCTCCCACCGGGTGCCGTGGTCGGTGCGGGTGCTCCCGCCCTTCCACAGCCGCCGCCACCTACCCGCCCGCCTGGCCAGACTACGCGAACTCGAAGGCGCGCACCCCGCCATGGTCCGCGGACAGGGCACCGAGTTCGACTCGCTGCGCGAATACGTCGTCGGCGACGACGCACGGTCCATCGACTGGCGCGCCTCGGCGCGCCGGGCCGATGTGGTGGTGCGCACCTGGCGGCCGGAACGCCACCGTCGCGTGCTGATCGTCCTCGACACGGGCCGCACCTCGGCCGGCCGCGTCGGCGTCGCCCCGGTGCCCGGCATCGCCTCCGGCTGGCCGCGGCTCGACTGGTCCATGGACGCCGCCCTGCTGCTGGCCGCCCTCGCCGCCCGCGCGGGCGACCGCGTCGACCTGCTCGCCTACGACCGCGCGGTGCGGGCCTGGGTGCCCGGGCGGTCCCGCACCGCGCTGCTGCCGTCGCTGGTCGACGCCATGGCCCCCCTCGAACCCGAACTGGTCGAAGCGGACCCGGCCGGGCTGGTGGCGGCCGTGCTGTCCCGCGCCAGGCGCCGCTGCCTGGTGGTGCTGCTCACCGACCTCAACCCGGCCGCCATGGAGGAGGGCCTGCTTCCGGTGCTCCCGGCCCTCTCGGCCCGGCACCTGCTCCTGGTCGCCGCCATCAGCGACCCCCGCGTGGCCGAGATGGCCGCCGGCCGCGGCAGCGCCGAGGCCGTCTACGACGCGGCCGCCGCCGAGCACCTGCGCGCCGGGCGCCGCCGCGTCACCACCCGCCTGCGCCGGGGCGGAGTCGAGGTGGTGGACGCCCTCCCGCACGACCTGGCCCCCGCCCTCGCCGACGCCTACCTGGCCCTCAAGGCCGGCGGCCGCCTCTGACCCGCCGCCTCAGACCCGCCCGCCTCTGGCCCGCCCGACTCGGAGCCATCCGCCTCGGGCCCGTCCGGGGAGGAGCGGGCCGCTAGGTGACGGGGGCCGTGTCGGGGGCGCGGTCGAGGTCGCCGGTCTCGCCGGCCTTCGCCGCGCGGCGGCCGAAGTGGACGATGTACGTGAGGAAGGCGGCCTCGGCGGCCACGCCGATGCCGATGCGGGCCCAGGTGGGCAGGGGGGACGGGGTGACCAGCCCCTCGATGAGGCCGGAGACCAGCAGGACCGCAACGAGGCCGAGGGCCACGCTCATCACCGCGCGGCCCTGCTCGGCGACGGCCTGGCCGCGGGGGCGGTCGCCGGGGGCGATGGCGGTCCAGCCGAGGCGCATGCCGGCTCCGGCGGCCAGGAAGACGGCGGTCAGCTCCAGCAGGCCGTGGGGGGTGATGAGGCCGAAGAAGATGTCGCCGCGATCGTGGGCGAACATCAGGCCGCCGCTGACTCCGACGTTCGCGGCGTTCGTCCACAGGATGTACGGGATGGGGACGCCGAGCAGGATGCCGCTCACGATCACCTGCATCGACACCCAGGCGTTGTTGATCCACACCTCGCCGGCGAAGGACGCGGCGGGGTTCTCGGAGTAGTAGTCGGCGAAGTCGTGCTCGACGAGCTGCTTGATCTCGGCCGGACTCGCGATCGACGCCTGTACGTCGGGGTTGTCCGCCACCCACACGCCGAGCGCCACGGCCACCAGCGCGGACGCCACCGCCGCGCCCAGCCACCACCACCGCGCCCGGTAGGCCACGACGGGGAACGACACCGTGCAGAACCGGGCGAACTCCCGCCAGGCGGGCGTGCGCGCGCCCGTCACCGCCGACCTGGCCCGCGCGACCAGCGCCGACAGCCGGCCCACGAGCACGGGGTCGGCGGAGCCGGACCGCGCGATCGACAGATGGGTCGCGACCCGCTGGTACAGGTCGACCAGCTCGTCGACCTCGTCACCGCTCAGGGAGCGGCGCCTGCGCACCAGCTTCTCCAGCCGGTCCCAGGCCGGCCGGTGCGCGGCCACAAAGGCGTCGACGTCCACGAAGGGAGCCTATCGGTCATCGGGCGCCGCGATCGGCGACGCGGGAGACGACCGGTGAACGCCGAACGCCGTCCGGCCACCGGCCCGGCCGGTCGGCACCGGCCCATCGCCGGATCGTCCCGGGCGGCTCGGGCAGGTCAGGCGGGCCGGGCGGCGCTTGACATTGACGTAGCGTCAACGTTTCTCATAGGTGGCATGCGGATAGGCGAGCTCGCCGCGCTGGCCGGGGTGTCGACCCGGACCGTGCGCCATTACCACCACCTGGGCCTGCTGCCCGAGCCGGCGCGCCGGGCCAACGGCTACCGCGACTACCGGCTGCGCGACGCCGTCGCCCTGGCCCGGATACGCCGGCTGGCCGAGACCGGCCTGTCCCTGGACGAGGTACGCGACGTGCTGGCCGACGACCGGGGCCGCGACCTGCGCGAGGTGCTGACGGAGCTGGACGCCGACCTGGCCCGCCAGCAGGAGGCCATCGCCGCCCGGCGTGCCCGCCTGGCCACGCTGCTCGCCCAGGCCGATCTGCACCCCGACGCGATGGTGTCAGCGGGCATGGCGGCGGTGCTGCGCGACCTGCCCGCCAAGGGCTCGAAGAGCGCCGAGATCGACCGCGAGCTGCTGACGCTGATGGACTCCGTCGCCGACGCCTCGTCGCGGGACGAGGTGATGGCGATGCTGGACCCGCTCATGACCCCGGACGCCCTGGCCCGCGGCCACGCCCTTTACGAACGCCTCGACGAGCTGGCCGCGGCCGAGCCCGACGACCCCCGCGTCGCCGTCCTCGCCGCCGACCTGGCGGCCCACCTGCCCGCGGAGATGGCCACCGCGATGATCAGGTCGGCCGGCGGGCCCTGGCCTTCGGTCGCCCCGGAGACGCCGGCGGCCGACGCGGACGACCCGCCTGGTTCGCCTCACGACGAACGGCGATCGGGAACCTGGCGTGACACGCCCGTCCCGCCCTGGCTGGCGGCCCTGGGCGCCGAGCTGTCCCCCGCGCAGGCCGAGGTCTTCCGGCTCGCCCTCGCCGAACTGATGAAGACCACGTGATGCTCAGACTCGCGCGGGCCGCGCTGTTCGCCGTGCCACCGGCCGAGTTCCTGCTCACCGTCCTGCTGCTGTCGGGCGTGCCGCTGCCCGCCCCCGTGACCGCGGCGGCCGAGGTGGTCGTCGTCGCGGTGTTCGCCCTGGAGGCGGTCACGGCGCACCGGCTGTTCCGCGCCGAGCGCCGTGCCGGGGCCACGAGACGGGCCGCCGCCGGGGCGACCCTGCGGCGTCTGGTGCCGCCGCTGGTGCTGCGCCTCGTGGAGTTCGACACCAAGGGCACGATCAGCCTGTTCCTCTGGGTGACGGGCCGCCGCCACGGTGTCCCGAAAGGGGCGACCCCGCTCCCCTATGTCCGCGAGCAGACCCCGGCGATGCTGATCATGATCTTCGTGATGGTCGTCGACACGGTGGCGACCGACCTGCTGCTGGGCGCGTTCGGCACCCCGCCGGCCCTGCGCGTCATCGTGCTCGTGCTGGACGTCTACTCCGTCCTCATCGTGGTGGCGATCCTCGCGGCCTGCGCGACCCGGCCCCACGTCATCTCCCCCACCGAGCTGCGCATCCGCTACGGCGCGTTCTTCGACCTGCGCGTCCCCCGCGCCCAGATCGCGGCGATCAGCCTGGCCAGGAACTACAACGAGCGCGGCATGGTCAGGGTCGAGAACGGCCGTCTCGCCGTGTCCGTCTCCAACCAGACGAACGTCGCCGTCACCCTGACCCGGCCCATCACCGTGACCCGCCCCCTCGGCGGCACCGGCGAGGCCACCACCATCCACTTCTTCACCGACGCCCCGGCGGCCCTCGCCCCGATCGCCGGCCGCCTTGGCGTCGCGACGGAGCGACGGTGACGCCGCTTCCCGTCTGGGATCATTTCGGCTCGGGCCGGCGCGAAGGGTCGAGCGGGGCGGGAGAATGAGGCCATGGCTGATGTCGTGACCGGTGAGGCCGTCGTCCTCGAGGTGCGGGTGGCGCAGGCGCCGGCGCGGGCGGTGGCGCAGGTCGTCGACATGACGGTGCAGCTGGCGCTGATGATCGGGGTCTACCTCCTGCTCGGGATGGCCGTCATCGTCATCGACCCGGCGCTGGAGAAAGGCCTGACCATCCTGCTGGCCGTGCTCGTCACCGTCGGATACCCCGTGATCTTCGAGACGCTGACGAACGGGCGCAGCCTCGGCAAGCTGGCGCTGGGGCTGCGCGTGGTGGGCGACGATGGCGGGCCGGAGCTGTTCCGGCAGGCGCTGGTGCGCGGGCTGGCGAGCGTGCTGGAGATCTGGGGGCTCTTCGGAGCGGGCGCGCTCATCTGCTCGCTCATCTCGCCCAAGGGCAAGCGGCTCGGCGACCTTTTCGCCGGCACGGTCGTGATCGGGGAACGCGGCCCGGCCGAGCCCCCGCCGCCGCCGATGCCGCCGCAACTGGCGGCGTGGGCGGCCACACTGGAGCTTGCCCTGCTGCCCGACGAGGTCGCCAACACGGCGCGGCGCTTCCTGGCGCGGCAGCACCAGCTCGCGCCCGCCGTCCGGTCCGACCTGGGCGGCCGCATCGCGGCCCAGATGATGGCGTACGTCACGCCGCCGCCCCCGCCGGGAGCGCCCACGTCCGCCTATCTCGCGGCCGTGCTCGCCGAGCGCCGCCGCCGCGGCGGGCTCCGGCTCGCCCGCACCGGCACCGGAGCCCTTGGGTCCGAGGGGCGTCCGGCCGAGGGGGGTCCGGCCCCGGCCGCCGGTGCCGCGCCCGCGGCGCCGTCCTCCGCCGCGCCTCCGCCTTCTCCTGGAACGTCCGCTGCCGGGGCGCCCGCGCCGCCCCCGGCCACGCCGCCGAGCGGAGCGGCGCCGCCGACTCCGGGCGGCTTCCTACCACCCGTCTGAATTTACGGTGTCATGCATGGTTAGCCCGACCAGAGTCGGGCAAGGGTGACGAAGTGGGCAATGGGGCACGCCCGCAGATCGGGGCGGGTACGGCCGACGCTCTTGGGAGAGGCGGCGTCGGTCCTACCCGCCCCACAGTCGTGTCCTGCGCGCCGCCGGGTCAGGAGCCGTTGCGCCAGGAACGCAGGTAGGCCGTCTGCTCGTCGGTCAGGGTGTCGATGGCGATGCCCGTCGCGGCGAGTTTCAGGTGGGCCACCTCGGCGTCGATGTCCTCCGGCACGTCGTACACGCCCGGCGGCAGGGCGGAGTATTCGCGGGCGAGCCAGGCGACCGCGAGGGCCTGGGCGGAGAAGGACATGTCCATCACCGCGGCGGGGTGCCCCTCCGCGGCGGTGAGGTTGACCACCCGGCCCTCCGCCAGCAACAGGAGGCGGCGGCCGTCGGCCAGCACGTACTCGTCGGTGTTCGGGCGGACGCCGGGCCGGATCTCCTCGGCGAGGGCGGCGAGCGCCGGCAGGTCGATCTCCACGTCGAAGTGCCCGGCGTTGGCCAAGATGGCGCCGTCCTTCATCAGGGCCAGATGCTCGCCCCTGATGACGTCGCGGTTGCCGGTCACGGTGACGAACACGTCGCCCTCACCGGCCGCCTCGGCCATGGGCCGCACCTCGTAGCCCTGCAGGCTCGCGTCGAGGGCCTTCACCGGGTCGATCTCGGTCACGATGACCCGCGCGCCGAGGCCGCGCGCCCGCTCGGCGACGCCCCTGCCGCAGAAACCGAATCCCGCGACGACGACCGTGCGGCCGGCCAGCAGGGCGTTGGTGGCGCGCATGATGCCGTCGAGGGTGGACTGGCCGGTGCCGTAGCGGTTGTCGAACATGCGCTTGGTGCGGGTGTCGTTGACCGCTACCACCGGGAACCGCAGCTCGCCCTCGGCCGCCATGCGGCGCAGCCTGATGACACCGGTCGTGGTCTCCTCACAGCCGCCCGACACCCCGCCGAGCAGCTCGGTGCGCTCGGTGTGCAGGGTGTTGACCAGGTCGCAGCCGTCGTCGAGCACGATGTCGGGGGCGATGTCGAGCGTGCGGTGGATGTGCCGGTAGTAGGTGTCGCGGTCGACCCCCGCGCGGGCGTGCACGGCCACGCCGTAGGTGGCGAGGGCCGCGCCGACGTCGTCCTGCGTGGACAGCGGGTTGGACGCCGCCAGCGCGACCTGGGCGCCGCCGGCCCGCAGCGCCCCGATGAGCACGGCGGTCTCGGCGGTGACGTGCAGGCAGGCGGCGATGCGCAGCCCGGCGAGCGGACGGTCCTGCTCGAACCGCACGCCGATGGCCTGGAGCACCGGCATGAACCTCGCCGCCCAGTCGATGCGCCGCTCGCCCGCCTCCGCGAGCGCGCTGCCGGCGGGCCCGGGGGCATCGCGCCCAGGCCCGCCGCCGCGATCGTGCTCCACTTACGCCACCCGTCTCGTCCGGGGCCGTGCCCGTGCCGTAAGCACCGTCAGTAGCGGTAGTGGTCCGGCTTGTACGGCCCCTCGACGTGCACGCCGATGTACTCGGCCTGCTTCTTGGTGAGCGTGGTCAGCTTGACGCCGAGCGCGTCGAGGTGCAGGCGGGCGACCTTCTCGTCGAGGTGCTTGGGCAGCGTGTAGACGCCCAGCGGGTAGTCGCTCGTCTTGGTGAACAGCTCGATCTGGGCGATCACCTGGTTGGTGAACGAGTTGGACATCACGAACGACGGGTGGCCGGTGGCGCAGCCGAGGTTCATCAGCCGGCCCTCGGCCAGCACGATGATCGCGTGCCCGTCGGGGAAGACCCACTCGTCGACCTGCGGCTTGATGTTGACCTTCCGAATGCCCGGGATGCGCGCGAGCCCGGCCATGTCGATCTCGTTGTCGAAGTGGCCGATGTTGGACACGATGGCCTGGTGCTTCATCTTGGCCATGTGGTCGGCCGTGATGATGTTGTAGTTGCCCGTGCAGGTCACGAAGATGTCGGCGGTGTCGACCACGTCGTCGAGCGTGGTCACCTGGAAGCCGTCCATGGCGGCCTGGAGGGCGCAGATCGGGTCGATCTCGGTCACGATGACGCGGGCGCCCTGGCCGCGCAGCGCGTCGGCGCAGCCCTTGCCCACGTCGCCGTAGCCGCACACCACGGCCACCTTGCCGCCGATGAGCACGTCGGTGGCCCGGTTGAGGCCGTCGATGACGCTGTGGCGGCAGCCGTACTTGTTGTCGAACTTGGACTTGGTGACCGAGTCGTTGACGTTGATGGCGGGGAACAGCAGCCTGCCCTCACGGAACATTTCGTACAGGCGGTGCACCCCGGTGGTGGTCTCCTCGGTGACGCCCTTGATGCCGGCGGCCGTCTCGGTCCAGCGGCCGGGGCGCTCGGCGATGCTGCGGCGCAGGGTCTCCAGGATGACGCCCCACTCCTCCGGGTCGTCGGCGGTGGCGGTGGGCACCACGCCGGCCTTCTCGAACTCGGCGCCCTTGTGCACGAGCAGCGTGGCGTCGCCGCCATCGTCGAGGATCATGTTCGGGCCGGTGCCGTCAGGCCACTGGAGCGCCTTGTCGGTGCACCACCAGTACTCCTCCAGCGTCTCGCCCTTCCAGGCGAACACCGGCACGCCCTTGGGGTCGTCGGGAGTGCCGTCCTTGCCGACGACCACCGCGGCGGCGGCGTGGTCCTGCGTGGAGAAGATGTTGCAGCTCACCCAGCGCACATCGGCGCCCAGCTCGACCAGGGTCTCGATGAGCACGGCCGTCTGCACCGTCATGTGCAGCGAACCCATGATCTTCGCTCCGCTCAGCGGCCGCGAGCCGGAGTACTCCGCGCGCACCGCCATGAGGCCGGGCATTTCGTGCTCGGCGAGCCGGATCTCCTTGCGGCCGAAGTCCGCCAGGGAAAGGTCGGCGACCTTGAACTCCATGTGTAAGTCCTCTCCACCGTCGCAACGTGTCGCCTGCGAGTGTAGAAGCCCGATACGACGCACCGCACGCGGAGAGCGGGGAAACTGACGAAAAAATGTAAGAATCGGTGGTATGCGTATCACTGAAGCGGCCCGGCGGCTCGGTATGTCGCCCCGCATGCTCCGCTACCGGGAGGCGCTCGGCCTGCTGCCGCCGGTGCGGGAGCAGGGGGCGCACCGACGCTTCGGCGAGGCGGAGCTGGACGCCGTACGCCAGGCCGTCGAACTCGAACGGCGCTTCGGCGTCTCCCCCGCCGCGCTGGCCTTCGGGCTCCGGGTGCTCAGCGATCCGGCCGTCGCCCAGGACGTGCGCGACCTCGGGCTGCGCATCGGCCGGCTGCGGACGCCCCGGCGGGCCCTCGACTTCGAGAAGGAGAAGGCGCTGCGCCTGCTCGGCCGCCGCTAGGCCGGGTCCGCCAGGACGGCCGCGCCCCCGGCGCCGCCGCCGGTGCCGCCCTCGGCGACTGCCCCAAGCGCCTGCTCGGTGCCGTCCTCGGTGGCCTGCTCGGTGGCCTGCTCAGTGGGTGCCGTTCGTGGCGGGGGAGCTATCGGAGGAGGGGGCGGGATCGGTGCGGTACAGGTCGGGTTCGAGGTAGATGACCCTGGCGATGGGGACGGCGGCGCGGACACGGCGCTCGGCCTCGTCGATGCCCCGGGCCACCTCGGCGGCCGTCTCGTCGTGCTCCACGGCGATCTTGGCGGCGACCAGGAGCTCCTCGGGGCCGAGGTGGAGGGTGCGCAGGTGGATGACACTGGACACCTCGGGGCCGGCGGTCAGCGCCTCGACGATGCGGGCCTCGACCTCGGGGCCCGCGCTCTCGCCGATCAGCAGCGACTTGGTCTCGGTGGCCAGGATCACCGCGATGCCGCCCAGCAGCAGGCCGATCATGAGGGTGCCGATGCCGTCCCACACCCCGTCGCCGGTGACGACGGCCATCGAGACGCCGAACAGGGCGAACAGCAGGCCGAGCAGCGCGCCGGCGTCCTCCAGCAGCACCACGGGCAGCTCGGGCGACTTGGTGCGGCGGATGAAGCCGAACCACGACTGGGAACCCCGTAACGGGGCGGCCTCCCGCACGGCCGTGCGGAACGACATGCCCTCGGCCGCGATCGCGAAGATGAGCACGGCGAACGCCCACACCGGCGACTCGACCTCGGCCGGGTGGGAGATCTTGTGATAGCCCTCGTAGATCGAGAAGACCGCACCGATGGTGAACAGCACGACGGCCACGACGAAGGCGTAGAAGTAGCGCTCGCGGCCGTAGCCGAACGGGTGCTCGCGGGTGCGGCCCCGCGCGGCGCGCCTGCCGCCGATCAGCAGCAGCACCTGGTTGCCCGAGTCGGCCACCGAGTGCACCGACTCGGCGAGCATCGACGACGACCCCGTGAACAGGAACGCCACGAACTTCGCCGCGGCGATGGCGAGGTTCGCCGACAACGCCGCGATGATCGCTTTCGTACCGCCACCCGCACTCAACGCCGACTCCGCCTCATCCGCACAATGATCATCCTTGCCCGTCGCCCTGACCGGCGACCCTGCGATCCTATTGGGGTCACCGCTATGGGGCGATCCTCGCCTGCAGTTCGGCCATGATGGGCACGGAGGCGGGGTCGATGCCGTAACCGAGGGCCAGGTAGACGCTCGCGTAGTCGCAGACGCCGGCCAGCCCGGCCAGCCGCACCAGCGGATGCCCCTCCTCGGCGCGCAGCTCGCTGATCGGCACGTGCCGGTCGTCCGCGAGCCGGGTCGCCACCTCACGCCGCAGCGCCGCCCTCGGATGCTCGCCGGTGTCGTCGCGCAGCAGCACCAGGCGCAGGGTGCGCGAGGGCCCCTCGGCGAAGATGTCCCGCTCGGCCAGCGGCCCGTCGAACGCCGCCAGCTGGTCGTGCGTGGCGTCCGTCAGATCCCCCCAGGTCGCGGGGTACTTGGCGGTCACCTGCAGCCGCTCGGCCAGGTGCCGCGCCGCCACCGTGGCGACCGGCGACGACCCCCAGATGACCGGCACCGTGCCGGCCAGTTCCATCGCCAGCGTCTTGCCCGGGTTGATGAACGACTCGCTGCCGGGCCGACAGCGGTGCGCGATGTCCTCCAGCCGCGCCGCCGCCGCCTCACAGGCCTCCTCGACGCCCCGCATCAGGCCGAGCGCCCCCGCCATCACGACCAGCGGGATCGACAGGGGCCACAGCGCCTCGTGGGCGCCGCCGGCGACCGGCCCGGCGAACCGCGGCCCGGACACCCGCACGAACGGCGCCGACGCCTGCCTGGCCACCGCCTCCAGCGGCGAGCCCTCGGCCCCCGCCGCCAGCAGGCGGCAGCCGCGGCGCGCGGCCTCGGCGGCGACCGCGAGGGTCTCCTCGGTGGTGCCCGGCGCCGACACGGCCGCGACCAGGTCGGCGGCGCCCACCCAGCCGGGCAGGCGGTGCCCGCGCACGGTCAGGATCGGCAGCGGCGCGGCGTAGCCGCAGATCGCGGCGAGCAGGTCGCCCGTGAGGCCGGCGCCGCCCGACCCGGCGACCACGATGGCCCGGGGCCGCCCGTCGGCGGCGACCGACGGCACGCCCGCCTCGGTCGCCGCGCGGTACGCCACCCGGATGCGGGCCGCCGAGGACGCCACCCCGCGCAGCACGCCGCCCGGGTCGGCCTCCTCCAGGAAAACCTGGTCGTCGAGCCGGTCGGGCTCGAAACTCGCCTCGGTCACCGGGTCAGGGCTTACGCGCCTCGTCGACCAGCAGCACGGGTATCTGATCGCGCACCGGATAGACCAGGCCGCAGGCGTCGGAGGTGCAGGCCAGCTCCTCGGTGTCGGGCAGCACGCGCAGCGGCGACTTGCACGCCGGGCAGGCCAGGATCTCCAGCAGCCAGTCGTCCATCTTCACGATGTCAGCTCCTCACGATGGCGAGGACCCTGTCGCGCAGGGTCGCCATCTTCTCCTCGTCGGCGGCTTCGGCGTTGAGCCGCAGCAGCGGCTCGGTGTTGGACGGCCGCACATTGAACCACCAGTCGGGCCCCGACACGGTCAGGCCGTCGAGATCGTCGAGGGTCACGCCCCCGGCGGCTCCGTCACCGGCGCTCCCGTCGGTGTAGGCGGCGCGGACCCGGGCGATCGCGGCCGCCTGGTCCGCCACCCTGCTGTTGATCTCGCCGGAGGCGCTGTAGCGCGTGTGGCCGGCCAGCAGCCGCGACAGCGGCAGGTCGCCTTCGCCCAGTGCGGCCAGCACGTGCAGCGCGGCCAGCATGCCGGAGTCGGCGTACCAGAAGTCGCGGAAGTAGTAGTGGGCGGAGTGCTCGCCGCCGAACACCGCGCCGGTGCGGGCCATCTCGGCCTTGATGAACGAGTGGCCGACCCGGGTGCGCAGCGGCACGCCGCCGTGCTCGGCGACGATCTCGGGCACGGCCCGGGAGGTGATCAGGTTGTGGATGATCGTGGCGCCGGGGTACTTGGCGAGCTCGCGCGTGGCGACCAGGGCGGTGATGGCCGACGGCGAGACCGACTCGCCGCGCTCGTCGATCACCCAGCACCGATCGGCGTCGCCGTCGAAGGCCAGGCCGATGTCGGCCTGATGCTCGACGACGGCCTTGCTCAGGTCGCGCAGATTGTCCGGCTCGATCGGGTTGGCCTCGTGGTTGGGGAAGGTGCCGTCGAGCTCGAAGTACAGCGGCACCAGCTCCACCGACGGCACGGCCTCGGGGCCCAGCACCGCCGGCACGGTGTGGCCGGCCATGCCGTTGCCGGCGTCGACGACCACGCGCAGCGTGCGGAGGCCGCTCAGGTCGACCAGCGTGCGCAGATGCTCGGCGTAGCCCGTGAGCAGGTCGCGCCGCACCACCTCGCCCGCGCGGGCGGCCGGGCGGGGCCGGTCGAGCCACGCCGCCGCGGCGTCGCGGATCTCGACGAGGCCGGTCTCGGCGCCGATCGGCACCGCCCCGGCCCGGCACAGCTTCATGCCGTTGTAGCGGGCGGGGTTGTGGCTCGCGGTGAACATCGCGCCGGGCAGGCCCAGGCTGCCGCTGGCGTAGTAGAGCAGGTCGGTGGAGCCCAGGCCGGCGTCGACCACGTCGGCCCCGCACGCGGTGGCGCCGCGCGCGAACGCCGCGGCCAGCGCCGGCGAGCTGGTGCGCATGTCACGGGCGACGACCACCGTCGCCGCGCCGGTCACCTGGACGAAGGCCGCCCCCACGGCCTCGGCGGTCTCCGCACTGAGCTCGTCGGGCACGACACCACGAATGTCGTACGCCTTGAAGATCTCTGGCTTGAAGATCTTGGCGAGATCGCCCACCAGCTCCGCCCTCAGGTCGTCGGAAATCGCATTGGAAAGTCGCGTCGTAGTCGAATGCGAGCCTACTGTCCCCGCGACGTGCCCGGCTCACGGCCCGGCTGGGCCGAGCGCAACACCCGCAAGTGCCCCCGGCGGCCGACCTCGACCCCCTGACCGACCGGCTCCTCGCCGGGCGCGTGCGGCCGGGCGGCCTCGCGCACCGCGTTGGCCAGGGCCTCCAGGTCGTCGGTGCTCGGGCGGCCCGCCTCGGAGGGGAGGCGCACGACCTCCCAGCCCCGGGGAGCGGTGAGCCGCTCGGCGTGCTCCGCGCACAGGTCGTAGCAGTGTGGTTCGACATACGCCGCCAGGGGGCCGAGAACAGCGGTGGAGTCGGCGTAGACGTACGTTAGTGTGAAGACGGCAGGCTGCCTGCAGGCGGTACGGGAACAGCTGCGGACGGGGCTCACGGAGGGACCGTATCCGGTCCGCGTTCACATTGCCACCACCGCGCCGCTCTTAACGAGCGTGTCGCCACAATTCGGACACGGACGGCCACTCGCGCACCTCTTATCCGGATAACGGACCGTTCTTACGGGTGTTCACGCGGAGCCGCGAAGGCGGGCCCACACGACGAAGCGGGCCCTGTCGTCCCCGCCACCGCTCCCCATCTCCCCTACGCTTGTCATGTGAGTTCGGCATCGGGTGACGAGCACCGCCACGACCGTTCCAGCCGCCCGCCCGGCCGCCGAGGGCGCGACCGGCACGGCCGGGGTCTGCGCGGCCCTCTGGCGCCCGCCCACGTGCCCATCGCGCGCTCCCGGGGCGAGCGCTTCGACGACCTCGTGCTCGACGCGGTCGACCGGCTCAGGCCGCGCTGGGGCAAACAGCTGTCGTCGGTCGAGTTCGCCGTCGAGGACGTTCCCCCGATGGAGGAGCTGGTCGACGGGCCGGCGCGGCTGGAGTCGTCCGACCCCATCCCGCTCGGCCGCGCCGAGCCGGCGAGCGGCGGCGACCGGGCCGCCGTCATCGTCTACCGGCGTCCCCTGGAGGCCCGCACCCGCGACCGCGACCAGCTCGGCAGCCTCGTCCACGACGTGGTGGTCGAGCAGGTGGCCAGCCTGCTCGGGCTGTCGCCCGAGACCATCGACCCCGGCTACGACGACCGCCACTGACCCGCACCGACCCGGCCCCGTGCGCGCCGGCGACGCGGCGATCAGGGCAGCACGGCCGACTCGGTGTCGGCGGTGACCGGCACCGTGACCTCGGTGCGGGCCGGCGCGAACGGCTGCACCGTCAGCAGCAGCCCGTCGTCGGTGCGCTCGTCGAGGACCCTGCCGCCGTAGACCGGGCCGGAGCCCGGCTCGGGGAGCACCACCACGCCGTAGGGGCCGCCGCCGGGCGGGGCGGCCAGCTTGACCTCCTTGGTGCGCGCCGCCTTGAGCGACACCTCGACCGGGCTCGGCGCGGTGCCCTTCGACGGGATGATCCGCACGCGCACCTTGGCCGCCGCGCCGGGGGCCGACAGCACGAGCCGCGACCTCGTCCGCTCGCCGGTCCTGTTGTCGGCGACGATGGTGCCGTGGTCGATGGGGGCCGTGCCGGCGGTGAACGCCACGTCCTGCTGGGTGCCGGTGCCGTTGATCATCATGCCGGCGACGATCGGCACGTCGGAGGTGAGCACGATCGCGGCGGGCCGCCCGCCGATGCCCGTGGTGATGTCCATGGAGGCGGCCGCGCCGGGGGCGACCTCGATGGCTTCGCGGCCCTTCATGGCGTACGCCCCGTCCTCGGTCACCGCCTTGACCCGCACCAGCGTGTCGGCCTCGCCGGGGGTCGCGACGTACAGGGTGCGCAGCCCACCGCCGCCGGGCACCCCCGGCACCACGACCGTGGTGGCCGGCTCGGCCGCGAGCGGCAGCCAGTCGGCGCCCTTGCCGTCCCGGAGCACCGCCTTGGCGGCGGCCGTCACCCGGCCCGCGTCGGTCTCGACGTGGACGGCCATGACGAGCGGCGAGGGGGCGAGGTCGCGCAGCGCGACGGCCCGCCGCTCGCCCGGCCGCAGCAGCAGGCCGCTGCCGGCGCCGCCCACGATCGGCCCCTCGCCGGAGTAGATCGTGATCGACACGGACGCGGCGGCGCGGTCGGCGTTGGCGAGGTAGAGCGTGACGTCGGCGGCGGCCGGGCCGGGGCCGACGAACCAGGCGCTCGCGCCGGGCTGCACGCAGCGCACGCCGGCCAGGCCCCGGCTCGCGCCGGTGAGGGTCCGGGTGGTCTGCCCGGCCTCCAGCCCGGCGGCCATGGCACCGGTCGCGGCCACGGTGACGGGGCCCCCGGCCTGCTTCTTGGCGGCCTTGCCGGTGGGCTTGCCCGTGGCCTTCGTGGCGTCGGCCTGCCACAGCACGCCGGCCTGCTTCAGGGACACGCTCGTGGGGGCGGGCGCCCCGGGCTCGGTCAGCCGGGCGATGGTGATCGATCCGGTGCCGCCGTCCTTGGCCGGGTCGGGTGTCAGCGCGCTCAGCCGGGCGTTCGCGCTGTCGGGGCAGACCGTCTCGACCGACTCGACGGGCACCTTCACGGGCGCGGCCGCCTTCGGGGGCGCCGGGGCGGGGCGGGTGACGTACGCGAGGCCGTAGAGGGCGGCGAAGGCGGCCAGCACCAGCACGGCCAGGCCCACCCGGTGCTGGATGAAGGCCCTCATCGCGCACCCGCCATCTGACGGCCCGGCTCCCGGCCGGTCTCCCGGCCGCCCCGTTCCGGCTCTCCCGGCCGCTCCTCGGCGGCCTCCCGGCCGCGGCCACCGGGCGCGGCGAGCAGCAGCGCGAGCAGCACGATCGCCGCCTGGGTCCACAGCCAGGCGCGGTGCACGACATCGCCCTCGCCCGGGGGGCCGGGGGGCGCGCCGACCGGGATGGTCATGCGCCACAGCCCGGCCGCCTCCGACAGGCTCAGCCGGGCGAGCGCGGGCTCGGAGTCGAGCGCCCGCCGCAGGGCGGCGCCGACCGGCCCGGGCACGGTCACGAACTCCACGCCCGCTGCCGCGAGGGTCTGCGCGTCGGTGCCGCCACGACCGGCGGCGAGCCCGGCGACGGCCGCGCCGAACCGGTCGTCGGTGCGGGACGGCAGGTCGGACTCGCCGATCAGCGGCATGCGGCCGCGCAGCAGCGTATAGGTGAGGACGCCGTCGCGCTCGCGCAGGATCAGGGTGCCGGTCGCCTCGCGCGGATTCGCCGGAGAGTACGCCGAGACGAGGTCGGCGGCGTCGTGCCGCAGCGGCCCCGTCACCCCGGCGCGCACCCACAGCCCCGCGGTGACCAGCGGCGACGCCACCGCCAGCAGGGCCACCACCGTCGCCGCGATCGTGCCGAACGCGCCGCGGGCCCGCAGCTCGGAGATGCGGTGCGCCGGCAGCGCGCCGGCGACGAGCAGGCCGAGGGCCGCCACCGCGAGCGGCACGCCCGGCCACACCGGGACCCCGCCGACCTCGACACGGCTCACCGCGACGGCCAGGAACACGCCGAACGCCGCGATGCCCCAGGCCACCGCGATGATCAGGCGGCGGCTGCGCATCACCGCACCGATGAACGCCAGCGCGAACATGCCGCCGGTGGCCCAATAGGGCGGGGTGCCGGGGCCGCCGGGATCGAGCAGGAGCAGCGACTCGGGCCCGAGCCGCGCGTCGACGAGGGACGCCCGGTGCAGCCCCGCCTCCAAAAGCAGCCGCCCCGGGTCGGTGCCGATGGTGGCGACCAGCCAGGGGAGCAGCAGCACGATCGGCAGGACGAGCGCGATGGCCAGGGAGACCGCCGCCGACCGCGCGGCACGGCGCCGGCGGCGGGCGTACAGGCCCACGGCGGCGACGCCCAGCAACGCCATCAGCGCGTACACCAGGGGCACGAAGGCCGCGCCCACGGCGAGCAGCAGGCCAAGGCCCCAGGCCGGCCTGCGCCGGCCCGGGCCGCGGGCCGTCAGCAGCCGGATGAGCAGCACGCCGTAGACGGGCAGCAGGACGAGCACCACGGCGGTGCCGACGCGGCCACCCGCCACGGTGCCCATGGCGACGGGCAGGAGGGCGTACGAAGCGGCGAACCACACGCGTGCCGGGGCGTAGGAGATCATCGACCGGGTCGCGAGATAGGCCGACAGGCCCGCTAACGGCACACAACCGATCAGCAGCACCGACACCGCGAGCCAGGTCTTGCCGAAGCACAGCGCCGACAGCCCGGCCATGACCGCGACGTACGGCGCGGCCCAGGAGTCCCAGCCGAGGCCGGCCGTGGCGTGGTCGGCGGAGACGTACAGCCGCCACAGGTCACCCGCGCCGCCCGCGACGGGCACCAGCGCGCCGCCGCCGAGCAGCCCGTCGCCCGTCAGCAGCGGCCGCGCGGCGACCAGCGACACGATCGTCAGCCCGAGGGTGAGCAGCACCCCGGGGTTGCCGAAGACGCGCTGGGTCATCCCCACGTCGGTGAGCAGCTCGTCGCCGTCGTCGGCCGACGGCTCCGACAGCATCACATGGTGCCGCCCCGCCGAGTCCATCGGGCCGCCGCCCGCGAGATACCCCTGGATCATGTCGGCGAACCGCCGGTACGCCATGCTCGACGGCGTCAACAGCCGCTCGACGGCCGGGTAGCCGCGCCGCCTGTCCCTGCGCCGCGCCCGCCGGGCACGCATCAGCCGCCTGGGGTGGCCGAGGACCCAGCACAGCGCGGCGATCTCGTCGAACGCGTTGGCCGGCTGCTTGGCGAGCAGCAGCACCAGGGTGCGCAGCACCGAGGCGAACGTGTTGCGCACGAGCGACCACAGCAGCCGCAGGAACGGCAGATTCGCCATGATCACGAACAGCGCGTGGCGGCGGTCGAGCCGGTGCGGATGCGCGTCGATCACGGTGATGCGGCGCCGCCTGCGGGCGGCGGCCTCGGCGTGGTAGGCGATCGCCTCGGTGACGATGAGCACCCGGTGCCCGGCCGTGTGGGCCCGCCAGCACAGGTCGACGTCGTCGCGGAACAGCGGCAGCTCGGGGTCGAGGCCGCCGAGCCGCTCCCACACGTCGCGGCGGATCAGCATGCCGGCCGTCGACACCGCCAGCACGTCACGCATGTCGTCGTGCTGGCCCTGGTCGTACTCACGGGCCTCCAGGCCGGTGTCGCGCCGCCCCGAGCGGTCGACCGTGACCCCGGCCTCCAGCAGCACCCGGCGGTCGAGCCAGTCGCGCAGCTTCGGCCCGAGGATCACGGCCTTGTCGTCGCGGTCGGCCGCCCACAGCAGCGCGGCCAGCGCCTGCCGGTCGGGGGCGCAGTCGTCGTGGATCAGCCAGATCCACTCGCGGCCCGACTCGGGCCCGTCGAACGCCGGCGACAGCCGGTCGAGCGCGGCGGCCACGGCCTGCCCGAACCCGGTCGACCGGGGCAGCTTGAGCACGTTGCCGGGCCCGAACGACTCGCCGAGGATCGCGGCGCAGCCGTCGCGGCTGCCGTTGTCGATGCCGACGACGCGGTCGACGGGCCGTGTCTGCCGGAGCACGGCGTCGAGCGTCTCCGGCAACCAGCGGGAGCCATCATGGGCGACGACGATCGCGGTGACCGAATGACTCGACGGTTGCACGGGGAGTCCTTGAGCTGTGGTACGGCTGGGCGCCGATCAAACATACGGCACCCCAGGTTCAGGAGTTCACGAAGTGCCGCATTTGAAGCGGTGTTTTCCCCGTGGCGTGCTCTGGAACGCTGCAGCAGAGCGGCTCTCTGCTCCCCGCGCTCAATGCGTTCCCCTGGGTTCCCCTGTGTCGCCCCGTGCTCCCCGTCATGCTCCCCGTGGTCCGGCCGGGCCGGCTCACCGGTCGTGCGGCCCCCCGGCCGCCGCCGGCGCGTGCGCGATCAGCTCGCCTCGCGCTTGATCCTGCGTCTTTCGCGCTCGGACAGTCCCCCCCAGATGCCGAACCGTTCATCGTGCTCAAGGGCGTATTCGAGGCATTCGGCACGCACCTCACAAGCCCGGCAGACCTTCTTGGCCTCCCGAGTCGATCCGCCCTTCTCGGGAAAGAACGCCTCGGGGTCGGTCTGCGCGCACAACGCGCGCTCCTGCCACCCGAGCTCCTCTTCCCCACCGAGCGTCTGTGCGATGACCGGTTCGGTCACTGCACACCTCCCTGTCGCCCGCTCGTCTGTCCGCCCACCGCGATGGAGGCCCCCCTGGACACGCCGGTCCCCTACCCACCTCGGGGACAGACGTAAACAACACCACTGTAATTACACGTGTGTCCCGCCCGTGGCGTCAAGCGGCATGAAAGCATCCGGGGCAAGGCGAACTCGCCCCGGTGGGGGTGGGGTGGCGAGATGCAGCCCCCGATATTCAGCGCTATCGGCGGTCCGAACCGTACCACTGAGCGTTCGAGTCGGGCTGCTGTCCTGCCTGATCTGTACGGCCGCCTTCCTCAGCCATTACCTGACCGCGATCAGAGGACGAACGCTCTGGTGCGTAGATTGCCGTTGGATCGATGGGATCTTCCCGATACTCCCGGCCGGGCGCGGGACGCGTCTCCTCTCCCCTATGCGCCTTGGGGTCGAAACGCACCGTCTTCTCGGGCGACTCGTCCCAGCCCTGGTACGGCAACCGCGGGGCGTCCAGCACCTGGGCGAAACCCTGGGTGCTCTGCGCGTCGAACCCCGGCGGCTCGTACGTCTGCGGGTGCCCCAGCGGGCCGCCGAACGGCTGCGGGCCGGAAGGGTCCGACTCGGCGCGCTGCTGATAGCCCTGCGCCTGCTGGTACGCCTGCGCGAGCTGCTGCTGCCGCGGGTCCACCGGGTCGCCGTACGCCTGCGGCGGCGGCGAGGGCCAGCCGCCCGTCGGCCCGGTCTCGCCCGAGCCCGTCGAGCCGGCGTCGTGCCGGGCCCCGCCCGAAAGCCGGGCCGTGCCCGGGTCGCCCGGATCGTGCTGGGCGGCGGGCGGAGGCGGCAGCTCCGGCAGGGTCTCGCCGGAGTGGGCGCCCGAGTAAGGCGACCCCTCGCCCCCCTGCGGGGCGGGGGCGTACGGCGAGTCGGCCTGCCCGTCGTTCTGGTACGACGGGAACGACGGCAGCGGCTGCGGCTCCCCGCCCTGGCCCGGCTGCTCGCCGTAACCCGGCGGCTGCCCGGCGCCCTGCTGCGCCCCGTACGGCCCACCCGTGCCGTACGGCTGCGCCGCGTCGCCGTACCCGCCGGTCGCCGGGCCCTGCGCGCCCGGGAAGGGCTCGGAGGCGAAGCCGTGCCGGGGAGAGTGGCCCTGCTGGTCGGGCGCGGGCTGTCCGCCCGGGCCCTGCTGGTCGGGCCCCGGCTGACCGAACGGCGCGGGCCCACCGGCGGGCGACTGGCCGAACGGAGCCTGCTGCCCGTACTGGCCCTGGCCCTGCATCCCCTGGCCGGGCTGGCCGTAACCGGAGCCCTGGTCGGGCTGACCGTAGCCGGCGGCGTCGGGGCCTGCGGGCCCGGGCCGGCCGAAGGGCGACGGGGACTCGGCCTGCCCGTACCCGGACGGGCCGCCCTGGCCGTACCCCGGCGCCGAAGCGGACTCGGGCTGGCCGGACCCGGCGGCGGGGGCGCCGTATCCGCCCGGCCCGCCGTACGGGGCGTCGCCAGGGCCGGAGTCGGGCCGGCCGTAGGCCGCACCGGGCTCCTGCCGTCCGTACGGCGACGCGCCCTGATCGGGCTGACCGGAGGCCGCGTGGGACGGCCCCTGATCGGGGCCGCCGAAAGCCGGCTCGGGCCGGCCGTAGGAGCCGGACGCACCCTGTCCGGACGCACCCTGCCCCGAACCCGGGCCGATGGCGAGCGGCCCCTGCTGCGCGGGCTGGCCGCCTGCGGCGGCACCGGCCGGAGCACCGTCGGGGACGCCGGGAGCGCCCGGCATGCCAAGGCCGCCAGGGCCACCGGGAGCACCGGGAGCACCGGGACCGCCAGGTCCCCCAGGCCCGCCCGGGCCTGCAGGCCCACCAGGACCACCGGGGCCACCAGGCCCGCCCGGGCCTGCAGGCCCACCAGGACCACCAGGGCCACCAGGCCCGCCGGGGCCCGACTGGCCGCCCGGGCCGAAGGGCGCGCCCTGGCCGTAAGGTCCGCCCGGACCGCCCGGGCCGCCCGGACCCATCGGCCCTGGCCCGAAGCCGCCGTAGCCGCCGGGGCCCTGGCCCGGGCCGGGCATCCCGTACGGCTGCCCCGCCGCCCCGAAGCGCCCGGCCGCCCCTGCGGCGTTCAGCGTGCGCAGGACGTACAGCAGCGCGAACGTGGCCAGCGCGAGGCCGGGCAGTCCGGTGAGCAGCGCCTCGATCTTGGTGCGGGCGGACAGGTCGCCGATCAGCACCCCGCCGGCGCTGAGCAGGCCGAAGAGCAGGGCCAGCCCGAGCACGCCGAGGACGCCGTAGCCGATGAGCCTGGCGCGGGGGGTCGGCTCGCCGAAGCGGGTGACGAGGAGCGCGGCGCCGGCCGAGAGCACGGCGATGACGGCGGATCCCATGACGCTGAGGCCGCTCAGGGCCCGGATCCCGAAGGAGTTGATGCCTTCCCCGGCGATCAGTAACCGCTCGGCGTTGACGAGCACAGCGGAGGCCGCCACCGCGAGCATGGTCCACGCGGCGGGCTCTCTCAGGCGAGCGATCTCAGCGTCTGTCATGGTCATTTACCCCCTGGGGCCGAAACGGCACCCGGGCAGTTTTGCACATTGCCGACATCTATGTCGGGCGTCCCAAGATGCACGTACGTCACAAAAGCGTTCCATCATCCGCGATCCGGACTGATCGCTTCGACCGGAACGACCTGCTGGAACGCGCCACAACGGCCCGCCCGGAACCTCCCGGCACCGTTCCGGGCGTCATCGGGACCTTGCGGCACGGCCTCGGTGCGGGCAATGGAAGACTGTCCGGCATGCGGATCGTATCCCTCGCGGGCGGCATCGGCGGCGCCCGGTTCCTGCGCGGCCTGAAGGCCGCGGCGCCCGACGCCGAGATCACCGTGATCGGCAACACCGGCGACGACATCACCCTGTTCGGGCTGCGCATCTGCCCCGATCTCGACACGGTCATGTACACCCTGGGCGGTGGGATCAACGAGGAGCAGGGCTGGGGCCGCGCCGACGAAAGCTTCACGCTGAAGGCCGAGCTCGCGGCGTACGGCATGGAGCCGCAGTGGTTCGGCCTCGGCGACCGCGACATCGCCACCCACATCGTGCGCACCCAGATGCTCAACGCCGGCTATCAGCTGTCTCAGGTCACCGAGGCGCTGTGCACGCGCTGGCGGCCGGGCGTCCGGCTCATCCCGATGAGCGACGACCGCACCGAGACCCACGTGGTGATCGAAGACGAGCAGGGGCGGCGGGCCATCCACTTCCAGGAGTGGTGGGTGCGGCTGCGCGCCTCGGTCCCGGCGCAGAGCATCGTGCTGGTGGGGGCCGAGGAGGCCAAGCCGGCCCCCGGGGTGCTGGAGGCCATCGAGGCGGCCGACGTGGTGATCCTGCCGCCGTCCAACCCCGTGGTGAGCATCGGCACCATCCTGCAGATCCCCGGCATCCGGGCCGCGCTGACGGCCAAGACCGTGGTCGGGGTCTCCCCCATCATCGGCGGTGCCCCCGTGCGCGGCATGGCCGACGCCTGCCTCACCGCGATCGGGCGGCCCACCACCGCCCAGGCGGTGCTGGAGCTGTACGGCGCGGGCCTGCTCGACGGCTGGCTGGTGGCCGAGCAGGACGAGGGCGTGGCGCTCGACGGGGTCCGGGTCGAGGCCCGCCCGCTGATCATGCACGATCTGGCCGCCACCGCCGACATCGCCCGCGCCGCCCTGGCGCTCGCCCAATGACCTCCCCCACCGCCGCCGGGCGGCCACCCGGTTCGAGAGGCACCGGAAGTCCGCACGCTCAAGGAGTCTCGATGATCCAGCTCACGGGGATCCACGGCATCCCCGAGGTACGTCCGGGTGACGACCTCGCCGCCCTGATCGCGGCCGCGGCGCCCGATCTGGCCGACGGAGACGTCCTCGTCGTCACCTCCAAGATCGTCAGTAAGGCCGAGGGCCGCGTCGAGTCCGGCACGAGCCGGACCAAGGCCATCGAGGCGGAGACGGCACGGGTGGTGGCCCGGCGCGGCGAGACCGTGATCGCGCAGACCCGCTCCGGCCTGGTGATGGCCGCCGCCGGCGTCGACTCCTCCAACACCGAGACCGGCACCGTGCTGCTGCTGCCCGAGGACCCCGACGCGTCGGCCCGGCGCATCCGGGCGGGGCTGCGCGAGCGGCTCGGCGTGTCCGCCGGGGTGATCGTCTCCGACACGTTCGGCCGCCCCTGGCGGCAGGGCCTGATGGACGTGGCGATCGGCGCGGCCGGCGTGACCCCGGTCGACGACCTGCGCGGCCGGGTCGACGGCTACGGCAACCCGCTGTCGGTCACCGTGACGGCGCTGATCGACGAGATCGCGTCGGCCGCCGAACTGGTCAAGGGCAAGCTGCGGGGGGTGCCCGTCGCGATCGTGCGGGGCCTGTCGGCGCTGGTGACCGACGACGACGGCCCCGGCGCGCGGGTGCTGGTGCGCCCGGCCGACCAGGACATGTTCCGCTACGGCTCGGCCGACGTGGTCTTCGCCCGCCGCACCATCAGGGAGTTCACGGCCGAGCCGGTCGACGGCGCCGCCGTGCGCAGGGCCGTCGCCGCCGCGATCGCGGCGCCGGCCCCGCACCACACCACCCCGTGGCGGTTCGTGCTGCTGGAGTCGGCGCAGGCCCGCACCCGCCTGCTCGACGCGATGCGCGACGCGTGGATCGCCGACCTTCAGGGCGACGGCTTCTCCGCCGAGTCGATCGCCAAGCGGGTGCGCCGGGGCGACGTGCTGCGCAACGCGCCGTACCTGGTGGTGCCCTGCCTGGTCACCGACGGCGCCCACACCTACCCCGACGCCCGCCGCAACGCCTCGGAGCGGGAGATGTTCGTGGTGGCCGCCGGCGCCGCGGTGCAGAACCTGCTGGTGCAGCTCGCCGTCGAAGGGCTGGGCTCGGCCTGGGTCTCCTCCACGATGTTCTGCCGCGAGGTCACCCGCCGGGCGCTGGATCTGCCGCCCGGCTGGGACCCGATGGGCGCCGTGGCGGTCGGCCACGCGGCGGCGCCGCCGAAGGACCGCCCGCCGCGCGACCCCGCCGACTTCATCGTCACCAGGTGACGCGGCTCACTCTCCGGGCAGCGCCGCCAGGGTGTCGGTCAGGAGGCCGACGACCTCGGGCGCCGGTGCCGGTGTGAGGAGGGGAAGCAGGGCCGTCACCACGGCGTGCGGGGTCGTGGCCGCGCCGGCCGCGGCCTTGAGGGTGGGGGCGATGGGATCGTTCAGATCCGGGGCGATCGTCACCCATTTCATCCAGGCGGCGACGCCGAGGGCGGCCCAGGCGGGCGTGGCGCCGGCGGCCAGCCGTTCGTCGATCACCGGGAGCAGGCGCAGGGGAAGCTTCAGCGAGCCGTCCGAGGCGACCTGGGCGGTGCGGTGGCGCAGGGCCGGGTTGGCGAAACGGGCGAGCAGGGTGTCCTTGTACTCCGCCAGGTCGAAGCCCGGCGGCACGCTCAGGCCCGGGGTGATGTCCTGGTCCATCAGGCCGCGCACCGCCTCGGCCACGTCGTCCCTGGCGATGGCCTCGGCGATGGTGGCGCAGCCGCGCAGCAGGCCGAGATAGGCGATCAGGGAGTGGCTGCCGTTGAGCAGCCGCAGCTTGATCAGCTCGTACGGCGCCACGTCGGGCACGATCAGCGCCCCGGCCTTCTCCCACGCCGGCCGGTCGGCGGCGAAGCGGTCCTCGATGACCCACTGGCGGAACGGCTCGGTGGCCACGGTCGCCCGGTCGGTCACGCCCAGCAGCTCCGCGGCCTCGGCGAGGTCGGCGGGGGTGGGCGCCGGCACGAGCCGGTCCACCATGGAGCTCGGGAACGCCACGTTGGCCGTGATCCACTCCGGCAGGGCCGGGTCGAGCCCGGGGCCGGAGGCGGCGGCGATGACGGCGTCGCGTACGACCGCGCCGTTGTGCGGCATGTTGTCGCACGACAGCACGGTCAGCGGGGCGCCCGCGCCGGCGTGCCGCCGGGCCAGCCCGGCCACCAGCCACTCGATCACGCCCTGGTCCGGCAGGTAGCCCTTCTCGGTCACGGTGATCGTGACGATGTGGATGCGCGGATCGGCGACCGCCGTGATCAGCTCGGCGCCGTTCAGCGTGCCGCGCAGCGCCCCGGCGACCCTGATCGACGTGCCGCCGGGGCGGCCGTCGCGCACCAGCACGCCGTACAGGCCGTCCTGGGCGGCGACCCGGTCGGTCACCTCGCGCGAGCGGATGCCCGCGGCCACGATGCCCCAGCGCCGGTCGCCGGTGGCGGCCATCGCCTCCTCGGTGTAGACGGCCTGATGGGCGCGGTGGAACGAGCCGAGCCCGATGTGCAGCATCGAGACGTCCAGGTCGCGGGGGTCGACGAGCGGGCGGGCCGGCGCGGGCACGCGGCCGAGCGTGCCGAGGCCCAGCGCGGGCCGATCGGCGGGCGTGCCGGCGTCGCGGATCAGGGGGCCGTCGGCCCGGTGGTCACCAGTCATGGACGGTGCCGTCCTGCAGCCGGTTCACCGGCAGGTACGCCGCGCGGTACGGGTACTTGGCGGCCAGCTCCTCGTCGATGTCCACGCCGAGGCCGGGCTCGTCGCCGGGGATGAGCATGCCGTCGTCGAACCGGTACGAGTGCGGGAACACCGCGTCGGTCTCCGGGGTGTGCCGCATGTACTCCTGGATGCCGAAGTTCGGCACTGAGATGTCCAGGTGCAGCGCCGCCGACATGCACACCGGGGACAGATCGGTGGCGCCGTGCGAGCCGGTGCGGACGTGGTAGAGCGCGGCCAGGTCGAAGATGCGGCGCAGGTGCGTGATGCCGCCCGCGTGCACGACCGTGGCCCGGATGTAGTCGATGAGCTGCTCGGTGATCAGGTGCTGGCAGTCCCAGATCGAGTTGTAGACCTCGCCGACGGCGATCGGGGTCGTCGTGTGCTGCCTGATCACCCGGAAGCCCTCCTGCAGCTCCTCGCTGATCGGGTCCTCCAGCCAGAACGGCCGGTACGGCTCCACGGCCCGGCCGAGCCGGCCGGCCTCGATCGGGGTGAGCCGGTGGTGCAGGTCGTGCAGCAGGTGGAATCCGTAGCCGTGGGCCTCGCGTACGGCGCGGAACATCTCGGGGGCGAAGTCGAGGTACTTCTCGGTGGCCCAGACGGTCTCCTCGGGGGCCGTGTGGCCCTGGGCCGGCTCGTAGAAGTCGCGGTCGGCGCCGACGCCGTACGTCGCGTCCAGGCCCGGCACGCCGCACTGGACGCGGACCGCCTTGTAGCCGAGGTCGAGGTATCTGCCGACCTCGGCCACGGCCTCGTCGAGGTCACGGCCGTTGGCGTGGCCGTACACCATCACCCCACGCCGGGCTTTGCCCCCTAGGAGCTGATATACGGGCATCTCTGCGGCTTTGCCCTTGATGTCCCACAGCGCGGTGTCGACGGCGGCGATCGCCGACATCGTGACCGGGCCGCGCCGCCAGTAGGCGCCCTTGTAGAGGTACTGCCAGATGTCGTTGATCTGCGAGGCGTCGCGGCCGATCAGCAACTGGCAGACGTGGTCGCTCAGATAGCTCGCCACCGCCAGCTCCCGGCCGTTCAGCGTGGCGTCGCCGACGCCGGTCAGCCCGTCCTCCGTGGTCAGCTTGAGCGTGACGAAGTTGCGTCCGGGACAGGTGACGATCACTCTCGCGTCGGCGATCCGCATGGCTCTCCGTTGGGTGTCGAAAGGGTGGGTCCGCCGGCCGGGCCGGCGTGTGCGGGCGGTGCGGGCGGTGCGGGCGCGCCGCCGGGCTCACTCGCGGGCCGGGCCGGTCGAGGCGCGCACCACCAGCGCCGAGTCCAGGCCCTGGCCGCGTGACGGGTCGCGGGTGGCGAGCACGTCGAGCAGCGTGTCGACGGCGGCCCGCCCCGCCCGCTCACCGCGCAGGTCCACGGTGGTGAGCGCGGGCGTGGCCATCGCGGCGAACGCGATGTCGTCGAACCCCGTCACGCTCATGGCCCCCGGCACCGGCACGCCGCGCTCGGCGAGCCGGGCCAGCACGCCCAGCGCCATCACGTCGTTGTAGGCGATCACGGCGGTCACATCGGCGGCGATGACCAGGTCGGCGCACTGCTGCCCGGCCCCGAACGTCGGCTCGAACGGCCCCAGCTGCGTGATCTTCATGCCGTGCCGGTCGGCCCGGCGCAGCCCCTTGCGCCGCTCCCGGTTGCTCCACGAGCCGCGCGGCCCGTTGAGGTAGGCGACGCGCCGATGGCCGAACGCCGCGAGGTGGTCGATGGTCTGGCGCATGCCGCCGGCACTGTCCATGACCACGTTGGGCCGTCCGGGCACCTGGCGGTTGATGAAGACCATCGGCACCAGCTCCAGCACCGAGTCGAGCGTCTGCTGGGTCATCCGCGACGCGCACAGGATCACCCCGTCGACCTGCTTGGCCATCGCGGCGACCAGCCCGGCCTCCTCGATGCCGTTCTCCTGGCAGTCGGCCAGGAACACCGCGTGGTCGGTCTCCCGGGCCCGCGCCTGCACGCCGCGCACCAGGCTCGGGAAGAACGGGTTGGTCAGATCGGGCACGATCACGCCGAGGTTCGTGGTGCGTCCGGTGATCAGGCCGCGGGCCGCCAGGTTGGGGCGGTAGCCGAGCTTCTCGGCCACCGCGCGCACCCGGGCCCGGGTCTGCTCGCGCACCATCTCCGGGGCCGATAGCGCCCGCGACACCGTGGACGCCGACACCCCCGCCGCCTTCGCGACGTCCTGGATCGTCACGGCCATGCCGGCCTCCTCCAGACGGCTCCTCTAGTGCAACGGCTGCAAACGGTTTCAGGCAAAGTTGTAGACCCGCCTCGGCAGATGGTACGCCAGGTCGGCGGCCGTCTGCGCGGCCTCGTCCAGCGGCAGCCGCTCCTCGGCCACCAGCCGGGCCAGGTACGCCGCGTCGATCCGCCGGGCCACCTGGTGGCGTACCGGAATGGAACAGAACGCCCGCGTGTCGTCGGCGAAGCCCACCGTGTTGTAGAAGCCGGCCGTCTCGGTGACGGTCTCGCGGAACCTGCGCAGCCCTTCGGGGCTGTCGAGGAACCACCACGGCGCGCCCAGGTAGAGCGCGGGATACACCCCGGCGAGCGGCGCCAGCTCCCGCGTGAAGGCCGACTCGTCGAGCGTGAAGAGCACCAGGCGGAACCCCGGCTCGTGCCCGAACCGGTCGAGCAACGGCTTCAACCCCCGCACGTAGTCGGTCGGGGTCGGGATGTCGCCGCCGGTGTCGGCGCCGAACCGGCCCGCCAGCCACGCGTCGTGATCGCGGAACGGCCCCGGGTGCAGCTGCATCACCAGCCCGTCCGCCACCGACATCTTCGCGAACTCCATCAGCATGTGCCCGCGGAACGCCTCCGCGTCGCCCGGCTCGCTCGCCCCGGCCAGCGCCCGCGCGAAGATCCGCGCGGCCCCCGCGGGGCCGAGATCGCCGGTGCGCGCCGTCGGGTGCCCGTGGTCGGTCGCGGTGGCGCCCCGCGCCGCGAAATACGCCCGGCGATCCCGCAACGCATCCAGGTATCCCGTGAAAGTTTCCACGTCGCGCCCCGTCAGCTCGCCCAGCCGGCGCACCGAGGCCGCCCAGTCGGGACGGTCCGGATCCACCACGGCGTCGGGCCGGAACGTGGTGACCACCCGGCCGCCCCAGCCCTCGGCCGCGAGCCGGTCATGATGGGTCAGCGGGTCGAGCGGCGACTCGGTCGTGGCCAGCCGCTCGATGCCGAACCGCTCGAACAGCGCACGCGGCCGGAACTCCGGCTTGGCCAGCCGCTCGGCGAGGGCGTCGTAGAGCTCGTCGGCCGTCTCCGGCGACAGCCGCACCGTGCCGAGGCCGAACACGTCGCGGAAGGTCAGCTCCAGCCACAGCCGCGACGGCGTGCCCCTGAACAGGTGCCAATGCTCGGCGAACAGCCGCCAGATCGCCCTGCCGTCCTGCTCGGCCGGGCCGCCGCCGAGCGGCCGCACGCCGAGCCGATCGGGCGTGACCCCCTGGCTGACCAGCATCCGCGTCAGATAGTGATCGGGCACGATGAGCAGACGGGCCGGGTCGGGGAACGGTTCGTCGTCGGCCAGCAGCCGTGGATCGACATGGCCGTGCGGGCTGATGATCGGCAGCTCCGCCACACCGTCGTACAGTTCCCGCGCGATCCCCCGCACCGTCGGATCCGGGGGAAACAGCTCGTCCGTCATCACGCTCCTCTGCAAAGGTTTTCAGCTAATGAGCTTGACCAATGCCCCGGCATTCCGTCAAGTCCGGACGATCTGCTCACGCGCCTCCAGGGGCGGCGGCGGGCGGCCCCGCACCGCCCCCAGAGACGATCACGATGCCCTGCGAGAGCCGTCACCGCTCACCCGGGCGGCCCCCTCGGACCCGGACTAGGAGACGACGGGCAGCGACCGGCGCACGCTCCGGCACACCCCGTCGCTCGCCCGCGCGGCCGCCAGCCGCTCCGCGCTCGGCGTGCCGTACGACGTGGTGCGCTGCCGCACCGGACGACCCGTCGGCGCCACCATCTCGGCCAGCTCGGCGATGGTCTTGTACGACCCGTTCTCCGAACCCGCCATGCGGCTGATCGTCTCCTCCATCAGCGTGCCGCCGAGGTCGTTCACCCCGCCCTGCAACACCGCCCGGCACAGATCGTCGCGCAGCTTCACCCACGAGCACTGGATGTTGCGGATCGCGCCGTGCAGCATGATGCGCGCCAGCGCGTGCACCGCCCGGTTCTCCCGCGCCGTCGGCCCCGGCCGCGCCACCCCCGCCAGGTAGATGGGCGCGCTGTGATGCACGAACGGCAGCAGCACGAACTCCGAGAACCCGCCGGTCTCCTCCTGAATGTCGCGGATCAGGCGCAGATGCCGCACCCAGTGCAGATGGGTGTCGACGTGGCCGTACATCATCGTCGCCGTCGTCGGGATGCCCAGCCGATGCGCCGTCGTGATCACCTCGACCCACTCGCGGGCCGGCAGCTTGCCCTTCGTCAGCACCCAGCGCACCTCGTCGTCGAGGATCTCGGCCGCCGTGCCCGGCAGCGAGTCCACCCCGGCCTCCCGCGCGGCCACCAGCCAGTCCTCGACCGACAGGTTCGTGCGGCTCGCCCCGTTCACGACCTCCATGGGGGAGAACGCATGCACATGGATGTCCGGCACCCGGTCCTTGACCGCCTTCGCGATGTCGAAGTACGCCGTGCCCGGCAGGTCGGGATGAATCCCGCCCTGCATGCACACCTCCGTCGCCCCGGCCGCCCACGCCTCCGCCGCCCGATCCGCCACCTGGTCCAGCGACAGCGTGTAGGCGTCGGCGTCGGTGCGCCGCTGCGCGAACGCGCAGAACCGGCACCCGGTGTAGCAGACGTTCGTGAAGTTGATGTTGCGGTTCACCACGTACGTCACGTCGTCGCCGACCGCCTCGCGCCGCAGATCGTCGGCGATCGCCGCCAGCTCGTCCAGCGCCGCGTCATCGGCCCCGGCGCCCCGCTCGTCGCCCGCCGTCCCGAGCAGCGCGAGCGCCTGCGCCTCACTGAGCCCCGCCGGATCCGTCCGCGCCTGCCGCAACGCGGCCGCCACCTCCCCCACCGGGGCGACGGCGGCCGACGAGCGGGCCAGGCGCTCCTTCAGGGCGTCCCAGTCGCCGTAGACGTACGCGAAATCGTCGCGGCGGTCGGCGTGCCGGCCCTCGGTGTCGACCTCGACGTGCAGCTCGGTCCGGCCGGCCGCCGCGAAAC
This sequence comes from Actinomycetales bacterium, assembly GCA_044507605.1. Classification (GTDB taxonomy): domain Bacteria; phylum Actinomycetota; class Actinomycetes; order Streptosporangiales; family Streptosporangiaceae; genus Thermopolyspora. The sequence continues at coordinate 27,931 of JBIQJI010000013.1, read as the reverse complement.
CGCCATCGGGCTCCTGCCAGGGCCGCCCGACGATCTCGGCATCCGCACGGGCCAGCCCGGTGGCGGGGTCGGCCAGCGCGGCCACATGCGCGCGCAGCCGGGGATCGAGCCACGGCTCCCCCGCCCGCACGTACTCCGGATAAACGGTGAGCCGTTCCTTCAGCTCGAACCCCGCCTCGGCCGTCCGCGCCGCCAGCTCCTCGATCTGCGGCCACGGCCGCTCGGGATTCACATGATCGGGCGTCAGCGGCGACACCCCGCCCCAGTCGTCGATGCCGGCCCGCAACATCAGCGCGTACTCGTCATCGACCAGGTTCGGCGGCGCCTGCACCCGCATCCTCGGCCCCAGAACCAGCCGCGCCACCGCGATCGTCGCCGCCAGCTCGCTCAGGTCCGCGTCGGGCATGCCCCGCATCGCGGTGTCCGGCTTGGCGCGGAAGTTCTGCACGATGACCTCCTGGACACCGCCGTACTCCCGCGCCACCCGCCTGATCGCGAAGATCGACTCGGCCCGCTCCCCGACCGTCTCCCCGATGCCGATCAAGATGCCCGTCGTGAACGGCACGTTCAGCCGCCCGGCGTCCTCCAGCACCCGCAGCCGCACCGCCGGATCCTTGTCCGGCGACCCGTAGTGCGGCATGCCCTTCTCCTCGAACAGCCGCCGCGAACTCGTCTCCAGCATCATCCCCATCGACGGCGCGACCGGCTTGAGCCGCTGCAGGTCCCGCCACGACATCACCCCGGGGTTCAGATGCGGCAGCAGCCCCGTCTCCTCCAGCACCCTGATCGCCATCGCCCGCACGTACGACAACGTGTCGTCGTACCCGTGCGCGTCCAGCCACTCCCGCGCCTGCCGCCACCGCTCCTCGGGCCGGTCCCCCAGCGTGAACAGCGCCTCCTTGCACCCCATCGCCGCCCCCCGCCGGGCGATCTCCACCACCTCGTCCGGCGAAAGATACGCGGCGTGCACCTTGTGCGGCGCCGTGGCGAACGTGCAGTACCCGCACTTGTCCCGGCACAGCCGGGTCAACGGAATGAACACCTTCCGGCTGTAGGTCACCACCCCGGCCCGCCCAACGGCCGCCAGCCCGGCGTCCCGCACCCGCGACGCATGGCTCAGCAGCGCGTCGAGATCGTCCCCCCGGGCGCCCAACAGCACCGCGGCCTCCCCGACGTCCAGCGCCTTCCCATCCCGCGCCCGAGCCAACGCCCGCCGCATCCCACTGCCACCGCTCACCCCAACACTCATAGTCGGCACACTACGTCGCCTCTTCCGAAACCCACCCACGGGGCCCACCCCACCCCGGCCCGGCCCACCCCCGCGACCAGCCGAACGACCACCTGCGCCGGCCCTCGGATCCCCGCGTGTAAAACGCCGCGGCTCGACACGAGGACACGCGCATTCGAGTTTCCCTCGGCGTACGGCCACGCCCCGGACACCTCAGGCGAGGCGGACCAGACCCACTGCTACCGCCACCATCTCGCACCGCAGCCGCCACCACTTGTCACCGCAGCCGACAGTTCACGTATAAAAGATATCTACCTTGGACATATCCATCCTGGAAAACGGGATGAAGAATATTGCCCTCGGATGTGGGTTCGTTCTACACTCAACACAGCATGGGGGAAATCCAAAGAGGCCCCGATGTTAGCAAAGCGCCCAAATGCCCCATTTCATAGGTTCTGTGGCGTGCGTTACACGCTTCGACGAAAGTCGCAATAAATGGGCTATGACCAAACCTCCCGGAAGGGATCTGACATGTCCCCACCCACATCCGGAGCCCCCTGGGCGATGCGACTGGTGACCGCCCGCCTGATGGCCGGTGCGCTTCCCTACACGACGGTGACCTTGGACCCCGTGACCCAGGTCGCTCGCTACGCAGACGCCGACGGACGGCTGATCGAGTTCGGCAAGCATGGAACTTCCCGAGCCACGAACACGGCGTCCGTTTCAGGGGGCGGCGACGGAAACGGCCCTCAGCCCCAGATCGCAGACGACAACACCACTGATTACACGCCCGACTGACGACCCATGGACCCCCTCGTTCTGGTCGTCACGTCCCTGGAAGATGTGACGGCCGACCTGGTCATCACCGCACTGAACGAGCGCGACGTGGCCATTGCCCGCATCGACCCCGCCGATATCGGAACAGGTCTGCATTTCGAGGCTCAGATCGAGACAATGACCCGAGCCTGGTGCGGCACCATCCGCACGGCGAGCCGAGAGGCCGAGTTGGGCGAAGTCACAGCCGTGTATTACCGCCGACCCACCCCGTACACCGTGCGCTTCGCCCATTTGCCCGCACAAGAACGAGACTTCGCCATCGCCGAAGCTCGGCACGGACTCGGCGGTGTCCTCAACTGCCTGCATCAGGTCCGGTACGTCAACCACCCCGCCGCCGTCTCCCGTGCCGACTTCAAGCCCGCCCAGTTGCACGTGGCCGCCCAATTGGGACTGACGATCCCAGCGACCCTGATCACCAATGACACCGAGGCGGCCAAAAGGTTCGCGGCAACGCACCCACACATCGTCTACAAGACCTTTCGCGGGCTGCCACCGAGCGAGGACGGTCATACAGGGGCCATCTGGACGCAGCGCGTCGACCCGAGCACCTTCGACTCGTCCCTTTCCGTGACAGCCCATCTGTTTCAGGCCGAGATTCCGAAGGTCAGTGACGTTCGCGTCACCGTCGTCGGCCGGAAGATATTCGCCCAACAGATCACCACCCCTGATAGCGCGCTGGATTGGCGGCGCGGCGACTGGGACGACCTCACCCACGTTCCCGTCGCCGTTCCGGCTCCCATCGCGGCGGCTCTGCATACCTACCTCGACCGCTTCGATCTTGTTTTCGGCTGCTTCGACTTCGCCCTCACAGGCGATCAGGACGACCCCGGCCACTGGATCTGGATCGAATGCAACCCGAACGGGCAATGGGGCTGGCTGCCCGACTCACCGGCCATCGCCGAGGCGTTCGCCGACGTCCTGAGCGGGAAGGAGACCGTGGCTCATGCGACCCACGATCGATCTTGAGCAGCAGGCCGCCCTGCTCCGTGAAGCCCTCGTCGGCTCTCTCGCCGCACGTGGCGTGCTCGACGATCCCGCCTGGCGGGCGGCGGCCGAGGCGGTGCCCCGGCACCGGTTCGTGCCCGGCTTCTACCTGCCGGGCGACCGCCGCGGCCGGCACGGGATGACCGTGTGGGAGCCCGTCACCGCCGCCCTCGACCCCGCGCGATGGCTGTCCGCCGCATACTCCGACACCACGCTGATCACACAGTTCGACGGCGACGACCCCGACTGGACGCGCCCTGCCGTCCGCGAAGGCGGGGCGCCCACGTCGTCCTCCACCCTGCCGTCGCTGGTGCTGCAGATGTGGGCGGACGCCGACGTGCAAGACGGCCAGAGCGTGCTGGAAATCGGCACCGGCACCGGCTACTCCACCGCCCTGGCCTGCGAACGTCTCGGCTCCAAAGCGGTGACCTCCATCGAGATCGACGATCAACGGCTGCAGGCGGCCGCCGAGGCGCTGCACTCCTGTGGTTACGCCCCCACGCTCGCGGTCGCCGACGGCCTGTACGGCTACTGGCCCGAGGCCCCGGTCGATCGTGTGGTCGCCGGCTGCTCCTTCCGCGCCGTGCCCCATGCCCTGATCGGGCAGACCCGGCCCGGCGGCAAGATCCTGCTCACCCTCGGCGGCTGGCTCTACGGTTACGCCCGCGTGCTCCTGACCGTGGCCGACGACGGCACCGCGACAGGCCCCCTGCTGCCCGGCACCATCTCCTTCATGTCGGTGCGCGCCCACGCCGCCCCGCCCTTCGGCAACCCCGCCCACTGGGCCGCCGAGCTACCCGCCGACACCCGCCCCGCGATCCACGGCCCCACCCGCATCACCGACGCCACGGCAGAGGCGTTCCACCTGAGGTTCCTCGCCCAGTGCACGGTGCCCAACGCCCAGCTGATCACACTGGCCGACGTGACGCACCTCATCGATGTCACGACGGGCTCCGCCGCCCTCCTCGTCCCGTCCGAGGACGGCTGGCAGGTCCGCCAGGGCGGCCCGGTCAGGCTGTGGGACCGCATCGAGGACACCCTGACCGCCTACGACGCGGCCGGCCGACCGGCACCGGAGACCTTCCACCTCCACGTGCACGGCAAAGACCAGCACCTTCACCACCCGCGCATGCCCACCCTGCCACTGCCTCACCTGCCCTGACCGGCGCCCCGCGACGCTCGCCCTGGTGGACCTCCAGGCGCCGTGCCGCCCGATTGACAGCACTGGCTATGCCGCATAGCTTTTAGGTTATGCAACGTAGCTACGGGAGCGGGGGCACCGCCCATGCCTAGGGCCGGACTCACCCGCAGCCGGGTCGTCGACGCCGCCATCGAACTCGTCGACAGACACGGCCTCACAGCGCTGACCCTCGCCGCCGTCGCCGAGCACTGCGGCGTCGCGGCCCCGTCTCTGTACAAACACGTGAGCAACATCGCGGAGCTGCGCACTCTCGTCGGCATACGCGTGATGGAGGAGATGACGGACCGTTTCACGGCCGCCGTGCTCGGCCGCAGCGGCCCCGACGCCGTCGCCTCGCTCATGCGGGCCTACCGCGCCTACGTGACCGCGCACCCCGCCCGCTACGCGGCCGTCCCCGTCGACCCGCTGCACCAGCGGGAATACGCCGCCTCCGGGAGCCACATGCTCGAGGTCATGCAAGCAGTGCTGCGCCCCTGGCAGCTCGACGAGACCGAACTGATCCACACCATCCGGGCCGCCCGGGTCATCGTCCACGGCTTCGCGAGCCTGGAGGCGGCGGGCGGTTTCGGCTTGCCGCACGACCTCGACGAAACCTACGAACGCCTGATCCGGCTGTTCCTCTCCGCCCTCCCACCGCTTTAGGAGATCTCCGTGTCCCTCACCCACACCCGCCTCGCCGCCGCCGCTCTGACCGCGGCCGGTGTGCTGTTCTTCCTCTACCCGGCGCTTCGCCCGTGGGCGGACGAGTCCACAGCCGAGGGCGCTCTGCACGCGCTGTCCTCGCCATGGTGGGTGGCCACCCACCTGTTCGCGATGATCGGGTTCATCCTCGTCCCGCTGGCGCTGCTGCCGATCACCCGTGTCGCCGCCGTCATCATGTGGATCGGCGCGGGACTGACCCTGCCCTACTACGGCGCGGAGGACTTCGCGCTGAACACGCTCGCCACCAAGGTGAGCGACGGACAGCAGCTGGACCTGCTCGGCCTCGCGGAGAGCATCCGCTACCACCCGGCGGCGGCCGTCACATTCCTCATCGGGCTGCTCCTGCTGGGCGCCGGCGCGCTCACCGCCGCCGTCGCGATCTGGCGCTCCGGCGTGCTGCCTCGATTCAGCGCAGTCCTCTTCGGCATCGGCTTCGCCCTTTTCATCCCCCAGTTCTTCGTCGGCGAGGCGGGACGAATCGCCCACGGCGTACTCATGGCCGCCGGATGCTGCTGGCTTGCGGTCTCCCTGTGGCGGACCCGCACCTCCCCGCCTGCCCACCCCACCGCCGCGTAACACCCGACGCACACAGCCCCGCTCATGGACTCGAAAGACGGGTCCGGCACACCGAAAATACGCTTCCGCACCAAGACACCTGCGTCCCGCAGAAATCGACGAGGCCCCCGATATAGCGGAATACCTCCACGACCGGCGCTTGTCCTGCTCGCCTCGCCGCGCGTGGTCGGGCCGGAGATCCTCACCGACTGGATGGGCAGGTTCCTGGCGCAGCTCGCGGTGCCCGATGCCCAGTACGTCGTCTCAGTGCCCGGCGACGACCCGGCCTACTACCGGCTCATCGACACTGCCGGTGATTCCTACGCCTGGCTGATCGCCCGGCCCGATCGCACCTGGACGGTGATCCAAGGCGGCGCCGACCGGCTGTGGGACCGCGTTGAGGAGACGGTGACCCGCTGGCGGGACGCCGGCCGGCCCAGCAGGAGTTCACCCTGGACGTGACCCCGGTGGAGCAGGTCGTGCGGCCGGCCGTCGATGATGGGGTGCTGAGCTGGGGACTGCCCTGCTTGTAGCGGTCCTGGCATGGGCCGCGGGTCAGTGGGTCCAGGTGCCGGTGGTTTCGCCTGAGGCTATGGCGGCTTCCTTGATGTGCCGGTGCATTGTCTGGGCGTCGCCGCTTGGGGCGAGGGGGGTGGGCAGGGCGTAGACGATGAAGTGGTAGTGGTGGGTGCCGCTGGGCGGGCAGGGGCCGCTGTAGGCGGGGGTGCCGTCGCTGCCCGGCTGGACGTCCCCGGGGGCCTTGCCTTCGGGTGTGCCCTTGGTGGCGGCCGGGATGCCGGTGACGATCCAGTGGATGTAGGAGCCGCCCGGGGCGTCGGGGTCGTCGACGACGATGGCCAGTTCGCGGGCCGACTCGGGGACGCCGGTCCAGGCGAGCGGGGGTGAGACGTTGTCGCCGCCCTGTGCCGCGCACACGTACGTGCCGGGGATCGGGGCGCCTTTCTCGAACGCGGAGCTGGTCACCTGGAACTTGGCGGGGGATTTCTCGGTGGAGCAGGCCGATGTGACGAGGGCCAGGAGGGCGGTGCCGGCCACGGCCAGCGTGCCGATCTTCATCTCGTCAGGATACTGAGGGGCGGGTTCAGAAGGCGCGGTAGTCGCGGGCGGGCATTTTCGGGCCTCGGGCCGGGGGGCGGCGGCCGGTGAGTTCCAGGAGGCGGGTCACCCGGTAGCGGTGGCCCGCGTAGGGGGCGAGGAGCTCCAGCATGCCGGTGTCGTCGGTTTTTTCGCCGGTCAGGGCCCAGCCGACCAGGCCGGGGATGTGGTAGTCGCCGACGGAGACGGCGTCGGGGTCGCCGTGGGCGCGCTGGCGGATTTCGGCCGAGGTCCAGACGCCGATGCCGGGCAGGAGGCGCAGGAGGCGGTCGGCCTCCGTGGAGTCCGGGGGGCCGAGGGGTGCCGTGGCCTCGAGTTTGGCCGCGTGGCGGGTCGCGTTGATGATCGTGCGGGCGCGGACTCCCTCGACGCCGGCGCGATGCCATTCCCAGGAGGGGATGTGGCGCCAGACTTCGGGGGCGGGCGGGACGCGCATGTCGCCGGGTGCGGGGCCGGGGGCCGGTTCGCCGTACTTGCGCAGGAGGGTACGCCAGGCGCGGCGGGCTTCCTGGCCGACGACCTTCTGTTCCAGTACGGCGGGCACGAGGGCTTCGATGACGCGGCAGGTGCGGCTGACGCGCAGGCCGGGGTTGTGCCGGAAGGCGTCCACGATGACCTCGTGGCCCGGCGGCTTGCGCTGGAGGATGGCGATGAATCCGCCGATGTCGTCGTCCAGGCCGAGCTGGGCCGGCAGTGTCTCCAGCAGCCACTCGGCCCCGGGGCCCCAGGCCCTGCCGTCGACCGCCTTTTCGGCGGGGTCGACGGTGACGCTGAGGGTTCCGGGGCCGTCCGGGGTCAGGCTGGTGCGCCAGATCGCCCCTTGGGCGGCCTGCCACGCGGGGTCGCCGTGGCCGCGCCGGTGCGGCGACAGGGTCACCCCGGCGGCCAGGCCGCCCCGGAGCCCGCCCACGAGGCCGATCGTGGGCCCGGGGTCGAACGGCACGTCGGTCGTGACGCGGCGGGTGCGCGGGCTCGTCATGTCGCCTCCCCCGTGCCGCCCGCCGATGGGCCGGGCCGCTCGCGGGGCCGCTGCCGTGGCTCCCGGCGTGGGTTCACCCGCACCCCGTCTCCTCGCGTCGGCGTGTGTGCGCCCGGTGGCCGATGGGCCGCCGGTGCGCCGTTGGATGGCCTTTCTCGCAGGCCAGCGTAGCTACACGTCGCTGCTGAAGCGGACGGCGGACTCGGGCAGCCGGACGCCGGGCCAGAGGCGGGCGCCGGCGAGGAGCTCGTTGCCCGCGCCCACGACGGCGCCGTCGCCCACGACCACGTCGCGCAGGACGGCGCCGCCGGCGACGTGGGCGCCGGGGCCGATGACCGAGTCGGTGACCGTGGCGCCGGGGCCGATGACGCAGTCTTCGAGCAGGACGCTGCCTTCGACGTGGGCGCCGGGCTCGACGATGGCGCGGGGGCCGACGACCGAGCCGCCGAGGACCTCGGCGTCGGGGTGGATGATCGAGCCGGGGAGCGCGAGCAGCTCGCCGCAGGGCCCGGGCATGGCCGGTGACGCGAGGCGGCCGAGGACAAGATCGCGCGAACCTTTCACGAACGCAGCCGGGGTGCCGACGTCGAGCCAGTACGTGCCGTCGAGGTAGCCGAGCACGGTGTCGCCGGCTTCGATGAGGCCGGGGAAGGTCTCCCGTTCGACGGAGACGACCTGTCCTTCGGGAATCGCGTCGATCACGGAGCGGCGAAATACATAACATCCGGCGTTGATTTGGTTGGTAACCGGATTCGGGGTTTTTTCGAGAAATGCGGTAACACGCCCGTTTTTGTCGGTCGGCACGCAGCCGAACCTCGACGGGTCCTCGACCTCGGTCAGGTGCAGCGTGACCGCCGCCTCACGCGACACGTGCAGATCGACCTGGGCACCGATGTCGTGGCCGGACAGGATGTCGCCGTTGAGCACGAGCACCGGGTCGTCCGGGCCCGAGGTGAGAGCCTGGGCGGCGTTGCGGATCGCGCCGCCGGTGCCGAGCGGGGCGTCCTCGGTCATGTAGTCGATCGTGAGCCCGAACGCGGAGCCGTCGCCGAACGCCTCGGTGAACATCGAGGCGCGGTAGGAGGTGGCGAACACGATTCGCCGCACGCCGAAGGACGTGGCCTTCGCCAGTTGATGCGCCAAAAACGGCACACCCGCCGTCGGCAGCAACGGCTTGGGCGTGTCCAGCGTTAGTGGCCGTAACCGCGTCCCTTTGCCGCCGACAAGGAGAATTGCCTCAAGGTGGCGCGAATTAGACGAAGAGCTCTTCCTCACACGGGTGAGGTTAGCTCACTGTCCCACCGCACGTTGATATGAAGCGAGATGAGCCCGGGCCGACGCCTCCCAGGTGAACCCCTGAGCGCGGGCGGGACCGGCGGCGGCCAGTGCGTCGCGCCGCTCCGGAGAGGCTAGCAGAGCCCGCAGCGCCTCGGCGATGCTGCGGGCGTCGGGCTCGGTGTAGGCGACGGCGTCGCCGCCGACCTCGGGCAGGGACGTGCGGTGCGTGGTCAGCACGGGCGCGCCGCAGGCCATCGACTCCAGCACCGGCAGCCCGAACCCCTCGCCCAGCGACGGGAACGCCACCACCAGCGCCCCGCCGAGGAACCCCGGCAGGTCGGCGTACGGCAGGTAGCCGGGCCGCACCACCCGCACGCCCGTCGGCAGGGCGTGCACGGCGGCGTCGACGTCGTCTCCCCAGTCGACGGCGCCGCCGAGCACCAGCGCCGGGGGCCGCTCCATGCCGCGCACGGCGCGGGCGAAGCCCCGGATGAGGTTCGGGACGTTCTTGCGCGGCTCGACCACGCCGAGGAACGCGACGTACGGGTGGCCGTGCAGGCCGAGCCGGTCGCCGACCCGCTTGATCTCCTGCTCCGAAGGCGGGTGGAACAGGTCGGGATCGACGCCGTGGTACGCCACGTCGATGCGGTCAGGGTCGGCCGACAACACCTTGATCAGCAGATCGCGGGTGGCCTTGGACGGCACGATCAGCCGGGCGGCGTGCCGCACCGCCGTGCGGGTGGCCGAGCGGAAGAACGACGCCTTCACCGCGGCGTGCTGCTCCCGGTCGGTGAACCAGGTCACGTCGTGCACCGTCACCACGGTCGGCAGGCCGGCGCGCAGCGGCAGGGAGTAGTAGGGGGCGTGGATCAGCTCGGCCCCGACCTGCCTGGCCAGGATGGGGACGCTCGTCTGCTCCCACACGAGCCGGGCCGCCCGGTTGGTGATGCTGGGCGGGCCGGCCACGATGCGGGCCGAGGGGGCGAGCCTGCCGTATCGGGCGGCGTCGACGCGCTGGCACACCACAGTGAGGTCGGTGCCCAGCCGGTCGAGCGCGGCGACGAGTCCGTCAACGTACCTTTTCAGGGCGCCGCGATCGGCCGGGACCGCCGCGGCGTCGACGAGCACTCGGGGCGTCAAGCGGATCTCCTCCCCTCGAAGCCGGCTCCGGCAGCCAGATCGGCCCGTGACTTCACTCTAAGACCGGCGCGGCCGAATCAGTACGGGAAACCACGCCGCTTTCGTGACCGGCCACCAATTGAGCGGGAGGGCCGCTCCACCACGACGATTTCCTGACGTGTTCCGCATATGGGGCACGAGCGGTGGAACATTACGGGCCCAGGTCCTTACCTGCCGGCGGCCACTCTTCGCGTGCCTCTGCGCGCCGCCGCCCCGGCGAGGGCCGCCCACGCCAGGTCGCCGACCGAGACGACGAGGCGGGAGCACAGCGCGACGGCGATGGCGGAGCCGCCGTCGAGCACCGGGGCGAGCGCCGCCACCATCGCCACCTCGCGGACTCCGGCGCCCGCCGGAGCGACGATCACCAGGAAGCCCAGGCACCAGGCCAGCGCGAACGCCCCGAACGACAGGGCGACCGCGCGCGGGCCGGTCGCGCCGAGGCCGCCCACCAGCAGGGCCAGGTGCACGCCGTATGCCAGCCAGCCGGCCATCGCCCAGCCGCCCGAGGCCAGCACGCCGCGCCGGGTCAGGGGGCGTTCCAGGGGCGGGCGCCGGGCCAGCCGCAGCCCGAGGCCGAGCAGGCCGTTGACCACCTTGGGGCTGAGCCCGGCGGCCAGGACGGGCAGCAGGAGCAGCAGCCAGGCGTACCTGGTGACGGAGGTGGCGCCGAAGACCGGCAGGGTGGCCAGGGCCGTGAGCAGGCCGGTGGCGAGGTACACGGGGTAGGTGAGGAAGAACGCGGCGGCGCTGCGGGGGCGGGGCACGCCGAGGTCGCGGCCCATCTCCATCTGGGCGAGCACCGGCCACACCGAGCCCGGAATGTACTTGCCGAGCTGGCCGACGAAGAAGACCTTCGCCGCGTCGGGCAGCGCCAGCGGCGAGCCGAGGCCGGCCAGCAGGGCCCGCCACATCATCATGCCGGCGCCCAGGGCGGCCATGACGGCGAGCAGCGACCCGGCGAGCAGGGGCCACGACAACCGCCCGAACCCGTCTGCCACGTCCTGCCACCTGCCCGCGACGGCCCACGCCCCGAACCCGGCCGCGACGACGAGGAAACCGGCCCGGGCCGCCTTGCGCACCCCCGGCGACACGGTCACGGCCCGCCGCCGGGGGGCGGCTCGGCGGGGCCGGGCAGGGTGCGGACGGGCTCGGGCGGGCGAGGCAGGCGGGGGCCGGCCGGCGCACGCGGGGTCTTGGTGGCCACCCACAGGTAGGTCGGCACCACGGGCAGCAGCGCCCGCAGGGCGAACCTGGGCAGCCGCGCCAGCACGGCCCCGGCCAGGCGGCCCACCGCGCCGGGGAACAGCTCCGAGCCGGCGAAGCGGGCCGGGGTGACGAGCACCGGGAACGTGTAGTCCCACACGTGGAAGCCGGCCAGCATGCGGCGCAGGCCGCGGCGGGTGCGGAACCGCTCGTAGTAGTGGTCGGCCCGGCCGAACAGGCGGACGTAGCGGTCGGCGAGGGCCGGGGGCAGGTAGGACAGGAAGGGCAGCCTGTAGTGGGGCTCCAGCACGCCGAGCCGGTTGCCGAGGCCGAGGTAGAGCACGCCGTCGTCGGCCAGCACCCGGCGCAGCTCGGCGACGACGGCGTCGGGGTCGACCACGTGCTCGTAGATGTGGTTGAAGACCAGCACGTCGACCGAGCCGTCGGGGAACGGCAGCGCCGTGCCGTCGCCGCACACGAACCGCACCCGCCCGCCGAACCGCTCCGCCGCCCGGCGCAGCCCTGGCACGTCGATGTCCACCCCGAACGTGCGGGCCGCACCGGCGGACGCCAGCTCGTCGGCGATGAACCCGGCCGAGCACCCCACGTCGGCGACGGTGAGCCCGCCGAGCACGCCGACGTCGCCGGCCGCCTCGGCGCCCCCGAGGTAGTGCGCCAGCACCGCGATGATCTTGGCGGCCTTGCGCCGGCGCTTGGCCTCGTCGAGCATCGCGCCCTGAAACTCGGAGTAGGCGAGCTGGGCGACCCGTTCCGTTGACACACCGCAACAGTATTGGATGCCGCCCCCGCCCTACGTCGTCTCCGCGCCCCTGTGGACGACGCGGCGGCCGGCGTCAGGTGACCAGGAGCGTGTCGATGTAGGTGGCCCAGTAGGGGGCCGGGTCGACCGGTGCGACGCCCGCGCGCAGGCGTTCCGGTTCGCCCGGGGCGTAGAAGCGGCGCAGGGCGTCGGCCAGGGCGTCGGCCGAGCCGGGTTCGACCAGGAGGCCGTCGACGCCGTCGGTGATGTGGTCGGCGAAGGAGCCGACGCGGGTGGCGATGACGGGTACGCCGTGCTCGTGGCCCAGCCAGACGTTCTGGCTGGCCGTGGCCGAGCGGTAGGGCAGGACCAGGGCATCGGCCGCGGCGAACAGCCCCGGCACCTCGGCGGCGGGCACGTAGCCGGGGCGCAGGGTCACGCGGCCGGTGAGGCCGAGGGCGTCGATCAGGGCCCGGGTGTCGTCGAGGCCGCCCCAGAACTCCCCGGCGACCGTCAGCGTCACCTGCGGCGGCCCGGCGGCCAGGGCGCGCAGCAGCAGGTCGAGGCCCTTGTAGGGGCGTACGATGCCGAAGAACAGCAGGTGGTGGCGCACCTTCGGCCGCTCGCCGCCGGGCAGGCCCTTCGCGGGCAGATGGGGCGGCATGACGGCGGACCGCACGGGGGCGATGGTGAGGGCGGCGGCCAGCCTGGCCTGCTCGGGCGAGTGGGTGAGCACGCCGTCGACGCGCCGCAGCAGGGCCTTCATGAGCGGCGTGTCGTACGGCTTGCGCTCGTGCGGAAGGACGTTGTGGCAGAGGGCGACGACGCGGGTGCGGCGGCGTACGCCGGCCAGGACGCCGAGGTACGCGGGCACCTGGACCGGGCTGAGGACGGCGAGCACGACGAGGTCGGCGGACCGGAGGCGGCGCCCGGCCCGCGGCCAGCCGTCGGGGCGCCGCCAGTCGAGTTCGCGGCGCACGTGCGGGAAGGGCTCGCCGTCGGGCTCGCTGACGGTCTGGCGGCCGGGGTAGAGGAAGGAGGGGTACTGCGCCCGCCAGGATTCGATGACGACCCGGTGATCGTGTGCCTGGAGCCGCCGCGCGAGTTCGGTCGTATGGTGCGCCCCACCCCCTTTATAGGGATATGTCGGGCCGACGAGTGCGATGTCCATGCGGCCCCTCAGGCGCCCCGCGACCGGACGATCAGGTCGGCGAGCAGCGCCAGCGACCCGATGATCAACCCGGACAGGAACACCATGACCGTGCTCGCCGGGAAGTAGAACGGGTGCCGCACCATGTCGACCACGCCCTTGACGAGCCCGATGGTCACGAGCCACAGCGCCGGCGGCATCAGCACCTTGAGCGGGTTGAAGTACATCACCATGCGCAACACCTGCAGGATGTACCGGTAGGCGTCGGACACGAAGCCGAACTTCGACGTGCCCGCCCGCTTGCTGTAGTCGATCGGCAGGTAGAACACGTCGTGCTGGTTCGACAGGAACGCCAGCGTGATCGTCGTGACGCAGGAGAACCCGGGTGGCAGCAGCCGCAGGTACGGCAGCGCCACCTCGCGCCGGAACGCCCGCAGCCCGGAGTTGAGGTCGGGGATGTGCTGCCCGGCGAGCCGCTCGGCGACCTTGCGGATGAACCACTTGGCCGGCACCCGCAGGATCTTGTGCGACCCCTGCTCGCTGGTGCGCGCCCCCACCACCTGGTCGATCGACGGGTCCTTGTCGAGGATCTGCACCAGTTCGGGGATGCGCTCGTTGGGGTAGGTCATGTCGGCGTCGGTCCAGACGACGATCTCCCCGCGGGCGTCCTGGGTGCCGATGCGGCGCACCGTGCCCGAGCCGCCGTTGCGGTGGAACGCCACGACGCGCATGTGCGGGTAGTCAGGGGCCGCCTCGCGCAGTTTGGTCAGCGTGTCGTCGGTGGAGCAGTCGTCGATGGCCACCAGTTCGTAGGTGTATCCGCTGGCGTCCATGGCGGCGCAGATGCGGTCGACCTCTTTGACGACGTGGTCCTGCTCGTTGTAGCAGGGGAGCACGATCGTCACGTACGGCTTGGCGTCTTCCATCGGTCCAGTTCTCGCTGCGATCGGGCCGCCGTCAGGCGTGAGCACGTCGTCGGCTCGAAGCTCGTCGGGTTGCTTGTCGAGGGTGGCTTGTCGAGGTGGGCGCGCCGAGCAGGCCCGGCCGGTGGCCTGCCGGTGACCGGGCGGGCGGCCCGTCCCGCGCGAAAGGCTACCCTGCCCGCCCCCCGCCCGGGCGCAGGTGGCCGCGCCAGGGCGCGGATGTCAGGTGGCGGGCACGGCTGTCAGGTGGCGGGCACGGCCATCCAGACGTCGGACGACAGCGACCAGGTGCCGTTGGGCGGGTCGACCAGGGTGCGTTCGTCCTGCCGGGTGCGCAGCCGCAGCACCTGGGTGGCCGGGCCGTAGCGCGCCACCTGGTCGCGCTCGGCGGCCAGCAGCACCGGCACCCGGCCGGCCCGCTCGATGCGCCCGGCCAGCCGCAGCACGTCGTCGGCCGTGGGCAGGCTGGTGCCCGGCGGGAAACGCACCCGGGCGGTGGGCAGTCCGCACATGCCGCGCACGACCTGGGCGAACCGCTCCCCCGTGACCCGCTCTGCCATCAGCACGGTGCCGTTGCGTGGCAGGGCCGCGCACATGCCGCTCACGGCCGCGGCCTCGCCGCGCTCGACCGGGCTGAACGCCGTGCCGATCGAGGTCACGGCCGCCGGCACCACCAGCAGCAGGGCCCCCATGGCGAGCAGGACCCGCTGGGCGGCCCGCCCGTACCCCATGCGCCTGGCCTGGTCGCGCACGCACCGCAGGCCGTACGCCGCGAGCAGGATGACACCGGGCAGCACGATGGGCACGAGCCGGCGCGACGCCCACGGATGATCGGGGGTGATGCCGGGCCGCCACAGCGTGGTGACCGTGGTCCAGGCGATGATGGCCAGCGGCAGCAGCCACGCGAAGCCGTGCCCCCGCACCAGGCGGCGGGTCAGCACGACGGTGCCGAGCACGGCCAGCACGACGACGGGCACGCCGACGTACCAGATGACCCAGTACAGGGAGTTCTCGTAGTAGAGGCGGGTGGGGTCGTGCGGCAGGCGGGTGGCGGCCTGCACCTTGGCAATGAAGTCGGCGGTGAGCATGTCCTCCGGCGTCGCCGGGTCGCGGCGCACGGTGCGCACCCAGGGCCGTACGGCGAACGCGACGGCCACGAGCACGACCAGCGCGGTGACGGCCCTCGGCAGCAGCCGGGCCATCCGCTCGGAGGGCCGCCGGATCAGCCGTGCGACGCGCGGCCCGAGCCAGGGCGCGAGCGCCGGCGCGGCGGCGGTCAGCACGAGGACGACCGCGCAGATGGCGAGCAGCGGCGTGAGCGACCCCGACAGGTAGGCGAGGTAGGGCCGGGCCAGCAGGTACGCCGACAGCAGCCCGAGCCCGGCCCCGGCGACGAGCCCGCCGAGCAGCGGCACGCCGAGCCGTCCGTCGGCGGCCAGTCCCGCGGTGTCGCGGCGGCCCCGGCCTTTGGTGTGGCGGCGCAGGGCGATCAGCAGCCCGGCGTAGGCGAGGACCGGCAGCAGGTCGCGCAGCGCGTCGATCCTGACGACGAGGGCCAGCCCGAGGACCAGCCCGGCGACCGCCGCCGACAGCGGGGCGTCGCCCGGCTGGGCGAGCCGGGTCCAGTCGAGGCGGTGGCGGGCGTCGAGCAGCAGGCTCATGCCGCCGAACAGCAGGATCAGCGACGGGGTCTCGCTGAAGACGCTGCGCGAGGTGTAGAGGAAGGGCGTGCAGACGGCGAGGGCCAGCGCCACCGGCACCGCCCACCTGCCGCCGACCAGCCGGGCGGCGACACCGCCGACGGTGAGCACGGCCAAACCGCTGAGGATCGGCTGCATGAGCAGCAGCCCGGTCAGCCCGCCGAGCCATTCGCCGAACGCGTGGACGATCGGGGCGCCCGGCATGAACTGCGGCACGATCGCGCCGCCCGAGGTGTAGAAGCCGGTGCTGTCGAACCGCAGCGCCGGGTCGGCGCCGCCGAACGCCGCCAGCTGCTCGGGGATCGGCAGCGAGCCGTGCCGGGCCAGCCAGATGGCGTACTGGGCGTAGGTGGCGGGGTCTCTGCGGACGATCAGCTGCTCGGTGTGGAAGGCGCCGTTGAACGCGACCGAGCCGAGGGCGATGACGAACAGCGCGGCGGTGTGGGCGGGCGTGGTGTCGATGGTCTCGGGCAGGCGGCGCAGCCCGGCGCCCGCGACGACGAAGGCCAGCCCAACGCCGAGGAAGATCGCCGGGATAGGGTGGAACCGGCCGAGCAGCAGCAGCGGCACCCCGGCGAGCAGCCACCCGGCGACGGCCATCGCGGGCAGGACCGAGGCCACGGCGAGCACCCGGCCCGCCGACGGCCACCGCGCGTGATCCACCGAGTGATCGAACGCCTGATTCAACCAGGTCACCTTCATCGTCACGGTGAGCCTAGTGGGAGAAGGCGGGTGCGGGGAGCGAGCCATGACCGACGCGCCGTAATCGATGCGGCCGGGATCCGTATCGCCCTGCGCAGCGGGTAGCGTGCGCAACGTCCCCTGACGGGCCCACCTGCGCGGCCCGGGCGCCGACGAGCGGGGCGGGGCACGAGCGGGAGGGGAGCGGAAGTGGACGTCGTCGAGCCGGTGGCGGGTGCGCGGCGCCGCCTCTGGGCACGGCGGGCGGCGCGGCACCGGTGGTTCCTGGTGGTGTTGCTGGCGGGGGCCGCGCTGCGGCTGGTGGCGATGCTGGGGTTCCGGCCGGCCCTCTGGTTTCCCGACTCCTACACCTATGTCGTGACGGCGCTGCGGCCGAGCCCCGACCTGGTGCGGCCGGCCGGCTACTCGATGTTCCTGATGCTCCTGGAGCCGTTCCACTCCTTCGCGGTCGTCGCGCTGGCGCAGCACGTGCTGGGGCTGGGCGTGGGCGTGCTGGTGTACGCGACGGCACGGCGGTTCGCGCCGGGCTGGGCGGCGGTCGCGGCCGCCGCTCCCGTGCTGCTGGACGCCTACCAGATCGAGCTGGAGCATCTGCTCGTCTCCGACACCCTGTTCATGTTCCTGCTGACGGCGGCCGTGTGCCTGACCCTTCGCCGGGGCGGGGGGTGGCGCTCGGCGGCGGTGGCGGGGCTGCTGCTCGCCGCGCTGACGCTGACCAGGACCGTGGGGCTGCCGCTCATCGCGCTCTTCGCGGCCTGGTATCTGGTCCGCCGCAGCCCGCGGCAGGCGCTGGCGCTGGTGGTCGCGGTGCTGCTGCCGGTCACCGGGTACGCCGGCTGGTTCGGCGCCGTCCATCACCGCTTCGGGCTGATCGGGGCCAACGGCGTGTTCCTGTACGCCCGCACGATGGCGTTCGCAGACTGCGCAGTGATGCGGCCGCCGCCCGATCTCGCGGTGCTGTGCGACCCGCGCCCGCCGGCCGAGCGGCCCCCTTCGCAGGACTACATCTGGGCGGCCGGCTCGCCGCTGGTCAGGCTGCCCGGCATCACGTTCCTCGCGTCGACCGACCGTCTGGCGGGGCGGTTCGCCGCGCTGGCGATCCGCGAGCAGCCCGGCGACTATCTGGCCTCGGTCGCCGGGGAGCTGGCGAGGTCGTTCACCTGGACTCGCCCGGTATATCCAGACAAGTACATATTCGACCTGTACGAGTTTCCCGCCACGCCACCGCCGCCGCCCGAGCGCGGCCCGGCGATGGCCGGGGCCGAGCTGGCCCGCCAGTACGAGCGCGGCCCCATCGGCACGTCGATCGAGGAGCCCTACGCCGCCGTGATGCGCGCCTACCAGGATGTGGCGAGGCTGCCCGGCGGGGTGCTGCTGATCGTCCTGCTGGTGCCCCCGGCCGTGGCCGGCGCCCGGTGGGCACGCCGGCGGCGGCCCGGCGCCGGCGGCCCCTGGGCGCTGCCCTGGACGGTGGCGGCCGCCCTGCTCGTCGTCCCGGCGGCGACTGCCGAATTCGACTACAGGTACGTGCTGCCCGCCGTACCGCTCGCCTGCCTCGCCGCGGCCCTGGCCGGATGCCGTCCGGCCGGGGCGGCCGAAACGTCGGAGCGGCGAACCGCCACCTGGCGGTTTCCTCAGAATCCCCGCAAAGCTCCCCTGAACCCTCCCTCACAAATGTCCGTATCTCGGTATGCTTGGCCGCCGAATCGTCAGCCGACCGGATCTTGAGTCTGGGGCCGGTTCACCCGATCAGGCGTCCCCGAGCTGACTCGGTGGCCTAACCTCAGGGGCAGAATGAGCGAGCATCGACACGTCGCCCTCCGGGATCAGCCTGCCAGGGGTCGCCGGGGGTCCACGACTGTCGAGACCGGTCGCCGGTCGTCTCGCCGCACCGACGACGCGCCGTACCCCGAGCGGAATCCGCGCGGGTGGGACGACGAGCCGCCCCGAGGAGGCCGCGGCGGTGAGAGCGCCGGGGACAGGCGCATGCGGGTGCTGGCCTGGGTCAGCATCGCGATGACGACGCTGCTGGTGCTGGCCACGCTCACGGGATACAAGCTCTACCGCGACACGATGGGCAACATCCACCGCAAGGACGTCGACACGGCGCTCGGCAAGAACCGCCCCGCCAACCTGACCGGCGCCCTCAACGTGCTGCTCGTCGGATCCGACACCCGCGTGGGCGAGGGCAACCGGAAGTACGGCCAGCACATGGAGAACGAGGGCGAGCGCACCGACACCATCATCATGTTGCACGTGTCGCCCAAACGCGACAAGGCACTGCTGATCAGCTTCCCGCGTGACTCGATGGTGCAGCAGCCCGAGTGCCAGAACCCCCGCACGCACGCCCGCATCGCCCCCCGGCTGGAGATGATCAACGCCGCGTTCAACGACGGCGGCATCGTCTGCACGATCAAGACCATCGAGACGCTGACCAAGATCCGGGTCGATCACTACATCAAGGTGGACTTCGCCGGGTTCAAGAACATCGTCGACGCGCTCGGCGGCATCCGCATCTGCCTGCCGCACGCCGTGAACGACCACGCCTCCAAGCTCAACCTGCCGGCCGGCTGGCAGACCGTGCGGGGAGAGGCGGCGCTCGGCTACGTCCGGCTGCGGCACGGCATCGGCGACGGCAGCGACATCAGCCGCATCAAACGACAGCAGATCTTCCTCTCCCAGGTCGTCAAGAAGGCCACCAGCAGCGACCTCATCACCAACCCGGCCAAGCTGTACGGGTTCGTGACCGCCGCCGCGAAATCGGTGGAGATGGACTCCAACCTGAGCGTCGAGGTCCTCTACCAGATCGCGCAGAGCGCCAAGAAGCTGACCGCCAGCGGAGTCAAGTTCATCACCGTCCCCTGGGAGGCCTACCCCGCGGACAAGAACCGCGTGCAGTGGAAGCAGCCCGACGCCGACAACCTGTTCAACGCGATCCGCAGCGACGTCGACCTGCCCACCGAAGAGCCCAAGCCCAAGGCGACGAGCGGCAAGTCGAGCGACTCCGGCGGCACCGACAAGAAGCCGGCCAAGCCGACGATCAAGCCGGCGCAGGTGCGCGTCCAGGTCCTGAACGGCACCACCGAGGCCGGCAAGGCCAAGGAGGTGGCCGAGAAGCTGTCGGAGCAGGGCTTCAAGGTCACCGCGATCGGCAACGCGCCCGCCGGCGTGGGAGGCCAGCAGAAATCCCGGCTGCTGTACTCCTCGGGCGCCGCGAACGGGGCCGACTACGCCGGCGTCGTCGCGGGCAAGCTGCTCTCCAAGATCACGCCGGCGGCCGGCAAGGTCAAGCCCACCGGCGTACTCACCCCCTTCACGCCCACCGCGACTCCCACGGCCGCCGGCACCACCACGACGTCGGCCGCCTCGGGGCCGGTGATCCAACTGATCATCGGCACCGACTGGGACGGCGTGAAGACCGCGGTCAAGATCCCGGATAGCGCGCGGGTCGTCGACTCCAAGACCAACGCCTGCAGTGCCTGACCCGATGCGGCGGACCGGCCTCCCGGAGCGCCCGCACCGAGGGGTGCGGGACGCGTTATGGTGAGAACCTTCGATCGGCGTAACTGAACGGCTTGCCGCATCGCCGTCGCCTGCCCGCCTTCGGCCAGATATCCCCGATCAGATAGCTGAGCGTTCCCTCGTGAGTGAAGCCCGATCACCGTTCAACGCCCCCGCCACCGATGACGCCCCTGGGGGCGTCGATCGGCCAGGTCGCGATCGGCCACACGCCGCCGATGCCGGCGACGTCGACCAGGACGCCCCCACCGGGCGGATCGAGCGGATCCCCTGGCCGCCGGCTCCGGAAAGCGGCGAGCGGCCGGCCGAGCGGCCCGCCGCCCCCGCCGAACGGCAGGCCGCCTCCGCGGAGCGGCCCGGCGCGCCGCCGCTGCCCAAGCGGATTCCGAAGGACATCAACGGCCGCCGCGACGCCTCGTGGATACCGCCGGCCAAGGACGACGGCTGGTCCTTCTGGGACCGGCCCGAGCGCCCCCCGTCCACCGAGCCGCCCCCGCTGCCCGGCTGGGCCGACGACGCCCCGCCGTCGGCGACCGCCCCGCGCCCCGCGGAGCCGGCCCCGCCGCGTGCGGAGCCGCCGCAGCATCCCACCGGCCGGCTGCCCCGCCGCCGCCCCGCCGCGCCGCCCCCCCCCTCCTCCCCGGTTCAGCCGCCGCCCGCGGCCTTCCGAGGGCACCCCGCGAGCAGCGCCCCGCCCGGCGCCCTCTTCTCCAGCAGCGCCCCGCCGAACGACGCCCCGGGCGCCTTCCCCGGCGATGCCGCGTCCGGCGTACCAGGCGATGCCGCGTTCGGCGGGCCCCTGCCCGGCGATACCGCGAGCGGCCCTGCCGGCGGCCCCCATCCCGGCGACCCCGCTTCCGGCGGTCCCCGTCCCGGCGGCATCCCCGGTGCTGCTTCGCGTCCCGGCGGCCCGCTTCCTGGCGCCCTTCTCGGCGACGCCGCCCCGGACGGTTCCGCGTTCGACATCGGTGCCGATACCGCGGCGTTCGACACCGCGACCTTCGACACGGCCACGTTCGACTCCCCGTCGACCGGCGGCGCGCAGGGGCTCGGGCCGGTAGGCGCCGGAGCCACCGGCACCGTCCCCGGAGGGCCCGGCCCGTCAGGCCCCGGTCCGGTCGCTCCCGGGCCGGTCGATCCCCATCCTGTCGATCCCGGGCCGGTCGATCCCGGGCCGGTCGATTCCGGGCCGCGTGGCCCGGTGCCGGCCGCGCCCGTGCCCGCCGACGCCATGCCGCCGGGCGCGCTCGCCGCTCCGCTCGCGCAGCCGGGTCCGGCGCCGTCCCACCCGGACCTCGGCGATCCGATGCCCGTCCGCCCGGAGCTGTACCGGCGCAGCACCCTCGCGCCCGGTGGGTACGACGTGCCCCCGCACTACCCCGTCGGCGCGCAGGCCACCGCGACGCCGGGGGCCGGCACGGGCACCGCCACGACCACCGGTCCGATACAGCGGGGCAAGCGGCCCCGCGACCCGTACCTCGACAACGTCAAGTTCCTGCTGATCTCGCTGGTGCCGCTCGGCCACTCCCTGGTGCCCACGCTGGCGGCGCACTCGTCCCGCTCGGCGTACCTGTTCATCTACGTGTTCCACATGCCGCTGTTCGTGATCATCAGTGGCTATCTGAGCCGGACGTTCTGGAACTCCAACGCCAAGACCAACAAGCTGGTCGCCACGTTCCTGGTGCCGTACGTCTTCGTGGAGATCGGCTACGGCCTGCTGCGGGTCGCGTTCGGCCACAAGTGGAGTCTGTCGATCACCGACCCGGCCTGGCTCAACTGGTATCTGATCGCGCTGCTGCTGTGGCGGCTGGCGACCCCGGTGATGAAACGGCTGCGCTACCCCATCACCGTGTCGATCGTGCTCTACCTGCTGGCCGGCATGTCCGACCTCGACGGCAACTTCAGCATGGACCGGTTCTTCGGGCTCATGCCGTTCTTCGTGATCGGCCTGATGCTGCGCCCGGAGCATCTCGACCTGCTGAACCGCCGGTGGGTCAAGGTGGCCGCGGGGTTCGTGCTGGCCGGGGCCGCCGGGGTGGCGATCCTCCTCGCCCCGCATGTGAAGCTCGCCCCCATCTATTACGCGCGCAACTACCACGCGATGCACATGACGTGGTGGATGGGCATGGGGACGCGGGCCGCGCTGCTGGTCGCGGCGCTCATCATGTCGGCCGCCATCCTGGCCCTGGTGCCCCGCGGCCGCACCTGGTTCTCCGACCTGGGCACGCGCACCCTGTACGCCTACCTGCTGCACGGTGTCGTGGTGATGACGGCCAAGGAGATGGGCTGGCTGAGCGTGTCGTGGCTGCACGGCCCGCTGGGGGTGCTCGCGATCGCGTGCAGCGCCTTCGCCCTGACGATCCTGCTGTGCCTGCCCGAGACCCGCAAACTGTTCAAATGGATGCTGGAACCCCAGCTGAGCTGGCTGTACAAGACCAGTAACCGCGCCTGAGCCCGGCGCGGCGGACGGGTGGGCCGGGCGGCCTGACAGAAGGCGGCCCGGCGTGCTCTCCTGGAGACATGGCACGGCACATCATCCAGGGACGGCCGGTCGACACGCCGGTGGTCGTCAGGGACGCGACGGGCTGCTTCGCGGCCTATCTCGTGCGGGCCGACGCCGCGCGGGCCGTCATCGCCTACTCCGGCCTGGACGTCACCGAGGTGCTGCCCGGCAAGGCGGTCTGCGTGCTCGCGTTCGCGCGGTACGGCGACGGCGATCTCGGGGCCTACCGCGAGTTCCTCGTGGCGTTCCTGGTGCGGCCGCCCGGCCGCGAACGCCGGCGGCCCGGCGGGGGCGTGCTGGCCGGGCCGCGCGACCTGCGCGCCGTGGGCACCGGCATGTTCGTCCACTGGCTGCCCGTGGACCAGGAGTTCACGATGCACGCCGGGCGGGCCATCTGGGGCTTCCCCAAGGAGCTCGCGGACCTCGACCTGCGGCTCGGCTCGCCGTACAAGCGGTGTGCGGTGCGCATGGACCGGCGGCTCGCACTGGACCTGCTGGTGCGGCCCGGCCTGCCGGCCCCGGCCGCCCTGCGGGCGCTCACCGGCCCCGTCGCCGCCTACACCCACCTCGACGGCGTCACCCGCCGGGTGCCGTGGACGGTGCGGCTGTCGGGCGTGCGGGCCCGGCCCGGAGGCGCGCTGATCCGGCTCGGCAACCATCCGATCGCCAAGGAGCTGAGCGAGCTCGGTCTGCCCAAGGCCGCCGCCGTGACGGGCACCGCGCGGCACCTGCGGCTCGCCGTCGGCGACGCCGCCCCGGCGCTCACGCCGGTGCCTAAACGATGGGCGGGCGGCCCAGCCTGAGCATGCGCCAGGCGGTGCGCCAGGCCATCGGCCGGCGCTCCCCCGCCGGCTCGCGCAGCCCTTCGGCGAAGCCGCGGAACCACGCCTTCAACGCACCCGGCGAGCGCTCGCGCACGAGGGTGAGCACCACCCAGTCGAGCAGGTACAGCCCGGCCAGCGGCCACGGCAGGTTACGGCGGGCGAGCCACACGCGGTTGCGGGCGTTGAGCCGGTAGAAGTCGGAATGCCGGGTGGGCGGCAGCCGGGGGTGGTACATCACGGTCTGCGCGTCGTACTCGATGCGGTAGCCCTCGCCGAGCAGCCGCCAGGCCAGGTCGGTCTCCTCGTGGGCGTAGAAGAACTGCTCGGGCAGGCCGCCGACTTGTAAAAAGGCCGACCGCCGCACGGCGCTCGCGCCGCCCAGGAACGTGGTCACGGGCGAGGAACGGCCGGGATCACCGGCCCGCAGCCGGGGCACGTGGCGGCGCTGGCTGGAGCCGCCGTCGGGGTCGACCACGCGCAGCGAGATCACGGCCAGGTCGGGCTCGGCGGCGAACCGCTCCCTGATGTGCGCGGCGACCTTCTGGTTGGCGTACCAGCCGTCGTCGTCGAGGAACAGCACCACGTCGCCGGAGCACTCCTGCACGCCGCGGTTGCGGCCCTCGGGGATGCCGACGTTATTGGGCAGCCGCACGGTTTTGATGGTGGCCGCGGAGCCGGGCGGGGTGGTGGCGGTGATCTCGGGCACGTCGGCGCCGTTGCCGACGATGACGACCTCGACGTCACCGTCGGACTGCGACAGCGCGGACTCGACCGCGCGATCCAGCTCGGCGACCCGGTTGCCCATGGTGAGGATGACACATGAGATCTTCAACGCGTCATCGCCTCGACGCATGGAGAGCACATGCTTTCATGATCACCAAGTCTGTATGAGCGAGCCATCCGGGTCTGCGTTCTGTACTGCGGCACAAGAGTATCGGAACCAGCAACGAACACCCACCGAACGGCGAGTGTTCGAACTATACGACGTTGCGGGTGCGTCACAGGTTCCGGTCGAGAGGCCGACGTTAGGAGATCACGTTAGCCGCCGGGACGCGAGAATGCTGACCAAGTGCAGCAGAAGTTGCAGACCCGCGACGATAACACAGATCACCACCAGCGCCCGGGTGGCCGTCGCACCGCCCGCCGCGGCGTCCCACAGCGCCGCCAGCAGCGCGAGCAGCGACAGCTCCACCGCCTGGACGATCCGGTGGAACCGCAGCACGCCGGCGACCCTGCGCGCCCGCGCCAGCCCCGCCGACCGCAGCTGCCCCGCCTGCGACTCGGTCGCCGCGGGCATGCCGGCCCGGGCCCGCGCCACGTCGACCAGGTCGGTCTCCGCCTTGATGAGGATCGCGCCGAGCGCCGCCGCGAACCCCAGCACGGTGTACCAGTCGGGCAGGGTCGCCGACGCGCGGAACCCGAGGCCCGCCAGCAGCGCCGCCTCGGCCAGGTAGTGCCCCACCCGGTCCAGGTACACGCCGGTGATCGAGGTGCGGCCCGTCCAGCGGGCCAGCTCGCCGTCGGAGCAGTCGAGCAGCAGGTAGACCTGCACCAGCACGGCCGCGCCCACCGCCGCCCACGGCCCCGGCACCGCCAGCACCACGCCCGCCGCCACCCCGCACACGATCATCAGGCCCGTGACCTGGTTCGGGCTGATCGGGGTGCGGGCCAGCGCCCACGTGGCGTAGATGGACAGCTTCCGCATGTAGAGCGCGCCGGCCCAGTGCTCGCCGCTGGTGCGGTCCATCGTCGTGGGCGGCTGCGCGACCGCCCGCAGCTCAGTGACCGACGGCATCGACATAGTCCTCGACGTGATCGCGCACCTCGGCCTCCGACAGCCGCAGATGCTCCAAAATCGTGTAGCGGCCCGGCCGGGTCGAGGGCGCGAGCAGCACGGCCTCGGTGAACTGCCCGGTCGTCAGACCGGCGTCGGCCGGCGTGACCGGCAGGCCGTGCCGGCGCAGACAGCCGGTCACGAGGTCGCGGCGCATCTCGTCGCCGCGCAGATGGAAGCAGAACGCCGCGCCCACGCCGGCCAGCTCGCCGTGATTGGACGTGCCAGGGAAAAGCTGATCCACGGCATGCAGGATCTCATGGTCTCCGCCGCTCGACGGCCGGGACGAGCCCGCGATCACCATCGCCATGCCCGACAGGATCAGCGATTCGGCCAGCACCGTGAGGAACGCGTCCGACTCGACCGAGTCGTCGCGGCCCAGCACCGCCTCGGCGCTGGTGCGCGCCATCGACACCGCGAGGCCGTCGATGGGCTCGCCGCGCTCGATGTTGCCGAGCTGCCAGTCCTCGATCGCCGACAGGTTGCTGACGACGTCGCCGACGCCCGAGCGCACCAGCGACGCGGGTGCGTGGTGCACGAAGTCCAGGTCGACCAGGATCGCGAGCGGCATCGGCACCCCGAACGAGCCCTTGCCGCCCTCGTGCTCCAGCGACGACACCGGCGAGCAGATGCCGTCATGGGACAGGTTCGTCGCCACGGCCACCATCGGGATGCCGGCCAGCGAGGCGGCGTACTTGGTGACGTCGATGGTCTTGCCGCCGCCGATGCCCACGACCGCTTCGTACGCGCCCTTGCGCAGCTGCGCGCCGAGGGCCACGGCGGCGTCGACCGAGCCGTTGGCGACCCGGCACACCTGCGCCTCGCCCAGAGTCGGGCCGATCAGGTCGGCGATGTGATCGCCCTGGCCGCTGCCGACGGCGACGGCGACCCGGCCGGACGTCGCCACGCGGCTGTCGGCCAGCAGCTCGCCGAGCCGGGCCACGGCGCCACGCCGCACCTCGACGGTCAGCGGGGCCGTGAGCATGCGGGCTAGTAGCGGCATGCGATCTCCCTGGCCCGGGCCAGGTCGTCGTGGTTGTCGACCTCGACCCAGTCGACCTTGCCGATGGGCGCGACCGCGATGCGTTCGCCGCGGGCCACCATCTCGCCGTAACCGTCCTCGTAGTAGAGCTGCGGGTCGCGTTCGAACGTGGCCTTCAGCGCGTCGGCGAGCCGTTCGGCGGCGCCCGGGCGGATCAGGGTGGCGCCGATGTACTCGCCGTACGCCTCGGCGGGGTCCATGAGCTTGGTGATGCGGCTCAGGTGGCCGTCGCCGGACAGGGTGACCTTCATTTCCTCGTCGGCGAGCGTCTTGACGTCGTCGACGGCCAGCACCATGTCGCCGGTCACCGGGGCCGACAGCAGGGTCTCCTCCACCGACACCGGGTGCACCGTGTCGCCGTTGACGAGCAGCGCCCCCTGGCCGAAGTACTCACGCGCGCACCACAGCGAGTAGGCGTTGTTCCACTCCTCGGCCTTGTCGTTGTGCACCAGCGTCAGCGTCACGCCGTGCCGCCGCTCCAGGTCGGCCTTGCGCTCGTGAACGGCCGCCGCGGCGTAGCCGATGACGACGACGACCTCGCGAAGATCGACGGCGGCGAGGTTCCGCAGTGCGATGTCCAGGATCGTGGTCTCGCCGTCGACCGGCACCAGAGCCTTCGGCAAAGTGTCGGTATACGGGCGCAGGCGACGTCCGGCTCCGGCGGCCAGCACCATTCCCAGCAACGTGCACTCCTGATCGTCGAGTCTTGCGTAGTAGGGCAAAAGGGTAGTTGCCCAGAGGTACTGCTCGTGTATTCGGGAGTTAACACGTTGGGTGCGGGCCTGTCACCCGTCGTCGTCCGCCGCATCGTCGAGCGCGCCGCCGGGGCCCGGCGCGGGCGGGGCGGCCAGCCACGAGGTGAGGCTGTCCCGGCCGAACACCACCCACAGGTAGATCGCCAGCAGCGCGAAGAAGAACGTCACCCAGCCCGTCAGCGCCACGAGGGCCACCACCAGCATGCGGCCCTCCCAGCCGAGCCCCGTCAGGGCCAGCCGCGCCGGCGGATAGCGGCGCTCGCGTACGCGGTGGACCACGTCGTAGTGGTGGAACAGCACCGCCGCCAGCAGGACCACGATCACCACGGGCGGCACCGAGCGGGCGAACCCCACACACGCGATGAACACATACTCGGTGAGCCGCAGGATCGGCGGCGCCAGCCAGTCCAGCCGCCCGTCGTGCGGATGCGAGCTGCCCGGCCCGGCCAGCAGCAGCGCCACCGCCGGCGCGAACACCGCCATGCCGCGCGTGCCGGCCACGCCCACCAGCAGCAGCACACCGGTCACGAACGCCCCCGCGATCGCCGGCGGCAGCGGCGGCAGCTGGCCCGCCACCACCATGCCCATCCCCCGCGACAGCCAGCCGTCGTCGCGGTAGGCCACCACGGTGCCGCGCGGCACCGGCACCATCTCCACACCCGTCATCGCAGCGCCGCCCTCCCCGAACAGGTGCCTCTCCGTGCCCATCGAGATCGTCCGCGGCCAGCGCCGCCGCCCGCACGGCGGACGGCCGCACGCCCCGCGCAGGCGGCGCGGCGCGGCTCGCGGGGGGCCGCGGTCCCCCGCTCGGGCGGGCGGGCGGCGCTCACGCGAGCGACCGCCTGACCCGCCCGGCCAGCGTGTAGAGCGCCGCGACCCCGCCCCAGCCGAGCAGCGCGAGGGACGTCACCCGGGCGTCCGCCAGCGCGGCGGTCGCGCAGATCAGCGCGGTGCGCT
>JBIQJI010000090.1:0-23530 GCA_044507605.1 Actinomycetales bacterium | reverse complement strand
GGGGGTGGGCGGGGCCGGGGGCGGGGGGTCGGCGGGGTGGGCGGGGAGGCGGACGGTGAAGGCGGCGCCGGCGCCTGGGCTGCCGTCCACCCGGATGGTGCCGCCGTGGTCGTCGACCACTTCGCGGACCAGGGCCAGGCCGAGGCCGAGGCCGCGGTCGGCGTTGCGGGGGCCGCTGACGTAGGGGGTGAACAGGCGGTCGCTGTCGCGGGGGTCGAGGCCCACGCCGTCGTCGCGGACGGTGAGGCGGACCTGGCCGGGGGCGCGGGAGAGGGTCACCCAGATGTGGCCGCCTGGGTTCGTGTGGCAGAAGGCGTTGTCGAGCAGGGCGAAGATCACCCGGCGCAGGGCCGACTCGGCGCCGCGGACGACGTGCTCGCCGGGGCCGTCCGGGGTGCGTCGTACGGTGATCGTGACGCCTCGCTCTTCGGCGCGGCCCTTTTCGGCGGTGGCCAGTTCGTCGGCCAGGGCGGCCAGGTCGACCGGGCCGAAGGGGCGGCGGTGGCGTCTGAGCTGGGTCGACAGCAGCAGGTCTTCGACGACTTCGCCGAGCTGGCCGATGCCGGTGACCACCCGGTCGAGGTCGTCGGCGACGCGCTCGGGGTCGGCGTCGCGGCGCAGGCGGCGCGCGGCGAGCTGGGCGCGGACGTGCAGGCGGGTGAGCGGGCCGCGCAGTTCGTGGCTCACGTCGGCGGTGAACCGGCGCTGCCGGTCGAGGGCCTCGCCGAGCGGTGCGATCGCCCGCCCGGCGAGCACCTGGCCGATCAGCAGGGCGGCGAGCAGGGCGGCGATCTCGGCGACGCCGAGGGTGCGGAGCAGGCGGCGACGCTCGTCGGTCTGGTAGCGCAGGTCCATCGCGACCTGCACCACCCCGTCGCCGCGCCGCTCGGTGCGGACGAGGTAGTCCTCGCCGCCGACGTCGACCAGGTCGAACCGGGGCCGCCCGTCGGCGGCGACCCGCTGCAGCGCCGTACGCACCGGCAGGGCGGCGGGCGAGCCGGGCGATCTTTGCAGGGTGGCGCCGCGCTGCTCGAACATCCACAGGCAGGGCGGGGGTTGGGCGACCGAGGAGTCCTGCGCCGCCAGGGTCAGGTTGATGCGGGCGGCGGTGTCCTGGCCGTGGACGGTGACGCAGTAGACCAGGACGCCCATGAGCGCGAGCACGATGGAGAACGCGCCGGCGACCTGGGCGGTGAGCCGCCGGCGGGCCCGGGCGAGCAGCCGCCGCTCGGGGTCGAGGCGCTGCTCGCTCATATTTCGCCCAGCCGGTAGCCCACCCCGCGTACGGTTCGCACGACCCGTGGGCCCAGCTTGTTCCGCAGGTAGTAGACGTAGGTGTCGACGATCGATTCGGTGCGGGCGCCGTCGAAGACGCCCTGCAGCAGCGCGGTGCGGGTGTGCACCTGCCGGGGCCGCGCCGCCAGGGTGCGCAGCAGCCGGCATTCTTGGCCCGAGAGCGTCACCTGCTCGCCGGACGGCAGGCGCACCGTGTGCGACTCGGGGTCGAGCCAGCCCGCGCCGAGGGGCAGCAGGGCCGCCTGGTCGAGGTTTCTGCGGCGCAGGGCGCGCACCCGCGCCAGCAGTTCGTCGAGTTCGAACGGCTTGACCAGGTAGTCTTCGGCGCCGGCGTCGAGGCCGGTGACGCGGTCGGCGACCGTGCCGAAGGCGGTGAGCATCAGGACGGGCGCGGTGACTGCCCGGCGCCGCAGCCGGCGCAGCAGGTCGAGGCCGTCGACGACGGGCAGCCCGCGATCGACGATGATCACGTCGTAGCTGCGGCTGAGGCCCAGGTGCAGGCCCTGCTGTCCCTCCAGCGCCACGTCGACCGTGTAGCCCTGGTCGGTGAACACGTCGACCAGCATGTGCCCGAGCTCGCGATCGTCTTCGACGAGCAGCAGCCGGTGAGAATGCGG
Organism: Actinomycetales bacterium; assembly: GCA_044507605.1. GTDB lineage: Bacteria > Actinomycetota > Actinomycetes > Streptosporangiales > Streptosporangiaceae > Thermopolyspora. The sequence goes on along the minus strand of JBIQJI010000090.1, from coordinate 21,617 downwards.
TTCGGATGTCCCCGGGGTCCGTGCCACAAGACCAACCGTGGCAGCACTATCAGTAAATTTCCACTATTTCGAGCCGAGCCGAAGGACCGCACCGGACGCCGGCGCGCTTACCTGGTGATCTCACTCCCGGTCAGCCGAAATTTGATGAAACAACCTCCCCGCTGTGCGGCCGTGGCGGTCCGCCGTCTTCGCGCTTTCGAATTTCGCGGGCAGCGCCAGTTTGTACAGCGGCAGAGAGCCCGCCGTGGTGAGCACGGCCACGAGGACGAGCATGGCGAAAACCTGCTGGTTGATCATGCCTTGGGCCAGGCCGATGTTGATGAAGATGAGAATCATCAGCCCTCGGGCGTTCATGAGCGCGCCCACGGCGTACGACTCCCGCCACCCGAACCCCAGCGCCCGCGTCGCCAGCGAGCAGCCGACGTACTTGCCGAAGAAGCCGGCGGCCAGGATCGCCAGGAACGCCAGGATCATGGCGCCGCCGCTGATGCCGCCGAGATGGGTGTTCAGCCCGCTGAACGCGAAGAACACCGGCAGCAGCAGCGTCGAGACGACGTCCATCGTGCGGCCGTGCAGGGCCTCGCGGAACGCCGCGTCGCGGGGCATGGTCAGCCCGGCGATGAAGCCGCCGAACACCGAGTAGACGCCGATCCAGTCGGTCGCCCAGCCGGCCGCGAGCGCCACCAGAATGGCGACGTACATGGCGGTCGGGCCGAACCGGCCGGTGCGGGCCACGGTGCGGCCGAGCGGACGCAGCGCCGGGCGCACCACACCGAGCATGACCACCGCGAACAGCGCCGCCAGGCCGATGGTGCGCAACGCGTCGCCGGGGCCGGCGCCGAGGTGCATGGCCGACAGCGCCGCGAGGATGCACCAGGCCGCGGCGTCGTCGATGCTGGCCGCCAGCAGGGTGAGCCGGCCGACGCGGGTGTGCTCCAGGCCCCGCTCGTAGAGGATGCGGGCCAGCATGGGGAACGCCGTCAGCGACAGCGCCCCGCCGACGAACAGGGCGAACTCCAGGCGGGGCACGTCGGGCTTGGAGAGCATTTCGTACAGCACGAAACCGGCGGCGAAGCCGAGGACCAGGGAGGGCAGGATGCCCGAGGCGGCCAGTGCGCTCGCCCGGCGCACCTCGCCCGGCTCGCTGCGGGAGTGGTCCACCCCCGCCCCGACGAGGAACATGTACAGGGTCAGGCCCATGGTGCTCAGCACGTACAGGACCGACCTGACCTCGCCGGGGAACAGCGCCTCCTGGGCGTCGGGCCACAGCGCGCCGAGCAGCGTCGGCCCGAGCAGCACGCCCGCGATCATCTCGCCGACGACGCGCGGCTGCATCACCAGGTTCGCCAGCCGGCCGCACACCGCGGCGGTCAGCAGGATGACGGCCACGGCCGGCATCACCTTGAGCGTCAGAGCCAGGTCGGGGTCGACGGGGGCCTCGGCCAAGCCGGACGCGAGGGGTAACGACATGCGTGCCTCCGCTCGTGGGGTGGGGCGGTTCACTCGTGTCCGGCGGCGAGCGGGCTGCCCTCGCCGGCGAAATGGCGCTCGCACAGGCGCAGCCGGCGCGCGTCCCACACCATGTAGGTGCCGAGGACGAGCTGCACGAGGCTGCGCCCGACGTCCTCCCAGCGGTCCCTGAACCGCATGAACAGCAGGGTCGCGCGGCGGCCCGGTCCGGTCTCGGTCTCGGCCTCGTCGCGCGGGGTGAGCAGACACGGGCCCCGGTTCGGCATGGACCGGGTGTGCGACGCGGTGGAGTCGAGCCGGTACGCCCGCACGATCTCCTGCGCCGCGACCCGCATGGCGATCGGCGCGAGCCGCCAGGCCGGGCAGGGGCGGTTCGCGGCGACGCCGAAGGGGATGTGGTTGAGTTCGCGGGCCGGCGTACGGTCCGGGGTGGAGTGGGCGGGGGCGAACCGGTCCGGGTCGAACCTGTCCGGGTCGGGGTGGCCGGCCCGGTGGAACTCCGGGTAGTTGAAGCACAGCACCGACCCGGCCGGGATCGTCGTGGGCTCGCCGCCGTCCTCGCCGCCGGGGAGCACGATGTCGCCGGTGGTGATGCGGTGGGCGATGCCGAACAGCGGGTAGAGCCGCAGCGTCTCCTGGATCACCTGGTCCAGCCGCCGCCCGTCGGCGGCGCGGGCCTGCTCCTCGGGGTGCTGGGCGAGCACCATCAGCAGGTGCGCCATGGCCTCCGACATCTGCACGACCGCCGTGTTGAAGAAGGCGCCCTGCAGATACAGCGCCCGCTCCCGATCCGTCAGCTCCTCCGGCAGCGGTTGCCGCACGTCGGGCAGCCGGGTCAGCAGGTACGCCGTCAGCCGGTCCCGCCGGGACATGTGCCGCAGCCCGCAGCATTTGAGCGAGGTGACGACGTCGTCGGCGTTGGCGGCGATCAGGTCCCGGGCGTGCGGCGGGCAGCGCTCGCCGAAGACCAGCTCGTACGCGAACTCCGCCCAGATCGGCATCATCAGGTCGCGCAGCCGGACCACGCCCCGTTTGCCCTGGATGCCCCTGGTGACGCAGGCCCGGGTGAGCTCCTCGGCCCGGGTCCGGGTGATGGACAGCAGGCCGCGGGTGGTGCGGGCGACGGCGTCGTACCGGTCGCCGGCCTCCAGGTGCTCCTGGTGCATTTCGGGCCCCGGCGCCAGCCAGTACCAGAACAGATCCGACAGGGCGGCGCCGCGGCTGCGGCCGTTGGCCGCCGGGTGGGAGTAGACGTCGCGGAACCGGTCGACGCCGATCAGGTCGCCGGGCACGGGGATGCCCTCGTCGCCGTTGATGCGGGCGAACACCCACTCCCGCAGCGCGATGACCCGGCCCGGCAGCCACCACGGCAGGCTGACCGCGACGAGGACCACGGCCGCCACGATCACCGCGGTCAGCATGGCCGCACCAGGTCCGGCGTGAGGTCCCGCGCCGATGCCGCGCCGCACAGCGCGAGCGCCTGCTCGACCTCGTCGCGGAGCAGCGCCAGCACCCGGGCCACGCCGCGTTCGCCGTCCGCCGCCAAACCCCAGATCACGGGACGGCCGACGGCGACGGCGGCGGCGCCGAGCGCCAGCGCCTTCACCACGTCGGTGCCGCGCCGGATCCCGCCGTCCATCAGCACCGGCACCGAGTGGCCGGCCGCGGCCACGACGCCCGGCAGCAGGTCGATGGCCGCCGGCATGGTGTCGAGCTGCCGGCCGCCGTGATTGGACACGATCAGCGCCGACACGCCGTGGTCGACGGCGATGCGCGCGTCGGCGGGGTGCGTGAGGCCCTTGAGGACGATCGGCAGCTCCGTCATCCGGCGCAGCCGGTCCACGTGTTCCCAGGAGATCTCCGGCGACATGACGATCGGGCGCACGTGGTCGCCGTCGCGCAGGTTCTCGCAGCACATGCCCTCGGGCAGGTCGTCGAAGCCGTTGCGCAGGTCGCGGTGCCGCGACCCCCGCACCGGGGAGTCCACGGTGACCACCAGCGCCGCGCACCCGGCCGCCTCGGCGCGCCGCACGATCGCCTCGGTGAAGGCCAGGTCGGGCTGGATGTACAGCTGGAACCACAGGGTGGCGCCGGGCGCCGCCGCCGCGACCTCCTCGACGGCGACCGTCGCCGCCATGCTCACGATCATGATGGTCTCGGCGGCGGCCGCCGCCCGCGCCGTGGCCCGCTCGCCCTCCGGGTCGGCGAGCCGGTGAAACGCGGTCGGCGCCACCAGCACCGGCATGGCGACACGGCGGCCCAGCAGCGTGACGCCCGGCTCCAGCTTGCCCGCGCCGCGCAGGACACGCGGCAGCAGGGCGAGCCGATCGAACGCCGTCTCGTTGGCCCGCACGGTGATCTCGTCACCGGCGCCGGCGGCGAAATAGTCGTAGTGGGCGGGGGCGAGGCGGGCCCGGGCCGCCGCCTCGAAGTCGCGCAACGTGAGCATCGCGGTGGGCACGGCGATCACCCCAGGACGCGGGCGAAGAAGGCGCGCAGCGGCTCGACGTGCACCTCCGGGGAGGTCCACTCGTTCTCCAGGTTCTCGGTCACATGGTGCACCGCGAGGACCTCACCGCCCCGGCGATGCCGCACGACCGGGTGCAGGTAGTGGCCCTCGTCGGCGCGCGCCGCGTCGCTCTGCCGGATCCGCGTCACCGAGATGTCGAACGGGTCGACCTGGTCGTGGTCCGGCCCGTACTCCAAAGTGATCGCGAAGTGGCCGTCGTCGCCGATGGGCGGCCCCGACAGGTCGACCGGCAGCTCCTCCAGGTAACGGTGGCCGCCCCTGCCGTCGGGCACGATCACGTCGGCCAGCACGCCGAACTGCTGCCACAGCCCCGAGCTGCGGTTGACCCGCTCCAGCACCGCGTCGGCGAGCGCCACCGGGTCGGCCGGCAGGTCGCGGCCGGGCCACGGCGTGTCGTGGTAGGTGGTCTCCAGCAGGCGGTGCAGGGCGCGGGCGCCGTACCGGTAGCCGTGAATGAACCCGCTGGTGCCCTTCTTGAAGTCGCGCGACTGGGTGATGGTGCCGGCGAAGTAGAGGCCGGGCACGTTGACCGACTCGAAGGCCGAGGTCAGCGCCGGGAACCGGTCGTCGATCACCAGCTCGGGCCGGCACTCGGGGGAGAAGATCGACGGGTCGAACCGGAAGCCGGTGGCGACGATCACCCGGTGGTACGGGATGTCCTTGGTGACCTCGTCGGCGCGGGCGAAGGCCACGGTCACCAGGTACGTCCCGTCGTCGCGGCGCTCGATGCGCCGGATCTCGCCGTCGAGGATGGCGTTCTGCGCCTTGAGCTGGTAGCTGTCGAGGAAGTTGTTGTTGACGGCGCGCAGGTGGCCGACGAAGTGGGTGCGCCACGCCAGCTTCACGCCGTGCCGCCCCGCCACGTGGATCACGGCGGCCGTCTCGATCAGGTTGTCCGCGGTCTCGAACGCCGAGTTGCCCATGCCGATGATCAGCACTCGCTGGTCGGTGAAGTCCGCCGGGTCGACCGACACGTCGCCGTACAGGTCGGCGGTCTCGATGCCGGGGATGGGCGGCACGTTGGGCCGGGTGAACCCGGTGGCGGCGATCACCCGTTTCGCGTCGTACGTGCGGCCCTGCTCGTCGGTCACCCGGAACGGGCCGCCCGGCTCGGGCCGGGCCACCTCGACGACCCGGGCACCACAGGTGATGCGCAGATCCGTGGCGTTGGCGAAGTCCGTCAGGTACTGGACCATCAGGTCGGCCGGCGGGAAATAGCGGTCGCTGTAGTGGGTGAACAGCAGCTTGGGGTCGTCCGACAGCAGGGAGTTCCAATCCATCCGGAGGTTGAGCTCCGGGTCGTCCCAGCCGGTGTGCTTCTTGTTGTTGGAGATGAGCGTCCGATGGCGGGGAAACGTCCGGAAGAACGTGCCCGGCGTCTCACCCGCCTCCAGGATCCGGTAGTTCCGCCCCGAACGGTGCAGGAGATACCCCAGTTGCAGCCCTGCCGGCCCGGCGCCGATCACCAGATAGTCCAGCGTGCTGTCAGGGATGGTGTCAGGCACTGCCGCCTCCGTCACTGCGATGTGGTCGAATGTGGTCGAACGAACGAATCCACGTCTCGAACCCGCGTCGTTGAACCTTGAACGGACGAGAACAGTGTTGGCGGGCGAATATCAGAGATTGCTCAGAAACGACCGCAGCAGGGCGCGCTTGTCGGGCTTTCCGCTGGCCGTGACCGGTACGTCCGCCACGATCGTGATCGTCCGAGGCACGCTGTCGGCCCCCAGCTCGGCGCGCACCAGCTCCGCCAGCGCGTCCCGATCGGGGGTGCGCCCGGACGCCGGCACGACGAACGCGTGCACCGCCTCCCCCGTCGCCTCGTCCGGCTCCCCGACGACGTACGCCTCGTCCACGTCGGGATGATCGGCCAGCAGCCGCTCGATCGGCCCGGCGTACACCACCATCGCGTTGACCAGGACGATGTCCCGCGCCCGGCCCGACAGGTACACGAAGCCGTCCCCGTCCACCCGGCCGAGGTCGCGGGTGCGCAGCCACCCGTCGCGCAGCACGGCACGGGTCTCCTCCGGCAACCCCTGATAGCCCTCCATCAGGTACGGGCTGCGCAGGTGGATCTCGCCGGTCGCCCCCGGCTCCACCTCCCGGCCGTCCTCGTCGCGCACACTGATCTCGACCATCGGATGCGCGCGCCCCACCGAGGCCAGCACCCGCTCGGGATATTCGGCGATGTCGGCGGGGGTGAGCACCGTGGCGTTGCCCGACTCGGTCGTGCCGTAGCTCGGATACACCACCGGGCCGAGCCGCGCCACCGCCTCCGCCAGCCGATGCGGAGGCAGCGCCGACCCGCTCACCATCATCGCCCGCAGGCTGCTCACATCGACCGCCTCGTCGCGCAGAATGTCGAGCATCCGGCACAGCCGGGGCACCGTGATGATGGTGCCGGTGATGCGGTGCCGCTCGATCGCGTACGGGAACAGCGGCCGCGCGTCCCCGCCCACGGGCTCCGCGGGGATCACGGCCGTGCCGCCGCCGAGCAGGCACGGCGCCACGAACTCCATGACCACCATGCTGGCCAGCGTGCCGAACAGCAGGTAACGCTCGAACCCCTCCGCGAAGGCGGTCGCCACCGGCGACCAGACCCGCGGCTGCCACGCCCAGTGCTCGCCGAGCGCGCGGTAGGTGAGCGCGCAGGCCTTCGGCAGCCCGGTGCTGCCGCTCGTGTAGTTCAGCATGGCGATGTCGCCGGGCCGGGCGGCGACCGTGAGCGGGCCGCCCTCATCGGGATGGGCCAGCAGGTCGGTCGCGGCCGGCACCGGGCCGAGCGACAGCACGGACGCCGGCCCGGCGGCGCGCAGCAGTTCGGGCGTCGCCGTGGCCTGATCGACCACGAGCGCGTCGACACCCGTCGCGAGCACGTGGCGCAGTTGCGCGGGAGCGTAGCCGGGCCGTACGCCGATGACGCGGCAGCCCAGCGTGTGCGCGGCCATGTGCGCCGCGAACGCCTCCGGCGACACGGCCGTGCGGATCGCCACCCCCCGGCCGAGCCCCAGCCCGGCGGCCCGCATCGCCCCGGCCAGGCGACGGATGAGATGCAGCACCTCGCCACGCGACACGATCCTGGTGCCGTACTCGAACGCCGCACTGTCGGGCGCGGCGCGCAGCGCGTCGAGCAGCGGATGCGGAAACGGCCGCCCCGCGGCCGGGTCGGCGGCCCCGGCGGACGCGCCGGGTTCGACGGTCTGGTCCATGATCGGCTCCTCCTGGTTCTCGGCGGCCCATGGTCAAGCCAGGCAGTGTCGGCATATAACGGGGCGTGTCGCCCGGCACGACGGTAGGCGGCCCACATCAGAGCCGGATCAGAGCCCGACCGCACACAGCTCCGGCCCCGCAAGGGAGGAACGCGAATGAAGGTCATCGGCGCAGGCTTCGGCCGCACAGGCACCCGCTCGTTGAAGGCGGCCCTCGAAATCCTCGGCCTCGGCCCCTGCTACCACATGGCCACCGTCATCGCCCAGCCCCGCAGGGTCCGCCAGTGGCTCGACATCGGCGAAGGCCGCGCCCAGAACTGGGACGAGATCTTCGCCGGCTTCCGGTCCGCCGTGGACTGGCCGGCATCGGCGTACTGGCGCGAACTGGCCGGGCACTACCCCCAAGCCAAGATCATCCTCACCGTCCGCGACCCCGACCGCTGGTACGACAGCGTCAGCGACACCATCTTCGCCAGCGCCCTCGCCGAACGCCGTCCGATGCCCCCGCACCGCCGCCTCGTCCGCCGCCTGGTCGCCCTGCGCGCCCCCGACTTCGCGCTCTACCCGAAAATGTCCAAGGCCACGATCACGGACCGCGTCTTCGACGGCCGCATCGACGACCGCGCCCACGTCATCGACGTCTTCAACCGCCACATCGCCGAAGTCCGCGCCACCATCCCACCCGACCGCCTCCTGGTCTTCGACGTACGCGACGGCTGGTCACCCCTCTGCGACTTCCTGTCCCTCCCCGTCCCCGGCGAGCCCTTCCCCCAGGCCAACGAACGCGCCGCCTTCACCCGCAAACGCCGCGGCAGACACCTCCGCCTCATCCTCCTCGGCCGCTGACCCAGAGCCCATAGCCTGATCCAGCCCGCCCCGCCGCCGAAGGAGCAGTGATGACCACCGACCCGACCATGACCCGGATCGCCGAAGCGGCGGACCTGCACCACCGCCAAGGCCGGCCCGAGGCCGCCCGCGACCACCTCCAGCACGCAAGGACCAACATCGACGAACTCGCCGACGACGACTACGGACGCCTCATCAGAGACGGCCTGAACCGCCTATCGGAACAACTGAACGCCACCACCTGACCGCCCCCGGCGTCAACGGCACGCGGCCCGCACAAGTGAGTCGTACGTGTCGGTGGTGCGGGTCGGTTCCGGGAGTGCTCTGAGGACGAGATGGGCGTCCGTCGCGTAGCGGGTCAGCCATCGGTCGGCGGGCACATCGCGCAGGACTCTGATGGCTTCCCGGGTGGCGTGTACGGGGTCGGTAGGTGCGTTCAGGGCCGCGCGATGGAGGCGTATCCGAGGGGCCGCCTGATCGTCGGCGGGATAGAGACGCTCGGCGGCGTCCTGCGCTCGCTCCGCGTTCGGCACGTCTCCGGCGAGCGTGTAGATGAGGCTCCGGTCGAACCACAGCTCGCGCTCGCCCAGACTGCGAAACGTGGTGGGGACGGTGGGGATCCGCTCGAACACCTCCTCGGCCGCGCGGAGTTCCGTGACAGCGTCGGCGGATCGTCCCATGACGGCGAGTACCGCCGCTTCCTCGGCCATGGCGGCGGCGAGCGGGGCGCTCGGGCGGGTGCCCGCGAGCCCGCGAGCTTCCCGCGCGAGCGCCAGGATCTCGGTGCGGTCGTCGGCCGGGTCGCCGCTCCGGTGGATCGCCTCTCGCCTGCGTAACCAGGACGCGAGCAGGCGGTCGCCGGATTCGTCGGCGAGCGACCGGGTCTTGCCCCACCAGCGGCGTGCTTGCCGGCGATTCCCCAGATCGTGCCACTTGCCCGCGATCAGCGCGGCGTGCCGGGCGGCCGCGTGAGTGAGGTCTCGTCGCACGGCAACGGGTTGTCGACGCGCGAGGTGAGGGGCCATGTCGGCGAAGTCGGCGGCCAGCGCGGCGAGTACGACCGGCGGAGGTTCGACGCGGGCGGCTTTGGCGTGGACGCTCGCGGCGTCCTCCCAGTCGTCGAGCATTTCCTGAGACACGCTCGCGCCGGTGATGCGGGGCTCGGATGCCTGCCATGCGTCGCTCAGAGCGGTCAGCACGGGTGCCACCGTGCCCGCAGCGGCGACGGCCGCCGCATCCCGCATCAGTCGCCTTCGCTCCACATCATCACCTTCATCGTGAATTGGAGCACCTACTCGAATCCTACTCTTTCGTAGTCTGTCGATATCAGAGAAGGAAACTCGGAGAGCCAAGGAGATCAACTCTCCATCGGCGCCGAGTTCACCGTCCAATGCCTCGATCGCCTCCACCGGAGGACGCTGACTGCCGCTCTCCCAGCGACTCACCATCGAGTGGGTCCAGCGGATGCGTTCGGCGAGAACCCGCTGGCTGAGCTGACGTTGTTCCCGCCTCATCCGGAGCGAACGGCCGAACGCCTGCCAATCTCTCGATTCTTCGGACATTTCCCCCAGCCCGCCCCCGTTACCCCGTTTTCATGTCGCCACATGCACCACAGGTCACCTTGTTCACCACGTCGGCTGGTCGTGACCATGGACATCGGCAGGTGCCGCGTTAAGCGTAGCCACAGGCACGGTCCAGCCATCGCGACAACACCAAATCAGCCCGATATCGCTAGAAAAGGAAATCGCACATGCTCGGAAAGCACCCGATCGGCGCTCCCGCTGGATCGTCCCGATTGGCCGCCGTCATCACGACCGCCGATCTCACCGAGGGCTGCGCCTATCGGAACTGCCAGAACCCCGCCGACGTCCGGATCGACGTGCTGTTCCTGACGTGGTGGAGTTGCGACGACCACCGCGAAGACCTGATCGAACTGATCAGGGCGCACGGGATCCAGGTGACCCTAGGTCGGCCGCGAGGGCGTCGCCGGTGGGGGTGCGGCGGTAGTGGACGGAGCGGCCGGTGCGGTGGCGGGCGATCAGGCCGGCGTCATGGAGGATTTTGAGGTGGCGGCCGACCGAGCCGAGGGTCTGGCCGGTGAGGGCCACGAGCTGGGTGGTGGTCTTGGGGTCGGCCAGCAGGATCAGGACGGTGGCGCGGGCCGGGCCGAGGAGTCTGGCCAGGGCCTGCGGCACCGGCGGGCGGTCGGTGGCGGCGAGGGGGCCCAGGCACGGGTAGACCACGGCGTAGCGGTGGCCCAGCTCCCAGGAGACCCAGCCCTGGCGGGGGGTGACGGGGACGAACAGCAGGCGCACGCCGGTCAGGTCGCGGGGCGGGCGGTCCTGGGTGTTGATCTGCAGGCGGTCGCGGCCCAGCCAGCGCATGCCCGGCCGCAGGTCGCCGAGGGCGGCGGCCCAGCCGCCTCGGGCGAGGCGGTCGGCGCGGGCGGCGATGTCGGCCTCCAGCACGCGGCGGCGGCGTGGCCAGTACGGCAGCACGGTGCGCGTCCACACCCACTCCAGCAGGGCGGCGGCGCGCTCGGGCAGGTCGGGGCGGTGCAGCGGCGCGGGGAGCGGGCGGCGCAGGGTCGCCTCCAGGTCGGTGTGCGCGACCTGCGCCGGGGTGTCGCGGACCCGGGCCAGCTCGGCCGCGAACAGCTCCTCGTCCGGTGGTCGCCGCCGGCCCGGCTCGGCCGTGTCGTCGGGGGCGGGGGTGAGGAAGTCGGCGATCCAGCGGTGGCGGCGCGCGGACTCCACCAGCAGGGCGGTGATGGGGTCGGCGGCGAGGCGGGCCCGGTAGCCGGCCAGGTGCGTGTCGAGCCAGGCGCGCTCGCCGGGGTGGGCGGCCTCGGCGTCTGCCAGGGCGAACAGGCAGGCCGTGGCCTCGGCCAGCGGCGAGAGCACGAACCGGCCGCCGGCGAGCGTGTCGGCGTCGACCTGCCACCAGCCCATGTGCCGCCCTTCCGCATCTTTCGCCGACCCGCGAAACATTAACCCGCCGGGCGGGAACGGCCCAAGGCTGCGCCTATGCGCACCTACACGGAGTTGTTCCGCACCCATGAGTTTCCGGCGCTGTTCACCGTCTGTTCGGTGCAGGTGGCCGCTTCCACGATGAGCGGGCTGGCGCTCGGCACGCTCGTCTACGCCGGCACCGGGTCGCCGCTGCTGACGGCGCTCAGCATGTTCGGGACGTCGTTCGCGCAGCTGATCGGCGCGATGGGGCTGCTGTCGGCGGCCGACCGGCTGCCGCCGCGCGCCGCCTTGACCGGGCTGGCGCTGCTGTTCGGGCTCGGCACCGCGGCCCTGGCCGTGCCCGGCCTGCCGACGGCGGGGATCTTCGCGATCGTGCTCGGCATGGGGGTGGCGGGCGCGCTGCGCGGCGGGGTCAGGCTGGGGCTGCTGAACGAGATCCTGCCCGAGGGCGGGTATCTGCTCGGGCGGTCGGTGGTCAACATGTCGGTCGGGGTGGCGCAGATCGGCGGGTTCGCCGTCGGCGGCGCCCTGGTGGCCGTGCTGTCCGCGCGCGGCACTCTGCTCGCCGCCGCCGCGCTCTATCTCGGCGCCGCCGTCGTCGCCCGGCTCGGCCTGGCCGCCCGCCCGCCGCGCGCGGCCGGGCGTCCGTCGTTCGCCGAGACGTGGCGCGTGAACCGGCGGCTGTGGTCGGCCGGGGACCGCCGGGCCGTCTATCTGGCGCTGTGGGTGCCGAACGGGCTGATCGTCGGGTGCGAGTCGGTGTTCGTGGCCTACGACCAGGCCCACGCGGGCCTGCTGTTCGCCGCGGCCGCCGCCGGCATGCTCGCCGGCGACACCCTGGTCGGGAGGTTCGTGCCGCCACGATGGCGGCAGCGGCTCTGCTCGCCGCTGCGCCTGCTGCTGGCCGTGCCGTACCTGCTCTTCCCCGCCCGCCTACCGCTGCCGCTCGCCGTGGCCGCCATCGCGGTCGCCTCCGTGGGGTACGCCGCCAGTTTGCTGCTGCAGGAACGCCTGCTGGCCCGCACCCCGGCGGAGCTGAGCGGGCAGGCCCTCGGCCTGCAGTCCTCCGGGGTGCTCACCATGCAGGGTGTGGGGGCCGCCCTCGCCGGCGGCATCGCCGAGCTGACCTCGCCGGCGATGGCGATGACCGTGATGGCGACGGCCTCGGCGGCCGTCACTCTCGCTCTCACGGCCGGCCGGGCCCTTTCGGGTCCGGTGGGTGGCGTGGGCGGGGTCGCTGCGGGTAAGGGGGGTTGACGCGAACGACGGAGGAGAACATGCGGGCGTCGATCCGGCTGGGGCGCGTGGGCGGGGTGGCGATCGGGCTCAACGTGAGCGTGCTCGTCATCGTCCTGATCCTGGTCGTGGGGCTGGCCCTGGGGCGGTTCCCCGCCGCTTTCCCGGGGCTGTCGCTGTGGGCGTACGTGGTGGCCGCGGTGGTGGCGGCCGTGCTGTTCCTCGCCTCGCTGCTGGCGCATGAGCTCGCCCACGCCATGCTGGCCAAGCGAAACGGCCTTGAGGTGGCGGGCATCACGTTGTGGCTGCTGGGCGGGGTGGCGGAGCTGCGCGGTGAGCCGCGTACGCCGGGGGCCGATCTGCGCATCGCGGCGGTCGGTCCGGGCACGAGTCTCGCGGTGGGGGCGCTGTTCGCGCTGCTGACGTGGCTGGTCGCGGGGTTGGGCGGGCCGCCGCTGATCGCCGGGCTGTTCGGCTATCTGGCCCTGGTGAACGGCATCCTGGCGGTGTTCAACCTGATTCCGGCGGCGCCGCTCGATGGCGGGCGGGTGCTGCGGGCGGCGTTGTGGGCGCGGTGGGGCGATCGGGTGCGGGCGGCGGTCGCGGCCGCCCGTGCCGGGCGCGTCTTCGGGTTCGTGCTCATCGCGCTGGGTTTCGCCCAGTTGGTCACGGGGCTGGGTTTTCAGGGGCTGTGGCTCGCGCTGATCGGCCTGTTCCTGGTGAACGCGGCCAGTGCCGAGGAGCAGCAGACGCGGGTGGGCAGTGCGCTGCACGGGGTGCGGGTGCGGGAGGTGATGACGCCGTGGCCGGTCACGGCGGAGCCCGGTGAGACGGTGGCGGGGCTGGTCGATCGGGTGGTGATGCGGCACCGGCTGTCCTCGTATCCGCTGGTGGACGCGCACGGCACGCCGACGGGTCTGGTGACGCTCAACCGGATCCGGGGGGTGCCCGCGGCCGAGCGGGAGCGCACCCGGCTGGGCGACATCGCCTGCCCGCGGCAGGAGGTGCCCACCGCGCACCCCGACGAGCCGCTGACCGATCTGCTGCCGAGGATGCACGGTTGCGCCGACGGGCGGGCGCTGGTGGTCGATGACGACGACCGGCTGGTGGGGCTGATCTCGCCGAGCGACATCAGCCGCACGATCCAGACCGTCGATCTGCGCGGCACCGCGCCGTATCCGCCGCCGCGCGGCGCCGACCTGTCCTCCCGATATCCGGACCACCACGGGGGGTCGCACGACAGGCACGGCCGCGCCGCCTGAGATGGGCGGATGTGTTGCCGCGTGGTGGGGTGATCGCTAAAATCACGTGGGAGCGCTCCCATTCTCCAGCTCCACCCAGCGCTCGCCGGCCGACCTGCTCACCGAGGAGCGCACGTGCCCGAAGGACTGCTGGAAGAGATCATCGACGGCCTGTCCGATGACGACCTGGGGCTGCTCCTGCTGATCAGGCACTTCGAACGCAAGCTGCTCGACCTGTTCGACCAAGGGCTGCTGAACGGCACCACGCACACCTGCCTCGGCCAGGAGTACATCCCCGTCGCCCTGGCCCCGCTGCTCGGCGACAACGACTTCGTCTTCAGCAACCATCGGGGCCACGGCCACTACCTGGCCAGGTTCCGCGACCCGTACGGGCTGCTCGCCGAGATCACCGGACGCGAGGGCGCGGTCTGCAACGGGGTGGGCGGCAGCCAGCACATCCTGGCCGGCCGCTACCTGTCCACCGGGGTGCAGGGGGAGAGCCTGCCGGTCGCCGTGGGCGCGGCGCTGCACCTGCGCGACACCGAGCCGGGGGCGATGGCCCTCGCGTACGTCGGCGACGGCACCTGGGGCGAGGGCGCGGTGTACGAGGCGCTCAACATGGCCGCGCTGTGGCGGCTGCCCCTCGTGGTCGTGACCGAGAACAACGGCATCGCCCAGTCGACCCCCACCCGCGCCCAGATGGCCGGCACGGTCGAGGGCCGGGCACGGGCGTTCGGGGCGCGGTTCCACCGCACGGCCTCGCGCGACGTGCGCGAGATCCGCGCCGAGCTGCGGTCGCCGCTCGACGAGACGAGAAGCGGCGGCGGGCCGCTGGTGGTGGAGTTCGTGACACACCGGCTGGGCCCGCACAGCAAGGGCGACGACACGCGCCCGGCCGACCTGATCGAGGCGGCCCGCGACCACGACTGGTATCCGCGCGAGGGCGCCCCGGCATCCGCCCGGTTCGCCCGCATGGACGCGGAGGCGCGGGAGTTCGTCGAGGTCGTGGCCGGTGAGGTGCTGGGGCGCCGGCCGTCGGTATGGGAGCGGTGATGCGGGTCGCCGAGAGCCTCAACCGGGCGCTGCACGAGACGCTGGCCGCCGACCCCGCCGTGCGGGTGCTCGGCGAGGACGTGCTCGACCCGTACGGCGGCGCATTTAAGATCACCAAAGGGCTGTCGACGAGTTTCCCCGGCCGGGTGCTCGCCACGCCGATCAGCGAGGGCGGCATCGTGGGGGTCGCGGGCGGGCTCGCGCTCGCCGGCGGCAAGGCCATCGTCGAGATCATGTTCGCCGACTTCGTCACGCTCGCCTTCGACCAGATCGTCAACTTCGCCGCCAAGTCGGTCTCCATGTACGGCAGGCGGGTGCCGATGCCGCTGGTCGTGCGCTGCCCCTCGGGCGGGGGCCGCGGCTACGGGCCGACCCACAGCCAGAGCCCGCAGAAGCATTTCATCGGCGTGCCCGGCCTCTCGGTGTTCGAGGTGTCGCCGTTCGACGACCACAGGGCGCTGTTCGGCGAGCTGCTCGGGCGGGGCACGCCGAGCGTGCTGTTCGAGGACAAGGTCCTGTACACGCGGCAGGTCTTCACCGGCGGCGCCGCCGGCGACCTGTTCCGGTACGACACGGTTCCGGCCGGGGGCGACCGCGTGGCCCGGGTCTACCTGGACGACCCCGAGCGGGCCGGCTGCGTCATCATCGCGCCGGGCGGCATGGCCCATCGGGCCCTCGACGCCATGCGCGCCCTGCTGCTGGACCACGAGATCAGCTGCCTGCTGCTGGTGCCCCGGCGGCTGTACCCCTTCGACCCGGCCCCGCTGGCGCCGCTGATCGAGCGGGCCGGCGCGGTGGTCGTCGCCGAGGAGAGCACCGCGGGCGGCACCTGGGGGGCCGAGGTGGCCCAGCGGCTGCACACCCTGCTCTGGGGGCGGCTGCGCCGTCCCGTGGCACTCGTCCATTCGGCCGACAGCGTGATCCCGTCGGCCGCCCACCTCGAACGCGACGTGCTGGTGGGAGCGACCTCGATCGGCCGTGCCGTACAGGAGCTTGTCCGTTGACCGAGCTGCGCGTACCGAAACTCAACAACAACGACACCGAGTATCAGCTCGTCGAATGGCTGGTGGCCGACGGCGCCACGGTCGTCAAGGGCGATCCGCTGGTCGTCGTGGAGACCTCGAAGGCCGCCGAGGAGCTGGTCGCCGAGTGCGACGGCGTGCTGTCGCACGTGCTGGCGGCCGGCCGCACCTGCGCCCCGGGGGACCTCATCGCCCGTGTCGCCGACCCTTCCACTCCCCCGGTCGCGGACCCGGAGCCCATCGCGACCGGGGGTTCCCCACCCGAGCCCGTCATCACCGCCCCCGCCCGGGCGCTGATCGAGGAGCACGGCGTGGACCCGGCCCGTGTCCGCGCCCTCGGCCGCACTCTGGTCCGCCGGTCGGACATCGAGGCCCTGCTCGCGGCCGACGCGGAGCCGACCGGCACAGAACCGGTCACCACAGAGCCCGCCGGCACGGAGCCCGCCGCCGACGTGCGGCAGTTGCCGCCGGTGCAGCGGGCGGTGGCCGCCGCCGTCGCGCGGTCGCACCGGGAGATCCCCGCCGCCTTCACCGCCGTCACGCTGGACGTGGGCGCCGCCATGAAGCGGGCGCGCGAGCTGACCAAGCAGACCAGGGCGCTGATCGGCCTGACCGAGCTGCTGGTGGCGGCGGTCGCGGCGCAGCACGAGCACTTTCCGATGCTCTTCGCCCAGCCGGTGACGCGGCCGGCGCCCGACCCGGACCGGCCGGAGGAGACGGTGGGGGTGCGCCCGGCGCGGGCGCCGCACATCGGCATCACCATGGACGTCGGCGGCGGCCTGTACGTGCCGGTGCTGCACGACGCGCACCGGCTGTCGCTGACGGAGATCGCGCAGCGGCTGACGGAGCTGCGGGCGACCGCGATGCGCGGCTCCTTCCGCGAGGCGGACCTGACGGGCGGCAACATCGTCATCACCCTGCACACCGACGCCGCCGTCACCTTGGCCGTGCCGATCGTGTTCCCGGGCCAGGCGTGCGCCCTGTCGCTGACCGCCCCCCGGCACGAACCCGCCTTCGACAAATCCGGAAATATCACGAAGCGGACCGTCGTCAGTCTCGGTCTCGCCTTCGACCACCGCATCGTCAACGGCCGCGACGCGGCCCGGTTCCTCACCGCCCTCCAGCAAGCGATCGCGTCCTGAGGGGATCATGGGGCGGGCGTTTGTGTTGTTGTCGGCACGCTGCTACGGTTTGGACCATGACGTTGATCAGCCGATTTTGGCGCTATGTGAAGGCTCCGGGTGGGGCCGGCGTCCACATGCGCTGATCAACTGTTCATCCGGAGCCAAAGGCAGAGCATCCCGCTCTGCCTTTCGTCATGTAAGGCGGTCGGCTCCGGACCCTCGGACCGTGGGCCGCATCGCCACTCGACCGAGAAGGGCAGGCCCATGACCGCCACCAGAGATCTTCGCATCACCTCGTTCGAACCCCTGACCCCGCCGGCGGAGCTGCGCCGAGATCTCCCCCTGGGGCCCGAGCGGGAGGAGTTCGTGGCGGCGAGCCGCAAAGCCGTACGTGACGTCCTCACGGGCGCCGACGACCGGCTGCTGCTCATCATCGGGCCGTGCTCGGTGCACGACCCGGAGGCCGCGCTCGACTACGCCCGCCGGCTCCGCGCGGCCACCAGGCACCTGGACGACGCCCTGTGCGTGGTCATGCGCGTCTACTTCGAAAAGCCCCGCACGACGATCGGCTGGAAAGGGCTGATCAACGACCCCGATATCGACGGCGGCCACGACGTGCAGCGCGGCCTGCACCTGGCCCGCACCGTGCTGCTGGACGTCCTCGGCGAGGGCCTGCCCGTCGGCTGCGAGTTCCTGGAGCCCACCAGCCCGCAGTACATCGCCGACGCCGTGACCTGGGGCGCCATCGGCGCACGCACCCCGGAGAGCCAGGTGCACCGCCAGCTGACCTCGGGTCTGTCCATGCCGGTCGGCTTCAAGAACGCCACCGACGGCGACGTGCAGGTGGCGATCGACGGCGTGCGCGCCTCGGCCCACCCCCAGGTCTTCTTCGGCATCGACGACGCCGGGCGGGCCGCCGTGGTGAGCACCACCGGCAACCCCGACTGCCACGTCATCCTGCGCGGCGGCCGCCGCGGCCCCAACTACGACGCGGCGTCGGTGCGCGACGCCCTCACCCTGCTGGAGAAGGCCGACCTGCCGCAGCGCCTGGTCATCGACGCCAGCCACGGCAACAGCGGCAAGGACCACGTGCGCCAGGCGGCCGTGGTCCGCGAGCTGGCCGCCCGCATCGCCGAGGGCGAGAAGGGCCTGGCCGGGCTGATGGTCGAGAGCTTCCTCGTCCCCGGCCGCCAGGACCCCGCCCCCCGCGAGCAGCTGACCTACGGCCAGAGCATCACCGACGCCTGCGTCGGCTGGGAGGAGACCGAGCGCCTGCTCGACCTCCTCGCCACGGCCGCCCGCACCCGCCGCCAGACCGCCGCCTCGGGCTGAGCGCCGCCCGCCGATCGACCGGCCCGGCCGCCTGGGACGGCCGGGCCGGCGTCGACGCACGTGTGGCGTGCGGCCGCTCCGGCTATGCCTACCCCAACCTTTCCAGGGTCACGTCCACGCCCAGCACCGTCTCGGACGCGGACACGAAGACCCGCTGGGGCCAGCCCTCCTCCGCGTTGTACCGGGCGCCGAGGATCTCGGCGAGTTGGTTGAAGACCATCGGCTTCTTCTTCTCCCAGGGCTTGTGGCCTGTGAACTCACCTTTGATGTAGTACCAGACGTTCTGGCCGGCCAGCCCGTCCACCCAGATGTGGATTTGGCGGTGGTCAGGGTCACTGCCGTACTTGAACGTGTTGGGGCCGACGGTGACCGAAGGCATCTGCGAATGGGACATGATCGTACTCCTTCATGCGTGGATCGGTTGATCGGATGGTGGCGCGGTCACACCGGGATGACCGCGGCCGGAAGCAGTGGCGCCACCCTGGTGGCCAGCCGGGCGCTGACTTCGGCGGTGAACACGGTCGGGTTCAGCACCATGGCGCCGTAATGCTGGGTCAGGGTGCCCGGCCCTTTGAGCCGGGTCCACGGGTAGCCCTTCGACGGCTTCGCCGGGCTCAGCACGGCGTGGTCGTACACGAGCCTCGGCAGGTCGCCGTCGAGTGTGGCGACGATCAGCAGGGCGGCCTGGGCGCCCGGCTCGTGCGCCGTGGTGTCCCACGCTTTGCGCACGTCCGGGGCCGCCTCCGCCAGGGCGTCGACCCCGGCCACCAGCTCGCCGACGAGCCTGCTGGGCAGCAGGCCGGCCAGGTCCTGGGCGATGACGGCCAGGGGCACGGGCCCCTTGCACAGCGAGCCTTCCAGTCGCACGTCGCGCTCGTTGGCGCTGGTGGTGGTCCAGCCGATGTTGTTCAGCACCTCGGTCAGCGCGCCCGCGTAGCCGGCGTCGCCAGACGACGCGGCGGTGTGCCGGGCGAGCAGCACCGAGTTGACGACGTCGTCGCGCCGGCCTTTGGGCAGCGCGTCGTCGGCGAGCAGGAAGGCGCCCTCGACGAGCAGGGCGGTCGTGGTGGTCACCGGTGCTCACTACAGGGCCGGCAGGTTGGCGATGTAGCTGCGGGCGTGCTTGCGCATTTTGCGCTGCACCCGGTTGCGGACATCGCTGTAGACGGAGTCGTTCAGCACCAGCGTGGTCTGACCGTCCTCGATGTGCACGGACGTGGCCGAGTACGACGTCCACAGGAACCTCGTGGAGTTCTCGGCCCCGGCGAAGTGGAAGGCCGACACCTTCACGGCGACGTTGCCCCTGGTCTCGTTGGCGAGACCGATGGAGAAGCCGCCGTTCTGGTTGGACGTCGAGCTGCTGTGGTAGATCTCCCACGGCGCGCCGTTGTCCTCCGAGGCCGCCTTGAGCGCCTGCAGCGCGGCGTTGACGATCGCCAGCTCGGGCGGGGCCAGCAGATCCTTCATGATCTCCAGCACCACCTTGTCGATCTCGACGGTGCGTGTCTTGGTGTGGTACTCGGCGAAATCGACCGACTGGCCGGTGTAGCCGATGTTGGTGAGGATGTCGACGACCCTCTGGTAGTAGCCGACGGGATCCGTCGCCGGGTCGGCCCCCTCCTTGACCGCCACCAGCTGTGCCATGCCGAACGAGTTCAGCAGGTCGTCCTTGTGCTGCGCCGACACGTCGGCGGTGAACGCCAGCAGCGAATTGCCGGCGACCGAGGCGCTCTCCCCGGCGGTCTGCTCGGCCGGCGCCGCTTCGGCGGCGAACATCGGGGTGGGCGGCACCGGCGGCAGCTCCAGCTCCTCGACGAACTCCTCCGGGTCGGGAGCGGACGGGTTGCTCATGACTCCTCCTGATGGATCGGAGCGAATGTGACAACCCCACGAAATCCGGCCGCGCGTTTCCGGAGCGCCGCCGCACCATGACGACCCCGAGACCGGCACGTACGGGCACAGCACCGGCCTATCCGTCATGCGTGACGCATCAGTACCGGCACGTGACGGGAGTGGCACGGGCCCGTGCCCGCTCGGGACGGCCCGGCCGCCTCCCGGCGGCGCAATGCGGACGAGGCAGGAGCATCCGGACCGACGTGCGTGTCCGGGCCGCTTCGGGCGGGGATCAGCGGCGTGGCCCGGGGCGGAGCCCGGCGTCCGGCGACGTGATCGGCCCGCGCGTGTGACGCCTCGCAGACGGCACGACGTCGTCACCGTCACTTCTGCCGGTCGCCCGCTACTCGCCTGGATACGCTCTACCGGGCATGGCGACGGGAAGGATGAGAGGATGGCGGACGTACACCACGAGCTCCAGCTCATGGGACCGTTCCGAATGCGTCGCCAAGGTGCACCGCTCCAGCTGCCCTACGGCGTGGCCCGGCTGGTCGCGGCGCTGGCGATCATCGGGCCGATGTCGCGGTCGCAGGCGGCCGGCCTGCTGTGGCCCGACGTCACCCAGCAGCAGGCGCTGGCCAACCTGCGCACCACGCTGTCGCGGCTGATCCGCAAGACGCGCGAGGCCGTCGAGTCCGACGGCGACATCTTGAGCCTGGCCGAGGGCATGATCGTCGACGTCGAGACGCTCACCGACTGGATCAACGACACCATCTACGGCGTGGCGGCACCCGCCGGCGAGCTGACCGGCCCGCCGCCCGGCATCGGCCGCCAGCTGCTCGCCGGCTGGTCCGACGACTGGGTGATCGACAGCCGGGAACGGCTGCGCACGCTCACCGCCCAGGCGCTGCAGAGCGCCGCCGCCCGCCTGCTCGCCCTCGGCCGCCCGGCCGAGGCCCTGCCGTACGGCCTCGCCGCCGTGCAGACCGAGCCGTGGTCGGAGAGCGCCAACCGCATCCTGCTGGAGATCCACGCTCGGCGCGGCGACCCGAGCAGCGCGTTACGCCAGTACGAGAAGTTCCGCCGGGTGCTGCACCGCGAGCTCGGCGTGCCCCCGGCCTCCGACATCGTCGCGGTGATCCAGCAGCTGTACCCCTTCGGCACCGGCCGCGTGACCACGGTCTGAGGGGGCACGAAAAGGGGCGCCCCGCCATAGTGCGTGCGAGGCGCCCGGTCGCGGGCCTGCCCGAGGTCGGCAGGGCCCGCCTGTCAGCAGACGATGAAGATGCTCTTCCAGCCGACCCCGGTCGGCTGCTCGGCGTTGTGGTTGGTGGGCAGTTCGAAGTGCATCGGGCCCGCGCCGTTGGGCGCGTTGTACATGCGGCCGCTCTGGCCGCTGGCGTACCACTTGTAGGAGCCGTGGTACTTGATGTTGGTCAGGCCACAGGCCGTGATGATCTGGTGGTTGCCCGTGTAGGCCGGCCCCTCGTACGCGACGTACATCGACGCGTACGCGGTGCCGGTGGTGAGCGCGACGGCGGCGGCCGCGATGGCGGGGACGAGGAAGAATCTCTTCACAGTGCCTCCTGGAAGCTGGTTCACCCACCCTGGGTAATCAAATGCTAACGGTACGCATCCGAAAAGTGGGCCAGCAACACCGGGCCGCCGCCGCGCGGTGCCGACGGCTACGGGGTGTAGACGTTGGGCTGGGGCGGGGTGGACATGCCGTTACCGATGAAGAAGCTCGGG
>JBIQJI010000089.1:0-23918 GCA_044507605.1 Actinomycetales bacterium | reverse complement strand
CCACTCACGGCACCTACCTCGTCGAGCTATTTACACCGCTCCGAGGACGCGACCATCCGGCCAGAGATGCTCGCAGATCTCCTCTCGGCCCAAGCCCTTGGGGTGCACGGCGAGGAGGACGAAGAGTTCCAGAGCCTTGGTACGCCCAGAGAGATCCACTAGCTTGCCGTCCACCTCGATGATCGGCTCGCCGACGATGCGGAAGCGCACGACGGGCTCAGCCTTGTTGGGTGGCGGCACAGCTAGATTCACTTCTCGTACAGGCTCTTCTGAGGGAATGCCGTTCGAGGTGGCGAGCTTGTTGAGCACCACGCTCGCGGCTTCTTTCGGAAGGTGGAACAGCGTGACGCCATGGAATTCCTCGGCCAACGCGCCGGTTACCTCCGCCACCTGTTGGTCCTCGGCGATTTCGCAGGTGGTGCCGGAGGGGGATCGCCCCACGAGCAGGGCCCCGATGCCGAACCTGTGCGCGTAGACCATGAGCGAGTCCAGATAGGAGTCGTTCTCCTGGGAGCACGCGGTCAGCAGCAGCGCCGGCAACGGCTCCGCCGGGTCAACTTCGCGGAGTTCGGGGATGTCTTCGGCGTCGGAGTCGCGCAGCATGCGGCGCCGGGTGACGAACTGTCCCTCCAGATGATCGACCGCATCGTCCAAACTGGGTACCAGCCGGAGACCGGGCAGGTGTTCGGTCATGGTCTCGATGGACGGGCCGAACCACCGTACGGCGTCCTGGCGGGGCATGACAATTTCGGCGCGATGGTGGTCCGATTGGGTCAGCAAGTCCAGCACGATGGCCCGGATGCAGTCGTCGGCGCCTGGACCGGTCAGGGCGAGGTTCAGGCCCGACAAGGCTAGGGACACCACATTTTCGCCACGGGCCCCTACCTTGAGCGAGATCGGCGGGTCGGTCCTGAAGGACGACGTGACCAGCTCGAAATCGTCCGGCGGCATTTCATCGGGTTCGACGTAGGTCCGTCGATGTGCTTGCTCCAGCGCTCGTACGACCGGGGCGTCCGGTTCGGGCGCCAGCACGGCCACGGGCTCCTTTACGTCGTGGACGTCAACCCGTCGCCGCTGGCGAAGCCTGCTCGAAGCGAGTGCGACCGCCACCCCGGTGGCGAAGGAGAGCGCCACAATTCCACCGCCGGGCAGCGTGACCCCGGTCGATGGGGTGGCCGGTGCGGCTAGCGGCGTCTCCTCCGGCTCCGGCGTGGCCGTGGGCCGAGTGGAGGTGTGGTGGGAGGACGCGACTGGACGGTGTGACATCGGATTCTTCGCCGGTTTCCGTTCGGGAAGGATCAGGCGCCAACCGCGTTCGATCACCCTGGGGTCGACAAGTCGTGTGCCGTCGGGCTGCAGACGGCCCTTGTTCAGCTTGTAGATCTCCTTGTACCGGTAACCGCTGCCGAGGCGCTTTTCGGCGATGTCCCACAGCGTTTCGCCGGATGCCACGGTGTGCACGCGCTCTGACACCTTCTGCTCGACGTCGAGCCTTGAGGCGTCGGCGGGCAGCCTCAGCGTCCAACCAGGTCGGAGCCAGCCGCCGCTGGTGAAGGTTCGGCCGTCGTCCATGACGCGGCCCTGGTTCAGGGCCACGATCTCTCGGTAGCGCATCGGCTCCCCGAGGTGCTTCCTGGCGATCTCCCAGAGCGTGTCACGGGGCTTGACCACATACCTCTTGTGCTGCGTCGTGGACTCGCAGGTCTCCGGCTCCGCTGCCACCAGGTCGTGGTCAGAAAGCGGGGTAGGCGCCGCGGTCACCGCCGCCGCCGGAGCGACTGCGCGTGTGGCGGCGACGGGAGCGGTGGCCGTCAGCGTGATCGTGGTGATGAGATACGCGGCGAGCCGGTGGAAGGGCATGTGGACCCGGACGGGACTCTCCCGGAACGTGCCGATCGTCTCGATGAGCACCGCCCAGGCGAACAGCGCCCAGCATGTCCAGACAATCCCCAGCAGGAGCGCCTTGATGACGACGGGTTCGACCGGTGTGACGAGGTCGTCGAGCGTCGGCAGCTCGATCGGCCAGAAGAAGGCCAGCAGGATGGCGGGGATGCCGGCCAGCAGCGTGGCCAGCGCCATGGCCGCGACGATCTTGCTGAGGATGGGATGGCGCAGCCCGTACATCGTCATGGTCGTCCTTGTTCGATGCCGTGGAACATTCGCGCCGACGCCTTGGCCGTCGCGGTCACGCTGGTGATGCCCATCAGGGAGACGAGCTTGGTCGGCCGGGACACAGTGACCGTGACCTGGATAGCCCGGTCCCCGGTCATGGCGGCTCTTCCCTGGTGACCGGAGGAGCCGAGGTAGGCGCGTGCGGCGGAAAGCGCTTTGGTGCTGTCGATCTCGATCCGGCCGCCCTTGGCGTAGACCCGGTCGACGTCAACCTGTCCTGCTCCGGCCCGCGCGGCCTCCTCCGCGACCGCGTACGCCTCCCGGTACGCCTGGATCTTCGTCCCGCCGTCCACCACGAGCCCCGCGCAGATCAGCAACGCCACGGTGAACACCACTGAGAAGGCCGTTACAGAACCTCGATCGTCGTGCAGATTCACGGTTGATCCCTTCTCGCTCGGAAGGCATCAATCGGACTGCTGAAAGTGCTGGTCAGGATCCTGGACCCGGGCATTCCGGCAAGAGCCAGGTCGCCCAGCTCGACCTCGCACGTCACGGTGGCAGCCACGAGCGCAGGCGTTCCGACCGGTGCGGAGAACCCGCTGGTGTCCACGGCCACGGAAGGGGCGCATTTCAGTCCTTCGCGGGCAAGGGCCGCACGCGCGCTCTCCAGGGCGGCTGAGCGCGCCGAGGCCGAGTCACGTGCGATGGACGCCTGCCGGGCCGCGTCCCTGGCAGCGGCTTCGATCGCTCCGTGGGCGATGGTGACGCGGCCGACGGCGATCATCATCACCAGCATCGCGAGCAGGGCGGGTGCGATGATCGCTGTTTCCAACGCCATGGAGCCACGGTCGGGGCTCGACGTCATCCGGTGGTCCACTTCTCCATCGGGGCTCGGGCCTCCTGCTCGACGGTGAGATCAAGCAGCGGGACCAAGCTGATCGCCTGGCCCCGGACCGTCACCACGACTGTGTCCCCGGCACGACCGACGTTCACCACCGGCGACTGCAGGAACGATCCCCCTACCTCCTGGGCGAAGCGCTCCGCCATCCCCTGTCCTGCTGTAAAGCTGGAGCCATACGCGCGTCCGACACGGAGCCCTTCCTGGGCCGCGGAGAGGGCGATGTTCCGGGCGTGGAACCACAGCGCGGTGTTGACCGCGAGCAGAATCAGCAGCAGGACCGCGGGATAGACGACCGCGGCCTCCAAGGTCGCCGAGCCCCGCTCGCGAGCCGTCATCCGATCTTGGCCAGTTGGTCGTGGACGACCTGCGTGATTTTCGCTCCCGCTGCGAGGGCGAGCAGGAACACGACGGCAGCGATGATCACCCACTCCAAGGTGGAAGCGCCCCGTTCCGGATCCATGGTGTGCCGGTCAAGGCGCTCCTTCAGCTGTACGCATAGGGCCAGCAGACTCTTGTTGATCATCGCGAGTACCTCCGGGAGGGGTCAGCCTCCGGCCATCCGGGTGAAGGCGGGATAGCCGAGCAACAGCAGGAATCCGATGACCGACAGCGCCATCGGGACGGTCATGGTTTCGGTACGGGACCTGGCCCTGGAGACCTCGGCGGACAGCTCCGCCTCGCGCAGCGATTGCGCCTTGGCCATGAGGGTGTCGAGGATGCCGGCGCCGCGCGTCCCGGCGGTCCTGGCGATCGATGCCAGGTCGGCGAGCTCGGTCACGCCGATCTCTTCCGAAAGCCGGGTGAGCTCGTCCCACGCGCTCCCGGTGCCGCGGCGTGCCGGGTCAAGCGCGAGGGCGAGCCGCCGGAACGTCCACCCTTCGCCGACCTTCGCCGCGGACTCCAGCGCGTCAGCCGGCCCGGCTCCGGCCGCGCGGGCGAGTGCGACGAGATCCAGGTACGCGACGATCGCCTGCCCGAACGCCTTCCGTGCCTCGGCGGCCTGTCCTCGGATGGCCGCGTCCGGGGCGAAGAACACCGCCACGGCGAAGGCGCCACAAGCGGCCCAGGAGATCACCCACGGCAGGGTGACGCCGAGCAGCGCGCACCAGCCCCAGAACACCATCGGGCCGGCCGTCGCCAGCAGGATCATCAAGCCCTTCTGGACGAGGTAGTCGTCGATCGTCTTGCCGAGCAGCGCAAGGTCTGCGCGTGGTGCCCGTGCGCCGACCATGGTGCCCGCGAGCTTTCTGGCGAGGTGGCTGTGCCAGTCTCCTTCTGGTTCCGTACAGCTCCCGCCCGGTCTGAGCCGTTCCATCGCGGGCGCGAGCGCTGGTGGGGCGGGGAACAGCGCGACGAGCGCCAGGGATGCGCCGAGACCGACCAGCGCGCCGGAGGCGAGGACCAGCCCGATCACGACAGGTCTCCCGAGGGGTTGAGGAACCGGTGTCCCTTCGGCGGCTTGGCCAGGCGGTGCAGCCACACGAAGGCCCCCGCGTACAGGGAGATGACGATGGCGAGGACGGCCTGCCCGCTGAAGGTGCCGAACGGCGCGACGTACGACTGGTTGAGCAGGGCGAAGGCGGTGTAGCCGAGCAGGGCGCCGATAACCCAGCGGGCGGTGGTCCGGTGGGTGGCCCGTTCGGCGTCGATCTCCCGCCGTGCTGCGACGTCCTTCGCGACCGTACGGGCGAGACCCTGGAGGACCTCCCGCAGTCCCTTGCCTCGTGCCCGGCAGGCCAGGATCAGCGCGGCGGCGATCACGTCGCCGGTGGGGTCGTTCAGCTCGTCGGCGAACATGCGCAGCGCCTGTTCGGTCGGGGTTCGATAGGCGAGCCGCCGTGCCAGCGTCCGGACTTCGGTGGCGATCGGTTGTGGCGGGTTTGTGGCGCTGGACTGCAGCGCCTCCTCGATGCCCGCGCTGCCGCCGAGGACATCGGCCAGGTGGCGGGTCCATGCCTCCAGTGCTTCGACTCGCTCGATCCGGCGTACGGTCTCGCGGTTGGTCAGCATGCGCGGCAGGACCACCACGCCCACCGCCGTCCCCACGGCGGCGACCGGCCAGCCCGTCACCCAGTACGTCACCGTGAACGCAACCACGGCGGAGATCGTCGGAATCGGAGGGATCCGCGGTAGGCGGCGGGATGGGCGCGGTGGGCGTTCCGGCGTCCGGCGGGATCCGGCGACGGCGAGCAGTGGTCCCGCGACCAGCAGCGCGCCGGCGATCGCGGCGAGCCATTGGGTCATGCGTACGCTCCGCTCCAGGTTCGAGGGACGAACAGGTTCGCGTCGAAGCCGGCGGCGACCAGCTCGTTCATGCAGTGCGGGATGGTGTTCGGTACGGCTCGGCCGTCCGGTCCTGGGATGTAGACGTGGTTGACGGCGGGTTCCAAGCCGTCGCCGGGTGGCAGTACCTCGTTGATCTCGGCGACGTAGCGGCGGTTGACCAGGCCGTCGAGGTCGTGGCGGAGTTCGTGGCCGAGGTGGACGACGAAGTCGACGGCCATGCCGATCGTGCGGAACAGGGTGTCCGGGGCGATGGCGAGGCCGCCCGATCCGGCGAGGATGAGCATCCGGGCGAACACCTGGTCGGCCGAGTCCGCGTGCATGGTGCAGAGGGAACCGTTGCCGCCGGTGTTCATCGCTTCGAGCATCGGCACCATCTCGTCGCCGCGGACCTCGCCGACGATGATGCGGCGGGCGTTGAAGCGGAGCGCGTCCTCGATGAGCTGGTGCATGGTGATCGCGCCCAGCCCTTCGGTGTTGCCCTCGCGGGCCTCCAGGGCGAGTACGTCGCGGTGGCGGTCAGTCTGGAGGTGGAGGAAGAGCTCGTACTCCTTCTCGACCGTGGCGATTCGCTCGTCGCGGTCGATCTCGGCGGCCTGCCCCGCTACCCCCAGATGGAGGCCGCCCACCTCATCCACAAGCGAGTCCTGGCCGACGGCCGGAAAGGGCTTATCTGGCACCACCAAGGCAGCGGGAAGACGCTGCTGATGGTGTTCGCCGCCTCCCTACTGCTGGCCGACACTCGCACCGAATCGCCCACGATCATCCTGCTCTCGGATCGGACCCAACTCGTCCGCCAGACCTCCGGGGTGTTCACCTCTGCCATGGGGAGCTCCTACTTCCACCAGCCCGCCACCAGCCAGGAGTTGCGTGCCCTGCTGGCCGACGACGTTCGCGGCGTCATCTCCACGACCGTCCACAAGTTCGCCGACGCCGGCAAGAACCTGTCGACCCGGGACAACATCATCGTGCTGGTCGACGAGGCACACCGCACCCAGTCCGCCCGGTCGACGTCCCTGGCCGGGCAGATGCGCGCAGCGTTGCCGCGCGCGAAGTTCTTCGGCATGACCGGCACCCCCGTCAGGAACCTCTCCACCGACACCTTCGCCCTCTTCGGCGAAGAGAACGACCCGGGCAGGGTGCTGCACCGGTACTCGGTGTCCCGGTCTCTGCTCGACGGTGCCACCGTTCCGGTCCTGCTGGACCCGCACCCGGTCGCCTTCGATTTAGACGACCAGGCGTTGCAGACTGAATTCGACCAGTTCGCCGACGACTTCGACCTCGACGACCCCGACCGCGAGCTCCTGTCCCGAAAGTTCGGGCGCCTCACCTCGGTGTTCGCCAACCCCGACCGCATCCACGCGGTCTGCCAGGACATCGTGGACCACTACCTGGCCGGCGCCTACCGCAACGGCCTGAAGGCCCAGGTCGTCGCCTACAACCGTGAGCTGGCCGTGGCCTACACGGACAAGATCAACGAGCTGCTGGCAGGCTTCGAGGCGTCACAGGTGCTCGCCGAAGTCGGCAAGCATGGCCGGATCACCGCCGAGGTGAACATCTCCGTCTCCGACGCCAAGGGCGAAGACCCCGCCATGCGCCCGTTCCGGCTTTCGGAGGCCGAGGAAGAGGAGCAGAAGCGGCGGTTCCTCACCCCGGACGACCCGCTGTGCTTTCTGGTGGTGACCGCGAAGCTGATGACCGGGTTCGACGCCCCCAACGAGGGCGTCCTCTACCTGGACAAGCCGCTGAAGGCCCACACCCTCTTCCAGACGATCACCCGCCCGAACCGTACCTGGGTGTCCCCCACCGGGTTCGTCAAGACCTCCGGCGTGATCGTGGACTACATCGGGCTGGCCGAAGAGGTGCAGCGGGCGGTCGTCGATCCCACCTCGCCGGGCACCGGTAAGGGCGGCGGGTTCGTCACCGACCTGTCCGAGCTCGTCGATGAGTTCCGCACCACCTTCGCCCGCATCGAAGACCTTCTCGTGGACGTGGACGGCCTGGACCTCACGGTCCACGGATACGAGTCCGTACGGGCCATCAACGCCTTCCTGGACGCCAACCCTGGCACCGCCGAAGTGTTCAGCAAGGACTACCGGCTGCTGGCCCGCCTGTACCCGCTCATCAGCACCGACAAGCGGGTGGCCAAGTACCGGGACGGTCTCGGGCTGTTCGGGTCCGTGTACACGACCCTGTTCAAGAAGTCCTCCGACGAGGAGAGGAAAGAGCGGCTCAGTGAGCTGGGACCGATGGTCCTGGAGATCATCAACGCCCACGTCCACTCCTTCTCCGTGGTCGCCACCCGAGAGGAAGCCCTTGTCCTGGACGCGCAGGGCATCGCCATCCTCAAGGAACTGATGGCCCTTGTCCGGCCCAAGCCCGGCAAGGACGGCGAGGACAAGAGGCCGCCGTCCGCAGCGGAGATCTTGGACCACATCAAGGCCGCCCTCGAAAAGGGCGTCGAACCGGGCTCCGCGAAGTACACCGCCCTCGCCGAGCGGATCAAGCTGCTGCGGGACCGGATCATCCAGAACTCACAGGATGCCCTGGAGTTCCTGGCCGAGGCACTCCGGATCGCTCGCGCCATCGTGAACGCCGGAAAGCACCCCGACGAAGCGGTCGTGCTGGACGACGACCACGTGGGCGTCCTGTCACGGATCATCCACGACCACGCACCTCCCGGCCTCACCATCACGGAAAGGAACCTGGCCGAGGAGATCGACCAAGTGGTCACCCGCACCCTCGCCCAGTCATGGGACAACGCCGACGCTCGCAACCGCGGCGTCCGTCGCGCCACCGCCGCGGTCTTCCGCAAGTACCTGCTGAAGCCGGTGGGAGAGCCGTATGACTCCACCGTCGCCTACATCGAAGCCCATTACCTAGTCGACTGACGAACGAAGGCCCGGCAACCTGTGGCGACTGTCGGGCCTCGCCGCGCTGCTCGGGCCATGATCCATGGCGCTGGCGCAACCGATCTTCCGCTCGCTTCCGTTCGGATGGCCCCAACGCTTCCCGCCCCCGGCGTCTCGGTCTCCACCATCGCGCGGCATGGCCGCCGGCCGGGACAAGTCTCCCGTCGTTCACAGGTACGTCCGGGCGGCCGATAAGTAGCGTGACACCCGATGCGCGGCGTATGGCTCTGAGACCGTCCAGGGCGGCCGTAAGCGCTGTGTGAGCTACCTGGGCAGGGGGAGGTGATCTTGCCTCTCTCCGTCGTTTCTGGAAGCGCTCACCTTGACGTAGCGGGCTACGCGGGCGACGCCAGTGATATGGAAGCCATCCGGCATCAGATCTGGGTCGCTGGTCCATGGGCGGGCGGAGGATCCCGGGTCGGGTAGGTAGGCGACGATGTGATCCACGAGATCGGCGGCCAGGAACGGGGCGGCACGGTCCAGTCCGCCGTCGAGGAGGAGGCGCCGGACTCCGCCCGCGTGAAGTGTCTTCAGCAGTTCGTGCTGTCCGAGCCGGAGGGGATGGCTCGGGAGGCGGATCATGCCGGGGCCGTGGCTCTGCGGGGTCGCTTCCTCAAGGCGGCCATCGGCGCTCAGAACGACGTCGGCGGCAAGTAGCGACTCGTGCGAGGACGGGATGCGCTTGAGCGCGCTCGTCCGGCCCTCGGCGGTCTCGGTGTAGAGCCAGGTGACCACGGGCCGGCCGAGTGCCAGGGCAGTGCTCCACTGGCCGAGTACGAGCATCGCCTCCTCGGCGAGCGCGTCGGTCTCCACGCTCACGCCCGCCTTGCGCAACTCGGCCACCCCACCATCGCCCCGCGAGGTGGGGTCGATGACGGCGATGACCACGCGGGCGATCCCGGCATCGATGAGGAGTTGCCGGCAGGCGGGCGCGTGTCCCACGTGGTTGCAGGGCTCCAGGGTGACCACGGCCGTTCCGCCCTTCGCCGCCGCCCCGGCGGCCAGCAGAGCGTTCCCCTCGGCATGCGCTTCGCCCTTGCGGGCGTGGTAGCCCTCGCCGACAGGTTGGCCGGCGGCGTCCAGGATCACGCAGCCGACCGGGGGGTTGGGGCTGGTGGAGGCGAGGCCGTGGGCCGATAGCGCGATGGCACGCCGCATGGCCCGGAGTTCGAGGTTGGAGGCCATCAGCTGGCCACCGCCTCGGCTAGGGCAAGCCGGAAGGCGGCCACGGCGGGGAGGCGCCGATGGGCGGCCAGCGAGCGTTCGACTGAGGTCAGCACGTTGATGATTCTCACCGAGCCGGCG
The DNA here is from genome assembly GCA_044507605.1 of Actinomycetales bacterium. Lineage (GTDB taxonomy): Bacteria > Actinomycetota > Actinomycetes > Streptosporangiales > Streptosporangiaceae > Thermopolyspora. Next base: position 14,405 of record JBIQJI010000089.1, on the reverse strand, counting down.
GCGCGGGCGATGTCGAGCGCCTCGGCGGCCGTCGTGGCCGCCTGTTCGGGGTCTCCCTGCCCGGCGTAGGCAGAGGCCAGTCCCGCCAGGGCCATGCCGCGGTCCCGGCGGTACACCGAAGGGAGGGCGGGCAGCGCGTGCTCGAAGGTGGCGACCGCGCGCTGCGGCTTCTTGAGCTCCAGCCAGCAGCGGGCGCGCTGCATCTCGACGTAGGCGGGCGTGCAGAACGACCCGTGTCCGCTTCGGGCGTCTCCATCGTCGTTGACCGGCGATGCGAGTTCGCGGGCCTGGTCCAGTAGCCGGTGGCAGGCCCGTTCCTCGCCGTCGAGAGCGTGGCCTTGGGCCTGCTGCTGCACGATCGCCGCACGCATCGGTGCCGGCAGGTGGCCGGACTGCCGGAGCGCAGAGGCGGCCAGGCCGAGGACATCACCGGCCCGGCGTCTACCCATGGCCTGCTGACTGCCGCGGAACATGGTCCACGCGATCATCTCGTCGTCGCCGATCTCATAAGCCCACATGGACGCGCGGTCGGTCCAGCGCTCGGCCTGCTCGACGTCTCCGGCGTCCTCGTACAGCCACGCCGCCGACTCGGCGTAGCGGGCCGCGAGGTTGAGGACCTGGACGCGATCGTGTCCACGAGCAGGCACCAGCAGATCCTCCAGGACGGTGATCTGCTCGCAGACGGCCGGAACGGTATGGCGAGGGCCGAGCAGGTTGTCGCGTTGGACGAGTAGATGCCACTGCTCGCGCAGGTGGTCGAGGACGTCGCCGTACTGCTCTTTGCCAGGTGTCGAGAGCGGTGCACGGCGCCGGAGCGACGTGACCGGCTTCGGGGCTTCGCCGCCGAACAACTCGGCCTCAGTCAGGTCGAGGGCCTTGCAGAGCAGCACCCGGTAGAGGGCGTTGGGCTGGTAGGTGCCCTTTTCCCAGAAGCGGATGTTCCGGCACAAGCTCGCGGTCTTGGGCAGCGGCAAGTCATCCCCGGCGGCCTGCCGCATCAGCCGGGCAAGGCCCTTGAGGCTGAGCAACCGCTCCAGCCTGGCCTGGCGGAGCCCTATCGCCCACTCGGGCAGCGCTTGATCGTCCATCCGTATGCACCTCGCCGCAGAGAGGGAGGGAAGGGGCGGAAAGCCTTCCTCGTGCTTCCCCTAGTCTCCCCTGCCGCCCGGGCGTCCCACCAGGCTGTGATGGTTCTGTGCCTGTCCGGCACCGGCGTCCGGTTCTGACAGGCCGCGCCATTCGAGGACAGAACGATCGCCCGACGCCTGCCGCCGAGGCAGGCCAGGAAGGTGACACCAGTGACGACCATTACCGGCGGCACGCTCAACGAGCTGTTCGCCAGCGCGGTGCGGCTGACCATCGACGGTGACAAGGTCAGCCCTCGGGGCATGGAAACCCGCGAGCTGCTGGACGTGCGCCTGCTGCTCGAAGAGCCTCGTGCACGGCTGCTGCACGCTCCGCCTGGCCGCGTGCTGAACACCGCGTTCGCCGTCGCCGAGACCGTCTGGATCCTGTCGGGGTCCGACGCGCCCTGGATCTACGAGTTCAACGGCCAGCTCCGCCAGTACGCCGAGGACGACGGCATCCTGCGCGGCGCCTACGGGCCGCGCATGCGCTGCTGGGACGGCTCGGTCGATCAGCTCGCCCTGGCGCTGTCCACCCTCCAGGGCGACCCGGATTCGAGACGGGCCGTCATCCAGCTCTACGACCCGGCCCGTGACGCCGGCGGGCATCGAGACGTGCCCTGCACCCTGGGCTACCGTTTCCACCTCCGCCACGGTCGCCTGCACATGGCGACCACCATGCGCAGCCAGGACCTGTGGACCGGCCTGCCCTACGACATCTTCGCGGCCACCACCCTGCACGAGCTGATGGCCGGCTGGCTGGGTGCCGAGCTGGGCGAGTACCACCACCACGTGGACTCGCTCCACGTGTACGAGCGCGACCTGGACAAGGTGATCGCCGTCCTGGATGCGGCGGTCGCCTCGCCTGGCAAGCTGCCGTCCCTGGAGACGCCGTGGGAGGGGTTCGACGCCCTGCTGGCCGATGTCCGGTCCGGCCGGACGGTCGGCCATCCCGGCTGGGACATTATGTCCGCCGTCTTGGCCAGCTACCAGCAGTGGAAACGCGGCAACCGTGACGCCGCCGTGCGCAGCGCCGAGGACGTCGGTGGCCTCCTCGGTGAGGGCTTGTGCGCCTGGTATGACGTTCTGAGAAGCCGGTGATCCCGATGTCCCCCCATGTCGTCCTCGGTCTGTGCTCCTTCACGCACGACTCGGCCGCGGCTCTGCTCGTTGATGGTGAGCTGATCGGATTCGTCGAGGAGGAACGCCTGTCCGGGGTCAAGCACACCCGCGCCTACCCCGAGCGGGCGATCGCCTGGCTGCTGTCCGAGGCGGGCATCGGCCCGGAGGAGGTGAACGCCATCGGGTACAACTTCCACGGTCCCCACTACCTCAAGGCGGTTCCAGCAGCCCTCGGCCTCGCTCTGGACGCCGGCACCCGTGAATTCGCGGCAAAGCGCGCGGCCAGCTTCGCCAAGGTGGGATTTCGCACCGTTCGCCGCGTCCACGGGCTGAGGCGCCGCTTCCCCCGTGCTCGCATCCGCCCGCTCCTCCACCATCGCACCCACCAGATGTACGCCTTCGCCGCCTCGGGTTGGGAGAGCGCGGCAGTCCTGGTCGTGGACAGCCTCGGTGAGGCCCAGACCACCACCATCGCGCTCGGACGTCAGCTCCAGCCCGGCCGCCCGGCCTTGCGCTCCCTCTACGAGCTGACCGACCCGGCCTCGCTCGGCTACGCCTACGGCGCCGTCACCGAGCACCTGGGCTGGCGCCGGGGAGACGAGGAGGGGACCGTGATGGCGCTGGCCGCGCTGGGCGATCCGGCCCGCTTCCGCGACCTCTTCGCCGACGCCATTCCCATCACGCCGACCGGATTCTCCCTGAACCTGACCTACTTCGCACCCCGTGTGCTGTCGTCGTCCTTCGCCCGGCTGGCGCCCCGCTTCGCTGCCGAGACCTGTTCACGCCGTGATGGGGAGGCCCGGATCGGGCAAGTCCATCGGGACTTGGCCGCCGCGCTCCAGGAGCGGACCGAGCAGGTGATGCTGCACCTGGCCGGCCTGGCCAGGGCACGCACCGAGATGAAGCGGTTGTGCCTCGGCGGTGGTGTCGCCACCAACTGTGTGGCCGTCGGGAAGATCGTGGAGTCGGGTCTCTTCGCGGAGGTGTTCGTGCCTCCGGCTCCGGGCGACGCTGGCACGGCGATCGGCGCAGCCGCCGCCGTCCACCTGGAGAGCGGGACAAGCCCTCTGGCCGGCGTCGCGGGCACGTGCTACCTCGGCCCCGCCTTTCCTAGCCAGATGCCAGAGGTCACAGGGTTCACGGAGCATCGGATCGACGGCGACGTCGCCGCGTTCTTGGCGGACCGGCTGGCCGCCGGTCAGATCGTCGGCCTGTTTCGGGGGCGGGTCGAGGCCGGGCCTCGCGCGCTCGGGAACCGGTCGATCCTGGCCTCGCCGCTGATCCCGGACGTGGTCGCGCGGCTGAACGACACGGTGAAGTTCCGCGAGCCCTTCCGCCCGTTCGCACCCATGGTCACGGCCGAGCACGCTGCCGACTACTTCACCCTCGGTCAGGAGTCGCCGTTCATGTCGATGGCCTCGGGCGTGACCGAGCTGGCCCGGCGGCGGATTCCCACAGTCGTGCACGCCAACGGCACCGCACGCGTCCAGACCATCACAAAGGACGGCAACCCCTTCATGCACGCCGTACTGACCGCCTTCGCCAGCCGGACCGGCATCCCCGTCCTGATCAACACCTCGCTCAACGTCAAGGGCAAGCCCATCTGCGGCACACCCGTCATGGCGCTCAAGTGCCTGGCGGGCACCGGCCTGGACGCCCTGCTCCTGGAAGGCAGGTGGATCACCAGATGAGGATCGGCTACAGCTTCTGGGGTTTCCTGGGGCCCGGCATCACCGACACCCCGGACGGCGGGCGCAGCCATCGACGCCCCTTCATCGACGCCATCCGCGCCGCCGGGCATGAGGTGGTCTTCCTCCAGCGCAACCGTGATCTGGCCGAAGCCAGGAACCACATCGCTGACCGGTACGCGTTCGATGCCGGCCTGCCCGAGATCGACGTCCTCTTCGCCGAGTGGCGCTGGCCCATTCCCGGCCGCAACACGACCGCCTGCGAAGCCCCTGGGCACACCTGCGATCTTCATCGGCAGATGGACCTGCTCGACCACTACACGTACGCTCGCGGCACGCCCACGATCGTCTGGGACAAGGATCGGAAACTCCCGCTGGACCACCCCCTGCGCTGCCGCCACGGCGTGGTGGTCTGCGAAGCCGCACTGCTTCCCTCCGTCGGGTCTCGCCCGCTGCTGTTCCCTCTGGACGACGTCCTCCTGGACGAGGCCGACCCGCCGGTGCTCGCCGCGCAGTCGCGTCCCATTCCGTTGACCTACATCGGCAACCAGTACGACCGCGACCAGGCGTTCGACCACTACTTCGCCCCGGCCGCCGCCCGCCTGCCCCACCAGGTGGCCGGGAAGTGGCCCACCATCGGCCGCTGGCCCAAGGTGACCTTCCTCGGCAGGGTCCCCTTCAACGAAGTGGGCCGGTTGTACGGCGAGAGCCTGGCGACGGTCCTGCTGCTCCCAGAGCGGTACGCGGCCGTGGGCCAGATGACGCAGCGCATCTTCGAGGCGGTTCTGGCCGGGTGCCTGCCCCTGGCCCCATCCGACATCGCCTGCGTCCGCCGATTCGTGCCGGAGGAACTGATCGTCAACGACGGGCATGAGGTGCTCGCCGCGGTGGACCGGCTGCTGTCCATTGCCGGCACCGCCGCGCACGCCGAGCTGATCTCAGCGTGTCTGGCCAAGCTCGACATGTTCCGGCTAAGCCACCAACTCCGGATGGTGGAGGACATCTTGGCCGCCTTCGACGTCCTCCACCCTCACACTGCCTGGAGGTGTCGATGAACGCGGCCCGCCATCTCGCCATTGCCGCTCTGACCAGGCCCGTTTCTACTATCGTGGAGCACCATGCAGATGAACCGGGTGGCCGTCGTCGGTTCCGGCGGAAGCGGCAAATCCCACGTGGCCCGCGAACTCGGCCGTCTGCTCGACGCGCCAGTCACACACCTCGACGCGGTCTACTACGACGACGAGTGGAACCCGCTGCCGCCAGAGAAGTTCGAGGCGGCCCAGCGAGAGCTGGTCGCGGCGCCGCGCTGGGTGATCGACGGCAACTACAACTCCTCGCTGCACGTCCGGTTGGAAGCCTGCGACACCGTGGTGATGATGGACGTGTCCACCTGGGCCGCCCTGTGGGGGATCGTCTCCCGCCAGCTCCGGCACGGTGCCGGCCAGCACACCTCCGGCGTCTACAACCGCATCCACTGGGGCGTGATCACCTACGTGGCCACCTACCGGCGGCGCATGCGACCCAAGGTGTTGGCGAAGATCCGCCACCTCGCCGCGGGCAAGCAGGTGGTGTTCCTGACCAGCCGCGCCAAGACGCGCCGCTGGCTGGAACAGGTGGCCGCCGGCCGCTGACCCGCCGTGGCGGTGGCGTGGACGGGTGGCGCCCATGACGTCGCCCGAAAACGCCTTCACGCATCCGGCCACCGCATCGCGCCTGTACCAGGAGGAGTCACGCCTGGCGGCCCGTACCTCGGCCTTGCACCAGGCGAAGATCCGGGGAAGGGCAGTCGCCGAGGTCATCGCCGACCTGGCCACCGATCACCTGGCCGAGCCCCGGCAGGCGATCGTCGCGGACCTGGGCTGTGGCCGCGGCACCAGTAGCCGAATCCTGGCCGAGCGCCTCCGGCCGCGCCACCTGCTGGCCATCGACACCTCGCAGGCGATGCTCACCGCCGCGCGCGCCCGGGTCGAGGGCGCTCCGACGAGGGTCACCTGCCTCCGCGCTGACTTCCACCGCCTACCCCTCGGGGACGCCACCTGCGCGGTGGTGGTGGCCGCGTTCTGCCTCTACCACGCCCCCGACCCGCGCCCTGTCATCGCCGAGATCGCCCGCGTTCTCGTCGAGGGCGGGATTGCCATCATGGTCACCAAGTCGGCCGACAGCTACCGGACCCTCGATCTTCTGGTGGCCGCCGCAGGCATAGACGCCGGGGCGACCCGTAGGCCGAGCCTGTACGGGACCGCCCACAGCGGCAACCTGGAGGCGCTCACAGCGCCGATCCTCCCGATAGTGCACGTGGAACACGAGGAACACCGGTTCGCCTTCACCGGACTGGACCATGTCGCCGCCTACCTCGCCACCACGCCCAAGTACGAGCTGCCGTCCGCCATGGCCGCCGACCCGGACGCGATCGCCACGGCACTGCGCTCCCGCGTGATCGACGCCCCGGTCGTGGCCGCCTCCACCATCACTTACCTGATCGCCAGGCGGGGTGACGCGCCATGACCTTCAGCAAGCCGTACGCCACCCGGGAAGCCCTCGAACAGTCCATCGCCCACCACGCATGGCTCAACGAACATGCAGGCCCGCTCCGGCTCCCCGCCATCAGGACCGTTCGTGCGGACGGCATCGACTTCGCCTCGATCGAAGGCCGCCACGCCCGGTTCACCGACGCCCCGGCCGTGGCCACCGCCCTCGGCCGTGCCCACGCCGCCGCCTGGAAGGGCGATCTGCACCGTGCGCTCCTCACCGCCGCGCACCCTCTGGCCGATGGCCGTGAGCTGCCTGACTTCGTTTCGCCCCGCGTCGCAGCTCTGCGCAGGCACCGCGCCGCCGGGTTGGTCAGCGCCCACCAGATGACCGCTGCCCAATCGCTCCTCGCCGCCAGCCCGGCCACCCCGGTCGCCTTCTACAAAGACACCAACCTGCGCAATGTCCTCATCACTGCGGACGGGCCCGTCATGGTGGATCTCGACGACCTCACCCTGGCGCCGTTCGGCTACGACCTCGCCAAGCTGCTGGTCACCTTGGCCATGACGTACGGGCCTCTACCGCCCGAGACCTTTACGACGTCCCTGGCCTGCTACAACCGGCCGCTCATCGACGCTGGCCTACCCACCGTCCCCATCGGCCGGTTCCTCGGTCACGCCGAGTTGCACCACCTGCTCACCCTGCCCTATCTCGGCAAGAGCGGTTACCGGCATCCGTGGCCGACAGTCCGCCCCCGACCGGAGGACCTGACGTGATCTCCACCGAACTCATCTTCACCCGTCACGGCGAGGCGCAATGCAACGTGGACGGCGTCGTCGGCGGCCCGCGCACCTGCACCGGGCTGACCGACGTCGGCCGACGGCAGATGACTGTGACCGCTGCCCGCCTCCTTATCCACCATGACGCCGAACCGTTCACCCACGTGTACGCCGGACCCCGCCTGCGGCTCCGCGAGAGCGGCCGTATCCTGGCCGACGCCCTCGACCTGCCGCTGCTCATTAGCAACCCCCTGGACGGCCCCGTCCACGGCGAGGCCGACGGCAAGCCTTGGCACGAGGTCAAGACTGCCTTTCGCGGCGGCCCGCACGCTCATCCCGATCAACCCTGGGCACCGGGCTCCGACACCTGGAACGGCTACCTCAAGCTCGCCGGCGCGGTCCTCGCCGACCTCATCCGCCACCACGAAGGCGATCGCGTCCTGTTCGTCGCTCACGGCGAAACCGTGCTCGCCGCGCACACCCTCCTGCTCGACCTCCGTCCCGGCCTGATGACCAGCTTCACCCTCGACCACGCCTCGATCACCCACTGGCAACTGCACCGCAACCGGTTCGGCGACGAGCGGTGGATGCTGCTGCGCCACAACGACACCGCCCACCTGACCACGCCGGCCACCTCGTGAGCGGCACCGACCCCGAACTGTTGGCCATGGCCCGCCGGCACCTGGGGCCCGTCACGCCGCTTCCGCGCCTCGACCTACCCTCACACCTCCAGGTCCTCACCACGAAGGACGGGCAGCGCTACATCCTCAAGCACCACCAGGCGCCCGACCGGTTCCATGTCGAAGTCCGCGCCTACTCCACCTGGGTCCCAGCCCTGAAGGAACTTGCTCCAGCCCTCATCCACGCCGACCCCGACACCCTCTCGCTACTGCTGACCGCCATCCCCGGGCAACGCGCCACGCAACTCCCCGAGGACTCCCTCGCCGAACGTCGGGCACACCGCGAGGCGGGCCACGTCCTGCGGCTCCTCCACCAGGCCCCGCTCGGCCCGTCCACCGCGACCGACGTGCCTGCCTACCTCGCTGAGCGCATGCGCTAGTGGGCCGCCCGCGCGCACCTGGCGGCCCTCATCACCTCCTCCGACCTTCGCGTCCTGCACTCCTGGGCGGACGAGATGGCCGCAGAGACTCTCGAGTCCACGGTGTGCCACCTGGACTACCAGCCACGCAACTGGATCGTCAGAGACGCGGGACGGGTCGGCGTCGTCGATTTCGAGCACACCCGCCTCGACGCCCGTATCCGCGACTTCGCCCGCCTCGAACACCGCTACTGGCGTCGAGCGCCCCGCCTCCGCACGGCCTTCTTCGACGGCTACGGCCGCCCACTCGATTCCAGCGAACACCAGCTCCTGGAACGCTTCCGCCTCCTGGAGGCGGTGACCGCACTGGTACGAGGCCACGAAGCGAACAACGCGGAACTCCTGACCCACGGCCGCACACTCATCACCAGCATCCACCAACCACCTCAGAGGACCCCTATGCCCACGCCAGCCGCCGCCCATGGACCCCGCGAGTCACTTCCCCGGCGAGCCGTCGTCACCGGCGCCGCCGGTTTCATCGGCTCCCACCTGTGCCAGGCATTGCTCGCGCGAGGCGTGACCGTGATCGGTGTGGACCGCCGCGATCCCAGCAAGCACCTCAGCACCGCCCACAACCTGGCCGACATCCGTACTCACCCAGGCTTCGTTTTCGCCACCGGCGACCTGCGCACCTGTGCCATCGAACCCCTGCTGCTCGACGCCGACGTCGTCTTCCACCTGGCCGGCGTCCCAGGCGTCCAGCCCTCATGGGGAGCCGACTTCGACGACTACGTCGCCTCCAACATCTCGGCCACCCAGCGGCTCATGCACGCGGTGACGAGGCTGCGCATCCCGCGCCTCGTCGTCGCGTCCTCCTCCAGCGTCTACGGCGCCCCCGACGGCGACCGCCCCAGCGCCGAAACCGATCACCCGCGCCCCGCCTCCCCGTACGCGGTGACCAAGCTCGCGGAGGAACAGCTCTGCCTCGCCCACGCGGCCCGATCGGACTGCGACACCACCGTGGTGGCCTTGCGGTACTTCACCGTCTACGGCCCGCGCCAGAGGGAGGACATGTTCGTCCAGCGCCTCCTGACCGCAGCCTCAACCGGTCTGACCCTCCAGATCTACGGGGACGGCAAGCAGCGCCGCGACTTCACCTACATCGACGACGCCATCAACGCGACCATCGCGGCAGGCACCGTCTACCTGCCCAACAGCGTGATCAACGTCGGGGCCGGCCGCACCATCAGTCTCAACGACGTCGTGGAACGAGCCCACCAGCTCACCGGCCAGGCCATCAACGTCCGATCCACCAGCGCACGGAGCGGGGATGTCTCTGTCACCTGCGCCGACGTGACCTCAGCGCGTCGGCTGCTCGGCTGGGCCCCGACCACCGACTTGGTCACCGGCATGGCCACGCAGCTCGACTGGATGGCCTCCAGCCGAAGCCCTTCCCCCATCGCGGCGGAGGCCGTCTGACGGCACCAGAAGCCACGGCGCGGGCAGACCAGCCCACGATCACACTCAGGCTGCCCGCGCCGTCCATCAGGCAGAGGACCGCCGATATCCGGAGTGATCAGCGGTCAGGACACATCGGGTAGCCAGGGCGGGAGCTGCGGAGCTGGTTCGCTCTGAGACTGGTCCTGGTGGTACTTGCACGGGCCACCGCCAGTGGGCACGGTGCACGCGCTGCCCTTTCTCGTCAGGCGACCGCATTGCACGGCGGGATCATGGACATGGCACAGTCCTGACGGCCGAGCGTCTATGGGGCAGGGCTCGCCCTTCTTGGTGGTGGCCCGGCATCGCAGCCTCGTCGGCGCATGCTGTGAGGGCTGCTCGGTGGCCGGGGCGGGCGGTGCGCTTGGCTGCGGATGCTGGTCAGCGGTGCGTGAGTACAGCCGCCGTCGGGTGGGACCTACAGTGCGGCAGGTGGTCACGAAGACGACTAAGGCCACCGGTTCCGGCACGGTCCCGGACTGCGGTTCTCCCCAGCGCACCCACACAGGGACCACGCCGGAGTCGGCCTCGACCAGAAGCTTGCGGGCGGACCACGGTTTCTCGGTCTGGTCGATCTCGATGGCGATCGGCGGGCCGTCGAGCCGTTCGCACACCACGTCCAGATAACCGGACCGATCCGGATGGGCTCCGGGAAGTTCGGCCAGACTGGGCACCTCTCGCCGGACCCGCCAGCCGTGGGCGACACCCCAAGCGACCACCGCGCGAGTGAGTTCGGCCGTCACCCGGGCTGCCGACCAATCAGTGAACGTCAGCGGCGCCAGCCAGCGGGCCAGAGACTGACCCGCGCGCTGCGCGCGAACCTCCAACTTCACGCTGCTGTGTTTCCCTGCCGCCCGCGTCCAGACGCCTGTGGACAGGTAGTTGTCGCCTGTCCGAGGCGACGTCCCTAGCGGGTGGAGCCGCGAGGTCTAGCGGCTCGGCTAGCGGTGCAACCTCGTTCTGAGCTGGGATCTAGCGTTCTAGCGGCCCCATGCTAACGCCCCCGGAAGCGGCTCCAGGGGCGTTCGACGAGGTGATCTGCGTGCTAGGGCTGGGCCTTCCGCTTGGCGTACGCGTCGGCGATATCGGTCCGGTTGAAGCCCTTGCGGTTACGGCCCTTACCGGCGGCGTCGCGGCCCCACGTGTCCTCCGTACGGACGCCGTACTCCTTCAAGCGGGCGGTCAGTGCGGCGGTCTTGGCGTCGTCCTCCAGGTCCGCCCACTGGCCGTAGGCGTACGGCCGGAAGTCGGCCAGCCGGTCCACCACCGTGCTGTTCCAGACCTTCTCGTCCTTGGCCGTGGTCACGGCCAAGATGTCGGCCAGCAGGTCGTAGGAGACCCGCTGCGGCCCTCGCTGGCCGATCGCCTGCCCGGACAGCGTTCCGGCCTCCTGGCGGAGCTTGTGGGCGCGCTCGGCGATCAGCTCGGAGGTGGGCCCGTCCAGGTAGGCGGACCGGACGATCACCGGGTCCTCGGCGATGCCGACCGCCCAGGAGATGCCCTTGTCGTTGAGGGTGAACATGGTCGCCTTGACGCCTGCCTGGTGCATGCCGGTGCCGAGGATCATGTCGTTCTCCTGCCAGTCCATCACCCGCAGGCAGATCCGGATGCCCGCGTTCGCCGAGATGGCCTTGGGCAGGCTGTCCTTGTCCGGCCGCTGAGTGGCCAGGATCAAGATGATGCCCAAGGCCGGGCCGCGCTTGATGATGGCGGTGGCGTACTTGGCGGCCTCCTCGCCGTACTCGTCGTCGGCGAACAGCTCCTGGCACTCGTCGATCGCCACCACCATCGGGTGCAGGCCGAGGTCGCGCCGCGCGGCCAGCTCCGGGGTGACCTTGAACTCAGGCGCCTGGTCGCGCGGTAGGCCGTCGATGACCTCGGCGCGGCGGTCCAGCTCGGCGTAGACCTCGGCGAGCGAGACGACGCAGGCGGCCTTGGCTGAGTCGGTGGCGCCCTTGGCGTAGTGGTGGGCCACCTTCTCCAGCGCCGACAGGTCCCCGGTGCCCTTCAGCTCGAACAGCCGCAGCTCCGCCAGCGGGTCCAGCGCGCAGGCCAGCAGCAGCACCCGCAGCGCGAACGTCTTGCCGTACCGAGGCATGGACCCGATGAGCACGTTGGCGAACATGAGCAGGATCGAGATCGGCCGGCCGCGCTGGTCGTTGCCGTACGGGACCGGCTCGAACAGGCTGACCTGCCCCGACTTCAACAGCGGCCAGGCCGGCTGCCGGGCCTTACGCATCTCCTGATCACCCACCCACAGCACCAGCCGGCCGGGGTGCTCCTCCGACACCGGCTCGGGCCACACGCAGCCCAGCGCGCGGCGCAGACCGGAGGCGAGCTTGTCGCGCTTGTCCAGCACCTCCGCCACCGTCACGCCGAGCGGGAGATCGACCTCGGCCCGCCAGCCCGGCCCGTCACGCATGATCGGGGCGGGGAAGGTGATGCCGCGCCCGTTCTTGCCCAGCGCCTGGTTGATGGCCGAGATGCCGAGCGAGCCGAGCGCGTCCAGCACCTGGTCACTGGTCAGCTTGCGCACCCGGGTGGGGAAGACCGCCCGGTCCAGCAGCGGCTGATCGGCGGGCGTCCCGAGAACGCCAGCCCCGGCGATGAGCACGCCGAGGATCGCCCACTGCACCCAGGTGGGCGCGGCCACGGCGACGAAGATGCCGACCAGGACCGCCGTGATCGCGCCGATGAGGAGCGTCCACAGGCGCGTCTTCACCCGGTCGTCGCGCTGCCGCGACAGGGCCAGGTACTCCGCCGCCTCCTCCTTCGTGGCCGCCGCCCGCCGCACCGGGCGGCCTTCCAGGTCGAACAGCCACCGCACCAGCGCCACCAGCAGCCGCCAGGCGCCGGCCGGGGAGCGGCCCGCGAGCTTGGCGGCGTACTTCGGGGTGCGCAACGCGTGGTAGGCCAGCACGTACCCGGCGTGCTCGGCCTGCCACTTCAACACCTGCAAGGCATCCGCCCGCGACCGCAGCCACAGCGGGACCATCGGCTGCCGCTCCTGGCGGCGCGCGGCCAGCTCGGCGAGCAGGTCCGTCGGTTCGGGCCGGTGAGCCTGATCGACGAGAACCACGGTCCCCTCAAGGACGCTGTCGCCCTCCTCCGGGGCCTCCCGGGCCGCCTTCTCAGGCGTGGGCTCGGCGGCGACGCGCACGTCCTCGTCCTGGAGAGCGATCACCATGCCGTCGCTCATTTCCTCCGTGGCAGTCATGCCCGCACCTCCGTCCGCGTGACCAGCGAGCCGAGGATCTCGGCGTGCACGGCGAGCGCCTCGACGACGACCCGCGTCCCGGCGACCGCGTGCCCGGCCAGACGGCACAGATCGGCCAGGATGAGCAGCACGACCACCACGAAGACACGCACCCCCATGAAGACGGTGCGGCCCCATCCGGCGCGTCGCATGACCGTCCACATCTGCCCGGCACTCCGGGCATCCGCGCCCGCCTCACGGGTGGCGCACAGCAGGAACACGAACACGCCCATGGCGGGAATCAGGAAGCTCATCATTACGCCGCCTCCGCCTGGCTCGCGCCAGTCGGCTGCACGCCGCTCAGCAATGGCGGAGCGGCCTCGGAGCCAGGCGCCTCGGCCGCGTTGGCTTCGGCCGCCTGCGCCCGCTCCTTGTCCACCTCCGCGATGATGTCCTCGGCCTCGCGCTGCTCCAGACCCCACCGGTTCATGAGCGGGCGGCGGCCGATGCGCTGCTTGCCCTCGCTGAGGCTGTCGAGGTAGGCCAGTCGCGCAGCCTCGTACCGGTCGGTGGGCAGGACCGGCACCTCGCGCTCCACCTCGACGACGGTCTCGATCGGCTGGCACACGTGCTCCTCCGCCGGCTCCTCGACCGAAGGCCGGCGGGTGTTGCGGACGATCCACATCAGCAGCTCGTACGCACCCGCGAACGCCAACGGCGCCAGGGCGCTGACCAGGCGCGACCCGAGTCCGCCGGACCAGCCGTGCGCCACGTTCGCCGCCAGGGTCACCGCACCGCCCAGGGTGAGGGAGACCCAGGCGAGGACTGGCACAGGTATCCGGCGGCGCGAGCAGTAGACCATCACCAGCGACGCCATGACGATCACGCCGTCGGACATCGCGGGGTAGAGGATGGCCATATCGTGCCGCTCGCCCAGGGCGATGGCCAGGCCGTAGAAGTGGTGGTACGAGACGTACGCCGCCGCACCGGCGACCGCCAGCAGGACGGCCACCGCGAAGCCGAGAATGACCCAATCTCCGAGACGGCCGGCGCCAGCGTCCACGGGACGCTCAGTGTCCGGCACGGCACGCGGACGACGACGGCGGAAAGGGCTGGTGAAGAAGCGCCGGACGCGCTTCGACGACGTGTCGTCGGCGGGAATCGCTTCCTCGCCGATAGTGGGTGTGGAAAGGTGATGGCTCATGGCCTGGCTCCTGGTTTGGTCAGGTGGCTGGGTCAAGGCCGGGGCCCGGTGTTAGAGTCACCGGCCCCCGGCCGCCTAACTGCCGCTGGGTACGCGGACCAGCGGGGTCATCTCGCGAGACATGCGACTGGACGGTTCCCGGACTGACTGGGTACGCCTACCGATGGGGCGCGTACCGCTGGAGACTGGGATTTCGCACGGCAGCGACGCTGAGTCGCTCTTCCGCCCTCGTCCCGCGTTCCGCGTAATTCGGGGTTCCTAGAGGCCGATGCAGCCTGAACATGCTG
>JBIQJI010000088.1:0-25336 GCA_044507605.1 Actinomycetales bacterium | reverse complement strand
GCCGCTCGCCCGGCCCGCGCCGACGATGGGGGACGACGGCGCGGCGAAGGGCTCCTGGCCGGGGTGGGTGAGGGTGGGATCGGCGGTGAGGATGCGCTGCTGAAGGTGGGCGAGGGACGGGGACGGCTCCAGGCCGAGCTGGTCGACGAGGGTGCGGCGGAGGTTCTGGTACACCTCCAGGGCCTCGTAGCGGCGGCCGGCCTGGTGCAGGGCCGTCATCAGCTGGGCGTAGAAGTCCTCGTGGAGCGGGTGGACGGCGATGAGCTCCTTGAGCTCGCTGATCAGCTCGCGGTGGCGGCCGAGCCGCAGCTCGGCCTCGATGCGCAGCTCCAGGGCGCGCAGGCGGCTTTCCTCCAGGCGGGTGATCTGGGCCGAGAGCAGCTCGCCCGCGGTCAGGTTGGCCAGGGCGGGGCCGCGCCACAGGCCGAGGGCCTGCTGGAGGGTCGTGGCGGCGTGTTCGTGGTCGCCGCGTTCGAGAGCGCCCCGGCCTTCCGCGGTCAGCCGCTCGAACCGGACCGAGTCGACGTTCTCGGGGATGAGTTCCAGCAGGTAGCCGTACGGTTTGGTGGTGAGCGTCGCGGTGTCGCCCGAGCCCAGCGTTTTACGCAGTTTGTAGACATATGTCTGAAGTGTCGAAAGGGCGCTGGGCGGCGGCCGCTCGCCCCACAGTTCGTCGATGAACTCCCGCGTGGACACGATCTGGTTGTGGCGCAGCACCAGCATCGCGAGCACACCGCGCACCTTGGCCGCGCTCGGCGTTACCTCGGCGGAACCGTCGACGACCTCCAGCGAGCCAAGAACCCGAAATTCCATTCAACTTCCCTGTAGGTCGGCAACCGCCCCGAAAATCTAGATCGGCCGGACTGCTCATACCCTGCGCGGTAACGCGACGACAAGAAATCACCGGAATATCCGTTGATTACAGCTAGATTTTTGACCTCCTGGCCGATCCGCCGATAACTCCTTGACCACCCCGATACCGGGAGATAACGCCGCCTAGCCACGCCGCGGAAACGGCGAAACCAGGACGAGCGGGGCCCGGTCCAGTGCCCCTCAAGCGGGGGTGGACCGTGCCCGGCCATCGTCGGGAGAGCCGTGAGAAGGACCGACATGTGATCCGGACCCGCCGTGCGGGAGGCAAGGAGCCGATGCGTTGACCGTGCCCTCGATGTCCTCGACGTCCTTGATGTCCTCGGGCGTGGCCGGCGACCCCGCGGCGGAGCCGTCCGAGGAGCCACAATGGCTGCGCTGCCGCGGCTGCGGCGCGCTGCTGTTCGCACCGCACCACGAACGCGCCCTGCGGGTGTGCTCGGCGTGCGGGCATCATGACCGGCTCGGCGCCCGGGAGCGCATCGCGCAGCTCGCCGACCCCGGCTCGGTGCGTCCCCTGGACGCGACGCCCACCGTCACCGACCCGCTCCGGTTCACCGACACGCGGCCCTATCCCGACCGGCTGACGCAGGCGCGCGAGACCACCGGCCTCGACGAGGCGGTGCTGTGCGCGACCGCCACGATCTGCGACCGCCCCGTGGTCATGGCCGTCATGGACTTCGCGTTCATGGGCGGCAGCCTCGGCTGCGCGGTCGGCGAACGCATCACCGCCGCGGCCGAACACGCGCTGCGGACCCGCACCCCGCTGCTGATCGTCACCGCCTCCGGCGGGGCGCGCATGCAGGAGGGCGCGCTCGCGCTGATGCAGATGGTGAAGACCAGCCAGGCGCTGGCCGCGCTCGACGCCGCGGGCATCTTGACGATCACCCTGGTGACCGATCCGACGTACGGCGGCGTCGCGGCCTCCTACGCCACCCTGACCGACGTCATCGTGGCCGAGCCCGGCGCCCACATGGGCTTCGCCGGGCCGAGGGTGATCGCGCAGACCATCAGGCAGCCGCTCCCGGAGGGCTTCCAGACCGCCGAGACGCTGCTCGCGCAGGGCCTGGTCGACGCCGTGCGGCCGCGCTCGGCGCTGCGCGGCGTGCTGGGCGGCCTGCTCGCCGCCGGAGCCTGGGCGACCGGCCGCCGGGACGAGTGGTGCGGAGAGGCGTGGCGGGCCGAGAGCGCGGAGGCGGCGCGGGAGCTGCTGCGCCGCCCGCAGGACCTGCCGGAGCGGGACGCCTGGGAGGTCGTCGCGCTCGCCCGCCACCCGGGCCGCCCGACGACGCTCGACTACGCGGTGTGCCTGCTCGACGAGGTCCTGGAGCTGCACGGCGACCGCGTCTCGGGCGACTGCGCGGCGATCGTGGGCGCCATCGGCCGGCTCGACCGGCTGCCGGTGATGCTGATCGGCCACCAGAAGGGCCACGACACCCGCGAGCTCGTCGCCCACAACTTCGGCATGTCGTCGCCCGCCGGCAACCGCAAGGCGGCCCGGCTGATGCGGCTCGCCGAGAAGCTGCGCATCCCGGTCGTCACGCTCATCGACACGCCCGGGGCGTACCCCGGCCTGGAGGCGGAGGCCGGGGGCCAGGCGCACGCGATCGCCGAGAACCTGCGGCTCATGTCGGGGCTCACCGTGCCGATCGTGGCGATCGTGACCGGGGAGGGCGGCAGCGGCGGCGCGCTCGCGCTGGGCGTGGCCGACCGGGTGCTCGCCCTCGCCAACGCCGTCTACTCGGTGATCAGTCCCGAGGGCTGCGCGGCGATCCTGTGGCGTGACGCCGCCGCCGCGCCGCGCGCCGCCGAGGCGCTGTGCGTCGACGCCAGGCGGCTGCTCGGCCACGGCATCGTCGACGCGGTGATCCCCGAACCCGACGAAGGCGCCCACCGCGACCCTCTCGGCATGGCGCAGCGGGTGCGGCAGACCGTCATGGCGGTGCTGTGCGAGCTGTCGGACGTCGCCCCGGCGGACCTGGTCGCGGCGCGCCGCGCCAGGTTCCGGGCGTTCGGGGTCGGCACGGCGGTGCCGGCGCCAAGCGACGCCGGCACCGGTACAGGCAAGGGAGGACACCAATGACAACCGACTCCAAGCCGGACACGGCGAACGGGGCGGTCAAACCGGCACGCCGGAGCGGCGGGGCGGCGACCGAGCGGGAGGAACTGCTCAACTGGGTCACCCGCCACGCGGCCGAGGTGGCCGCGGCGAGCCCGGCGCCGCTCCAGCGGATCCGCATCACCTCGGGCGAGGTCACCGTCGACGTGCAGTGGTCGGCCGACGGGCCCGGCCAGGCCCCCGGACCGGAGGGCGACGGCGACCCCGTACCCGGGCAGCGGACGCAGGCCGGGGGGCGGGGCGCCGCGGCCCCGGACGGGATCGTCATCACCGCGCCCATGGTCGGCACCTTCTACCGGTCGCCCGAGCCGGGCGCGGCGCCGTTCGTCGAGGTCGGGCACGTCGTCGAGGTGGGGCAGCAGGTCGGCATCGTCGAGGCGATGAAGCTGATGAACCCCATCCAGGCCGAGCACGCCGGGCGGGTCCACGAGATCTTCGCCGCCGACGGCGCGCCCGTGGAGTACGGCGAGCCGCTGATCGGCCTGGTGCCGCGCGAGGCCATCGGCTGAGTTCCGGCCGGGGCCGTCGACCGAGAAAGACCGTCTGGGGAGTGCGATGTTCAACACCGTTCTTATCGCCAACCGGGGCGAGATCGCCCTTCGGGTGCTGCGGACGTGCCGGGAGATGGGGGTGCGGGCGGTGGTCGCGCACTCCACGGTGGACCGCGACTCCCCCGCCGTGCGGCACGCCGACGAGTCGATCCAGATCGGCCCCGCGCAGCCCAGGCACAGCTACCTGAACGCCCCGGCGCTCATCGCGGCGGCGCTGCAGACCGGCGCCGAGGCGATCCATCCGGGCTACGGCTTCGTGTCGGAGAACCCCGAGTTCGCGGAGATGTGCGAGGCGCACGGGCTGAAGCTGATCGGGCCGCCGTCCCAGGTGATCGCGCGGCTCGGCGACAAGGCGTCGGCCCGGCAGTTCGCCATCGAGGCGCGGCTGCCGGTGCTGCCGGGCAGTCCCGGCGCGGAGCCGGCGGCGGACGCCAAGAAGACCGCCGACGCCGTCGGCTACCCCGTCGTGATCAAGGCGGTGGCGGGGGGCGGCGGGCGCGGCATGATGGTGGTGCGGGAGCCGCGAGAGTTCCTGCACGCCTTCTCCACGACGCAGCGCGAAGCCCTCGCGCTGTTCGGCGACGCCCGGGTGTACGTCGAGAAGTACGTGGACGCGGCGCGGCACATCGAGGTCCAGGTGCTCGCCGACGACCACGGCAACGTGGTGCATCTCGGCGTCCGGGACTGCTCCATCCAGCGGCGGCGGCAGAAGCTGATCGAGGAGACGCCGCCGCCGAACCTGCCCGACAAGGCGATCGAGCATCTCGGCGCGCTCGCCGTGCGGGCCGCCAAGCAGGCCGGCTACGTGGGGGCCGGCACGTTCGAGTTCGTGCTCGACGAAGACGGCTCGGCGTTCTTCATCGAGGCCAACTGCCGTCTGCAGGTGGAGCATCCGATCAGCGAGATGGTGACCGGCATCGACCTGGTGCGCGAGCAGCTGCTGATCGCCGCCGGGCATCGGCTGGCGTACCGGCAGTGCGACATCGTGCCGACGGGGGTCGCCCTCGAATGCCGGGTCAACGCCGAGGACCCGT
This sequence comes from Actinomycetales bacterium, assembly GCA_044507605.1. GTDB lineage: Bacteria > Actinomycetota > Actinomycetes > Streptosporangiales > Streptosporangiaceae > Thermopolyspora. Next base: position 20,762 of record JBIQJI010000088.1, on the reverse strand, counting down.
TCCGGGGGTTCCTGCCGGCCCCTGGCCTGATCGAGGAGTTCGTGCCGCCCGCCGGCCCGTTCACCCGCATCGACACGCACGCGATGCCCAACCTGCGCATCACCGCCGACTACGACCCGCTGATCGCGAAGGTCGTGGTGTGGGCGCCGAGCCGCGACGAGGTGCTCGCGCGGATGGGCCGCGCCCTCGACGAGTTCACCGTGCGGGGGGCAGGGCTGCGCACCAACCTGCCGTTCCTGCGCGACGTGCTGGTGCATCCGCTGTTCCGGCACGCCAAGCACACGACCTCGCTGGTCGAGCAGATGATGTCGACGCCCCTCGTCTGAGGGTGCGGGGCAGGGCCGCGGCGCGCCGGGGCTCAGTGGTCGCGGCAGGTGATGAGGCGGGCCAGCGCGCCGAGCTCGGCCGACGGCCGCACCTCGGGGCCCGCCGAGACCAGGCTGTCGAGGGCCTGCCCCATGAGTTCGTCGGCGTACGACCGGCTCCAGGTGCGCCCGCCGGCCAGCTCGATCAGCCCGGCCGCGCGGGCCGTGTCGGCGTCGGTCATCGGCTCCGTGCCGTGGTAGAGCGTCGCCAGCTCCTGCCCGGCGGCCGAGCCGGAGGTCAGCGCCGCGACGACCGGCAGCGACTTCTTGCGGTTGCGCAGGTCGGACCGGACCGGTTTGCCGGTCACCTCCGGGTCGCCCCAGATGCCGAGCAGGTCGTCGACGAGCTGGAACGCCAGCCCGAGCCGCTCGCCGAAGTCGCGCAGGTGCGCGACCCGCCCCGCGTCGCCCCCGCCGAACGACGCGCCGAGGGCGGCGGCGCAGCCGAGCAGCGCCGCCGTCTTGCGGCGCGCCATGGCCAGGCACTCGGACAGGTCGACGTCGGTGCGCTGCTCCAGCGCCATGTCGGCGTTCTGCCCGGCGATCAGGTCGAGCACGGCCGCGCTGAGCGTGCGCATGCCCTCGCGGCCGGCCTGGCTCCCGGTGGCGGCGAGCACGTCGAACGCCAAGGTCAGCAGGGCGTCGCCGGCCAGGATGGCGGAGCTGCGGCCGAACACCGTCCAGGCCGTCGCCCGGTGCCTGCGCGTGGTGTCGCCGTCCATCACGTCGTCGTGCAGCAGGGAGAAGTTGTGCACGAGCTCGATCGCGACCGCCGCCGGCACCGCCTCGGTCGCCGCGCCGCCCACGGCCTCGGCGGTCAGCAGCGTCAGGGCCGGGCGGATCGCCTTGCCGCCGCCGTCGGCGGTGGTCCGCCCGTGCTCGTCCCACCAGCCGAAGTGGTAGCCGGCGATGGTGCGGGTCGCCTCGGGCAACGCGCCGACCGCCTCGCGCAGGGCGGGGCCGACCAGGTCACGGCTCCAGGCCAGGACCTTGCGGGCCGATCTGCCGGTGACCGTCTCATCGATGCTCGTCATGTGACTGGCGATCCTCCTCAGGTGGCGACTTCGACGTTCTCGAGCACGCCCAGGGCGTCGGGCACGAGCACTGCGGCGGAGTAGTAGGTGCTGACCAGGTAGCGGATCAGGGCCTGCTCGTCGATGCCCATGAACCGCACCGACAGGCCCGGGGCGTATTCGTGCGGCAGGCCGGTCTGCCGCAGCCCGACCACGCCCTGATCGTCGGCGCCGGTGCGCATCACCAGGATCGAGCTGGTCTGCGCGTCACTGATCGGGATCTTGTCGCAGGGCAGGACCGGCACGCCGCGCCACGCCACGACCTCGGTGTCGTCGATCACGATGTGCTGCGGGTAGACGCCGCGCCGGCTGCACTCGCGGCCGAACGCCGCGATGGCGCGCGGGTGGGCCAGGAAGAACCTGGAGCTGCGACGCCGCGACAGCAGGTCGTCCATGGCGTCGGGGGTGGGCGGCCCGCCCCGGGACTGGATGCGCTGCCGGACGTCGGCGTTGTGCAGCAGGCCGAACTCCCGGTCGTTGATCAGCTCGTGTTCCTGCCGCTCCCGCAACGCCTCGATCGTCAGCCGCAACTGCTGCTCGACCTGGTTCATCGGCTCGTTGTACAGATCGGCCACCCGCGTGTGCACCCGCAGCACCGTCTGCGCCACGCTCAACGAGTACTCCCGGGGCGACAGCTCATAGTCCACGAACGTCCCCGGCAGCACCGGCTCGCCCTCGTGCCCCGACGCCACCTCGATCGCCGCCTCGCCCTGCTTGTTGTGCGGCGGCGCCTTCGCCGCGGCCGCCGTCGCGAGATGCTCGCGCAGCCCATCGGACCGGCCGGCCAGCTCGTCGAAGTCGCGGCGGGTCAGCACCAGCGCGGTGACCGGTGTGAGCGCCTTCGCGGTGACCGGCCAGGGGCGGTCCGGGTCGAGCAGGACGTGCGCCCCGATGTGCTCGCCCCCGCCGAGCACGCCGAGCTCGGCGTCGTGCCCGTACGCCCCGGCGCGGCTCGTGGCGACCCTGCCGTGGGCGACCAGCAGCACCCGGTCGGCGGGCCGTCCCGCGGCGACCAGGGTCTCGCCGCGCGCGAAGCGCCGCACCGCGAACCTGGCGGCCAGCTCGGCCAGCACGTCGGCGTCGGCGTACCCGCGCAGCGGCCCGAGCTCGGTCAGCGCGGGCGGCACGACGCGCACCTCGCCGGCCTCGGTGTAGAAGGTCACCCGGCCGTCGCCCACGGCGTACGTGAGCCGGCGGTTCACGCGGTAGGTGCCGCCCTTGGCCTCGACCCAGGGCAGCATGCGCAGCAGCCACCGCGAGGTGATGCCCTGCATCTGCGGCCGGGTCTTGGTCGTCGTCGCCAGGTTGCGCGCGGCCGCCGTGCCCAAGGCGAGGCGGCCGTGCGCCACGGCCTGTTCGGTCATCTCCCCCACCACCTGTCCGATACCCACTGATCAACGGTTGTGATCGACGGCCGGAGGGCGGCGGGACGGGCTCGCCCCCGCCGCCCTCACGTGCCGCCGGCGGCCGGGCTCAGTCGGCGAAGTGGGCGATCTCGACGTTCTCCAGCACGCCGAGCGCGTCGGGCACGAGGATGGCGGCGGAGTAGTAGGCGCTGACCAGGTAGCAGATGAGCGCCTGGTCGTTGATGCCCATGAACCGCACCGACAGGCCCGGCTGGTACTCGTCGGGCAGCCCGACCTGGTGCAGGCCGACGACGCCCTGGTCGTGCTCTCCGGTGCGCATGAGCATGATGGAGGTGGTGCGGGTGTCGCTGATCGGCAGCTTGTTGCAGGGGAAGATCGGCACACCGCGCCAGGCGGGCACGCGGCTCTCGCCGAGCTCGATGCTCTGCGGGTAGACGCCGCGCCGGCTGCATTCGCGGCCGAACGCCGCGATGGCGCGCGGGTGGGCGAGGAAGAAGCCGGGGTTCTTCCAGACGGTCGCGAGCAGCTCGTCCATGTCGTCGGGGGTGGGCGGCCCGCTGCGCGTGTGCACACGCTGCCTGAGGTCGGCGTTGTGCAGCAGGCCGAACTCCCGGTCGTTGATCAGCTCGTGTTCCTGCCGCTCCCGCAACGCCTCGATCGTCAGCCGCAACTGCTGCTCGACCTGGTTCATCGGCTCGTTGTACAGATCGGCCACCCGCGTGTGCACCCGCAGCACCGTCTGCGCCACGCTCAACGAGTACTCCCGGGGCGACAGCTCATAGTCCACGAACGTCCCCGGCAGCACCGGCTCGCCCTCGTGCCCCGACGCCACCTCGATCGCCGCCTCGCCGAACTCGTTGCTCGCGTGGCCCGCCTCGGCGGTCGCGCGCGCCACGTGCTCGGCGAGCTGCGGCGCCCGTGCGGCGATCTCGTCGAAGTCGCGGCGCGACAGCTCCAGCGCGATGACCGGAGTGTCGGCCCGCACGCCGAACGCGAAGCCGCCGGCGTCGCCCACCAGCGCCTCGGCGCCGAAGTGGTCGCCGTCGGCGAGCGTGCCGAGGATGGTCTCGGCGCCGTACTCTCCGGTGCCGATCTTGCTCACCTTGCCGTGGGCGATCAGCACGACGCGGTCGACCGGCCGGCCGGCCTCGGCCAGCGGCTCGCCCGGCGCGAACTCCCGCTGGGTGAACCTGTCGGCGAGCGCCGTCAGCGTCTCGATGTCGTCGAACCCGCGCAGCGGCGCCAGCTCGGCCAGCTCCGGCGGCACCACCCGAACGTCGGCGCCGATGTTGGTGAAGGTCACCCGGCCGTCGCCCACGGTGTAGGTGAGGCGCCGGTTGACGCGGTAGGTGCCGCCCTTGACCTGGACCCAGGGCAGCATGCGCAGCAGCCACCGCGAGGTGATGCTCTGCATTTGCGGCCGGGTCTTGGTCGTCGTCGCGAGATTTCGCGCCGCCGCCGTGCCCAGACTGAGCTGCGGCTGACCATTTCCGGGTACGACGCCCGATTCAACCGATTCGGTCACAGCAACACACCACCATTCCTTTTTCGGGCTGATGACCTGCACACAAGACCGAGAGTACCCTGTGTGAAGATCTGAACACAATAAGTTTCCACGGCTTTTGGAATGCACTCCGAAAAGCGGACAAAACAGCGGGCGATTTGGAAAGTCGGGTCAAATTCTGGCCAAATAGCCGGGTCGGTATTGGGCCCGCCATTGGCCCGCTACCGGGCGCCGAACGCCACGCCCGCTCCTGCGGCGATCACGGTCACGACGACGACCAGGACCACGACCGTGGCGAGCGGATTGCGGCGGCGCCGCACCGGCAGCGGCGCCGGCGCACGCATGTGGCGGACGGGCGACATCGTCGGCCGGGGGGTCGGGGTGACCCTGGGCGGGCGCCGGACGACCGGGTGCCGGGGCGCGGGCGGCAGCGGGGCCGGCGGCCGGTGCACCACCGGCCGCGGTGGCCGTGGCGGGCGCGGTGGCCGTGGCGGGCGCGGTGGGCGGGGCGGGTGCGGCGGAGCCGGGGGCGGCGCCGGTTTCGGCGGTGCCTTCACATGCGGCTTGGGCACATGCGGCTTGGGCACCTGCGGCTTGGGCACGGGTGCGTGCGTGGGCGGACGCGGCGGCGGGGGGACGTGGGGGGCGCCGGGGCCGGGCCGGTCGTCGTGGCAGGAGCCGATGGCGGCGTGCACCCCGACCTGGTGGGCGACGCCGAGGTCGGCGCACACGCCGAACAGACCGTCGCCGAGCCCCGGTGAGAACGCCGCCGGGGCCTGCGCGAGCGCCGGGGCCCCCGCCGGAACCCCGGCGAGCAGGCCCGACAGCATCATCGCCAGCAGCGCGGGCGCGCGGGTGGCGGGCCGGGTCACGCGGCGGGGCCGCACGGATCGGCGGGCCCGCCGGATGGGTCGCCTGCGGACCGGCATGTCATTGGCCCCCCGGGACCCGCTGGAATTCCTGAAGCGCCGCGGTGAACGCGTCGGGGCCGACCGCGAGGCCGCCGGCGAACACGTGGATGATGTCGAAGGCCATGTAGACGCCGACCCCGAGCAGCGACGCCATCACCACCAGCGGCACGATGGTGAGGCCGCGCGGGCGGGCGCCCGCCAAGAACGGGAAGATCAAGACGGCGAGGCCGGTGAGGACGGTCATGACCAGCAGGGCGGGCGGCGGCGTGGAGGAGGCGTCGGCCGCCCGCTGCCGGCGGGCGGTGGAGATGCCGCGGATCTTCTCCAGCACCGCGTCGCGCGCGTCGGCGAGCGAGCCGGTCACCTTCAGCGCCATCAGCTGCGCGCGCATGGTGTCGAGTCGCGACCAGCCCTCCAGGCTGAGCCGCCCTTCGGCCATGAGCCGCCACTCCCGGTCAAGGACGAACCGGACGTAGTCGCGCAGCTCGCCCTGGAGAAGCTGCCCCTCGGCGGCGGGCAGCTGCGTGCTCGACCAGTAGGCGTCGACGATGGCCTGGCTCTCGGTGTAGGTGTTCTGCCTCGCGGAGTCGGCCGAGGTCCAGGGCACGACGATCGCGATCGCGAAGGCCATCAGGAACAACGCCGAGAGCATCGACCCCGCGTGCCCGGCGGTGGTGCCCCCCGGCTCGCCGTCTTCGACGTCGCGGCCGAGCTTGCGGAAAAGGACCGCCGCTATGACCACCACACCGACAGCGGCACCGATGGCGAGAATGTATACCAGCATGACCATCTCCTGGCTTGACGTTGCCGAGTGGCTCATTTCCCGACTCGCTGCGTATCGCTACATGACTATCACATAGAGTGACCTTCACGTTGCTCATACAGTAACAGTGTCGTCACGCTGGGCGAGATTCTGCTCTCTTCAGCGCATCCGCCACACGATCGCCGCCAGCACCACATACGGCACCGCGACCAGCGCGAACAGCGCCCCCGGGCCGATCACGGGCGAGCCCAGGGCGTAACCGGCGTAAACCAGCAGCCCCACCGCCTCCGAGCCGATGCCGGCCAGGGACGTGACGGTGGCCCGCGCGCGGTCCCCGACGCGGGCCTGCAGCTCGGCGTCGGCGCGGGTCGTGGCCCATCGGAAGACGGCGAACCCGGCCGCGACCCCGGCCATGCCGAGGGCCGTCCCGCTGAGCGCCCCGGCGGCCAGGCACACGGCGGCGAACGCGAGGGCGGGTCCGAGCAGCCGCCGATGGCCCCGGCCGGCCGCCCAGCCCCCGGCCATGTCACCGGCGGTCACCACCAGCACCAGGAGCGGCACCGCACCCGAGGCGACGCCGGTGCCGCTCGCCAGCAGCGGAACGTACTCGTCCAGCGCGCCGTAGCCGCCCAGCAGCAGGGCGAGCAGCACGACGGCCCGGCGCACCGGGCGGGCCCGCCGCGCCTCGGCGAGGCCCGTGCGCAGCACCTCCAGATAGCCGGGCTCGCCGCCTTCGCCGTCGCGTTCCCCGGCACCGCCCGCCCGCCCTCCAGCGTCGCCCGCCTGCACCCCGGCACCGCCCGCCCACTCGTGGGCGCCGGATCCCCCGCGGGCCTGCCGGGGGTCGGGCATGGTGCGGGCGACGAGGGCGCAGAGCAGGGTGGCGGCGACGCTCGCGATGCCGACCGCGCGGTATCCGCCGGCGGCGAGCACGGGGGCGGCCACCGCACTGGCCGCCATGATCGCGGTGGTCGAGACGGCCTCGGAGCGGCCGATCAGTTCGGCGTACCGGTCGGTGGCGCCGTGGCGCGCGAGCTCCTCGTAGACGAGGGCCTGCATGGTGCCCGAGCGCAGCGCGGAGCCGACGCCCCACAGCAGGAAGCCGGCGGCGAAGGAGAGGTAGCAGGGGGCGAAGGTCCACAGCGCGTAGCCGGACCCGGTGAGCAGCGGCGCCAGGATGAGCAGCCGCCTGCGGGAGAACACGTCGGACCACGCGCCGGAGGGCACCTCGCTCGCGATCGAGGTCAGTGACCAGATGAGGAACAGCGAGGAGATCTGCGCGTCGGAGAGCCCCGTGTCGGCGAACAGTACGGCGTAGACGGGGTAGAGCAGGACGAAGTCCTCGGTGAACGCGTAGGCGTACAGCCTGCGCGCCAGCGCGGACGCGGGTGTGGATCAATGTCGCCAGGTCATGTCCGGAATCCTACGTGTCATCCCCGCGCGATGCGACGGGACAAAGCCGGACCGACCGGTCGCGAATTTGAAAATCGTTATCATTCTCGCTATCGTGTCCGGTATGCGCCCCCGACCTATGACATTTCCCCTGGTCGCGGCCGTCCTGATCCTACTGAGCGGGTGCGGCGGCACCGCCGGCCGGGGTGGCGGCACCTCCGACGAGACGAGCGCGGGGCGGAGCCCCGCCGGGGTCCGCGTGGTCGCCTCGACCAGCGTGTACGGCGACATCGCCCGCCAGATCGGCGGCGACCTTGTGACGGTCACCTCGATCATCGACGACCCCCAGCAGGACCCCCACTCGTACGAGGCCGGCCCACGCACCCAGCTCGCCCTGTCGAAGGCCCAGGTGATCATTGAGAACGGCGGCGGCTACGACGACTTCGCCGACAAGATGATCAAGGCGGCGGGCAACCCGTCCGCCCGCGTGCTCAACGCCGTCGAGCTCTCCGGCCGCACCGCCCCCGCCGGGGGCGAACTGAACGAGCACGTCTGGTACGACCTGCCCGCGATGAGCAGACTCGCCGACGCCCTCGCCGACGCCCTCGGCCAGGCGGCCCCCGCCGACGCCGCCACGTTCACCGCCAACGCCGCGGCGTTCACCGAGCGCATCGACGCGCTGCGCGACCGCGAGGCGGCCCTGGCCGGCACGGCGAAAGGGACGCCCGTCGCGATCACCGAGCCGGTGCCGCTGTATCTGCTGACGGCGTGCGGGCTCACCAACGTCACACCCGAGGAGTTCAGCGAGGCCCTCGAAGAAGGCGACGACGTCGCCCCCGCCGTGCTCCGCGACACCCTCGGCCTGTTCGCCGCGAAAAAGGCCGAGCTGCTCGTCTACAACGAGCAGACCGCCGGGCCGCAGACCGAGCTCGTGAAACAGGCCGCGCTCGACGCCGGCGTGCCAGCGCTGCCCGTCACCGAGACCCTGCCCGCCGGCAAGGACTACCTGACCTGGATGGACGACACGATCGACGCACTCGGAAAGGTCCTCTCCCGATGACCGGTTCCTCCCTCTCCGCCGCCCACCAGGCCGCCCCGGCGACGACGTCATGCTGGAGCTGCGGGGCGCCGCCCTGGCGTACGGGGCACGGACCCTGTGGTCGGGGCTCGACCTGGACGTGCGGCGCGGCGAGTTCGTGGCGGTGCTCGGGCCCAACGGATCCGGCAAGACGAGCCTGCTGCGCGCCCTGCTCGGCGCCCTCCGGCTGTCGGCGGGCACCGTGCGCGTGTGCGGCCTGCCGCCGGAGCGGGGCGGCCGGCTCGTCGGCTACATCCCGCAGCAACGGGCCATCGACCCGCACACCCCGCTGCGCGCCCGCGACCTGGTGCGGCTCGGCATCGACGGGCACCGCTGGGGGCTGCCGTTCGGCGGGCGGCGCCTGCGGCGGCGGGTGGACGACCTGCTCGCGGCCGTCGGCGCCACGGCCTACGCCGACGCGCCCCTCGGCCTGCTGTCGGGGGGCGAGCAGCAGCGGCTGCGGGTGGCGCAGGCGCTGGCGGCCGACCCGGACCTGCTGCTGTGCGACGAGCCGCTGCTGTCGCTCGACCTCGGCCACCAGCGGGCCGTGGCCGCGCTGGTCGACGAGCGGCGGCGCGCCCACGGCACGGCCGTGCTGTTCGTCACCCACGAGATCAACCCGATCCTGCACCTGGTCGACCGGGTGCTGTACCTCGCCGGGGGCCGGTTCCGCATCGGGCCGCCGGACGAGGTGCTGACCTCGGAGGTGCTGACCGACCTGTACGGCAGCCCGGTCGAGGTGATCAGGACGTACGGCCGCGTCGTGGTCGTGGTCGCCCCTCACGGCGAGCACCACCACGAACACCACCAGACCGACCACGAGCACCACCACCAGACCGACCACGAGCACCACCACCAGACCGACCATGAGCACCACTACGAGCCCCGCCGGGGGCCGGACGGCAAGGAGGCGGCATGATCGCGGCCCACGCGGCGCAGGCGCTGGACGATGCCGGCATCTGGGGCCAGCTGTTCTCGTACGAGGACTACGGCGAGCTGCTCGCCCTGGTCACGAACTCGCTCATCGCCGGGGCCGTGCTCGGGCTCGTCGGCGGGCTGATCAGCGTGTTCGTGATGATGCGGGACCTGGCGTTCGCGGTGCACGGCATCGCCGAGCTGTCGTTCGCCGGGGCGTCGGCCGCGCTGCTCGCCGGGGTGAACGTCGCCGCCGGATCGCTGGTGGGGTCGGTGATCGCGGCCGCGGTGATCGGGGCGCTCGGCGTACGGGCCCGCGACCGCAACTCGATCATCGGGGTGCTGATGCCGTTCGGGCTCGGCCTCGGCGTGCTGTTCCTGGCGCTGTACAAGGGCCGCGCGGCGAACAAGTTCGGGCTGCTCACCGGGCAGATCGTCGCGGTGGACACACCGCAGATGAGCTGGCTGATCGGCACCTGCGCGGTGGTGCTGGTGGCGCTGGCCGTGCTGTGGCGGCCGCTCATGTTCGCCAGCGTGGACCCCGCCGTCGCCGCCGCGCGCGGCGTGCCGGTGGGCACCCTGTCCCCGCTGTTCACCGTGGTGCTCGGGCTCGCGGTGGCGGTGGCGATCCAGGTGGTGGGCGCGCTGCTGGTGCTGGCGATCGTGGTCACCCCGGCCGCCGCCGCGATGCGGGTGACGGCGTCGCCGCTGCTGGTGCCGGTGCTCAGCGTCGTCTTCGCCGTGACCTCGGTCGTCGGCGGCATCCTGCTGGCCCTCGGCGGCAGCGTCCCGATCAGCCCGTACGTCACCACGATCGCCTTCACGATCTTCCTGGTGTGCCGGGCGGCCGGCGCGCTGCGCACCCGCCTCGGCGGGCCGCCCAGGGCTCGTCCGGCGACCGCCTGAGCGTTAGGCTGCAGATCATGGAGTACAGGGCACTCGGCCGGTCCGGCCTTCGGGTTTCCGTCCTCACCATGGGCACGATGACGTTCGGCGGCAGGGGCCACTTCGCCAACGTCGGCTCCACCGGCGTCGACGAGGCGCGCCGTCAGGTCGACATGTGCCTCGACGCCGGCATCAACCTCATCGACACCGCCGACGTCTACTCCGGCGGCCTGTCCGAGGAGATCGTCGGCGAGGTGCTGAAGGGCCGGCGCGACCAGGTGCTGCTCGCCACCAAGGTGCGCATGGTGCTGAGCGGCGACCCCAACGACGGCGGGCTGTCGCGGCACCACATCATCGAGGGCTGCGAGGCGAGCCTGCGCCGCCTCGACACCGACCACATCGACCTGTACCAGGTGCACGAGTGGGACGGGCTGACCCCGCTGGAGGAGACCCTGGAGGCCCTCGACCTGCTGGTGCGCCAGGGCAAGGTGCGCTACGTGGGCACCTCCAACTACACCGGCTGGCAGCTCATGAAGGCCCTCGGCGTGGCCGACCTGCGCGGCCTGCCCCGGTTCGTCAGCCAGCAGATCTACTATTCGCTGCACGGCCGCGAGGCCGAGTACGAGCTGATCCCCGCGTCCGTCGACCAAGGGCTCGGCGTGCTGGTGTGGAGCCCGCTCGCCGGTGGGCTGCTGTCGGGCAAGTACCGCCGCGACCGCGAGGCCCCGGCCGGGTCGCGGCAGCTCACCGAGTGGAACGAGCCGCCCGTCTACGACCAGGACCGCCTGTACGACATCGTCGACGTGCTCGTCGAGATCGGCGACGCCCACGGCGTGTCGGCGGCGCGGGTGGCGCTGGCGTGGCTGCTCGGGCGGCCCGCCGTGACGTCCCTGGTCATCGGGGCGCGTACCAGTGAGCAGCTGGCCGACAACCTCGCGGCCCTGGACCTGACGCTCGGCGACGAGGAGCGGGCCCGCCTCGACGAGGTGAGCGCGCCGCCGCTGCTCTACCCCTACTGGCACCAGGCGCGGACCGCCACCGACCGGCTGTCGGCGGCCGACCTCACCCTGCTCGGCCCCCACCTGCACCTGACGCGCACGTAGGGCCTATCGGGTAAAGACCGGCCGGTCGAGACGGTCAGCGGTAGCGGAAGCCGTCGAGAAAACGGCGGAACAGGCCGCCCTCCCGGGGCAGCGGCTTGGCCGGGGGCGGCGCCTCGGGGCGCTGGCGGGCGATGGGGCGGTCGTAGTCGGTGCGGGCGATCGCGTCGACCACCTGGTCCTCGTCGAAGTCCTCCGACCCCTCGATCACGGGGACGAATCCGACGAGCATGCCGTTGCGCATCACCTGGGCCTCCAGCCCGGCGGTGCCGTCGGTGTCCCACTCGGCCTCACGCCCGTCGGGCAGGCTGATGCGCACGCCGAACTGGTAGGTGCCGACCCGGGCAAGGTGTCCGTCGATGCCGCGATCGCGCAGTTTATCGACCACGCGTCGTGCTCGGTTCTCGTCCATCGCCCCACAGACTACGTCGGCCCCGCCGCTGCCGTGTCCGGGCGGAATCAGAAGGTGCGGGTGCGGCCGGCGGGCCGGTCTCCCCTCCGGGGCGAGGGGGGTCGCCCCCGTGCTCGTGGCCTGTGGTGCGTTGGGTCGCCGGGCACGGGGGCGTGGTGTGCGTACCGATGGGTTCTTTGTACGGACCGGTGCGCGGTCAGCCGTTGGACGTCGAGACCAGGTCCTCGAGACACCGCGGAGGCGTCATGGTCGCGTAGAAGATGCAGGTTCTTGCGGTGGTGGCGCTGGTGGCCGTCGCGCCGGCCGGGGCCTGAGTGATGGCCGTGGGGTTCTGTGCGGTGCCGGGTCCGGGCACGGGCACGCACCCGATGTTGGGCACGTACTGACCCCCGGGACCGCAGATCTCATCGGCGGCGTGCGTGGCCGCCGTGGCGGCGCCGGCGGGCAGGACCAGGGAAGCGGCCGCGACCCCGGCGAGTATGGCGGTGGTGGCGACCCAGCGTAGCTTGATCATGACATATCCTCACTTAGTGTAGCTGGACGCTACGCTGCGTACCCGACCAATGTGTGGCGAAACGTGCCTGTCGTCCCGCCGACCGCGGCCTCAGACGGGCTTCAGCCCCACGTCGAAGGCGACCTCGACCTCGTCGCGCAGCTTGAGGGCGCCGAAAAAGGCCGAGTAGGGCTTGATGCCCCACCGCGACTGGGCCACGGTGGCCGAGCCCGACACCCGGTCGCCGGTCAGGCGGCCCCGTACGGTCAGCGGGGCCGTGGTGGTGCCGATGGTGAGCTCGCCCTCGATCTGGAACGCCTCCGGGGTGCCGGCGACCGAGGCCGAGCGGAACGTGATCGGCCGGTCGGTGCGCAACGCCTTCTCGCGGATGGTGCGTTCGATCTCGGCGCGGTCGGAGTCGGTGAGGGCCTTGACCCCGCCCGTGCCCTCGCGCACGGCGAGCGAGGCGGGGTCGGCCTCGACGGTCACGTGGGAGGCGGCCGGCTCCGCCGGGTCCACCCTCGCCTCGCCGTGCCAGCGGGTCACCTCGATCGTCAGGTCATGCCCGGCCTTGGCGCCCATCCCGGTGCGCCCCGTCTTGATCAAGAGCGTGCCGCTGTGGGCGCCGAACGTGTGGCTGCTGCTGCCGTCCATGGCTTCCCGCTAACCGAGGCGCCCGCCCGTTAACGCGCTCAGCGCGACGGCTCCCAGCCGCGGCGCACAGGCCGGGCGCCCGTGCGGTCGGCCCGGCTCCGGTAGATGATGTACGGGCGGGTCAGGTACCCGATGGGCGCGGTCAGCATGTGCACCAGGCGGGTGAACGGCCAGATCACGAACAGCAGCAGCGCGCTCAGGGCATGCGCCTGGAACAGCGGCGGCGCCCCCGCCATCAGCTCCCCCTCGGGCCGCAGCAGGAACACCGAGCGGAACCACGGCGACACGGTGGTGCGGTAGTCGTAGCCGCCGCCGAGCAGATTCGCCACGACCGTCGTGCCGAGGCCGAGCACGATCACCAGGGCGAGCACGGCGTACATCAGCTTGTCGTTGCGGGTGGTGGCGCTGAACACCGGGCCGACCGTGCGGCGCCGGTAGATCAGGATCGCCAGGCCGCCCAGAGTGGACATCCCGGCGACCGTGCCGAGCGCGACGGCCATGACGTGGTACGCCGCCTCGCCGACCCCCACGGCGTCGGTCCAGCTCTCCGGGATGACCAGGCCGACGAAATGACCCACCAGCACGATCAGAATGCCGAAGTGGAACAGCGGGCTGCCGATGCGCAGCAGCCGCGACTCGTACATCTGCGACGAGCGGGTGGTCCAGCCGAACTTGTCGTAGCGGTAGCGCCACACGTGGCCGAGCACGAACACCGTGATGGCCACATACGGGGCGATCACGAACAGGGCGATGTCGAGCGCGCTCATCGGGCTCCTCCCCGGGTGACGGCGGACCTGGCGGCGGACATGGCAGCGGACATGGCGGCCACGTCGTACGGCTCCAGGCCGACCTCCTCGGCCGGGGGCGGCCCCTCGGCGGCCAGCCGGATCAGGGCGTCGCGGTCGCGCGGGGCCAAGGCGGGCAGGGTGGCCAGCACGGCGGCGACCACGTCGGCGTACGGGGAACCCTCGTCCTCCAGGGCGCGCAGCAGCAGCTCGATGCCGGGGCGGTGCTCGCGCAGCAGCCGCCCCGCCTCGCGCGTGGCGCCGCGGCCCGACAGCTCGCAGACCACGGCCAGGTGGTCGGGCAGCTCGTCGCCCGCCGGCTCGAACCCGGCCTGCCGGTAGGCGTGCTTGAACCGCAGCAGCGCCATGCCGCGCTTACGGGTGTCGCCGTAGGTGTAATAGGTGAGGTACGGGCAGCAGCGGCGCTTCATGTCGAACACCTCGACGTAGGCGGCGGCCGCGTCGGTGAGGGGCGTGCGGTCCAGGTAGCCGAGGAACGCGGCCAGCCGCCCGGCGGCCCGCCCGGCGGGCAGGCCGGCCACGGCCGCCGCCAGCACCGGGCGGGCGTCGTACAGCGCCTGGTCGGGGTAGCCGAGCAGCACCGAGGCCACCTGATGGACAATGCGTGTCTCGTGCTCGGTCATCGGACCTCCGTGGGTGTGGGGTCGGCGCCCCTCCGGCGGCCGGCACCGGGGCAGGGCGAGATCGGGCGTGGGGCGCTCGGGGGCCGGGAGGCCGGCTGCCCGGAGCCCGGGTGGCGGGGGCGGGGGCCTGGGTGGCTGGAGGAGGTCACGTGTCCTTCTTCCGGGGCGGGAACAGGCCCTCGGGGAGGCCCTTGCCGTCCCAGTTGAGCAGGTTGATGCGGCCGCGCCGCTCCTCCGGGTCCAGCAGCGCGCCGCTTTCCTGACGTTCGCGCAGCGCGTGGAAACTCTCCACCGACACCGGCTCGGGCCGGCCGGACGCCTCGCCGAACGGGCCGCTCATGCCGGGCCCGCCCTCGTAGTCGAGGCTGCAGCCGAGCTCCTCCAGCCGGGCGCCCTGCTCGGCGTGCGCCTTCGGGATGACGTACCGCTCGTCATAGGGGGCGAGGGCGAGCAGGCGGTACATCTCCTCGATGGTCTCGCCGGTCATGCCGACCGCGTCGGCGATCGACTCGTCGGGCTCCTGGCCGAGGTTGGCGCGGCGCATGTGGGCGCGCATCGCGGCGAGGCGGGCCAGCACGTCGCGTACCGGGCCCGGGTCGCCGGCGCTGAACAGCTCGGCGAGGTAGCCGATGGGGATGCGCAGCGTGTCGATGGCGCCGAACAGGTTGCCGGCGTCCTCGCCGTCGTGGCCGGTCTCGGTGAGGGCGTCGACGACCGGCGACAGCGGGGGGACGTACCAGACCATCGGCATCGTGCGGTACTCCGGGTGGAGCGGCAGCGCCACGCCGTACTCGAAGATCAGCTTGTGGATCGGGGAGCGGCGGGCGGCGTCGAGCCAGTCGTCGGGGATGCCCGACTCGCGGGCCGCGGCGATCACCCCCGGGTCGTGCGGGTCGAGCAGCACGCTCTTCTGCGCCTCCAGCAGGTCCTTCTCGTCGGGCGTCGACGCCGCCTCGGTGACCTTGTCGACGTCGTACAGGACCAGGCCGATGTAGCGGAGGCGGCCGACGCAGGTCTCCGAGCAGACCGTGGGCAGGCCCACCTCGACCCGCGGATAGCAGAACGTGCACTTCTCGGCCTTGCCGGTGCGGTGGTTGAAATACACCTTCTTGTACGGGCACCCGGTGACGCACATGCGCCAGCCCCGGCAGCGGTCCTGGTCGACGAGCACGATGCCGTCCTCGGCCCGCTTGTACATCGCGCCCGACGGGCATGACGCGACGCACGACGGGTTGAGGCAGTGCTCGCAGATGCGCGGCAGATAGAACATGAAGGCGCGCTCGAACTCCAGCTTCACCTGGTCCGACACCTTGCGCAGCACCGGGTCGGCGGGCGCGAGCTCGGGCGCGCCGCCGAGGTCGTCGTCCCAGTTGGCGCTCCACCTGATCTTGGTGGGTTTGCCGCTGATCAGGGAGCGGGGGCGCGCGACCGGCGTGTGCTCCTGCTGGGGGGCGCTGAACAGGCGGTCGTAGTCGTACGTCCAGGGCTCGTAGTAGTCGTCGATGGACGGCAGGAGCGGGTTGGCGAAAATGGTGAGCAGCTTGCGGAACCGCCCGCCGGCCTTCAGGCGCAGCCGGCCGCGCCGGTTCAGCTCCCAGCCGCCGCGCCACTTCTCCTGATCCTGGTACGTGCGCGGGTAGCCCTGGCCGGGGCGGGTCTCGACGTTGTTGAACCAGACGTACTCGGTGCCGGCCCGGTTCGTCCACGCCTGCTTGCAGGTGACCGAGCACGTGTGGCAGCCGATGCACTTGTCCAGGTTCATCACCATGGCGAGCTGGGCCATGACGCGCATCAGTAGTCCACCTCCTGGGTGCGGCGGCGGATCACGGTGACCTCGTCGCGCTGGTTGCCGGTCGGGCCGAGGTAGTTGAACGCGAACGACAGCTGGGCGTAGCCGCCGATCAGGTGCGTGGGTTTGATCAGGAGCCGGGTGAGCGAGTTGTGGATGCCGCCGCGCTGCCCCGAGGTCTCGCTGATCGGCACGTCCACGACGCGCTCCTGCGCGTGGTACATGTACACGGTGCCCTCGGGCATGCGGTGGGAGACGATCGCGCGGGCCACGACGACGCCGTTGCGGTTGACGGCCTCGACCCAGTCGTTGTCGCCGATGCCGCCCTTCGCGGCGTCGGCAGGGCTCATCCAGATCGTCGGCCCGCCGCGCGACAGGGTCAGCATGAGCAGGTTGTCCTGATACTCGGAGTGAATCGACCACTTGGAGTGCGGGGTCAGGTAGCGCACCACCACCCCGCCGGCCGCCGGATCGTCGCGGCCCGGCTCGCCGAACATCGCGGTCATGTTCAGCGGCGGCCGGTAGATCGGCATCGCCTCGCCGGCCTCGTGCATCCAGTCGTGGTCGAGGTAGAAATGCTGGCGGCCGGTGAGGGTGTGCCACGGTTTGCGGTGCTCGACGTTGGTCGTGAACGCCGAATAGCGTCTGCCGCCGGTCTCGCTGCCCGACCACTCGGGCGAGGTGATCACCGGCACCGGCCGGGCCTGCGTGTCGCGGAACGTGATGCGCCGGTGCTCGTCGGCCAGCCCGTCGAAGTCCGTGCCCGTGCGCCGGGCCAGCGCCGCGAACCCCTGCGCCGCCAGGTGCCCGTTGGTGGTGCCCGACAGCGCGAGGATCGTCTCGCACATGGCCACGTCGGTGGCGAGCGACGGCCGCCCGGCGGCCACGCCCTCGTGCACCGTGCCGTTGACCTGGCGCAGCCGCTCGATCTCGCCGCCGACCTCGTACGTCACGCCCTTGGTCGTCGCGCCCAGGCGGTCCACCAGCGGCCCCAGCGCCGCCATCTTGTCGGCGATCGCCGCGTAGTCCCGCTCCACCCTGACGATCTTCGGGAAGTCGCGCCCGGGCACGGGCCGCTCGCCGGTCTCCAGCCAGTCGCGGACCACGCCGCCCGGCGTGGCCAGCTCGTCGGGCGTGTCGTGCAGCAGCGGCACGGCCACCAGGTCCCCGCGCGTCCCGAGATGGGTCTTCGCGAGCGCGCTGAACGCCTTCGCGATCGTGTGAAAGGCGGCGAAATCGGTGCGGGTCTGCCACGGCGGGTCGATCGCCGGGCTGAACGCGTGCACGAACGGGTGCATGTCGGTCGAGGACAGGTCGTGCTTCTCGTACCAGGTCGCCGCCGGGAGCACGATGTCGCTGAACAACGTCGTCGAGGTCATGCGGAAGTCCAGCGACACCAGCAGATCCAGCTTCCCGCGCGGCGCCTCCTCGGGCCACGCCACGTCGGCCGGGCGCCGCTCGGCCTCCCGGGCCCGCACGGCCGAATCGGTGCCGAGCAGATGCCGCAGGAAGTACTCGTCGCCCTTCGCCGACGAGCCCAGCAGGTTCGACCGCCACACCGTCAGCACCCGCGGCCAGTTCGCCGGGGCGTCGGGGTCCTCGCCCGCGAAACCCAGCTCGCCGGAAACGACCTGGTCGACCACGTACTGGCCGGGGTCCTTGCCCGCCGCCTCGGCCTCATCGGCCAGGTCCAGCGGATTGCGGTCGAACGTCGGATACGACGGCATCCAGCCGAGCCGCGCCGACTGGGCCAGCAGGTCGACGGTCGGCCTGCCGCCGAACGCCCCGCCGCCGAGAGGCGACGACACGACGTCGGCCGTGTAGGTGTCGTACCGCCACTGGTCGGTGGCCAGGTAGAAATACGCGGTGCCGATCATCTGCCGGGGCGGGCGCGCCCAGTCGAGGCCGGACGCCAGCTGCGCCCAGCCCGTGAGAGGGCGCACCTTCTCCTGGCCCACGTAGTGCGCCCAGCCGCCGCCGTTCACGCCCTGGCAGCCGGTGAGCGTCACCAGCGCGAGAAACGACCGGTACATCGTGTCGGCGTGGAACCAGTGGTTCGCCCCCGCCCCCATGATGATCATGGAGCGGCCGCGCGACTCCTCCGCGTTCCGGGCGAACTCCCGGGCGATCCTGATCACCTTCGCCGCGGGCACCGACGTGATCGCCTCCTGCCAGGCCGGGGTGTACGGCTCGCCGGCGTCGTCATAACCGGTGGGCCACGTGCCCGGCAGGCCCTCGCGGGCCACGCCGTACTGGGCCATCAGCAGATCGAACACCGTGGTCACCAGATGACCGGCGATCCGGCGCACGGGCACACCGCGCCGCAGCACCCCCGCCTCGGCGCCGTCGAACCGGGGCAGCGCCACCGCCACCGCCTCGGCACCCTCGTCGCCGAGCAGCGTCAGCCGCGGATCGACATCGCCGAGATCGAGATTCCACCGGCCCTGCCCGGCCTCCGCGTAGCGGAAACCCAGCGAGCCGCCCGGCACCACCGGCTCACCCGTGCGCGCATCGAGCAGCACCGTCTTGAACGCCGCCTCCGCGTCGCCGTCCCCCGCGCCGAGATCGGCCGCCGTGAGGAACTTGTCCGGCACGTGCCCGTCGCCGCTCTCGCGCAGCCGCACCAGAAACGGCAGATCCGTGAACTGCTTGACGTAGCCGGAGAAGTAGGGCGTGTCGCGCTTGGCAAAGAACTCCGTCAAGATCACGTGCCCCATCGCCATCGCCAGCGCCGCGTCCGTGCCCGGATGCGGGGCCAGCCACTCGTCGGCGAACTTCGCCGCGTCGCTGTAGTCGGGCGACAGCACGACCACCTTCTGCCCCCGGTAACGGGCCTCCGTCATGTAATGCGCGTCGGGCGTGCGGGTGACGGGCACATTCGAGCCCCACAGCATCAGATACGCCGCGTCCCACCAGTCGGCCGACTCGGGCACATCGGTCTGATCGCCGAACACCTGCGGCGAAGCCACGGGCAGGTCGGCGTACCAGTCGTAGAACGACAACATGGCGCCGCCGAGCAGCGACACGAACCGGGCGCCCACCGCGTGCGACGTCATCGACATCGCCGGAATCGGCGAAAAACCCGCCACCCGGTCCGGGCCGTACGCCTTGATCGTGTGCACATGCGCGGCGGCGATGATCTCGGCCGCTTCGTCCCAGCCGAGCCGGACAAGGCCGCCCTTGCCGCGCGCCGTCTGATACCGCCGCCTCTTCTCCGGATCGGTGGTGATCTCCGCCCACGCCGCCACCGGGTCGCCCAGCCGCGCCTTCGCCTCCCGGTACATCGCGACCAGCGCGCCCCGCCCGTACGGATACCGCACCCGCGTCGGCGAATACGTGTACCAGGAGAACGCGGCGCCGCGCGGGCAGCCGCGCGGCTCGTACTCCGGCCGGTCCGGGCCGACGCTCGGATAGTCGGTCTGCTGCGTCTCCCACGTGATGATGCCGTCCTTGACGTACACCTTCCACGAGCACGAGCCCGTGCAGTTCACCCCATGCGTGGAGCGGACCACCTTGTCGTGACTCCACCGGTCCCGATAGAAGACGTCACCGTCCCGCCCGCCGATCTTGTGGATCGTCCGCAGATCCTCGGACGTCCGCCCCGGCCTCAGATGCCTGCCCAGGCGCAGCAGCGCGTCCTCGACCGGCCCGTCCAGTCCCGACATAAGGCCCACTCCCTTGTCAACGCTCCGCCCGGCTTCCCGGCACCTCTCGGCCCCTGCGGCTTCCCCGCCTCGCCCCGATCATGTGCGACACCAACGAGCAATGGCAGAACCCGGCCGCCGCGACCGCCGCGAGCAGCGGCAACCCGACGGCGTACGAACCCGGAGCCGCCAGATCGGCTTCATGACGATCGGCGGCAGAAACCCGCCGAACCCACCCGCGCCCACTACGCCCGCCGCGCCGCCCACCGTCGGCACCGGCACCGGCCCCCGCCCGAGCAGCGCGACCACCGCGCCGTTTCCCACAGCGAACACCGCCGCCACGGCAAGAACCCCCACCGCCCGGCAGCACCGGCCCGAACGCCGCGATCACCGCGACCCCGCCACGATGGGCACCGCCACCAGCACCGAACCGGCGACCGGGCCCGGCCCCAGCAGCTCCTTGTCCCCCGGCCCGAGCGGCGCCGACGGCGCCCACGCCCAGCAGCCGACCGCGACCCCCGCCATGGCGAGCACCAGCGCGACCACCCGGCCCATCCCGGTCATCAGAGTCCCGGTCGGCCGAACGGTCGTCATGGCGCGTCATCCCTCCGTCAGCGGAGCCCTCACTACGACATGCCAACCCTCACCCAGATGGATCACCCTCATTAGGGTCTTTGGTCACGTTCATCGGAACCAGAAGCCCCATGCCCGCACCGCCGTTCCCCGCCGCGGATACCGGCCCGCAACGCACGTGAAACGTACATACGCGCCCGCGGTCGACCAGCACGATCACAGAACCGCACGACGGCACGTTGACCCCGCTCCCCCGCGAACCGACCATCCCCCATGAAGAGCCGCGGAAGGGAAAACAGCAATGCCGAAACCGACATGGTCACAGCCGACCTGGCCGAAAATCTCGACCGCCGTCGCGATACTGACGGCCGCCATCGTGGTGCCGCTCGCCGGAACCGCCGTCGCCGCCCCGGCC
>JBIQJI010000146.1:0-3659 GCA_044507605.1 Actinomycetales bacterium | reverse complement strand
GACGCGCCGGTCACGTCCAGGCACCGGCCCGACCCCACACCCTTCAGGGCGCTCGTGCCCCCCGGAGTGGGTGAGGTGTCGCCGCCGGTCCGGGGCCCGGCGGAGTCCATCACGGCCCGCGCGCCCGACGGCCAGTTGCCGTTGGAGACCGTGACGTTGCCGTAGACGACGTTGCCGCGGTCGCCGTTGGTCACGTTGGTGCTGCCGTTGGTCGACCAGTTGTTGGTGACGGTCCAGTTGCCCATGTTCTCGCCGCCCCAGTAGTTGGCCGTGGCCCAGGTGCCGGTGTTCGAGAACACGTTGCCGGTCACGGTGTAGTACCGGGATCCTTCGTCGAAGTAGACGCCGAAGCCGTTGCTCCGCAGGCAGTAGTTGCCTTGGATCAGCGCGTCGGGGTTGGCGGACAGGGTGTAGATGCAGCCGCCGTCGGTCATCTGCTGCATGACGTCGTGCACGTAGTTGCCGACGAGCCGGTTGCCGGAGGCGGTCGTGGGCGTGCTGTAGCGCGGCTGGTAGTTGTACAGGCCGCGCTGGGCGTAGACGTCGCTGCCGCCGGCGTCGTTGGAGCCCCAGCCGTAGCCGATGGACATTCCGGTGTACGGCAGGTTGTAGACCTCGTTGTGGGACACGTCGGTGTTGGTGACGTACGTGGTCAGGACCGAGACGATGCCCCGGTAGTCCAGGCCGAGGTCGTGGATGCGGTTGTCGGTGATGGAGATGTTCCGGTCGATCATCCGCTGGTCGCTGGGGTGGTGCGCGTCGGCGCGCACGCCGCCGACCAAGACGCCGCCGGCCGAGTTGTAGGCGATCTCGGACCCGGTGACCGTGATGTCGGTGGCGCCCAGGCCGACGCCGCTGGCGTGCGCGTTGGCGTCGTTGCCGATGCCCACGGCGGTCTGGCCCAGGTTGACGAACCGGGAGTCGCTGAAGGTGATGTGGTCGGCGGCGGAGACCTGCACGGCGGCCGGCATCTGGTACCAGTGCGGCCGCGCCTCCTCGAACTGCGTGCAGCCCTCCTGGCAGGAGTTCAGCCTGTCGGCGGGCCAGTTCCAGTTACCGGCGATGTAGGACCCGGTCTGCTGGTCCGCGAAGCCCTGGTCGCCGCTCGGGCCCAGCCAGCTCGTCCCGGTGAACGTGATCCCCGTGAACGTGATGTCGTGGGCGGGCGCGTCGTAGGTGCCGCCGACGCTCACCAGGTACTGCAGGATCGGCAGTTCGACGCTGAGGTCGTTGATGTTCTGCCCGGAGGCCGGTTTGTAGTAAAGGACGCCGGCGTCGGGGTCGATGTACCACTCGCCCGGCGAGTCGAGGAACTCGTAGGCGTTCTCCAGGTAGAACGGGCCCGCCCGGTGCGGCTTGGTGAGGGTGTCGTACCCGAAGGAGTTGTTGTTCCAGCCGGGCTGCCGCATCGTGATGAAGTTCCCGCCGATGCTCTGCACCCGCGCGTAGCGGTCGGTGAACGAGCCGACGCTCTCCACCTCGACCCGGTCCTGGTGGGCCAGGTTGTTCAGGTAGCCGAGGGCGCCGTTGTTGATCCGCATTCCGGTGGTGGTGAAGGTGAAGTCGTTCCGGTTCACCTGGGTTCGTGCCCGGGTGGCGAGGGCCCCGTTGACGTACAGCTGCCGGGTGTCGATGCCGGCGCCGACGTTCGCCCGCCAGATGTTCTTGCCGGAGTCGGCCAGGGTCCACCCGGTGACCGCCTTGGCGCCGCTGATGACGGGATGCGCGCCCTCGGCGGCCTGCCAGATGACCGTGTGGCCCTGTTGGCCGGAGTCTTCGGCGGTGAATCGCAACGGGGAGGTCTGCCGGTACACGCCGTCGGCGAGCTCGACGACGATGTCACCGGTCATGTCGTCGTTCGCGGCCCGCACCGCCGACTTGGCGGCGGACAGCGAGCACGGCTGTGAGGAGGTGCAGTCGGTGCCGGTTCCGGTGGGCGAGGCGTACAGGGTCGTGGTGGCCGCGTGGGCCGAGCCGGCCGGGATGACGAGGGCGAACGCCGCGGCCAGCGCGGCGGCGATGCCGGCAAGGACCGGTCTCGGCACGGTGACGGGCGAGGTTGTTCGCACGGCGGTTCCTTCACAGGTAGGGGGGTGGCTCAGGTCGCGCCATCCTCACCATTAGCTCCAGATCATGTATGCACGTCAAGGCTTAAGCCTGCTTATCTTCGGGCTGCACGCTCCGGGGAACGTCGCAGAATCCCACTGTTCTGCCCTTTCACCAGCGCTTTTCCTCGATCTTGCGGGTTGTTCACGCGACCAGGGCGCCATGAAGCGTTCAGATATGTCGTACTTATTTAGCCGCCCCGATTCGGCTGCGGGAATGCCGCCCTTGATCAGTCATACTCTTGACAGGGAGTGGCGAGGAGGAAGTACGGTGACCGAGACCCCCCGCGAGAGCGGATATCGGCCGGGCTACGAGGTGGCCGCAGAGCAGCTGCTGGAGTTGATCGTCCGGCTGGGCCTGCGTCCGGGGGACCGCATGCCGACCGAGATCGAGCTGGCCCGGCAGCTGGGCACCAGCCGCACCGTCGTACGCGAGGGGGTGAAGATACTCTCCGCGCTCGGCCGGGTGCGGGCCCAGAAGGGCCGGGGCCTGTACGTCGCCGACGACGAGGGCATGCTCGGCACCGGGCGCTGGGCGACGTTCTTCCTCCCGACCGACCTGGACCACGTCTACATGCTGTTCGAGTTCCGCCGCGCGCAGGAGATGGAGACCAGCAGGCTGGCCGCCTGCCGCGCCACCCCCGCGGAGCTGCGCGCCATCGAGGAGGCCGCCGACATGTGCCGCGACGGCTTCGAGACCGGCCGCGAGGACCTGTTCAACGACGGCGACGACGCCTTCCACACCGCCATCGCCACGGCCTCGCACAACATGTTCCTGCAGATCGCCGTGGGCGAGGCCCGGCGGCTGCAGGCCCAGTCGAACTTCATCGGGCTGCGGGGCTCGGTGGGCGGTCACGCGGCGGAGGCCGTCGAGGAGCACACCGCCATCTACCAGGCCATCCGCGCCGGCGACCCGGAGGCGGCCGCCCGGGCCGCCGCTTCGCACATCGACAAGACCCTCGACGACTACCGCAAGGAGATCCAGCAGCGCCTCTTCTCCTCCTCCCGCTGACAAGCCGCCACAGACCGCGGGTTCCCGAACCGGTTCGACATGGGCGACCGGACGGTCGGCATGCCTGCGGGCCGGATCGCCTGAAAGTTTCAGCGGGCCGAGGCCGGCGGGACCGGCGCGTCTGCGATGAAATCCCCCGGTAAATGGGCCTGCCCGGCGAGGACCGGACCGGGGCGGCACCTTGACAGGCCGTCGTCCGGTCGTATGTGCTCCGCTGGATCCCGCCGTCTCCCCGCGCCGCGGATTCGGCCTCTCGACGAATCGATTCGTGGACCGGTCGAAGCACCCGGCCGGCGGATGCCCCGGCCTCGCCCTACCCAAGGAGTACGCCATGCAGCCTCCATCCGCTTCCTTGTCGGACCACGAGCCGCGCGGACGGCCCCGCCGGGCGGCCCTCGCCGCGTCCCTCGCGGCCGTACTGGCGACCTTCCTGGCCACCGCCCTGACCTGGTCGGCGCCCGCCTCGGCGGCGACCACCCCGCTGATCGGCGTGGGGTCGGGCCGGTGCCTGGACGTCACCGGGGTCTCGCAGACCAACGGCA
>JBIQJI010000145.1:0-3683 GCA_044507605.1 Actinomycetales bacterium | reverse complement strand
CGCCGGCCTCGTCCAGCCGGCGCACCGGCGTGACGTAGGGGGCGTTGCGGGCGATTTCCGGATCTTCCGCCGCCTCGGTCAGGATCGCCTCGATCGCGTCGGCGAACGCGTCCAGCGTCTCTTTGGTCTCGGTCTCGGTGGGCTCCACCAGCAGCGCCTCCTCCACCAGCAGCGGGAAGTACACCGTGGGTGGGTGGTAGCCCGAGTCCAGCAGGCGCTTGGCCAGATCCAGAGTCCGGATGCCCAGCGCGCGTTTCATCGGTGCGCCCGACAGCACGAACTCGTGCATGCAGTGGCCCGAGAAGGCCTGGGGCAGGTGCTCGCCGATCCCCGCCCGCCCGAGGAGCGCCTGGAGGTAGTTGGCGTTCAGCACCGCCGTGCGCGACGCCTCGCGCAGGCCCTCGGCACCCAGCGAGAGGATGTAGGCGTAGGCACGGACGAAGACGCCGTAGTTGCCCTGGAAGCCACGCAGCCGGCCGATGGAGCGCGGGCGGTCCGTCTCCAGGTCGAAGCGCGGTCCGTCGGAGTCGTCGTGGCGCACCACGCGCGGCACCATCAGGTAGGGCTCGATCCGCTCGGACACGGCGATGGGGCCCGAGCCGGGGCCGCCGCCCCCATGCGGTTGGGTGAACGACTTGTGCAGGTTGAAGTGCACGATGTCGAAGCCCATGTCGCCGGGGCGGGTCATCCCCATGATCGCGTTGAGGTTCGCCCCGTCGTAGTAGAGCGTGGCTCCGACGGCGTGGATGATCTTGGCGATCTCCTCGATGTTGGGATCGAAGAGGCCGAGCGTATTGGGGTTGGTCAGCATCAGGCAGGCGACGGTGTCGTCGGCCTTGCGCCGCAGGTCCTCCACGTCGACGCCGCCCTGGGCGTTGGTGCCGACCTTCACCACCTCGTATCCGCCCATCGTGACCGTGGCGGGGTTGGTGCCGTGGGCGGTGTCCGGGGTGAGCACCCGGGTGCGCCGGTCGCCGCGGTCCTCGTGGTAGGCCCGGGTGAGCAGCACGCCGGCGAGCTCGCCGTGCGAGCCGGCGCTGGGCTGCAGCGACACATGCGGCAGGCCGGCCAGTTCGGCCAGCGCCCGCTCCAGGTTCCACATCAGCTCCAGCGCCCCCTGCGCGCGGGACGGCGCCTGAAGCGGATGCAGGCGGGCGTTGCCGGGCAGGGCCGCCACCCGCTCATGCAGCTTGGGGTTGTGCTTCATGGTGCAGGAGCCCAGCGGATAGAAGCCGGTGTCCAGATCGAAGTTCCGCTTGGACAGGCGGTGGTAGTGGCGTACCAGTTCCGGCTCGGAGACCTCGGGCAGGCGCGCCGGCTCCTCGCGCAGCAGGTGCGACGGGATCAATTCGTCCAGCGGCGTCTCGGGCACGTCGGCCTGAGGGGCCACGAAGGCGCGCCGCCCCTCGCGGGAGCGCTCGTAGATGGTGAGGACGTCCTCGCGCTGCTGCGGCGTCTGGTGGTCGATGCTCATCGGGTCACCTCCGCGGGCCGGCCGGCGCGTTCGGCGGCGACGGCCCGGCCCAGCACGTCGGCCAACCGGTCGATGTCGGCGGCGGTGCGCCGCTCGGTGAGCGCCACGAGGAGACCCTCGGCATGCTCGGGGTACTCGGCGCCCAGCGCGTACCCGGGGTTGACGCCCTCGGCCGCGCACCGCTCGATCACGGCGTCCACCGGGGCGTCCAGCCGCAGCGCGAACTCGCGCGCAACCGGCCGGTCGTGGAGCGCGCTGACACCGGGGAGGCCCGTGAGGACCCGGCGAGCGTGATGCGTGCGCCGGGCGATCAGTTCGGCCAGCTCCACGGCGCCGCGCCGGCCGAGCCAGGAGAGGTAGACGACGCCCGCGAGCGCGTTGAGCACCTGGGCGGTGCAGATGTTGTGCGTCGCCTTCTCGCGACGGATGTGTTGCTCGCGGGTCTGGAGCGTGAGCACGTAGCCCCGCCGGCCGTCGACGTCACGGGTCTCGCCGGCGATCCTGCCGGGCATGCGCCGGATGTGCTCGGAGGTTGCGGCGAAGAACCCGAACGAGGGGCCGCCGAAGTCGAGCCGGTTGCCGAGCGACTGCCCCTCACCCACCGCGACGTCCACCCCGCATGCGGCGGGCGGGCGCAAGATGGCGAGCGGCAGCGGATC
Organism: Actinomycetales bacterium; assembly: GCA_044507605.1. Taxonomy (GTDB): domain Bacteria; phylum Actinomycetota; class Actinomycetes; order Streptosporangiales; family Streptosporangiaceae; genus Thermopolyspora. Next base: position 1,550 of record JBIQJI010000145.1, on the reverse strand, counting down.
GCAGGCGCACACCACCACGGCGCCCACGGCCTTCGCCGCCACGGCCAGCGGCTCGAGGTCCTCGATGGATCCGAGGAAGTTGGGCTGCTGCAGGATCACCGCGGTGGTCTGCGGGCCGATGGCGGCCGCGAGGTCCTCGGGGTGGGTGACGCCGTCGCGCAGCGGAACCTCGATGACCCGCTGGCCGTGGCCGGGCGCGAGCGTGGTGAGGGTCTGGCGGCTGTGCGGGTGGACGCCCCGCGACACCACCACCTCGGGACGGCCGTTGGCCATCTTCGCCAGGTAGGCGGCGGACCCGACCGCCGACGGCCCGTCGTACATGGACGCGTTGGAGACATCCATGCCGGTGAGCTCGCAGATCGCGGTCTGGTACTCGAACATCACCTGGAGGCCGCCCTGCGAGATCTCGGGCTGGTACGGCGTGTACGGGGTGAGGTACTCCGACCGCGAGATGAGCGTGTCGATGAGGGCCGGGATGTAGTGGTCGTACATGCCGCCGCCGAGGAAGCTGACCTCGTCGTCGGCGGAGGTGTTGCGCGCGGCCAGCGCGGCGAGCCGCGGGTGGCCCTCCTGCCCGGCCAGCCCGCCGGGGAGGCCCAGCGGCCGGCCCATGCGCAGGCCCGGGGGGATGATGGAGAACAGTTCGTCGACGGAGTCGACGCCGATCGTGGCGAGCATCGCCTCCAGATCGGCGTCGGTGACCGAGGTGTAGCGCGTCATGCGGTCTTACAGCCCGGCGAGGTAGGCGGTGTAGGCCGCCTGGTCCATCAGGGCGTCGATCTCCGCCGGGTCGCTGAGCCGGACGCGCACCAGCCAGCCCTCGCCGTACGGGTCCTCGTTGACCAGTTCGGGGCGCGTGCGCACCGCCTCGTTCACGGCGGTGACCTCGCCTGCGGCCGGCGAGAAGATGTCCGACACGGCCTTCACCGATTCAAGCTCGCCGTAGGTCCCGTCGCGGGTGAGCTGCGCGCCGACCTCGGGCGGGTCGTAGTAGACCACCTCGCCCAGCGCGTCCTGGGCGTACCAGGTGATGCCGAAGACGGCCTCATCGCCGTCGAGTCGCACCCAGTCGTGCTCCCGGTGGTAGCGGAGGTCTTCGGGGTAGTGCTCGTCGGCGGCCATCAGCTCTCCTTGGGGGAGGTGTCGACAAGGGGGCGGCGTGCGGTGACGGCGGTCTTCTCGTTGCCGCGCACGTCGACGACGACGGGGTTGTCCGGGCCCGCGAGGTCGCTGGGGAGGTACGCCATGCCGATGCCCACCTCGAGGGTGGGCGACAGCGTGCCGCTGGTGACCGTGCCCACCGGTGTCCCATCCGCGCGGACGGTCTGCCCGGGGCGCGGGATCCCGGGCTCGGTGAGGCGGAAGATGGCGAGGCGTTCGGGGGTGCCGCGCTCGGCCTGCTCGCGCAACACGTCGGCGCCGGCGAAGCGGCCGCCCGCGAGATCGCAGGCCCAGCGCAGGCCGGCCTCCACCGGCGTGCGCTCCACCGACAGCTCCTGGCCGTGGAGCGGGTAGCCCATCTCCAGGCGCAGGGTGTCGCGGGCGACCAG
>JBIQJI010000144.1:0-3706 GCA_044507605.1 Actinomycetales bacterium | reverse complement strand
AGGCCATCGCCGTCCTGCAAAACCTCGAAACAGCCCGAGGATGAAAAACGTTCACTATAGAAGCGGCGGCTTTGCGATGAAAGATGGCTGTTTGCTCGATATACCCGGAAAAACCTGATCAGAGTCGGCGGGCGAGGGCGGCGGCCTGGTGGCGCTCCGCGAGCCCCGCCGCCGCCGACCGGGCCCGCTCCGACACGGGCTCGGCCAGCCAGGGCCGCAGGGTGTCGCGCATCAGAGCCACGAACCGCCCGCCGAGCGGCGTCAGCGCCTTCGACCCGCCAAGAGAGTCGAGGGCTCTCGCCGTCTGCTCACGCCACAGCGCGAACTGCACCTCGCCGTGTTCTGGGTCCTCATGGCGGCGCACGCCCCAGAACTCCGTGACGACGAGATGGGCGTAGGTCCCCTGAAGCAGCCCTTCCAGAGGACGCGGGTCGGGCCGCCAGGGCGCGTAGTAAAGGCGGGCGTGCTCCGGGTCGTGCAGGGCGACCATGTCGAGCACCGCACCCAGCTTGACGTGCTGGAACTCATGGAGCAGCAGCAGGGCCAGCGTGGCGGGATCCTTGGGCAGCGCCGCGGCGACGGCCCCGAAGGCGTCTCTGGCCGCCGAACTGGCGTCGTGCCCGCCGGCGAGCGGAGCCAGGGGCACCACCGTGCGGAAGGCGGCCCGCAGCCCGGCGACGTGACCCGGGAACCGCGACGAGATCAGCGCCCACGCCTCGTCCAGTTCCGTTCGCCAAACAGCCACCTCGTCTTCGGTCAGACGCCCCGTCGGCGCGTGCCCGTGGCAGTGCCGGTACGGGTCGGTGTCCTCCAGCGTGATGGTGGGGCCACCGGCGATCTCCAACCGGCGTGTGGGCCACCAGGTCGTCTCACCCGGCGCGTCGAGCTCGAACTCACCGTCGCGCACCAGCAAGCCGGCCGTCACGGCCTTTCCCGCGTCGAACGAGCCGAGGGTCGGCAGGTGGAACACGCCGTCCACGTTCGCGAGCGCGATGCCGGCGCGAACCCCGGCCTTGATGGCCGCGGCCGCGGCGACATTGGCCACATAACGGGGGTCTCCCGATCCCGTCAGGCAGCTCACCGCCCACCGGCGTACGTACGGATGATCCAAGATCTCGTTGACCGCCGGCCGGTGCTCGTGGTCGAGCCGGGTGAGCAGGTCCCATGCCTCGGCGTCGGGCCACCTGCGCTGCACCTCGCCCAGCAGGGCGCGCCGGAACGTGCGCTGTGAGGCCAGCAGCCGCTCCATGTCGCGCTCGTCTCCACGCCCCGCCGCGAGGGCGTCGAACGTCGCCGACGGCAGCGTATGCGTCCGCCTCGCGACAGCGCGCCTGATGTGGGTGATGAGCTTGAGCAGGTCCGAGCAGTACACGCTGGGGTTGGCGAAACCCGACCCGGCGCGGTACCGATGCGCGTAGAGCCCTCCCCCGCAGCTGTCCACCACCGGGCACGCGCGGCAGGTGTCGCACAGGCCGGCGAGGCCGTCCTGCCGCGCCAGGATTCCCGAATGCGCGGCCACGGCGGCGAGATCGTGCTCGAAGACGGACAACCCCGTGCTGGGCGCCCCGTCGAAGGCGACCTTCAATGAGTCGGCCTGCTCGTACGCGCCGTCCGTCTCGATGACGACCAGGTCCGACGGCTCCAGGCCGAGCGATTCCGTGCCGCTCGCCCCGCCCCAGCTGGTGCCCACCACCGACTCGAACATGCGGATCGCGACCCGGGACCCTTCGGCCAGCCAGACGTCGAAGATCTGGATCAGCCAGTCCGCGTACGCGGTGGCCGACGACCGCGCCGGAGGCGCCTCCCAGGTGGCGTGCGGCAGCAAGAAGTCGATGCGCGGCGGCTCCAGGTCGACGAGCGCGCGGTAGACCGTCAGGGGATCGTTCGCGATGTCGACCGTGCAGAGCAGACCGGCATATAGCGAGGGACGCTCGCGCAGCAGCCCGATGCCCCGGATCACCCGGTCATAGCTGCTGCGGCCGCTCGCGTAGCGGCGATGTCTGTCGTTGGCCACCCGGTCGCCGTCGAGCGAGACGCCGACCTTGACCTTCATCTCCTCGAACAGGTCGAGGAACTTTTCATCGAGCAGCACACCGTTCGTGTGGACGCGCAGGTCGACGTCGCACAGCTCGTCGAGCCGTTGGCGAAGCTCGACGATGATGCGCCGCAGCTCGGCGACGCCCACGAGAAGCGGCTCGCCACCATGCAGCACCACGCTCACGAAGCCGAGATTGCGACGCTTCACATGCTCGGCGATACGGGAGACCGACCAGGCGACCGTCTCGACACTCATGCGGCTCGGTCGGGTGCGCCAGGTTTGGTCGGCGTGCTCGTACACGTAGCAGTGATCGCATGCGAGGTCGCAGCGGCTGCTCACCTTGAGGACGAACTGCCGTAACGGTGCCGAGGGCCCACCCATCGCGGCCCTCCTGAGATCAGATCGACGAGTTGAACGCGGCCACGGAGACGCGCCCGACCGCCGATGTTTCGGGCAGGACGTATCGAAGAATATCGCCGGTCTCGACGGCGGAGATGAGAGATAGCGGAACGTCCCGAAGGTCCGTTATGCCGGACAGTACCTCGGGGTGGTTCTCTTGGGAAGCGTCCACTTTCCCTCTCCTATCCGAATATGTATTCGAGAAGTAGCCGATAAGTTTCGAAAAGAAGCCGATACTATCGGACCGGCCAAACTGCAGCAATCAGAGCCTTAGCCAGGAGAACGTACACCAGCAATCGGTCCAGCACCTACTGTACAGGAATTGGTACTGATCGTAACCATTCCGGGGCTGATCTGCTTCGAACCGAGCCCCACCGCACCGACCCGACGACTGCTGGCGGGTCGATCAGGTGTGGGACGACGACCAGAGAGTCTGTTCACGCGCTATCGCCTCCTCCGCTTCGTCCACGAAGTGCGCCCATGCGGCTTCGGTGGTCGGCCAGGCCGCGCGAACGAGGATGTGCCCCAGCTCGAGCGCAGCTATCGCGTAGGCGGCGGCCACCTGCTGGTGCTGGCGGGTCTGCAGCCAGGCCACCGCAGCGGCCGCGATCCCGCCGAACACGCTTGGCAGGTCTATCTCAGGGCCACCTCCGCCCAAGGACGCCTTGATGGCGGCCGTGACCAGGCCCAGGGCCTCGGCGGCGGCCACGATCACCAGCCAGGCGGCGGCGCGCCGCTCCTTTTGGTTGGCCTTGGCCGTATACCAGGCCCGCTGTTCGGCCAGCCTGCCCAGCACGTAGTGGCGCTGCCGGTCCTCCAATGGCAGTCTCCGTACCGACCGCATGTCCTCGGTCACCTGAGCGTCCCCGTCGTACACCGACACCGGGGCCACCGTCCGAAGGTCCCTGGTGATCTCGCTGAACCGGCTGAGAAGCAGCAGATCCGCCTCGTGATCGGATTCGTCCTCCGGCAGGGCCTTCCCGGCCTCCACCGCATCGGTCTTCTCGGCCTTTATGCCGAACGGCTCGCCACCCACCTGGTAACGCCAGGCGAGCGTCTTGGCCGACTCGGCCGCGGAGCGGGCCTCGTACCAGCGTCTGTCGGGCCGCGCCGTCACCAAATACACCTCTATCACCAGCGCGAATCCCATCGCACCGGCGGCGGCCATCGCCGATACGTCGAGCCGTCCCGCGACCAAACTGAAGGATCCGAATACCCGCGTTCCGCGTAATTCGGGGTTCCTAGAGGCCGATGCAGCCTGAACATGCT
>JBIQJI010000087.1:0-25910 GCA_044507605.1 Actinomycetales bacterium | reverse complement strand
AACCCGTCTACCAGGGGTTCTTCTATGTGATCAGGCGAATGCCCAGAACGCGATCGTGCTGTGCTCAGACCATCACCGTCCGGAGATGAAAAGCGTTCAGTGAAGTCGCGGAAGGAGGCGGATGGCTACTTCACAGACCCCCTCGCAATCCATGGGGCCGTACTTCTTCCTCAGCTACGCGCATGTTCCGCAGCATGGCTCACGCTCTACCAACGATCCCAATCGAAGGGTGGAAAAGCTGTTCAATGATCTCTGCGAGCACATCATGCATCTCACCAGGGTGCCCGCAGGCGAGGCCGGTTATATGGATCGGGAATTACGTCCCGGGGACAACTGGCCACAAACACTTTCGGACCGGCTGTCCAGTTGCCGGGTCTTCGTCCCGTTGTACTCACCGCGCTACTTCGAGAGCGAGCACTGCGGAAAGGAATGGGCGGCCTTCCTCGAACGCGCGCCAAGAGGACTGAGCCCTCCTCCGATAGTTCCAGCGATCTGGGCACCGATGCGCACGCTCCTCCTGCCGCATGCCGCCGAGATGATCCAGTTCAGCCATGCCGACCTCGGTGCCCGGTACGTCGAGGACGGGCTCTACACGATCATGAAACTGAGCAAGTTTCGCAACCAGTACCAGATGGCAACCATGGGCCTGGCGCGGCGAATCATCGAGATGGCCGAGACCAGGCCCATGCCGTACGGGGCCATCCGTGACTACACCCTGGTGCCCAGCGCCTTCTCCGGATACGCCGCCGAGCGTCCGATGGTCTTCACGGTGGTCGCCCCCGACCTGCGGCACCTGCCAGAGGGCCGCGACCCTTACCACTATGGCCGTACCCCGCACGAGTGGGACCCCTTTCGCAGTCGCAACGGGATGCGGCCACTGGCCGACTGCGCGGCGGAGGTGGCGCGGGCCTGCGGCTTCCTGCCCGAGGTCGGAACCTTGGCCGATCACGTCGAGACCCTGGCCGCGGAGTCGCCTCGCGCTCCCGGAGTGATGCTGGTGGATCCGTGGGCGACGGCGCAGGAGGCGTGCCGGGAGACGCTTCGCGCGGTGAACCGCCCGGGGCGGCAGTGGATCACCGTCGTGGTGCCGTGGAACCAGGAGGACCAGGAGACGGTAGAGCAGCGATTGCGGCTCCAGGCGCACCTGAGGGACGCCCTCGGGCACAAGCTCGTCGAACCGGCGGCCGTGCCGGAGGTGCCGAGCATGGAGGTCTTCCAGAGCGTATTGCCCGAGGCGCTGCAGAAGGCGACCAAACAGTTCTTCAAACACGCGCCGGCCTACCCTCCGGGCGGCGCGAGAGTCGACAGACCGCGGCTGATCGGTCCAGAGGAGTAGCCCATGAGCGAGGGCCGGATCGTCACCTTCTACTCGTACAAGGGCGGCACCGGCCGTTCCATGGCACTCGCCAATACGGCCTGGATCCTCGCCGCCGGCGGCAAGCGGGTGCTCGTCGTCGACTGGGACCTGGAGTCTCCCGGCCTGCACAGGTTCTTCCGGCCGTTCCTCGACGGCACCGTGGTGGCGTCCACGTCCGGCGTCATCGACCTGATCACCACGTATCAGTGGGCGGCGATGAGACAGGAAGCGCGCGCGGCCGACTGGCACAAGGGGTACGCCCGCGTGGAGCCGCACGCCGTATCGCTCGACTTCGAGTTCCCGGGTGAGGGCACGCTGGACTTCATCTCGGCGGGGCGGCAGAACCGCGACTACTCCTCCCTGGTCTCCGGCTTCGACTGGGACACCTTCTACGAGCGCCAGGGCGGCGGGCAGTTCTTCGACGCGCTGCGCGAGGACATGAAGGCGTGCTACGACTACACGCTCCTCGACAGCCGCACCGGGTTGAGCGACATAGCGGAGATCTGCACGGTGCAGATGCCCGACGTGCTGGTCGCCTGCTTCACCCTTTCCAACCAGGGCATCGAGGGCACCAGTTCGGTCGCGCGGCACATCGGTGAACGGTACGGCGATCGCGGCATCCGTGTCCTGCCCGTCCCCATGCGGATCGAGACGGGCGAGAAGGAGAAGTGCGACGCGGGCCGCAGCCTGGCCCGGCGGAAGTTCGCCGGGTTCCCGCCGGAGCTGACGCGGGAGGAGAGCGACCAGTACTGGGGAGCCGTGGAGATCCCGTACACGCCCTTCTACGCCTTCGAGGAGATCCTCGCCCCCTTCGGCGACGCTCCGAACCGGCCCAACTCCATGCTGGCCGCCTTCGAGCGGCTGACCGGCGCCATCAGCGAGGGGGACGTCACGTCGTTCCCGCCGCTGGAGGAGGCCGTACGGCTCCGGTACCTCGATGCCTTCACCCGCCGTCACCCCTCCCAGGAGGTCGACGTCTACGTCAGCTACGCGGCGGAGGACCGAATGTGAGCGGACTGGATCGCCGCCCTGCTCGACCGATACGACCACAAAGTGGTCTTGCGTGCGGTCGACTCCGATGAGGCCACCGACGTCATGGCAGACACGGCGCGCACGGTGGCCGTGCTCTCCGACGCCTACGTTCGCTCGCCGCGCGGGCGGGAGGCGTGGCTGCGGCTGACGGGCGGGGAAGGCGGACAGCGCGGGGAGCTGGTCGCGATCCGCGTCTCGGAATCCCGGTTTCCGCCGCCGTTCGGCGATCGGGCCATGTCCGATGTCACGAGGGTCTCGGAAAGGTCGGCGGCGCAGACCGTGCTCAAGGCCCTGGGCGTGCCGGAAGGAGGGGATGGGCCGGATGTGGCGGGGCTGGGGGCGCGGTACCCGGGCAGCGAGCCCGCGATCTGGAACGTGTCGGCCCGCAACGTGGCCTTCACCGGGCGCGGCGTCATCCTGCATCGGCTGCGTAGCCAACTGGTCGGGGGCAGCTCGGCGGCCGTGCTGCCGCAGACGCTTTTCGGGCTCGGCGGTGTCGGCAAGACGCAAGTGGCACTTGAGTACGCTCACCGGTTCCGCGCCGACTACGACCTGGTGTGGTGGATCTCGGCGGAGAACACCGAGCGCGTCAACGCGGCCTACGAGGAGCTGGCCCGCCGGCTCGGCATCCCGGTGTCCGATAACGTCGCACCGGTGATCGAGGCCGTGCGGGAGCGGCTGCGCCTCGGCGAGCCGTACGGCCGCTGGCTGCTGATCTTCGACAATGCGGGAGAGCCGGACGATCTGCGGGGCTACTTTCCCGGCGGTTCGTCGGGGCACATCGTGATCACCTCCCGCAATCAGGCGTGGTCCACCGTGGCGGCCGCACTGGAGGTCGACGTCTTCAGCCGGGAGGAGAGCCTGGAGCACATCAACCGCCGCGTGCCCGGCCTGGCGGCCGACGACGCGTTGCGGGTCGCGGAGGCTCTGGGCTATCTGCCGATCGCGATCGAGCAGGCGGCGGCGTGGTTGGCGGAGACGGGCATGCCCGCCGCGACGTTCCTGGAAGAACTGGAGACGGAGGCGGACCGGGTGCTGTCGCTCAGCCAGCCGGTGGACTATCCGCATCCGGTGGCGGTGACGTGGCAGCTTGCGCTGGGGCAGCTACAGGAGAACTCCCCGGCCTCGGTGCGACTGCTGCAGCTGTGCGCCTTCTTCGCGGCGGAGCCCATCTCCATGCAGCTCCTCTATAGCGACGAGATGATGGAGGCACTGCTTCCCTACGACGACACGCTGCGGGAGAAGCTCGTCCTCGGCAGGGTGATCCAGGAGATCGGCAAGTTCGCCCTGGCCAAGGTGGATCAGGGGAACAACACGATCCAGGTGCATCGCTTGGTCCAGGCGGTGATCCGCAGCGGGCTCTCGCCGGAGGAGCAGGCTCATGCCTGTCACGCGGTCCATCGCATCCTGGTGGGCGCGCGGCCCCGCCAGGGGGATGTGGACGACCCGGAGAACTGGCTCCGCTACCACCTGATCTGGCAGCACCTGGAGCCCTCACATGCGACCGAGTGCACGGAGGAGGAGACGCGTCAGCTTCTCACGGATCGGGTCCGCTATCTGTGGAAGCGCGGTGACTACGACAGTGCGCTGGCCCTCGGCGACAGGCTGGCGAACTTCTGGGAGGCGGAGTTCGGGATCTATGACAGGCAGCGGCTCCATCTGCTGTTCAACGTGGCGAATGTCAAGCGGTACCAGGGCAGGTATGACGAGGCGTACGAGCTGGACCGGTGGGTGAGGGAGCAGCAGCTCCGGGTCGTGGGTTCTCGCCATCCCCACACGCTGCTGACCGCCGGCGGGCTGGCGGCCGATCTGCGCGGGCTGGGCCGGTACCGCGAAGCGTTGGACATGGACGCGGACACCTATCAGCGCTGGAAGACGCTCTTCGGCGAGGATCACCCGCGGACCTTGGCCGCCGCCAACAACCTCGCGCAGTGCTATCGGCAGAACGGCGAGGCCGCGAGCGCCCGGGACCTCGATCAGGACACCTTTCAGCGCCGCACGAGAGTGCTCGGCCCGAAGCACCCCTACACCCTGTTCTCCGCCGCGCAGCTCGGCCGCGATCTGTGCGAGATCGGCCTCTACCGGGATGCGGTCGAGCTGCTGCGCACAACGGTTCTGTACTACCGCGAGTCGATCGGCGACTCCTTCACCGACACTCTGCGCGCGGCGAAGAACCTGGCCGTCTCGCTGCGCAAGGCGGGGCAGGTCGAGGAGGCGTTCGAGCTCGCTGAAGAGACCGAGAACGGGTATCAGCAGCGGTATGCGGGCACCCCCGACGCGCTGGCGGCGACCCTCGAGCTGGCCTGCTGCACGTCGGCGCTGGGGGACAAGGCGCGGGCACGGGACCTGACCGCGGAGATCGTGCGTTACTACCAGGAGACGCTGGGCGACAGCCATCCGGGCACCCTGATCGCGCGCAACAACCTGACCATCTATCTGAGCGGCACCGGCGAGGCGGGCCGGGCGATCGGGATCGCCCGGGAGGTCTTCCAAGGGCTCGGCGCCCATTTGGGGCACGACCATCCGTTCACCCTGGCGGCGGTGATGAACCTGGCGAGCCTCTGTGGTGAGGGGGGTCTGCCCGAGGAGGCAGAGGAGCTGCAGCGACGCACCCTGCCGGAGCTGACCGACAAGGTGGGGGAAAGCCATCCCGACACGCTCACCTGCGAGGCCAATCTCGCGGTGACCCTGTGGAAGACCCAGCGTGTCGCGCAGGCGGAACGGATTCGTGACCGGCTGTTGCCGATCATGGCCAGGGTGCTCGGCGACGATCATCCGCTGCTCGACCATTTGAAGCGCTGGCAGTATGTCTATCGCGATCTCGAGCCACAGCCGTTCTAGGCTCAGGCCGCCGCCAGCCAGGGCAGGACGTCGGGCAGGGCGCGCAACGCGCCGAAATGCGCGACCCCTCGCTCGATGATGACCCGTGCGCCGGGGATGCGCCGTGCCAGCCATCGTGAATGATCGGCCGGGGAGAACACGTCTTCGTCGCCATGCCAGAGCAGTGTGGGCACCGAGATGCTCTCCGGTTCGAATCCCCACGGGGAGTTGAAGGCGAGGGCGTCGTCGACCCATCCGGCGGCCGACCGGCGCACCGCCTCGGCGAAGTTGTCCGCGAGCATCATGCGGATCCCGATGTCCGCCACGATCGTCCTGTCCGGCTCCGGCAGGTCGTGGTCGAGGGCCGGCACCAGGCGGGTCGGATCCGCCCTGATCTGTTCCACGGTCGGGGAGAGCAGGCGCATCATCGCCGCCTGCCCGGTCTCCGCCGCCTTGTACTCTGTGACGTTGGACTCGGCCATGCCGTTGAACCAGTCCAGTCCTTCCGCCCTTCGCGGCGCCAAGGGCACCAGCGCGGCCACGCGTGTCGCCCGCTCGGGGAGGAGCGCCGCGCAGGCCAGCGCATGCGGGCCGCCGCCGGAGCGGCCGATCACGCCGAACCGGTCGATACCCAGCGCGTCGGCGATGTCGACCACGTCACCGGCGACGTCGGCCACGCTTCTGCCGGCCTTCCGGTCGGACAGTCCGTACCCTGGCCGGTCGTACGTGATGAGCCGGACGCCCAAGCGGTAGAGCACGGAAGCCCGCGGCAGCGGCCCCTTCCTGCTGCCCGGCGTGCCATGCAGCAGGAACACCGCGGTGCCTCTCGGCTCACCCCTTTCTTCCACCGCCAGTATGCGTCGATCGCGGGTGCGCACCAGGGTCGTCAAGGCACCTCCCCGTCTCGCCGTTATGGTCCCCCAGCGCGGGCCCGTCTCTCTATAGCGCCCGCTGGCCGATGTTCCTAACTCATGGGGCGGTGCCGATCATCGCCCGGTAGATCACCGTCTGGTGGATGGTCGTCCGCCATGGGTGCTGGGGCTGGGATACTGGGGCGGGTGTGCTGACAGGGAGGTTGAGATGGGCGGACAACAGGGTGGCGGGGCCGGCGGGATCGATGCGGCGCCGGTCGTCATGCTGAGTGGGCCCGGGCGGGTGTCCGGGGTGCTTCGGGTGCCCGGTGACAAGTCGATCTCGCATCGGGCGTTGTTGCTCGCCGGGCTGGCCGAGGGCACCAGTGTGATCACCGGGTTGTCCGGGGGTGACGACGTGCGGCGCACGCGGCTCGCGATGGAGGCGTTCGGCGTGGGCATCGAGCCGGCCGAGGAGGCCGGGGCCGGGGCGCCGGGGCTGGTGGTGCAGGGCGGGCTGCGGGACGAGCCGGGGGAGCCGCTCGATCTCGGCAACTCGGGCACGGGCATGCGGCTGCTCGCCGGGGTGTGCGCGGGGTTCGACGGGTACGCCGTACTGACCGGCGATCGGTACCTGCGGGCCCGGCCGATGGACCGTGTGGCGGTGCCGCTGCGGTCCATGGGGGCGGCGATCGACGGCAGGAAGGGCGGGCTGCTGGCGCCGCTGGGCGTGCGCGGTGGGCGGCTGACCGGCATCGACTACGCCTCGCCGGTGGCCAGCGCGCAGGTCAAGTCGGCGATTCTGCTGGCGGGGCTGTCCGCGTCCGGGCGCACCAGTGTGCGCGAGCCGGTGGCGACGCGGCGGCACACCGAGGAGATGCTCGCCGACTTCGGCGTGGAGGTGTCGGTCGACGGCACCACGGTGAGCGTGGCGCGGGCCCGGCCGGTCGGCACGAAGGTCGACGTGCCGGGAGACCCGTCGCAGGCGGCGTTCTGGGTCGTGGCCGGGCTGATCGTGCCCGAGGGCTCGGTCGCCGTCGAGAACGTGTACCTGGGCCATGGGCGCACCGGGTTCCTCGATGTGCTGCGGCGCATGGGCGGGGCCGTCGACGTCGATCCGGCGCTGCGGCTGATCCGTGCCGAGCATGGGCCGCTGCGCGGCATCGAGATCGGGCCGGCCGAGATTCCGTCGATCATCGACGAGGTGCCGATCCTCGCCGCCGCGGCGGCCTCGGCCGCGGGCACCACGGTCATCAGCGGGGCCGGGGAGCTGCGGGTCAAGGAGAGCGACCGGATCACGAGCACGGTGCGCATGCTTCAGGCGTTCGGGGTCAAGGCCACCGAGACCGACGACGGCATGGTGATCGAGGGCGGCGGCAGGCTGCACGGCGCAGAGATCGACTCGCACGGCGATCACCGCATCGCCATGGCGTCGTGCGTCCTGGGCCTGGCCGCCTCCGGCGACACGGTGATCCATGGCTGGGACTCCGTGGCGACCAGCTACCCGGGCTTCGCCGACACGGTGAGCCAGGTGACGGGCGGCGCGGTCCGGCTCAGCGCCGTCGAGGGCTAGCGGGTCCCGGGTCCGGGCCTCGCCGCCGCGGTGCGCTCGGTCGGCCGGGCGGGCACGCAGGGCCCGGACATCGCCCGGCATCAGGCCTGTCCGGCAGCCATACCCCTATGTGGGGGTGACTATGGTGACAGGAATGATTGAGGGCTCTTTGTGATTCGCCGACACGAATGGCCGCGAGTACGCACGGTGATCGTTGGATACTCCTCGTGTACGTCCCTGTGGTCGCGCATACGCTTCCGGCCGGTGCGCGACCACGGCACATCCTCGAAGGAGAACCATGAAGCGGATCACCTCGCTCGCGTTGACCGTGCTCGGCACGGGGGCGCTCTTGTCGCTCACCGCCCCGGCGCACGCTGATGTGGCACCCAGCGGCGGCCTGCGTGCCGTCAACGTCTACAGCTCTGCCGACTTCGCCCCGGTCGCGGCCGGCCACCACCGCCTGCCGGAGGGGTACCAGCTCGTCACGCTGCCCAACGAGAACGTGCCCAACTTCCAGCGCCGCACCCTGTACTGCCCCAACGGCAAGCACGTGCTCGGCGGCGGCGCGGAGGCGAGGGGCGCCGGCGCGATCCTGGTCGGGTCCTTCCCCACCGACGACGCGCGCGGCTGGATCGCGCTGGGCCGCCAGGACGGCTTCAGCACCGTGGGCATCAGCGTGTACGCGATCTGCGCCGGTTGATGCCGTCGAAGTAGCGGCAGGGCTCGGCTACGCCGGGACGACCGCCGGACGGGCGCGGACCGTTGAGGGCCCGCGCCCGTCGGCGTTCCCGCATCGGCCGTCTCGCCGGCCCGGGCGTTTCCCGGTGCTGTCCTTCTCGGGCCGTGCTTCTCGGGCTGCGCGCCTCGCACACCTCGGGGCGCGGTCATTGGGGCGTGCTATTGGGCGGCGTAGTACTGCTTCACGCCGTCGTGGAGGGGGACCGGGTCGGTGTCCGGGGCGGTCGCCTTGGTGATGTTCTTGACTTCGGGGTGAACCTTCGCCAGCTCGTCCTGGTGGTCGAACAGGATCGTGACGAGGTCGCCGGCGAGCGCGGCGGGCATCTTGTCGGAGACGATCAGCAGGTTGGGCACGGCGATCGTCGGCACGTCGGCGGGTGTGCCGTACACGTCCTTCTTCAGCGTGCTGGCCTGGTAGACGGGGCCGTACTCGGCCTGGAGCTTCGGCAGCAGGTCGTCGAGCGGCAGGAAGGCGACGTCGGTCTTCAGGCTGGTGACCAGGTCGGTGATGCCGGCGGTGGGCAGGCCGCCGGACCAGAACAGGGCGTCGATGGTGCCGTCCTTCATGCCCTGCACCGTCTCGGGCAGCGACAGGGCCTGCTTGTCGATGTCGGTGTCGGGGTTCAGGCCGGCGGCTTTGAGCAGCCGCAGGGCGATGGCCTCGGTGCCGGAGTTGGGGGAGCCGGTGGAGACCCGCTTGCCCTTCATGTCGGCGACCGAGTCGATGTTCGCGTCGGCGCGGACGATCACGTGGGTGTAGTTGGAGTAGATGCGGGCCAGGGCTCGGATCGGCTGCGGCGCGTCGAAGGGGCTTCTGCCGGTGGCGGCGTCGGCCGCCGCGTCGGCGAGGGTGAAGGCGATGTCGGAGTCGCCGCGGACGATCCGCTGGATGTTCTCGATCGAGGCGCCGGTCGCCTCGGCCGTCACCTGGTAGCCGGGCAGGTCGCGGCTGAGCAGGTCGGCGTATCCTCCGCCGATCTGGTAGTACACGCCGGTGGTGTTGCCGGTGGCGATCGACAGCCGGCCGCCCTTGTAGTGGTCGTCGTCGCCGGTCTGTCGTTCGCCGCCGCACGCGGCGAGGGCGATGACGGCGCCGAGCGCGAGGGCCGTGAGGCGGGTCGCGGTACGGATCATGCTTCCTCCTGGTCGGGCTGGGGCGGGCCGGGCCGGGGTGGCGCGGCGTGGGGTGTCGCCGGGGCGGCCTCGCGGGCGGGCCGGCGCAGGGCGAGGTGGACGACGAACGCGGCGGCGAGCAGGCCGAGACCGATCGCGACGCTGCCCGGTTCGAGGCGGAGCAGCATGATCGCGGCTGCTCCGGCGAACAGCCGCTCGGGCCACCCGGCGCGGCGCAGCATCCACCCGCCGGTCGTCGCCGCGAGCGCGGCCACGGCGATCACCGAGACGGCCAGCGCCGCGAGCACCTGCAGCGGCGGCGCCCGCCCGATCAGGGCCTCCCCGGCGGGGGCCAGCACGAAGGCGAACGGCACGAGGAACGCCGGAAGCGTGTACTTCCAGGTCATCATCATCGTCGTGAAGGCGTTGCCGCCGGTGATGGCGGCCGACGCGACCGCCGCCAGCGCGGTCGGCGGGGTGACCTCGGACAGCACCGCGTAGTAGAAGATGAACATGTACGCCGCCTCCGGCGACACGCCGAGGGTCTGCAGCGCCGGCCCGATGATGACGGCGGCGATGATGAACGACGCGGTCACCGGCACCGCGAGGCCCAGCAGCAGCACGGCGAGGGCCGCGACCACGGCCGTCATGACCAGCCCGCCCCCGGCGAGGTCGACGATGATGCGCGACGCCTTCAGGCCGAGCCCGGTGAGCGTCACGATGCCGACGATGATCCCGGCGGCGGCCGTGGTGGCGGCGACCGGCAGCACGCCCAGCGTGCCCGCGGCGAGGGCCTGGCCGGCGCGGCGCGGCCCGAGCCGGTGTCTCGGGTCGAGGAACGACAGGGCGAAGGCGAGGATGGTGGCGTAGACGACCGCGCGGAACGGCGACACGTCCAGGGCCATCAGCACCACGATCGCGATCAGCGACGAGAAGTGGTAGCCGAACCGGGCCAGCAGCCGCCACGCGGGCGGCGGGTCGAGGTCGACGCGGTGCGTGCCGAAGCGCCGGGCGTCGATCTCGATGGCGAGGATGATGCCGACGTAGTAGAGCACGGTGGGCACGGCCGCGTAGAGCAGCACGGTCAGGTAGGAGACCTTCAGGAACTCGGCGATGATGAACGCCGCGGCGCCCAGAGTCGGCGGTGAAAGGATCGCGCCGATTCCGGACGCCGCGAGCACTCCGCCGCCCTGCGCCGGCGGGTAGCCCGCCTTTTTCAGGATGGGCCAGGCCACGCTGCCCAGGGACACCGCGGTGGCCGTACCGGACCCCGACACCGTGCCGAGCAGGAAGCCCGCCAGCGTTACGGTACGGCCGGGCGCGGCCGCGGAGCGGCGGAAGGCCGCGAAGGAGATGTCGACGAAGAAGGCCCCGGCGCCGGAGTACTCCAGCACGGCGCCGTAGATGGTGAAGAGCACGATGTAGCTCGCGGCGACGTCCAGGGGCACGCCGAACAGGCCTTCGGTGCCCATGTACAGCTGGACGACGATGCGGTCGATGTCGTAGCCGTGGTGGCCGAGGACGGAGCCCACGGGCAGGTAGCCGCCGTAGTAGGCGTATGCGACGAAGGCCAGGCAGATGCCGGGCAGGATGGGGCCGACGGTGCGCCGGGTGGCCTCCAGGACCAGCGCCACGCAGGCGCCGCCCATGGCCAGGTCGAGGGTGGCCGGGTCGTAGGTGCGCCGGATGAACTCGTCGAAGATCGGCAGCGGGTAGACGCACACCACGAGCGAGAGGCCCGCCAGGGCCCAGTCGGCGATGCCCGGTGCGTCGGGACGTGGCGTGCCCTGGGCCGCCGTCCCGGCGTCGGCGGCGCGCCGCCGACGGGGCAGCCGCAGGCCCGGCCGGTAGACCAGGAACGTCAGGGGCAGCACCAGCGCGAGGAAGCTCATGCGGTACGGCAGCACCGGCAGTGGCCGGAACACCATGTACAGCGCGTAGACGGACACGGCGCCGGCGACGACGCCGACGGCCCGGGCGAGCGGGCCGGTGAGGCGGCGCGCCGGGCGCTCGGCGTCGTACTCCGCGATCAGCTCCGCGTTGCTCGGGGCGGGCGTGTCGTCGTCGTGGCCTGGCGGTGCGCCGGGCGAGGCGTTCGGTGCGGCTGATGTCATGGTGATCTCCCGGCGTCGCGGCTTCGCGGGGGCCGTGCCGGTGCGGATCCGCACCGGCTGCACGCACCGTAGATGTGATCTGGGCCACGTCAGAAGCGATCGGCGGCCGATTTGATGAAGGCTTGAGGAAGGCGCGCCGGGCTGTGTTAAGGGCACATCAAATCCGCCGTGGACGGACGTTTCGTGGCGTCGCACGGGGTGCGTTCCCCGCATGGCCATGACACACTGACGGCCAGTACGGCAGGCCGGACGAGGTGTGACGAGGCAGGCCGGTGCGGCAGGGCAGTGTGCGCGCCGGATGTGGCAGAGCGAATGTGGCGAGCCGGGTGTGGAACGATGCGCGTACTAGTGGTCGAAGACGACATTCGGGTGGGAAATGCCCTCGACGCGGCTCTGCGCCGGCAGCGCTTCGAGGTGGTGCGGGCGGCGTCCGCCGCCGAGGCCCTGGCCGCGCCGAGCGTCGACCTCATCCTGCTCGACCTCGGCCTGCCCGACGGCGACGGCATCGACCTGTGCCGCCGGCTGCGCGATGAGGAGAACGACGTCGCCATCATCGCCGTGACCGCCCGCGCCGAGGAGCGCGACCGCATCACCGGGTTGCGTTCCGGCGCCGACGACTACCTCGTCAAGCCCTACTCCATGGCCGAGCTGAGCGCGCGCATCGAGGCCGTGCTGCGCCGGGTCCGCCCCAAGCCGCCGCCCGCCCGCACCGTCGGCGACCTGCGCGTCGACCTCGCCGCCCACACCGTCACCAGGGCCGGCCGCCCCGTCACGCTGACCCGCAAGGAGTTCGACCTGCTCGCCGCGCTCGCCCGCGCGCCCGGCGTCACCGTGCCGCGAGACCGCCTGCTCATCGAGGTCTGGGGCACCTGCTGGCCCGGCGGCGGCCGCACCCTGGACGTCCACATCGCCACGCTCCGCGGCAAACTGGGCGACCCGCCCCTCATCACCACGGTCCGCGGCATCGGCTACCGCCTCACCGGGCCCGGCCCCGCCTGAGCCGTGTCCGGCACATCGGCCCACGCCGCGCGGTGCGTGCCCCGCCCGGCGACCCGTGGGGAACGCCGCTCACCCGTGCGCCGGTCGCCGGCCACGGCCGGCCCGCACGTGCGGCCACGCGGGAGCCGGCCCGTGCGTGCGCTGGTGGCGCTGCTGGTGCTGCCCGCCCTCGCGCTGATCGCGTGCGGCGGCCCGGAGAATCCGCCGGGCCCCCGGGGGGCCGTGCGGATCGCGACGGGCAACCGGGGCGGCGTCTACGCGGTCTACGGCGACGGCCTGGCCGGCATCGTCCGGGGACGCTTCCCGAGCACGGCGGCCACGACCATCGCGACCGGGGGCTCGGTGGACAACATCGACCTGATCTGCGCGGGCCGCGCCGAGGCCGGGTTCACCTTGGCCGATGTGGCGGCGGACGCGGTGAACGGGGCCGCGCCGTTCGCCGAAAGCCGCCCGATCGTCGCCCTGGCCCGGCTCTACGACAACTACGTGCAGCTCGTCGTCCGCGCCGACGGGCCGGTGCGCACCCTGGCCGACCTCGCGGGCCGCCGCATCTCGGTCGGCGCCGAGGGGTCGGGCACCGCCGTGGTCGGCGAACGCATCCTGAAGATCGCCGGGCTGACCGGCGACGTCGAGATCAGCCGTATGGAGGTGGGCCCCTCCGCGCAGGCGCTCGCCGCGCGGCGCATCGACGCGTTCTTCTGGAGCGGCGGCCTGCCGAGCGCCGCGATCAACGATCTGCGGCGGGAGACCGCCGTCAGGCTCATCGACCTCGGCTCGATCGCCGGCTCGCTCACCCGGGAGTACGGCGAACTGTACACGGAGACGACCGTGCCGGCCTCGGTGTACGGGCTGGCCGGGGCGGTGGCGACGGTGGGCGTGCCCAACTACCTCGTGGTCCATCGCGACATGCCGGCGGCGACGGCCTACTGGCTCACCCGGCTGCTGTTCGAGCAGCAGCCCAGGCTGGCCGAGCTGCACCCGGAGGCCCGCCGGCTCGACCCGGGAGCCGCGATCATGACGTACCCGCTGGATCTGCATCCCGGCGCGGTCCGCTGGTACCGCGAGCACCACCGCTGACCTCGCCCCCGGCGCCCCGGCCCGCCGGGCCGGCGCCCGGCAGCCGGATGATCACTTCGAGGCCCCGGGAGCGCGCCGCGGCCAGCTCCATCGAGCCGCCGCTCGCCTCGACCAGGGAGCGCGTCGTGGCCAGGCCCAGGCCGGTGCCGCGCACGTTCTGGTGCCTCGGGCTGCGCCAGAACCGGTCGCCGGCCCGCGCGAGCTCCTCCGGAGGGAGCCCCGGCCCGCTGTCCCGCACCCGGATCTCCACGGTGCCGCTGCCAGTGCCACTGCCACCGCTGCCGGTGCCACAGCCGGTGCCGTTGCCGGTGCCCGTGACGGACCGGGCGGACACCACGACCGAGCCGGCGGGCGCGAACTTCAGCGCGTTGTCCAGCAGCGCGTCCAGGGCGTGGTCGAGCAGGTCGGGCAGGCAGGTCGCGCGGAGCCCTTCCGGCACGTCCACCGCGAGCGTGACGTCCGCCCGCTCGTACGCCACGCGCCACGCCCTGGCCCGCCGCGCGATCGCCGCCGACACGTCCAGCACCTGCGGCCGCGCCTGCGTAAGGGCCGACTCGGCCCGGGCGAGCCGCAGCAGCGAGTCGACCATGGCGCCGAGCCGGTCGGTCTCGTCGAGCGCCGACCGCAGCTCGTCCCGCCCGGCGGGGTCGGTGACGTACGACTCGGCGTTCTCCAGCCGCAGCCGCAGAGCCGTCAGCGGATTGCGCAGCTGATGGGAGGCCTGCGCGACGAACTCGCGCTGCTTGCGCACGGCCTCCCGCTGCTTGCGCACGGCGGCGGCGACCGCGTCGGCCATGGCGTTGAAGCTCGCCGCGAGCCGCCGCAGCTCGGGCGGCCCGGTGCGGCCGGCGACGTGGGTGGCGAGCCGGCCCGACTCCAGGGCGTGCGCCGCCTCGTCGAGGTCCCGCACGGGCCGCAGCAGCCACTCCACCAGCGGCACGGCGACCATCAGCGCCACGACCAGCAGGGCCAGCGAGCCGCCGGCCGCGACGTAGCCGAGGCGTCGCGCCACTTCGGCCCGCGACTCGTCCGTGGGCGATATCGTCACGGCCGCGCCGAGGATCCGCGTGTCGCGCACGACGGGCTCGACCACGATGTACGGCCGATCGTCCCACGGCCACAGCACGTGCGGCCGCTGCGGCGACCGCCCGGCGAGCCCGCGCAGGAGCACCGGCCGCACGGCCGGGTCGGTGGGCGTCATGCCCTCACGCGATGTGGCGATCACCCGGGCGTCGGCGTCGACCACGAATGCCGGCGTGTCGTACAGCTCGTCGTAGCGGGCCAGCGCCGCCGTGAGGCGCTGGGTGCGTCCCGACGACAGGGCCGACTCGGCCATGTCGGCGAACCGCGCGGTGTCGTCGGCACGGCTGATGAACAGCTCCTGCGAGGCCCGTTCGGCGGTGGTCACGGCGAGCGGCAGCCCGAGCGCGGCCACCAGCCCGGCCACCAGCACGATGACGAGGACGAGCAGTCGTCTGCGCACGTGCGCCTCCCACGTGGTCCGCCCCCCGGCGTTACCGGGAGCGTAGACGCAGGCGGGCGGCCCGGGCGAGGTTTGCCTGATGCGCTGTCTGGAACAGCTGTGAAGGTGTGGGGAACGGCGTGAAGGGGAGGGGCCCCGCCGGAAAGAGCGAGGCGGAGGCGCGGGCGGAGGCGGCGGCGCTGTGGACCGTGCTGGTCGGGCTCACGGTGGTGAGCGGCATCCTCGACGCGGTGAGCTACATCGGGCTCGACCGCGTCTTCACCGCGAACATGACGGGAAACGTGCTCATCCTGGCCTTCGCCGCGGTGGGCACTCCAGGGCTGTCGATCCTGGCGACCTCGCTGTCGCTGGCGGCCTTCATGCTGGGGGCGGGGCTGGCGGGGCGGCTCGCCTCGGCCCCGCAGCAGGTGAGCCGGCAGCTGGTGATCCCTCTGATCGGGGAGACGCTGCTGCTGTGGGGAGCGGCCGGGGCGTCGTACCTGCTGCCGCTGGCGGAGCCGACGGGCATCCATTCGCTGATCGTCATGCTGGGGTTCGCGATGGGCCTGCGCAACGTGGTCATCCGCCGCATGGGGATCGCGGACGTCTCCACGACCGTGCTCACGGGCGTGCTCTCGCTGCTGGCCGCCGACTCGGTCATCGGCACCGGCACCGGGAGGCACTGGGGCCGGCGGCTCGCCCAGATCGTCGCGCTGTTCGCGGGAGCCTTCGTCGGCGGGATCATGGTCAACCGGCTGGGCATCCCCTTCGCGATGACGGCGACGGCGGTCGTCAGCTTCGTGATCGCCGTCGGCGCGGTCGTCTATATCGTGACGCGGCGGGCTTTGAGAGCG
This sequence comes from Actinomycetales bacterium, assembly GCA_044507605.1. Classification (GTDB taxonomy): domain Bacteria; phylum Actinomycetota; class Actinomycetes; order Streptosporangiales; family Streptosporangiaceae; genus Thermopolyspora. The sequence goes on along the minus strand of JBIQJI010000087.1, from coordinate 9,941 downwards.
CGGAGAGCACGGCGGGGGCGGCGGCGCCCGGACGGCTGATCGTACGACGGCCAGGGCCGTGCGCGCCGACGTCGAGGCCCGCATCGACGCGGCCGGGTCCGAGCATCCCGAGCTCGCCGGCAGGGTGCTCCCCGAGATCGGCAAAGCGGCCGGCGCCGCCTGACCAAGTCGCCGGCCGGCCCGGTGACCGGCCCGGTCATCGGCCGGCCGGGCCGGGGGAGGATGATGGGGGCGTGCCCCGTTTGGATCCCTGGCCGTCCACGATCCCCGAAGCCGAGGCCGCCCAGCGGCGGCTTCGCCCGCTGCTGAACCTGTCGGAACCCGGGCCCAGCACCGTCCGGTACGTCGCCGGGCTCGACGTCGCCTACGGCCCCGACGACAGAGAGCTCACCGGGGCCGTCGTGGTGCTGCGCGCCGACACCCTGGAGGTGGCCGACCGGGTGGTGGTGCGGGACCGCCCCCGCTTCCCGTACGTGCCCGGCCTGTTCGCGTTCCGTGAGCTGCCGCCCCTGCTCGCCGCGCTCGACCGGCTCAGGGTACGCCCTGAGCTGCTCATCTGCGACGGCTACGGCCTGGCCCATCCGCGCCGCTTCGGCCTGGCCTGCCACCTCGGCGTCCTCACCGGGCTGCCCACGATCGGCGTGGCCAAGAGCCCTTTCGTCGGCAGCCACGTCACCCCGCCACGGGCCCGGGGCGCGTGGTCGCCGATCCTGCTCGACGGCGACGTGGTGGGCCGGGCCCTGCGCACCCGCGAAGGCACCAAACCGGTCTACGTCTCCCAAGGTCACCGCATCGGCCTCGACAACGCCTGCGCCCACATCCTCCGCCTGGCCCCGGCCTACCGCCTCCCCGAACCCATCCGGCAAGCCGACCGGCTCTCCCGAAGCTAACCGTCCTCCCGGCGCATCGGCCGGCCCTGGCGGTACATCTGCGGCGGCTTGGTGCCGGCCAGCTGGCCACCGTCGATCGGCAGGACCGTGCCGGTGATGAAGGACGACCGGTTCGAGCACAGCCACACGACGGCCGCCGCCACCTCCTCGGCCTGGCCGACGCGCCGCATCGGCGTCGACAACCCGGCGAGGCGCTGGGCCTCCTCACCGGCCTCGCGCAGGTGGTAGGTGAGGATCGGCCCGGGGGCCACGACGTTGACCCGGATGTTCTGGTCGGCGTAGTCGAGCGCGGCGACCTTCGTCAGGCCGATGATCCCCGCCTTGCCCGCGACGTACGCCGCCAGGTTGGCGACGCCCTGCACGCCCGCGCCGGACGCCATGTTGACGATGGCGCCGCCGCCACCCGCCAGCATCGCGGGAATCTGGTACTTCATCCCGAGGAACGTCCCGCGAATGTTGGTCCTGATGCCCCGGTCGAATTCGTCCGGATCGATGTCGGCCAGCGGCGCCGGCATCGGCCCATCGGTGGCGTTGTTGAACGCGGCGTCGAGCCGCCCGAACTCCGCCACCGCCCGCCGCACCAGCTCGGCCGACGACTCGGCGTCCCCGACATCGGTGGGCACGGCCAGCGCCCGCCCGCCCTCGGCCCTGATCGAGGCCGCGACCGACTCCAGGGCCGCCGAGTCACGCGCCCCGAGCACCACGGCCGCGCCGGCCCGGGCGAACGCGACGGCGGTCGCCGCGCCGATTCCCTTACTCGCCCCGGCGACGAGCGCCACCTTGCCGCTCAGCTCCGCACCCGTCAGCTCCTGACCCGCAGGAGCCGTCGCTCCTGCCTCCGTCCCCGTCGTCATCCCGGTCGTCGTCATGATGCCCCTCACTCCTGCCCGTCGTCCCTGTGGCGGTCGCCGTCGTCGCCTTCGTCGGCCGTCGCGGTCGTCTCTGCCGTCACCGTCGTCTCTGCCGTCACCGTCGTCTCTGTCGGCCATCTCTGTCGGCGTCAGGCCCCGGGCTCGATCACCCACATGCCCGACATGTCACGACATTAGATATCTAAGCATTAGATGTCAAACGATTAGATGTCGTTGATACACTGCCCGCATGCTGCCGCCCTTCCAGCCGCCGATCGGGCTGCGCCTCGCCGGCGCCGCCAAGACCGTCAGCCGCGCGTTCGACGAGACCATGGCCGAGGCCGGGGGATCGGTGCCCATGTGGCAGATCCTGATCGCGGTGAAGAGCCGCCGGCTCGGCAACCAGCGCGAGCTCGCCGAGGCCATCGGCATCCAGGGCGCGACCCTGACCCACCACCTCAACGGCATGGAACGCGACGGCCTGCTCACCCGCCGCCGCGACCCCGCCAACCGCCGCGTCCACGTGGTCGAACTCACCGACAAGGGGGAGCAGCTGTTCGACCGGCTGCGCGCGGCGGCGATGGGCTTCGACCAGCGGCTGCGCAACGGCCTCGACCAGGCCGACGTGGCCGCGTTCGACCGGGTGCTCGACCAGCTGGTCGCCAATGTCCGGCAGGCCACGTGACCCTGACCTCAGGGTGAGAAACACCGCTGATCACGAACACTGCTCTGCCGGCCGCTGTCTCATCAGTCATGAGAACACGCAGAGCACTCCTGCCCTTGACGGCACTGCCGCTGATTCTGGCCGGCTGCGGAAGCCAGGCCGTCGCCTCCTCGCCCGGCCCGACATCCGCGGCCGAGACCCATACCGGTCAGCGCGCGGCCGACAGCACCGCCCACACGGCGTCCCACGCGGTGGCGTCCCACACCGTGTCGTCCCACACCGTGTCCGAGAGTTCCTCCCACGCGTCGGCGGTGAAGCGCTGCACGACCGCGCAACTGAAGGGCGCCGTCGGCCGCGTCGATGCCGGCGCGGGACAGCGCTACGCCACCCTGACCTTGACCAACAGGTCGGGCCGGACCTGCTGGGTCTACGGCTACGTCGGCCTGATCATGATCGACGGGCACCAGGACGCCATGCGCACACGGGTCCGCCGCCAGAGCGGTGCCGCGCACCGCATCACCCTCAAGCCCGGCGCCGCCGCCCACGCCAAGCTGCACTGGGTCTCGGTGCGTTCGTCCGGCGAGCGGACCTGCCCGGCGTCCAGCCGTGCCCTGGTCATCCCACCCGACGAGAAGGCCTTCCTGAACATCCCCTTCGCGGCCCGGCCCTGCGACTTCGGCCGCATCGACGTCTCCCCGCTGACCTGACCCGTCCGGGCAGGAGCCCGGCCCCGTTCGCTCCCTCCGCGCCCGGCCAGGGCGAGGGGAGGCGGGTGAGGGCGTGATCCGCATCGCAGGCGGCCGGGGCCCTGGGCACCCTAACCTGAAGTGAGCGACGTGACAGCGCGGACGTTCGGGCCGAGGGCCCGATGGAGGGGGACGGCATGAGGATCACCTTGGTGCAGGGTGACATCACCGAGCAGGCCGTCGACGCCGTGGTCAACGCCGCCAACTCCTCGCTGCTCGGCGGCGGCGGTGTCGACGGCGCCATCCACAGGCGGGGCGGCCCGGAGATCCTGGAGGAGTGCCGCAGACTCCGGGCGACCGAATACGGGCGCGGCCTGCCGACCGGAGCGGCGGTCGCGACGACGGCCGGCCGCCTGCCGGCGCGATGGGTGATCCACACCGTGGGCCCGGTGTACGCACGAGGCGAGGACCGTTCGCACCTGCTGGCATCGTGCTATCGAAGGTCGCTGGCGGTGGCCGACGAACTCGGCGCCACCAGCATCGCCTTCCCGGCCGTCTCGACCGGCGTCTACGGCTGGCCGATGGACGACGCCGCCCGCATCGCGCTGGCCAGCGTGCGATCGACGCCGACCCAGGTGCTCGACATACGGTTCGTCCTGTTCTCCCCCCACGCTCACGAGATCTTCAAGCAGGCTTTGGACGCCGGCGACCCCCGCCCCCCTGACCTCTCACCAGACCTCTTCACCCTGACCGCGCGCCCGCCGAACCCCGGAGGACGCAACGGCCGCCGGGTGTCGCCTCGCGCCGATAAGAACCGATGAGAACCGATAAAAAGCGGTAAGCACCGGTCAGCGGCGGGTCAGCGGCGGTTGCGGAAGGTGCGCCGGAGGTCGTCGACCCACTTGTCCGGGATTTCCCAGGGGATGAAGTGCCCGCCGCGGTCGTGCGCGGTGATGTTGACGTGGTTGTACCAGGGCGCGCGATCGCTGTCGAGGAAGTTCCGCACCCGCTGCTCGCTCGTCGTCACCCCAGGCGGGTTCTCGTACCCGACGAACGTGATGCCCGTGGGCGCCTCGACCACCGGGTGGCGGTCGTGTGACGGTGCCCACGGGTAACGGTTGTTGTTGGCGTAGGTGCGGATCGACGTGTCGATCGCGTCGCCGGCCCAGTAGATCGTCGCGTGGGTGAGCAGGTCGTCCTTGCTGAACACGCTCTCGACGTCCCCGCCGCAGTCGGACCAGCTCGCCCAGCGCTCCAGTATCCAGGCCAGCATGCCCACGGGAGAGTCGGCCAGGCCATATCCCAGCGTGGTCGGATGGAGCATGTGCGCCGTCAGGTGCACCGCGAACCGCTTCTCCACCGTGATGATCCGATCACGGACGTCGGAGGGCAGTCCCTCGGGGAGGGGCCGGCCGCCGGTGATGTCCCACGCGCGCTCGCCGTTGAAAAAGTCGAGCTTCAGCGCCGACCCGATGTGGATGCCGTAGAGCTCGTCGGCGTACTTGTGCCCGAGCTGCCCCGTGACCAGCGCGCCGACATCGCAACCAGCGGCCGCGTACCGCTCAAATCCGAGCACATCGGTCATCAGCTCATGCCAGATGTCGGCCATCTTCCAGAAGTTCATGTCCGGCCGGTCGGGTATCGGCGTCGAGAATCCGAAGCCGGGCAGCGACGGCACGATCACGTCGAACGCGTCTGCCGGATCGCCCCCGAACGCCGCCGGATCGGCGAGCGGATCGACGACCCTGGACCAGTGCCAAAACGTCCACGGCCACCCATGGCTGAGGATCAACGGCACCGGCTCGGGCCCGGCACCCGGCCTGCGCATGAAGTGCACCGGCACCCCGCCGACGTCGACACGGTAGTGCTCATAGGCGTTGATCGCCCGCTCCGCCTTTCGCCAGTCGAAGCCATCGGCCCAGTACGCCACAAGCTCCCGCAGGTACGAACGGCGCACCCCGTAGAACCCGTCGTCGTTCCCCGCGTCCAGCGGCCACTTGGTCCTGACCAGCCTGTGCCGCAGGTCATCGAGCACCTCGTCCGCCACATGGATGGGTGTCGGCTCAAGCGGAAACGGCCGTGTCGTCATCTGCTCCTCCTCCTGACACCACCATCGGACCGGCGTCGCCATCGGTGGGAGCCGGCGTGATCACCGAAGTGATCACCGGGTGATGTCATCGCTGTTTGTGTCGCCGGCACGTGTCGCGCCCGCCTCATCGGCTGCGGCGATCTCGGTCAGCCGCACCAGAACCCGCGTCGCGTCGGTGAGCGTCTCGCGCTCCTGATCACCGAGCCGCGCCACGAGCCGTCCGAGCTTCGCCATGCGGTCCGCGTGGCGGGACTCGACGATGTCTCTGCCCTCCTGGGTGAGCGACAGCAGCACCGCCCGGCCGTCACGCGGATCGGGACGGCGAGCCACGAGCCCGTCACGCTCCAGCTTCGCCGCCAGGCTCGTGAGAGCCGGCTGCTTCAACTGCTCCGTCGCGGTCAGCGCGGTCAGCCGCATCGGCCCGTTCCGCGCCAACGTGTGCAGCACCGACAGGGCCGAGAAGTTCAACCGCCGCACCGACGGAAGTCTGATGAAGATCGTGGTGAAGTCCTCGATCGCGGTGGTCAGGGCATCGATGTCCAGCCCACGCTCCCCAGGTGCCGACGACATGCGGGAGAATATATCAATTTTCGATGTAACTTGTCGTCTGCCCCAGGCCGCCCCGCCCTCGCGTACCGGCTGGGCGTCCATCGTGATGCCCGTCACGGGCCTTGAGCCGATTGTGATCAGTGCGCTTCTCATGAGTGTCCTGTCGCGCTCGCCACTCTCCACACGAGTCGGCTCGGCTGACGCCACGGTTGAGGCTTTATTGGACGAATCACGAGAAAACAGCGCCAAAGTTTACACCGATTGTTCCACGATAGAGTTTAATGTATGGATTTCACGGACATGGCCCGGCCATGTGATGGTGCGGGCGTCTCGGCGTTCCTGCGGTCGCTTCCCGCCCGGCCGCTGCTGCTCGGACTGGGTGAGGCCAGGCACTTCGTGGGCGAACTGGGCGAACTGCGCAATGAACTGTTCCGGCACCTGGTCGAACACGAGGGCTACCGGTCGTTCGTCATCGAAAGCGACTGTCTCATGGGCCAGGTGGTGGACGACTACATCGCGACGGGCGAGGGCGCCCTCGACGACGTCATGACGCGGGGTTTCAGCCACGGCTTCGGCACGTACCCGGCCAACCGCGAACTCGTGCGCTGGATGCGCGCGTACAACGAGGAACATGAGGAACGGGGTGAAAAGCTGCGGTTCTTCGGGTTCGACGGGCCGCTGGAGTACTGGGCGGCGAGCCCGCGCCAGGCGCTCACCGCCCTCCACGAAATCCTCGACCTCCCCGACCTCTCACTCCCATGCACCAGGGAGACCCTCGAAACGCTGCTCGGTCCCGACGACCGATGGTCGAACGAGGCCACGGTCATGGACCCCTCCCAGTCGATCGGCAGGTCCGCCGACGCCCAGCGGCTGCGACTGATCGCCGACGATCTGGTGGCGCTGCTCGACACGCAGGCGCCGCGGCTGAGCGCACAGGACAGGGAGCGGGCGGAACTGTACGGGCGAACCGCCGTGGGCCTGCTCCGCTACCACGACGCCCTCGCCGACGACTCCCCGGAGCGGATCGGGCGGCTGTCGGCCCTGCGCGACGCGATGATGGCCGCCAACCTGCGCGCCATCGCCGAGGAGCATGGCCCGGCCCTGATCTCCTGCCACAACCTTCACCTGCAGCGGCACAGGAGCCTGATGTCGCTCGGCGATCACCTGCTGGAATGGTGGAGCGCGGGCGCGATCGCCGCGACGCACCTGGGCGACCGTTACGCCTTCCTCGCCTCCGCCTTCGGCACGGCCGGCGACGACACGCCGCCCCCCGACACGGTCGAGGGCATCCTGTCCGCCCTCCCGTGGGGCCGCTCCCTCGTCGACGCCCGCCGTCTGGCCGAGTCCGTTACGGAGCGGCCGAGCCCACGCGCCTCCCGGGACTACGCCTACTTCCCACTGGACCCGGCCCACCTCGACACGATCGACGGCGTCGTCTTCCTCAAGCAGGCAGTGGACCTGGGCTCCTGGCCCGAGCGAGGGTGATGCCGTGACAAAGTCGCACGAAGAGGCTGCCTATCTTGCGGTCTTCGTCCCACGCCCGCGAAAAGTCGGATTTTAGGCTCTTATCCCCTTTCTCCTCGTGTGCTATCAAGACGATGCGCGGCCGAGATGTTCGCCGGCCGCACGTGTCTCAGACCGGCCGCAATGTGAACTCGGGCCGGCTCCTCGTCGAAGCGTTGCCCTGGCGTACGGGAAAAGCAAGATCATTGCTCGTCCTCGTCCCTGGACACTCCGCTCTCGACGTGATGACCACTTGACGAGGCACTGGGCAGGAAGCGGGGGCAAGGTCGTGTGGGCAGGGCTGGGAGAGAGAGTGGAATTTCGGTGCATGGGTTCTGGGGATAGTTGAGACTTTTGGCATGAAGTGGACGATCAGCGGTGATCTTCGGGGGTTTCCTGCGGCTGCCGAGGCGTGGCTGCTGCGTGATCCCGTGCTGAACACGCTGCCGATCACGATCTTCAATCGGCTGCGGCTCGGGGACGTGACCGGGGGAACCGCGGTCGGGTGGCTCGGCTCGGACGACGGGTCGGTGCTCGGGGTGGCCCTGCAGGCGCCGCCGTACCCTGTGGTCTTCGGCGACATCCCGCCCGACGCGATCCCGCCGCTGGCCGAGGCGTTGGCCGGGCGGCCGGTCTCCGGAGTGACCGGGCCGCTCGACCGAGGGGACGCGTTCGTGGCCGCCTGGCATCGGCCGGTGGCGGCGCGGATGCCGCAGCGGCTCTACCGGCTCGGCACGCTGCGGGCCGTCCCGGCCGCGGGATCGGCGCGCATGGCGGTCGCCGCCGACCTGCCGATCGTGGCCAGGTGGTACCAGGCGTTCACCGAGGAGGCCGAGCCCGCCGCGCTCGGCGGCGACCCCGCCTGGCACATCCGGCCCCGGATCGAACGGAACGAGATGGTGCTGTGGCAGATCTCCGGGCGGCCGGTGGCGATGGCGGCGTTCTCCAGGCCGGAGTCGGACATATCGCGGCTGGGGCCGGTCTACACACCGCCCGGGCGGCGCGGCCGGGGGTACGGCTCGGCCGTGACGCGTGCCGCCACGGTGGCCGCGCTGGCCAGGGGAGCGGGCGAGGTGCTGCTCTTCACCGACCTGGCGAACCCGACGTCGAACCACATTTATCAGGAGCTGGGCTACCGGCCGGTGGCCGACTACGTCGCCGTCTGGTTCGGCTGAGCCCGGTCCGACCGAGCCCTGTTCGACCGAGCCCGGCCCGCCCAGCGGCCCCCGGCCGGTCGGCTGCCCTGCCTGATCGGCCGCCTGCGCGATCGGCCGTCCGCGCGTATCAGTGGTTCCGTTCAGCGGCTCGGCGGCTCGCTCGGGTGCTGCGGTGACCGGCAGGGGTGGCGGGCGGTGGACTTACTTATAGATGGGTGTCGTGGACGTGTCGGGGCAGGCGGGCCGGGCAGCGGGTGCGGGAGCGTGATTCGGGTGCATGATCGGGGGTGATCGGCGATGGCCAGGAGGGAGCCCTACGAGCCTCATGACGAGCCGGACCTGCTCGGGCAGTATCTCGCGCAGATCGGCAAGACGCCGCTGCTCACCGCCGAGGAGGAGGTGGAGCTCGCACGGCGCATCGAGGCCGGCGTGTACGCCCGCCACCTGCTCGACGAGGCGGCCCGGGAAGACGCCGCCGAGGCAGGCGAGGCGGAAGAAGACATCGCGCGGAACGGCTTCCCGCGGAACGATGCCGCGCAGGACGGCACCGGGCAGGGCGGTGCCGCGCGGGATGGTGCCGACCATGCCCGGTATGGCCGGATCGGGGTCGACAGGGTCAGGGCGGATCCGGAGCTGCGGGCGGAGCTGGAAGCGGTCGCGGAGGATGGGGAGCTGGCCAAGGATCACATGGTGCGGGCCAATCTGCGGCTGGTGGTGTCGGCGGCGAAGAAGTACTACCACCGGGGCTGGCCGCTGCTGGACATCATCCAGGAGGGCAACCTCGGGCTGATGCACGCCGTGGAGAAGTTCGACTACGCCAAGGGCTTCAAGTTCTCGACGTACGCGACGTGGTGGATTCGCCAGTTCATCGAGCGCGGGCTGGCCGACAAGAGCAGGACCGTGCGGCTGCCCGTGCACGTGGTCGAGCGGGTGGCCAGGGTCAACCGCCTGGAGCGCGAGCTGGAGGCCAGGCTGGGGCGGGAGCCGGCCGAGGAGGACGTGGCCGAGGCGGCCGGGATCAGCGTGCAGGAGCTCGCCGGGCTGCGCAGGGTGAGCCACGAGGTCGTCAGCCTGGACACCCCGGTAGGCGACGACGAGGAGACCCGGGTGGGGGACCTGATCGCGGACGACGAGGTGGCGCCGCCGTCGGAGGTCCTGGAGCATCGGGCGCTCGTCGAGCAGTTGCGCGACCTGGTCGACCGGCTGCCCGAACGCGAAGCGATGATCATCTCGATGCGGTACGGGCTGGCCGACGGCAAGCCGCACACGCTCCGGGAGATCGGCGAACGTGTCGGCCTGACCCGCGAACGGGTGCGCCAGCTCGAACGCCAGGCCTTGGGCTCCTTGCGCGAGCCCGAACGGGTGCAGCCCTTGATGGCCTGGGCCGAAGGCCAGGCCCGGTAGGAGAGCGGGGCCCGCGAACGGTCAGAGCGGTCAGGCGGCCGGAGCCCGCGAACACATCAGGACCGGGGGTCGAGGTCCGCGGCCGGGCAGGGGCGGGGGGCCGGGGCGGGGCGGGTCATGGGGATGTGGGGGATGCCGTCTTCCAGGA
>JBIQJI010000086.1:0-26531 GCA_044507605.1 Actinomycetales bacterium | reverse complement strand
ACGGCGGCGGCCGTGCCGATGGCGAGGCCGAGGAACAGGCCGCTGCCGACGAACACCGGCAGCACCGGCGCGCTCGGCGTCTCCGGCGGCTTGGCGGCGCTGATCACCAGGCCCGGGGTGATGGCGACGGTCGTGAGGTCGTCGTATCTGGCCGTGAGGTCGGCGATCTGCTTGCCGAGGACGGTCTGCCGCTGGGCCGCCAGCAGACGCTGCGAGGAGCCCTTGAGCAGGGTGGGCAGCGTGGCGGTGACGTCGCCGAGGTCCTTGTTGGCGTGGTCGAGGGCGGCGGTGAGCAGTTTCTGCTGCGCGGTCAGGGCCTGCCGCGCGACGTCGGCGCGGTTGGCGAGGTAGGCGTCGGCCACGGCCTGCGCGCCGGTGGCGGCCCGGGTCGCCGAATCGGCCTGGAAGGAAATGGACAGAATGGCGGAATTGGGGGGAACGCTGATCGCGATATCTTCGCGCATGGCCTCGATATCGTCGATGCCGGCCGCGCGTGCGGCTTTCGCGATGACCACCGTCGATCGCGCGATCTGCGCCTCGGTGTCGAGGTTGAGAGATTCGCGCTGCCGGGGGCCCGTCTGATTCGTCACTTCGGACACGCCGGTCGGGGTGACGAGCACCTGAGCCGTCGCCGTGTAGGTGGCCGGGGTGATGACATAAGCGCAGAAGCCGGTCAGTGCTCCGGCGAGAATGGATCCGATGGTGAGCATCCGGTGGCGGCCGACGAGCGACCCGTATTCGGCCAGGTCGCGGTGCGGGTGGGACGCCCTGGTCATGCTGCGGGGGCCTCTCGGTCGACTCGGTCAGGTGAGAATCGTGTAAGAACTATAAACCCTTGTCCGGCCGGGTAGAACAAATTCTTGACGACAATCGGTGGCTTTGTTGGTGTGGCTTTTTCCGCCTTGTCGCCATATTTCCCGACTTTCTGCGGGCAGGGTTGTGGGCAAAGTCTTGGATGTGCCACTCGACCTGGCCGGGAAACAGGCCGGTAAGGTAATCCCAGCCCGCCGATAAACGGGCCGGATCGCTTTTCGCCGAGCCGGCCGGTGCGGTCGGCCGGGGCGATGAAGAGCACTGATGTTCGGTGGACTGCTGCGATGGGGGGCCGTGATGCAGGCACCACGGAGGACCAGGAGACTCACCGGCCGGCCGGTCGCGATCCGCGGCCCGGGCGGCCGGGCCGCGCTGGCCGTGCTCGGCGCCGGGGCGCTGCTCGCGGCCGGCTGCTCGGCGTCCCTGTCGGCATCGTCCGGGGGCGGCCGTCCGGCGTCGCCTCCGCGGGCGGCGGCTTCTCCGGATGCGGCGGGGGCAGCGGCGGCGGGGGGAGAGCCCTCAGCGGAGGGGCCGGGGTCCGCGGCAGAGGAATGGACCCCCGGAGCGTTCGCGCGGCTCGGGCCGGGCGGGCAGGCCCGGGCACGGCTCGCCCGCTGCACGGTCACCGCCAAGCTCATCCCCACCTGCGGGGCGTGGTTCGGCATCGCCCCCGAGATCTTCACCGGGCGGCCGCCGGCCCGGGCCACCGCGCGGGCCGAGCACCGCATGGGGCGCCGGGCCGCGATCGTGCACGTCTATCACCGGGGCGGGCAGCCGTTCCCCACCCGGCAGGAGCGCGCCCTGGCCCGCCACCACATCCTGCTGATCAACTGGAAGCCCTCGATCAGGGTGCCGTGGGCCGCGGTGGCCGCCGGTGTCCTCGACCGGCGCATCGACCGGCTCGCCGCCTACATCAGGCACACCTTCCACAAGAAGTTCTTCCTCACCATCCACCACGAGCCCGAGAACGACGTGGTCGAGCGGCGCGGCTCGGGCCGCACTGCGGCCGACTACGCCGCCATGTACCGCCACGTGGTGCGCCGGCTGCGGTCGCACGGCGTGACCAACGCCGTCACCGTGATGACGTACATGGGCGCCCCCAACTGGGCCAGCAGGCCCTGGTTCGAGCGGCTCTACCCGGGCGACGGCGTGGTCGACTGGCTCGGCATCGACCCCTACGCCGACAGGCGGGTGCGCGACTTCGCGGGGCTCGTCGACAAGACCCGCCCCGACCACCCGAACTGGCCCGGCTTCTACCGCTGGATCCACGCCGAGCACCCCGCCAAGCCGATCATGCTGGCCGAGTGGGGCGTGTTCGAACGCCCCGGCGACCCCGGCTACAAGGCCCGCGTCTTCGCCTCCACCGCGCGCCAGATCCGCCACTACCCGCAGATCAAGGCCCTCGTCTACTTCGACTCTCCGCGAGCGCCCCGCGGCAACACCAGCTTCGACGCCACGCCCGTGGCCCGGCGCGCCTTCACCAAGCTGGCCCACAACCCCTATTTCAGGGCCACGCCGGTGCCCTAGCCGGCGGCGCCTCCCCTCCCCGGCCCGAAGCCGGGGAGGGGCACGGGGTCAGGGGGCGACCAGGGCGTTCGCGCCCAGCAGCACCTTGATGTCTCCCGCGAACGCACCGTTGCTGGTGTTCACGGCGTAGTCGGGCAGCTCGACCAGGCTGATGCGGCGGTTGAGCCGCTCGACCCGCAGATGGACCGGCGTGTCACCGTGGTGCACGGTGAGGATGCGCTTGAGCTCGTTGACGAGCTCCCTGGTCACGCGTTCCTCGCGCAGCGAGATCACCACGGGCTCGCGGCCGTCGTCCTGGACGCCGGAGATGTCGAGGAACTTGATCTCGCTGGCGTTGAAGGAGATCGAGGCGTCCTCCCCGTCGCCGCGGGAGCGGATGCGGCCGGTGACGGAGACCACCAGGTCGGGCTCCAGGTTGGTGCCGTACAGCTGGTAGGTCTGCGGGAAGCAGGGCACCTCGATGGAGGCGTCGTGGTCCTCGATGGTGAGGATGGCCCACACGTCGCCCTTCTTGGTGACCTTCTTGTCGACGTTGGAGATGATGCCGGCGATGCGGACGTTGCCCTGCCCCGCCTGGCCGTCGAGCACCTGAGGGATCGTCAGGTCGCGGTTGCGTTCGAGGATGCGCTCGGCGCCGTTGAGGGGATGGTCGGAGACGTACAGGCCGAGCATCTCCCGCTCGAACGACAGCTTGGTCTTCTTGTCCCACTCGCCCTCGGGCACGGCGATGTGGAAGACGTCGCCCATGCCGCTGTCGTCGTCGTCGAGGCCGGCGAACAGGGAGTCCTGGCCCAGGGCCTCCTTGCGCTTGACGTCGATGACGGAGTCGACCGCCTGGTCGTGGATTTCGACCAGGCCGCGCCGGGAGTGGCCGAGGCCGTCGAACGCGCCCGCCTTGATCAGCGACTCTATGGTGCGCTTGTTGCAGACGACCTGCGGCACCTTGTTCAGGAAGTCGTTGAAGTCGGTGAAGGTGCCCTTCTGCTCGCGCGCGGTGATGATGCCGTTGATGGCGTTCTCACCGACGTTCTGGATGGCGCCGAGCCCGAACCTGACGTCGTCGCCGACCGCGCTGAACCGCAGGCCCGACTCGTTGACGTCGGGCGGCAGGACCTTCACCTTCATCCGGCGGCACTCGGCCAGGTAGAGCGCCATGCGGTCCTTGTTGGTGCCGACCGAGGTCAGCAGGGCCGCCATGTACTCCGCCGGATAGTTGGCCTTGAGGTAGGCGGTCCAGTAGGAGACCAGACCGTAGCCCGCGGTGTGGGACTTGTTGAACCCGTACGAGCTGAACGGCTCCAGGACGTCCCAGACGGCCTTGGCGGCCTCCTCGGAGTAGCCCTTCGCGATCATGCCGGAGGAGAAGGTGGCCCACTGCTTGTCCATCTCCTCCTTCTTCTTCTTGCCCATCGCGCGGCGCAGGATGTCGGCGCCGCCGAGGGTGTAGCCGGCCAGCTGCTGCGCGATCGCCATGACCTGCTCCTGGTAGACCACCAGGTGGTAGGTCGTGCCCAGGATGGGCTCAAGGGCGTCCTTCAGCTCGGGATGGATCGGCGTGATCTCCTGCTGCCCGGCCTTGCGCAGCGCGTAGTTGGTGTGGGCGTTGGCCCCCATCGGGCCGGGACGGCCCAGCGCCAGCACCGACGAGATGTCTTCGAATCGGGCCGGGGCGATCAGCTTGGTGAGGTCGCGCATCATCGAGCTGTCGAGCTGGAACACCCCGAGCGTGTCGCCCCGCGCCAGCAGCTCGTAGGTCTTCTTGTCGTCGAGGGACACCGACTGCATGTCCAGGTCGATGCCGCGGTTGTCCTTGATGTTCTGGACGGCGTCGCCGATGACGGTCAGGTTGCGCAGACCCAGGAAGTCCATCTTCAGCGCGCCCATGCTCTCGCTGCTGGGCCCGTCGAAGCCGGTGATGCGGGCGCCGTCGTCGGGGCGCTGGAAGATCGGCATCACGTCGATCAGCGGCTGCGACGACAGGATGACCCCGGCCGCGTGCACGCCCGTGCCCCGGGTCAGGCCCTCCAGGCCGAGCGCGGTGTCGATGACCTGCTTGACGTCAGGGTCCTCCTCGTACATCTTGCGCAGCTCGGTCGCCTCGGCGTAGCGCGGATGCTTCTCGTCGAAGATGCCGGAGAGAGGGATCTCCTTGCCCATGACGGCGGGCGGGAACGCCTTGGTGATCTTCTCACCGACCATGAAGGGGTAGCCGAGGACGCGCGCGGCGTCCTTGACGGCGGCCTTCGACTTGATCGTCATGTAGGTGATGATCAGCGAGACGTTGTCCTCGCCGTACCGCTCGGTGACATAGCGGATCATGTCACCGCGCCTGCGCTCGTCGAAGTCCAGGTCGATGTCGGGCATCGAGATGCGCTCGGGGTTCAGGAACCGCTCGAACAGCAGCGAGTGCTCGATGGGGTCGAGCTCGGTGATGCCGGTGACGTACGCCACCATCGAGCCCGTCGCCGACCCTCGGCCCGGGCCGAGCCAGATGCCGTTCTCGCGGGCGTAGCGGCAGATGTCGGCCACGACGAGGAAGTAGCCGGGAAAACCCATGCTCTCGATGACGCCGAGCTCGTACTCGATGCGCTCCAGCACGTGCGCCGGCACGGGGTCGCCATAGCGGCGGACCGCGCCGCGCATGGTCTCCTTGCGCAGCCAGCTCATCTCGGTCTCCCCCTCGGGGACCGGGAACTTGGCGGCCAGGTCGCGGTGGGCGAACACCTCGTCGTACGGCTCGACCCGCTCGGCGATCAGCAGGGTGTTCTTGCAGCCCTGCGCCCACACCTCGCTGGAGTCGAGCGCCCACATCTCCTCGGCCGAGCGCACGTAGTAGCCGCTGCCGGAGAACCGGAACCGGTTCGGGTCGCTGATCTGGGAGTTGGTGCCGACGCACAGCAGGGCGTCGTGGGCGGTGGACTGATCCTCGGTGACGTAGTGGCTGTCGTTGGTGACCAGCGGCGGGATGCCGAGGGTCTTGCCGATGCGCAGCAGATCCTCGCGGACCCCGGTCTCGATCGGGATGCCGCCATGGTCCATGAGCTCCAGGAAGTAGTTGTCGCGCCCGAAGATCTCCTGGTACTTCGCGGCGTGCTCCAGCGCCTTGTCGTACTGGCCGAGCCGCAGCCGCGTCTGCACCGCGCCGGACGGGCAGCCGGTGGTGGCGACGATGCCCTCGTGGTAGGTCTCGAACAGCTCGTCGTCCATGCGGGGATACTTCTTCATGTGGCCCTCGAGCGAGGCCAGCGAAGAGATGCGGAACAGGTTGCGCAGGCCCTGGGCGTTGACCGCCCACATCGTCTTGTGCAGATAGGTGCCGCCTGCCGACACGTCGCCGCCCAGCCCGGTGCGTTCGTCGGCCTTGCGCTGGTGGGGCTCGCCCCAGAACACCGGCTGCTTGTAGAAGCGGGACTCGGGGCTCACATAGCCCTCGATGCCGATGATCGGGGTGACCCCGGCGGCCTTCATCTTCTTCTGGAACTCGTAGGCGCCGAACATGTTGCCGTGGTCGCTCATGGCGATCGCCGGCATGCCCAGCTCCGCCGCCCGCGAGGCCAACTTGGAGATCTTCGCCGCGCCGTCCAGCATCGAGTACTCGGTGTGAACATGCAGGTGAACGAATGAGTCAGCCACGGAGATCTTCGGCCTTTCGTGGTGGTACGTGTGGGGCCAGCGAGGCGACTCAACTCTATCGAGAGCGGCGGCGTGCCGGATGGGGTCGGCCGCCCCGGATCAGCGGACCAGCGAGTAGGCGATGCCGTCGAGGATGTCGCGTTCGCTGACCAGGACCTCCGCGAAGGAGTGGCGGCGCACGATGCGGTCGAGGATCAGGGCGCCGGCGCCGATCACGTCGACCCGGCCCGGATGCATGACCGGGATCGCGGCGCGCTCTTCGTGCGTCAGGGCCAGCAGGCGGCGGGAGATCGCGTGGACCGCCTCGGCCGGGGTGCGCGAGTGGTGGATGCGGCCGGCGTCGTAGGCCGGCAGCTCCAGCGCGATGCCGGCGACCGTCGTCACCGAGCCGGCCAGGCCGATCAGGGTGCGGGCCGCGCCGACCGGCACCGCGGCCTCGACCCGGTCCAGCGCCGCCTCGATGTCGGCGATGGCCGCCTCGACCGCGGCCCGGGCCGGGGGATCGCCGGCGTCCTTCAGATGCCGCTCGGTGAGCCGCACACAGCCGATGTCGACCGACAGCGCGCCGAGGATGCGCTCGGCGCCGTCGTCGGGGTCCGCCGGGCCGCCCGTGCCGACGACGAACTCGGTGGAGCCGCCGCCGATGTCGACCACCAGGTACGGGCCGGGCTCGCCGTGGGACAGGTCGCGGGTGGCCCCGGTGAACGACAGCCGGGCCTCCTCGTCGCCGCTCACCACCTCCGGCTCCACGCCGAAGATCTTCCGGACGCCGGCGATGAACTCGTCGCGGTTGGCGGCGTCTCTGGTGGCGCTGGTCGCGACCACCCGCACCGGCATCACGTCGGCGGGCAGCAGGCCGGGGCCGTCGGGCACCGGCAGGGCGCGCTCAAGGATCAGCGCCGCCTGGTCGCGCATCGCGGTGAACGTGCGGTCGAGCGCGTCGGGCGCCAGCCGGCCGGTGCGGTCGACGCCCTGACCCAGCCGGACGATCTTCATGCTGCGCACGACGTCGGTCAGCGCGCCGCCACCACCGCTCGGCACGTCGGCGATGAGCAGCCGCACCGAGTTGGTGCCGCAGTCGATGGCCGCCACCCGCTTCATCAGACACCTCCAGGAAGACCGTTCACCGGGTCTCGTCCCGCCCGGCCGCGGGGTCGGGCCGGACGCAGGGGCCGCCGACCCACCACTCGGGCAGCAGGGCCAGCGCCTCGCGGCCGAACGGGTTGGTGCCCGGGGCGGCCAGTTCGTGCGCCACCAGGGCGTGCAGGCACTTGACCCGCTCGGGCATGCCGCCCGCGCTCTGCATGCCGGGGGGAAGCGGGGCCAGGCCGTCCTCGGCGGCCGCCCGGTCGCGCCGGGCCAGGTAGTCGCGGTGGGCCGAGTCGTACTCGGCGGCCAGGGCCGGGTCGTCGGCCAGCCGGGCCTGCATGCGCTTCATCAGGCCCGAGCCTTCGAGCCGGCCGATCGCCGACGCCGCCTTGGGGCAGGTCAGGTAGAACAGGGTCGGGAACGGCGAGCCGTCGGGCAGCCGGGGCGCCGTCTCGACCACGTCGGGCAGCCCGCACGGGCACCGATGAGCCACCCGCCGCAGCCCTCGCGGGGGCCTGCCCAGCTGCGCGGCGACGGCCGCGACGTCGTCGCCGCGCACCGGCCCCTCCGGCGGGCCCGCGGCGGGTGCCGTCTCGGCCGGCGGGTCGTGGCGGCCGGTCATCGGGCGGCCTGCCTGCCGGTGCCCTGGTCGGCCGCCCTGATCGACTCCCACACCGTCTGGTACCAGGGGGTGTCGTCGGGGCGGTGCTCGGCGCCGGACGCGGTGGGCTTTTTCGTCGGCTTGGGATCGTCGGGCACGACGTAACACTTCTCGCCCTCGGCGCAGTAGTGCAGGCGGGACCTCGCCTGCGCCTTCACGTAGGCGGGGTCCCGCAGCCGCTTGTGCCGCTCCTGCTGCTCGCGCAGGTCCGCCAGGGCCTGGGCCCGCTGATCCTGGAGCTGGGCGATCTGGCGGCGCTGCGCGACGTACTCACGAAAGGGATAGGCCAGGCTCATGGCGATGGCGCAGACGACGACCGCGAGGATCGCCGCCCGTCCGGTCAGTTGCGGCCTTGTCTTCACCTTGTCGAGGAAACCTCACCGGCGGAACCGGGGGAAGGCGCCACGCCCGGCGTAGCGGGCGGCGTCGTCGAGGAGCTCCTCGATGCGGAGCAGCTGGTTGTACTTGGCCACGCGGTCGGAGCGGGCCGGGGCGCCGGTCTTGATCTGGCCGCAGTTGGTGGCGACCGCGAGGTCGGCGATCGTGGTGTCTTCGGTCTCGCCGGAGCGGTGGCTCATCACGCAGCGGTAGCCGGACCGGTGGGCCAGGTCGGTGGCGTCGAGGGTCTCGGACAGGCTGCCGATCTGGTTGACCTTGACGAGCAGGGCGTTGGCGGCGCCGCTCTGGATGCCGCGGCCGAGCCGCTCGGGGTTGGTCACGAACAGGTCGTCGCCGACGAGCTGCACCTTGTCGCCGAGGCTCGCGGTGATGGTGCGCCAGCCCTCCCAGTCCTCCTCGTCGAGGGGGTCCTCGATGGAGACCAGCGGGTAGGAGCGCACGAGCTCCTCGTAGAAGGCGATCATCTCGGCCGAGGTCTGCGCCTTGCCGTCGATGGTGTAGCGGCCCGAGTCGTGGAACTCGGAGGCCGCGACGTCGAGCGCCAGCGCGACGTCCTCACCCGGGGTGAAGCCGGCCCGCTCGATCGCCACGAGGATGAGGTCGAGCGCGTCGCGGTTGGAGGGCAGGTTGGGCGCGAAGCCGCCCTCGTCGCCGAGGCCGGTGGCGTAGCCCTTCTCCTTGAGCACGCCCTTGAGCGCCTGGTAGGTCTCGGCGCCGATGCGCACGGCCTCGGAGAAGGTCGGCGCGCCGATCGGCGCGATCATGAACTCCTGGATGTCGACGTTGGTGTCGGCGTGGGCGCCGCCGTTGAGGATGTTCATCAGCGGCACCGGCAGGATGTGGGCGTTGGGCCCGCCGACGTAACGGAACAGCGGCAGCCCGGCGCTCTCGGCGGCGGCCTTCGCCACGGCGAGCGACACGCCGAGGATGGCGTTGGCCCCCAGCCGGCCCTTGTTGGGCGTGCCGTCGAGGTCGATCATGGTCTGGTCGATCAGCCGCTGCTCCTCGGCGTCGAACCCGACGATCTCCTCGGCGATCTCATCGGTGATGCCGAGCACGGCCTTCTGCACCGACTTGCCGCCGAACTCGCCGCCGCCGTCACGCAGCTCGACGGCCTCGAACTGCCCGGTGGAGGCTCCGGACGGCACCGCGGCCCGGCCGGTGCTGTCATCGTCGAGCAGGACATCGACCTCGACCGTGGGGTTGCCCCGGGAGTCAAGGATCTGGCGAGCGGTAACCGCCTCGATGGAAGCCACGCAGCACTCCTCAAATGGTCTGTCAACTGTGGTCGCATGAGCACAATGAACGGCGCGCGCACCAGAGCCGGAATCGCCGGTGCCCCCGGTGCTCCGCCCACGGTTCGCCATTCGTGGTTCGGGTCAAGAGCCTAGCGGTCCCGCCACGCCGCTGTGGGGGACGAGCCGTCCGCATTGTGGATAACCGGTGTGGCGTCCACAACAGTGCGGCCGTCGCCTTGAACGCTCCCGGATCGCGCCCGCCGCGGCGAAGGGTCATGCCGTGGACGACTCCCAGTCGCGCACGCGGTCGCGGTAGAGCCGTACGGCGGCCCGCAGCTCGGCCTCGGGGTCGGCGCCCTCGGCGTGCGCCTGGCGCACCAGGTCGAACAGGCGGGCGCCCAGCCCGTCACCCAGATCGGCGCGCACCTCGTCGGCCAGCTTCGCCGGCACGCCCGCCCGTTCGGCGCGGTCGAGCGACTGCGCGGCCAGCGCCAGCGCCGGCTGACCCATCGGCACGCCGCTCAGCGCCGACGGGCGCTCCCCCTTGGCGGCCCGCTCGGCCGCCTTGATCGCGTCCCAGTTGTCGGCGACCTCGCCGGCCCCCGACACCGTGACGCCGCCGAACACGTGGGGGTGGCGGCGCACCAGCTTGGCCACGATCGCGTCGGCGACGTCGTCGATGTCGAAGCCGCCCTCGGCACCGGGACGCTCCTGGGCGACCCGGGCGTGGAACGCCACCTGCAGCAGCACGTCGCCGAGCTCCTCGCGCAGCGCCCCGTAGTCGCCCTCCTCGATGGTCTCCAGGACCTCGTACGCCTCCTCCAGCAGGTACGGCACCAGCGACTCGTGGGTCTGCTGCGAGTCCCACGGGCAGCCCGTGCGCAGCCGGTCCATGACCCGCACCAGGTCCAGCACCCGGGCGCCCGGCAGGTCGTACGAGCCCGGCACCGCCTCGATCACCGGCGGGTCGTCGAGCGCCAGGGCGGCGTGCCCGATGGCCCGCAGCAGCGCCTCGTCGCCGTCCTGCGCCGCCAGCCACACGATCGGGCCGCTCTGCGCGGCGCGGGCGATGCCCGCCGGGTCGGGCCGTTCGTCGACGGTCACCTCGATGCCGGCCTCACCGAGGTAGGGCAGCAGCGGATGATCGGCGGCGCCGGTGTGCACCGGGCCCGACCGCAGCGCCTGCCACGCCCGATGGCTCAGCAGGCCCGGGGCGACCCTCGGCGAGGTCGTGACGACGAGCAGCACCGCCCGGTCAGTCCTTGTCGGCGGTGCCGAACCGGTCGAGGACCGTGAACCCGCCCTGCCCGTCGGGCGTGCCGTAGCGCGGGTTGTACTTGATCGCAGGATCGGGCCCCAGCTTCTGGTCGAGCTCGGCCTGCGTGGTGGCGCCGAGCTGCTTGGCGAGCTTGCTCTGGATGACCGCGCTGCGGACGTAGTCGCGGCTGTGCTCCTTGGCCAGGCCGTTCAGCAGCGCGAGCTTGTCGAACGGGATGTTGCCGCCCGCCCGCTGCTCGAAATTCTTGATCATCTCGTCGACTTCGTCGTCGGTCGCGGTGACGCCGCGCTCGGCCCCGATCTGGGCGTACTGCTCGATGAACACGAGGTTCCACAGCACCCGCTGCCGGAGCGAGGTGGGCAGCTGCAGCTGGGCCTCGTCGATGCCGGCCGCCTTCATCTCGCTCTTGACGGCGGTCACGTCGTCGTTGAGCTCACTGGTGGCGATGCGCTGGTCGCCGACGATGGCGGCGGCACCGGCGTGCAGCGGGGAGCAGGCGGTCAGCGCCGCGGCGGCGGCCGCCACGGCCAGCAGAACGCGCAGACGATTCGACTTCACAAGACACCTTCCGACATGCCGGACGGACGCACGTTACCATCCGTCCAGGCCGGTGCATCACTTCGCGCCGGAGGCGGCCGCCGCGCGCGCGGGCTCCAGGAACATCGCCTCGACCAGGTCGCCGCACCACCTGAGCAGTTCCAGGTCACGCAGCGGGCGCCCGCCCAGCGGCTTGGTCTTCGGCACCGGCACCAACATCGTCTTCGTGGAAGCTTTCAGGATCGACTTCGGGTAGAGCCGCTGCAGCCGCACCTGCTGCGACTCCTTCAGCGTCACCGGGCCGAACCTGATGTGCTGGCCCTGCACGGTGACGTCGGTCAGGCCGGCCTGCCGGGCGCGCACCCGGAACCTGGCCACCTCCAGCAGGTTGTCGACAGGCTGGGGCGGCGTGCCGTAACGGTCCTTCAGCTCGTCCCTGATGGCGACGATGTCGTCGTCGGACGCGATGGCGGCGATCCGCTTGTACGCCTCCAGCCGCAGCCGCTCCGAGGTCACGTAGTCGTGCGGCACGTGCGCGTTGACCGGCAGCTCCACCCGCACCTCGGGCCGCTCGGCCTCCGCGGCGGCGGCGCCGTCCAGCTTGGCCTTCTGCTCCTGCACGGCCTCGGCCATCATGCGGACGTACAGGTCGAAGCCGACGCCGGCGATGTGGCCCGACTGCTCGGCGCCCAGGATGTTGCCGGCGCCGCGGATCTCCAGGTCCTTCATGGCGACGTACATGCCGGCGCCCATCTCGGTGTGCTGCGCGATCGTCGCCAGCCGCTCGTGCGCCGTCTCGGTCAGCGGTGCCTCCGGCGGGTACAGGAAGTAGGCGTAGCCGCGTTCGCGGCCCCGGCCCACCCGGCCGCGCAGCTGGTGCAACTGCGACAGGCCGTAGTTGTCGGCGCGGTCGACGATCAGCGTGTTGGCGTTCGGGACGTCCAGGCCCGACTCGACGATCGTGGTGCACACCAGCACGTCGTGCTCGCGCTCCCAGAAGTTCACCATGATCTTTTCGAGCTGGTGCTCGTTCATCTGCCCGTGCGCCACCGCGATGCGCGCCTCCGGCACCAGCTCGCGCAGCCGCGCCGCGACCCGGTCGATCGACCGCACCCGGTTGTGCACGAAGAACACCTGGCCGTCGCGCATCAGCTCGCGCCGCACCGCCGCCGCGATCTGCTTCTCGTCGTAGGGGCCGACGAACGTCAGGATCGGGTGCCGCTCCTCGGGCGGGGTGAGGATCGTCGACATCTCCCTGATGCCGGTCAGCCCCATCTCCAGCGTGCGCGGAATCGGCGTCGCCGACATCGCCAGCACATCGACCTGGGTGCGCAGGCGCTTCATGGCCTCCTTGTGCTGGACGCCGAACCGCTGCTCCTCGTCGATGATCAGCAGGCCGAGCGCCTTGAACCGCACCTCGGGGCTCAGCAGCCGGTGCGTGCCGATCACGATGTCGACGCTGCCGTCGGCCAGGCCGCGCAGCGTCTCGCGCACCTCGCCGTCGGACTGGAACCGCGACATCGCCCGCACCGCGACCGGGAACGACGAGAACCGCTCGGTGAACGTCGACATGTGCTGCTGCACCAGCAGCGTCGTCGGCACCAGCACCGCCACCTGGCGGCCGTCCTGCACCGCCTTGAACGCCGCCCGCACCGCGATCTCGGTCTTGCCGTAGCCGACGTCGCCGCAGATCAGCCGGTCCATCGGCAGCGGGCGCTCCATGTCGCGCTTCACCTCGTCGATGGCCGCCAGCTGGTCGCCGGTCTCGACGTACGGGAAGGCGTCCTCCATCTCGCGCTGCCACGGGGTGTCGGCGGCGAACGCGTGGCCGGGGGAGGCCATGCGGGCGCTGTAGAGGCGGATCAGCTCGCCGGCGATCTCCTTGACGGCCTTCTTGGCCCGGCTCTTGGCCTTGGCCCAGTCGGCGCCGCCCATGCGGTTCAGGGTCGGGGCCTCGCCGCCGACGTACCGCGTCACCTCGTCGAGCTGGTCGGTCGGCACGTACAGGCGGTCGCCCTTGGCGTACTCGATGACCAGGTACTCCCTGGTGGCGCCCTGCACCTCGCGGCGCACCATCTCGATGTAGCGGCCGACGCCGTGTTGCTCGTGCACGACGTAGTCGCCGATCTTCAGCTGGAGCGGGTCGACCATGTTGCGGCGCCGGCTCGGCAGCCGCCGCATGTCCTTGGTCGACGCCTTCTGCCCCACCAGGTCCAGATGCGTGAGCAGCGCCACGCCCGGTGCCACGAACCCGTGGTCGAGCAGGCCCGTGGTGACGTGCACGACGTCGGACGACGGCGGCGACGGCAGGCCGGGCACCAGCCGGGCCGGCACGTCGACGCCCTTCAGCAGCTCGACCAGCCGCTCGGCCGTGCCGTGCCCCTCACTGAGCAGCACCACCGCACGGCCCTCGCCCAGCCAGCCCTTGATGTCGCCGAGCGCGCGCTGCGTGTCGCCCCGGTAGGCCTCCGACTCCTGGGAGGCGAACTCCACCCTCTCCCCGCCGGTCTCGTCGGCCGACGCGAACGGCGCGATGGTCCACCACGGCTGGCCGAGGTCGCGGGCGTGGTCGCGGACCTCGGCGAGGTCGCGGAACGCCGCCGCCCGCAGGTCGATCGGCGCCTCGCCGCCCGCGGCCGCGGTGATCCACGACGCCTCCAGGAACTCCTGGCTCGTGCGCACCAGCTCCGCGGCCCGGCTCCGGACCCGCTCCGGGTCGCACACGAACACCGCCGAGCGCACCGGCAGATGGTCGAGCAGCAGGTCCATGCCGTCGGCCAGCACCGGCGCCAGCGCCTCCATGCCCTCCACCGGCACGCCCTCGGCGAGCCGGCCGAGGATCTCCTTCAGCGCGGGATGCTCGTCGCCGAGCGCCGCGGCCTTCGCCCGCACCGACGGGGTGAGCAGCAGCTCACGGCACGGCGGCGCCCACAGCCCGCTCTCGCCGGTGACCTCCAGCGACCGCTGGTCGGCGACCTTGAACCAGCGGATCTCCTCCACCGTGTCGCCCCAGAACTCCAGCCGCAGCGGATGCTCCTCGGTCGGCGGGAAGACGTCGAGCAGGCCGCCGCGCACCGCGACCTCGCCGCGCTTCTCCACCATGTCGACCCGGTGGTAGCCGCTGCGCACGAGCCGGTCGACGATGTCGTCGAGGTCGGCGTCGTCGCCGGGGCGCAGCCGCACCGGCTCCAGGTCGCCGAGGCCAGAGACGATCGGCTGCAGCACCGCACGCACCGGCGCCACGATCACCTTCAGCGGGCCGGCGGCCGGGTCGCCGGGCACGGGGTGGGCGAGCCGGCGCAGCACGGCGAGCCGCTGGCCCACCGTGTCGCTGCGCGGCGACAGCCGTTCGTGCGGCAGCGTCTCCCACGCCGGGAAGACCGCCACACCGGCTTCGCCCGCGTCGCCCAGCAGGCCGCCGAGCGCGGTGGCGAGGTCCTCGGCCTCCCGGTCGGTGGCGGTGACGGCCAGCACCGGCCGGTGCCTGGCCAGCGCGGCGACCGCGAACGGGCGCAGCGCCGACGGCGCGATGAGATCGACGTCGCGCGCCTGCCGTTCGAGGGCGGCGGCGAACCCTGGTCCTACGGTGACGAGATCGAGCAGTCCGGAAAGACTCATTGAGTGCCCTCAGCCCCACGACGGCAACACGAGCGGCCCCGGGTTCGGGGAACACGGGGGTGACCCGTCCAGGCTACCGTCTTGCCCCGCGATGCTCCGGCGCCGAGGCGGTGATGACGCGGGGCCGAGACGCGGATGAGACGGGAGCGGCGGCGGTGCCGCGCCGCTTCACGTGGAGCAGGGCGGCAATTGGTGGAAGCTGGACTGTCCAATGCATGGCGTTACGCAGTTGATTCGCTACGATACGTGACATGTCTGAGGTGCGATGGTCACCGGTCGTGCAAAGCGACGTGTTCAACCAGCGGATCAAGGAGCACTCGGCGGAGCGGCATGGCCGCCGGCTCGACATCCTGATCGCCGGCTGCGGGCGCGGCGCGAGCCTCGCCCTCGACGGCATCGACGGCCGGGTCACCGGGGTCGACGAGGACCTGCCGGAGCTGCGCGCCGCCGTCGACGCGCGCACCGACCTGCACGCCCGGGCGTTCGGCGACCTGCGCTCGGTGCCGCTGCCGCCGCGATCGTTCGACGTGGTCTACGTGTCGTTCCTGCTGGAGCGCATCCACCACGCCGAGCTGGTGCTCGACCGCCTCGCCGCCGCTCTGCGGCCCGGCGGCCTGCTGCTCGTCGAGATGCGCGACCGGCGCTCGGCCTACGGGTTCTGCGACCGGATGATCCCCCGCCGGCTGCGCCGGCTGCTGTGGCCGCGCCTGGTGCCGCCCGGCACGGCCGGGCCGCTGCCCGCCGTCTACGAGCCCGTCACCACCCGCGAGGGCATCCATTCCTACTGCCTCATGCGCGGCCTCATGGTCGCCGAAGACTACCTCGGCTCGTCGGGCCTCGCGCTGCGTGGCCGCCATGCGGGCACCGTGCGGGCCGTGTGCGGGCTGGTGGAGCGGCTGTCGCGGGGGCGGCTGTCCGCCACCCGCGACGAGATCACCCTGGTGATCCGCAAGCCGCAGAACCACTTCGCCCGCGTCGTCAACGGCGAGTGAGCAGCGGCACCCAGGTCCCCTCCGCCTGGCTGTTGCGGCGATAGGCCGACAGCCGGGTGACGTGCTCGCCGTCCACGCTCACGAGCACCAGGCCGTTGCGGAACTCGTTCTCACAGTCGCCGGCGCAGCCGAGCCCGATCAGGTGATCGTCGTCGGCCCAGGCCAGCAGCTGCTCCACGCCCTGGACGCCCACGATCTCGCCGGTCGCGGTGTCCTTCACCGTGGTCTGCGGGCCCGGCGGTTCGCCGTGGTCGGCGTACCTGGTGCCGTCGGGCGAGACGCCGGCCTGCTCCCAGGCCCGGATCGCGAGCCGCCAGCGCTCGGGCGGCGCCACCTCCTTGCCCGCCAGGTCGATGAACCGCCTGCTCTGGCCTGTTTCCTCCGGTTCCCACAGCAGCGTGCCGTCGTCGCTCCAGGCGAGGTCGCGGCGTGCGTTCAGGTAGCCCATGTCCCCCGTGGACCGATACCCCTTGACCTTGCCCGTGCGCGGGTCGACGATGGCGACCCTGCTGGGCGTGGGCCGGGCCTTGTGCCGCACCACGTGGAACTCTGCCCGCCCGCTCGCGACGTCCACGATGACGAACCCGGTGCGGCTCGTGCCCTCCGGCACGTGGTCCGTCGACCTGATATCGGGATCGCGGGCGTACGACGTGGCGACCAGCCTGGTGCCGTCGGGCGACCAGGCGACGGACGCCACGGGATGATCCCGCAGGTCGATCCACTTGACGACCTTGCGGGTCATCATGTCCAGGATGCCCACCCGGCGCGCCGGCTGGGCGCGTTCCAGCACGGCCGCGTACCGCAGACCGGGGGCGACGTCCAGCCTCGACCACTCGGTGCGCCTGTAGGTGCCCGTGGCCGGATCGTAGAGGTACCAGGTGGTGCGGGTGCGGACGCGGTCCCGCGTGAGTTTCTCGGTCGACACGGTGTAGTAGGCCGAGACGGCGATCCGGCCGGCGGCGATGAAGTGGCGCGGCGGCGAGTTGACGGTGTCGGTGTGCAGATCCGTGTCGGCGGGTTCGGCGGGCGGTGGCGTCAGCAGCACGCCGGCGGTCGGCGCGGCCGTGCCCGGCAACGCCGCGACCGTTCCGGCGGGCGGCAGAGACGTCACGATGACCGCCGCCGCCGTGACCGCGGCGACGGCCGCGCCGGCACCGGCCAGTGTCGCGGCCGTCCGCAGCCGGCGCCGCCTGCGGCCCGGCAGCGCGCGGTCGGCGAGGCCGTCGGGCACACGGGCCTGCTCGGCCCAGTCGCGCAGGGTCTCTTTCAGCAGGGTCTCTGGTTTCATGCCGGCGCTCCCTCGGGCTGGTCGCAACGATCGTGGCCGGCGCGCAGGTCGGCGAGTTCGGGTGCCACCGCGCGGAGTTTGGCCAGGGAACGGTTGGTGGTGCTGCGCACGGTGCCCACCGAGCAGCCCATGATCTTCGCGACGTCGAGCTCGGGCAGGTCCTCGTAGTAGCGCAGCACCACCATGGCGCGCTGGCGGGGCGTGAGCCGGGCGAGCGCGCGGCGCAGGACGAGGCGTACGTCCGTGCGGTGCGTGTCGTCGGCCCCGGGCGACTCCGGGGCCTCGGCGACGATGGTCTCGCGGCGCCGGCCGGCGAGCCGCCACCAGCTCACCTGCTGGCGGTACATGGCCCGCCTGATGTACGGCTCCGGGTCGTCGATGACGCTCCACCTGGCCGCCGCCTTGGCGAGGACCGTCTGCAGGAGGTCCTCGGCGGCGTGCTGGTCGCCCCCGGTCAGCAGGAAGCCGAGCCTCATCAGCGCCGGAGACCGCGCCGCGACGAACTCGCGGAAGCGTCGCTCCTCTGCGGCGTCCACGATCACCTCCAGGAAGGGACAGGGCCCCTTATGACGCTCCGCCGCCCGCGCCGCTATGCGATCCTCTTGGCGAGGCCCGCTACTCGTTTCGCGACGACCCGCGTGCCCGACGGTAGATTGGGACGACCACCGACCGGATCGGAAACACCCCCATGTCATCGGATTTCGACTGGACTCCGGACCCCCGTGAGCTGGCCGACCTCGAACTGCTGCTCTCCGGGGCGTACCACCCGCTGACCGGGTTCCTCGGCGCGGCCGACGTCGCCGCCGTCACCGAGCGGGGGCGGCTGGCCGACGGCACTCCGTGGCCCGACCCGGTCACGCTGCACGCCCACCTCGACGCCGCGCCGGGCGACCGGGTCACGCTGCGCGACCCCGAGGGCGCCGCCGTGGCCGTGCTGACCGTCACCGAGCGCACCCCCGCCGGCGAGCTGGCCGGACCGGTCGAAGGCCTCGGCACTCCGGAGCACGGGCCGTTCGCGCGGCTGCGCCGGTCGCCCGGGGAGGTGCGCAAGGAGCTGCCCGACGGGCCCGTGCTCGCGGTGACCATGCGGGGCCCGCTCGACTCCGTCACCATGGAGGACATCGCCGCCACCGCCGAGGAGCTGGAGGCCGCCTCGATCCTGCTGCTGGCGCTGGCGTTCGGTGAGGGCGGGCCGGCGGTCGTGCGGGCGGCGCTGAAGGCCCGCGACTCCCTGCCCGGGTCGATCGTGGTGGCCGTGCCGCTCGCGCCCCGCGACGATCCGGCGATCGACCTGGAGCTGCGTGAGCACGTGGCGCGGGCCTACGGAGCCGACGAGCACCTGGCCGGCCCGGACCCCGTCGTCATCCCCGGCCCCCCGCACCGGCGCGGCCTCGTCGTCTTCTTCACCGGCCTGTCGGGCTCGGGCAAGTCGACGATCGCCCGGGGGCTGCGCGACGCCCTGCTCGAGTCGGGCGGCCGCACCATCAGCTACCTCGACGGCGACGTGGTGCGGCGCATGCTGTCGGCCGGCCTCGGCTTCTCCCGCGCCGACCGCGACCTCAACATCCTGCGCATCGGGTACGTCGCCGCCGAGGTGGCCCGGCACGGCGGCCTGGCGATCTGCGCCCCCATCGCCCCCTACGCCGCGACCCGCGACCGGGTGCGCCGCATGGTCGAGGACGTCGGGGCCGACTTCCTGCTGATCCACGTGGCGACTCCCCTGGAGGAGTGCGAGCGCCGCGACCGCAAGGGCCTCTACGCCAAGGCCCGCGCCGGTCTGATCAAGGAGTTCACCGGCATCTCCGACCCCTACGAGGCACCCGACGACGCCGACCTCACCATCGACACCACCGGCATGAGCGTCGAGGAGTCGGTGCGGGACGTCGTCGGCCTGCTCCGGTCGGGCGGCTGGATCCGCTGACCCGCCCGGTCGCGGGCACCGGCACGATGGAGGGGTGAGTTTCGTTTCCCCTGGGGCCGGATGGCCCGATGATCCCGCGACGGCCGACACCCCGGTCGCCGTCAACGCCGCCGATGTCCGTATGCTGGCCGCCGGGAGCGGCGACGTGGCCGAGCTGGCCGCCCGGCAGTCGGTGTGCCGGGCCTGTCCGAGGCTGGTGGAGTGGCGGGAGCAGGTCGCGGACGTCCGGCGGCGGGCGTTCCGGGACGAGACGTACTGGGGGCGGCCGGTGCCGGGGTGGGGCGACCCGGAGCCGCGCATCTTCATCGTGGGGCTGGCGCCGGCGGCGCACGGCGGCAACCGCACGGGGCGCATCTTCACCGGCGACCGCAGCGGCGACTGGCTGTTCGCGTCGCTGTACCGGTGCGGGCTCGCCGCCAAGGACACGAGTGTGCACGCGGGGGACGGGCAGCGGCTGATCGGGGTGCGCATGGCGGCCTCGGTGCGGTGCGCGCCGCCCGCGCACAAGCCGACGCCGCAGGAGCGCGACACGTGCCTGCCGTGGCTGGCGCGCGAGCTGGATCTCGTGGCGGAGTCGACGCGCGTGATCGTGGCGCTCGGCGGGTTCGCGTGGCAGGCGGTGTGGCCGGTGCTGCGGGCGGCGGGGTACGAGCTGCCGCGGCCGCGCCCGGCGTTCGGGCACGGCGTGGAGGTCGAGCTGGCGCGGGGCACCGCGCCGCGGACGCACCTGGTCGCGTGCTACCACCCGAGCCAGCAGAACACCTTCACCGGCAGGGTGACGACCGACATGCTCGACGCGGTCTTCCGGAGGGCGGCCGAGCTGGCCGGGATCGCCGGGAAGTGAAGTGCGTCACGTAGCGAAGATCGACGATTTTTGCGCGGAGAAGATGTGACAAACATGAGCTGATGGGAAACTTTACCGGCTCTTCGCCATACCCCGGTTGGTGATCTCGGTTCGCTATGACGTACATTGTGAATGCTTTCACAAGCGCGACCGAAGGGCACTACCGTGAACCGCGAGTCGAAGCACATCCTCATCGTCGGTGGCGGCTACGTCGGCCTGTACACGGGCCTGCGTCTCCAGCGCAA
Organism: Actinomycetales bacterium; assembly: GCA_044507605.1. Taxonomy (GTDB): domain Bacteria; phylum Actinomycetota; class Actinomycetes; order Streptosporangiales; family Streptosporangiaceae; genus Thermopolyspora. Next base: position 6,447 of record JBIQJI010000086.1, on the reverse strand, counting down.
GCTGCGTCGCGAACTGCGCGACGGGAGCGTGCGCATCACCATCGTCGACCCCCAGTCCTACATGACCTACCAGCCGTTCCTGCCCGAGGCGGCGGCCGGCAACCTCTCGCCGCGGCACGTGGTCGTGCCGCTGCGCCGGGTGCTGCCCTCGGTCCGCATCATCAACGGCAAGGTCACCAAGGTCCACCACGAGCGTCGCACCGTCACGATGCAGCCGAACGCCGGGCCGGCCGAGGAGATCGGCTACGACATCATCGTGATGGCCGCCGGCTCGATCTCGCGCACGCTGCCCATCCCGGGGCTCGCCGAGGTCGGCATCGGCTTCAAGACGATCGGTGAGGCGATCGTGCTGCGCAACCAGGTGCTGAGCCGGCTCGACATCGCGGTGTCCACCCACGACCCCGAGGTGCGCCGCCGCGCGCTCACCTTCGTCTTCGTGGGCGGCGGCTTCGCCGGGGTCGAGGCGCTGGCCGAGGTCGAGGACATGACCAGGGACGCCATCCGCTACTACCCGGGCATCCGCCCCGACGAGCCGAGGTTCGTGCTCATCGAGGCGACCGGCCGCATCCTGCCCGAGGTCGGGCCCGACATGGGCCGGTGGACCGCGCAGGAGCTGCGCGCGCGGGGCATCGACATCAAGCTGAACACCCGGCTGGAGTCCTGCGAAAACCACCTGATCAGGACCTCGGACGGCGACGAGTTCGAGGCCGGCACGCTGGTGTGGACGGCCGGCGTGAAGCCGAGCCCCATCGTCGCCGCCGGCGACCTGCCGCTCGACGAGCGCGGCCGGGTGAAGGCCACGGCCGAGCTGACCATCGACGGCGTCGACGACGCGTTCACCGCCGGCGACGTCGCGGGCGTGCCCGACGTGCTCCACCCCGGCGAGTACTGCGCGCCGAACGCCCAGCACGCGGTGCGCCAGGCCAAGGTGCTCGGCGACAACATCGTGCGCCACCTGCGCGGCAAGCCGTTAGTGCCCTACCGCCACAAGTACGCCGGCTCGGTCGCCTCGCTCGGACTGCACGACGGGGTCGCCCAGGTCTACGGGATCAAGCTGCGCGGCTTCCCCGCGTGGTTCATGCACCGCACATACCACTTGTCGCGGGTGCCCACCTTCAACCGCAAGGTCCGTGTCGTCGCCGACTGGACGCTCGCGCTGTTCTTCAAGCGCGAGACCCTTTCGCTGGGGCAGCTGCACAAGCCCCGCGAGGAGTTCAAGGCGGCCGCGGCGAGCGGCGGGCGCTGATCCCGGGGCGATCTTCGCAGGTCGCCCGCCTTCCCTGGCCGACCCGTCAGGTCGAGCAGGCCCCTGTCGTCAGGCGGGGGCCTGCATCGTCTCGCATCCTTTTTCCGGCGAGATGTCAACCGAACGCCTTCGCCGTGCGTGGCTTTTCTGGAGACATAATCAGCCCCGGCAGGAGACGGCCTTCGTGGCCCGGCTCACCTCCCGCCAAGGCAATGTGGGAGGTCCGCTGCATGGCTCGGTCGAATGGCCACGTTCGACGGCGTGTCCGTTGCCGCACGGGGAGCGCTCCTCGGCGTGTCGTATGTCGTGGCGCGCTATGCGCACGGCCCGTCCGCCGCTCTGTTTCTCGCTGTGCCGCACCGGCGCGCCCGATCCATACTGTCGGTAAGCGAGAGAGGCGTCGTAAGATTTATGCGGTTACGTGACAGTGATCCATTACGTATGATTACGCCCGGCCCTCGTAGCCCAAAGGTAGAGGCAAACCCCTTAAAAGGGTTATAGTGTCGGTTCGAGTCCGACCGGGGGCACAGAATCGCCCATGGTGATTACCTGGTCACGGTTCGCGGGAATCGCGTTGTCTACAATTTCGGACGCACTCCGTTTGACCGGAAGATTGCTGTATCGGGCATATTCGTGCTGGTCAGCGGCCAGACGATGATCGGCGCGGTGGACGGGCCGGTGCGCCGAGCCGCCGCACCGCGAACGCCGGCGGCGTCGTCGCACATTGACGCGCCCGCCCTGATGTCCGCCCGGAAGGCGTTTTCCCGATGTCCGCGGCGCCTCGCCGGCGGTACGCTCCCGCCGCGTTTCCTGAAACTTTCTTCGCGGCGGCGCCGGGCGGACCCGGCGACGTTCCCGGACGGGCCGCGAGCCCCGCATTCGGCTTGGCGCCATGCCGGTTTTCGGGCCGCCCACGCCGCGGCCGCCGTGTGCGACGCCCGTCCACCTGCCGGCCCGTGAGCCCGGCCGTGCGCACGCGCCCGGGCTACGGCGACGGTCGCGCCGGAACCGAACCTCGTGGTACATCGTTCACAGGGGAGAGCCCCTAAGGCGTTGATCGATGGTCCGGCCAGGTGCCATCGGACGCGAGGCGTTCGAGCGCATCGGGCCTGGCATGGAGGCAGAGATGCAGAGCAGGAACCCCGTATTCAACAGGCTCGACGCACGAGGAAGATCGTGGGGTCCCACGACGCCCTCCCCGGAGCAGCTCAGGCGCATGTACGACGCTCCCGCGTACGCCCCACCCGCCGAGCGGCCGATGACCATCGACGATGTGGTCGTGCGGGGCCTGACCACGCTCGGCACGCTCGTCGTCGCGGCGGCCCTCGGCTGGGCGCTGAACCTGCCCGTCGGCGTGGCGATGGTGGCCGCGATCGTCGGGCTGGTGCTCGGCCTGATCGTGTCGTTCAAGCAGAGCACGAACCCCGCGCTGATCCTCGGCTACGCGGTCGCCTACGGCGTGGCCGTGGGCGTCATCAGCCACGTCTACGAGTCGCTCTTCCACGGGGTCGTGCTGCAGGCGGTCATCGGCACGGCGCTCGCGTTCGCCGCCATGCTCGCCGTGCACTCGCTGCGGATCGTCAGGGTGACGCCGCGGTTCACCAGGTTCGTCGTCGGCGCCGGCATCGCCCTGGTCGGCCTGATGATGGTCAACTGGATCGCGAGCTTCTTCCTTACCGACGGCATCGGCATCCGCTCCGGCGGCGCGCTGGCGTACGTCTTCAGCATCATCGCCATCCTCGTCGGCTGCTTCTTCCTGCTCCTCGACTTCCACGGCATCGAGCAGGGGGTGCGGGCGGGCATCCCGGAGAGGTACTCCTGGCTGATGGCCTTCGGGCTCACGCTCACGCTGGTCTGGATCTACCTGGAGATCCTCCGGTTCGTCAGCTATTTCGCGAGCAGTGACTAGGCCAAAAAAGATCTACATCCTGTAACGGAACGGTGTCTTTTGAGGGCTTGTCAAGCCTGGGCTCGTGATGCAGTGTCATCCCAAAGGAGCTTCGTCCGTGGAGGTGCCCATGCTGAACCACTCACCGGAGACGCACGACAAGCTGATCGCCCGTGTCCCGACCATCACGGGGCGCGAACTCCCAGAGTGGTTCCTAGCTCTCGACAACGGCCCGGCTTTCCTTCGCTGCGAGGAGCGCGCCAACTGGCTCGCAGACGAGCACGGGCTCACCCACGGCTTCGCGGCCGCGATCGTGCACGAGCACGAGCGCAACCGCCGGGGCCGCTTCATGTAAGGCCAATCGAACACAGCACATCGGACCGTTACGCGGCCCACGCCCGGCATGCCGGCGTGGGCCGCGTCGCGTTGTGCCGTCACGCCGCGATGCCGTGATGATGGTCGCATGGACATCGGACAGGCACTCGACTTCATCCGTGACAACCACCGCGCCGTGCTGCTCACCTGGCACGCCGGCGGGCGGCCCCAGCTGTCCCCGGTCACCGCCGGGGTCGACGAGGAGGGCCGTGTCGTCATCAGCACCCGGGAGACCGCGGTGAAGACACGCAACCTGCGCCGCGACCCCCGGGCCGTGCTGTGCGTCATGACCGACCGCTTCTACGGCCCGTGGATCCAGGTCGAGGGCACCGCCGAGATCATCTCCCTGCCGGAGGCCATGGACCACCTCGTCTCCTACTACCGGCGCATCTCCGGTGAGCACCCCGACTGGGACGACTACCGGGCGGCGATGGTGCGCGACAAGCGGGTCATCGTGCGCATCACCCCGCACCGGGCGGGGCCCGACGTGCACGGCTGACCCGCCGCGTGCCGCCGGCCGGGCAGGTGGGCGGCGCCGGCTCGGCCGGCGGTGTCAGCTCAGCCGCTCCACCACCATGGCCATGCCCTGGCCGCCGCCCACGCACATCGTCTCCAGCCCGATGGTCTTGTCGTGGAAGCGCAGGCTGTTGATCAGGGTGGACGTGATGCGCGCGCCCGTCATGCCGAACGGGTGCCCGACGGCGATCGCCCCGCCGTTCACGTTGAGCCGGTCCAGGTCGATCCCGAGTTCCCGGTACGACGGGATCACCTGGGCCGCGAACGCCTCGTTGATCTCGACGAGGTCGATGTCGCCGATCGCCATGCCGGCCCGGGCGAGCGCCTGCTTCGACGCCTCGATCGGCCCCAGCCCCATGATCTCGGGCGACAGCGCGGTGACGCCGGTGGACACGATGCGCGCGAGCGGCGTGACGCCCAGCTCGGCGGCCTTGGTGTCGCTCATGATGACCAGCGCGGCGGCGCCGTCGTTCAGCGGGCAGCAGTTGCCGGCGGTGACCGTGCCGTCGGGGCGGAACACCGGCTGCAGCGCCGCCACCTTCTCGTACGTCGTGCCGGGGCGCGGCCCGTCGTCCTTGGCGACGACCGTGCCGTCGGGCAGGGTCACCGGCGTGATGTCCTTCTCCCAGAACCCATTGGCGATGGCCTTCTCGGCGAGGTTCTGGGACCGCACGCCGAACTCGTCCTGCTCCTTGCGCGACACGCCGCGCAGGCTCGCGACGTTCTCGGCGGTCAGCCCCATCGCGATGTAGACGTCGGGCAGCTTGCCGTCGGCACGCGGGTCGTGCCACGGCTCCGCGCCCTCCTGCGTGCCGGCGTCGGACCTCGCGATCGCCTCGGCGAACAGCGGGTTGCGCGCCTCGGGCATGTCGGAGCTGCCGTTGCCGAAGCGGGACACCGTCTCGACGCCGGCGGAGATGAACACGTCGCCCTCGCCGGCCTTGATGGCGTGGAAGGCCATGCGGGTGGTCTGCAGCGACGACGAGCAGTAGCGGGTGACGGTGGTGCCGGGCACGCCGTCGAGCCCGAGCAGCACGGCGACGACCCGGGCCATGTTGAAGCCCTGCTCGCCGCCGGGCAGCCCGCAGCCCAGCAGCAGGTCGTCGATGTCCTCCGGGGCGAGCTGCGGCACCTTGTCCAGCACCGCCCGGACCATCTGGACGGTCAGGTCGTCGGGGCGCATCTCCTTGAGCGATCCCTTGAAGGCTCGGCCGATCGGTGAGCGGGCGGTCGCGACGATGACTGCCTCGGGCATGTGGCTCTCCTGGGTTCGTGATGGCTCCTGCCAGGAACAGAATATTGTACGGTCGGCCGGAACGGGCGGCGGGGCGGCCCCGACACGCCTGCCCCGCCCGGGTGTCGTTCGCGCCGTTCGTGCCGTTCGCTCAGGCGCCGTACATGCTCGGGAACGTGGCCGTGCCGTCCTTGACGGCGTGCAGCCCGCCCCGGTCGTCGCGCCACAGCCGCCAGCCGTCCTGGCTGCCGGTGAACCACGCCGGCGGGGCCCCCGCCCTCGTGACCCGCTCGCCCGTGGCCAGGTCGAACTCGCACAAAGCGGCCACCGGATAGAAGCCGTCGGGGGTGATGTGCCGGAGCCGCAGCGGCTTGGGGTCGGGGACGCAGAACGACCAGCCGTGCCGCCCCTCCACCTGGGCGGCCTGCCCGGTGGCCAGGTCGAACACCGAGCCGCTGCCGCCGCGCTTGAGGAAGCCGAGCGAGGTGAGCCGGGTCGGGAAGGCCAGCCACCAGCCGGAGCCGGGCACCTGGTCGGAGGTGATCTGGCCGGTCACCCGGCCGGAGGTCGCGTCGAGCACCGCGAAGCCGCCGAACCGGCCGTCCTTGTCGACCGGCCGCACCACCGGCGCGACGCCGGGGCTGCCGCTCGGATAGACGCGCACCACAGAGGGCCGCATCCAGTTGACCGCGCCGTCGTCGAGCCGCACCGAGAAAAGGCCGAACGCCGACGCGATGCCCTTCTTGGGATCGCTGTACGGCGCGATGTAGCCGATCAGGTCGGTCGAGGTGGCCCCGAAGGCCCAGCCGGCCGACAGGTCGACGTCGGCGCCGAGGGCCCGCTCGACCGGCTGCCGCCACAGGGTGCGGCCCGTGCGCAGATCACGCTGCTCCAGCACGGGGTGCCCGGCGAGCCGGAGCAGCACCACCTTGCCCTCGCCGTACCACTCGACCTCGGCGATGCCGGGCAGGCGCCACAGCTGCTCGCCGGTGGCGGGGTCGAGCACCACGAGGCGGGCGGTCGACAGCGCGGTGTCCTCCGACACGCACAGGTAGTCGCCGCAGCGCTGCGGCCCGAAGCTGGAGCGGATGGGCCGCGACCAGCGCCGGTGGCCGGTGCGCGCGTCGCGGGCGACCAGCGCGGCCGGCGCCTCGCCCGGCCCGGCCGCGGTCGCCGCCGCGCCGGGGG
>JBIQJI010000085.1:2628-26588 GCA_044507605.1 Actinomycetales bacterium | reverse complement strand
CGACCGGAGGTCGTAGTGTCACCTGAGCCGTCATCCCAGTCGTCGTCCCAGCACCTGGTGCTGCTGCCCGCCGTCGACGTCGCCGGCGGGCAGGCCGTCCGTCTCGTGCAGGGGGAGGCCGGCAGCGAGACGTCCTACGGCGACCCGCTGGCCGCCGCCCTCGCCTGGCAGGAGGCCGGCGCCGAGTGGATCCATCTGGTCGACCTCGACGCCGCGTTCGGCCGGGGCTCCAACCGCGAGCTGCTGGCCTCGGTGGTGAGGGCGCTCGACGTGCACGTCGAGCTGTCGGGGGGCATCCGCGACGACGTCTCGCTGGAGGCGGCCCTCGCCACCGGCTGCCGCCGCGTCAACATCGGCACCGCCGCCCTGGAGGACCCCTCCTGGTGCTCGAAGATCATCGGCGAGTACGGCGACCGGGTGGCCATCGGCCTCGACGTGCGCGGCACCACCCTGGCCGCGCGCGGCTGGACCCGCGACGGCGGCGACCTGTGGGAGGTGCTCGACCGGCTGGAGGCCGACGGCTGCTCGCGCTACGTCGTCACCGACGTCACCAAGGACGGCACCCTGCGCGGCCCGAACCTGGACCTGCTGCGCCAGGTCTGCGCCCGCACCGACAAGCCCGTGATCGCCAGCGGCGGCGTGTCGTCGCTCGACGACCTGCGCGCGATCGCGTCCCTCGTGCCCGAGGGCGTCGAGGGCGCGATCGTCGGCAAGGCCCTGTACGCCAGGGCGTTCACCCTGAGCGACGCCTTGGCCGCCGTGGCGCGGCCGGAGGCGTGAGGAGCGACATGAGCGTCGCCGTACGCGTGATCCCGTGCCTGGACGTCGACGCCGGCCGGGTGGTGAAAGGCGTCAACTTCGCGAACCTGCGCGACGCGGGCGACCCGGTCGAGCTGGCCCGCCGCTACGACGCCGAGGGCGCCGACGAGCTGACGTTCCTCGACATCACGGCGTCCTCGGGCGAGCGGGCCACGATGTACGACGTGGTGCGGCGCACCGCCGAGCAGGTGTTCATCCCGCTCACGGTCGGCGGGGGAGTGCGGTCGGCCGACGACGTCGACCGGCTGCTGCGGGCGGGCGCCGACAAGGTGTCGCTGAACACCGCGGCGATCGCCCGGCCCGAGCTGCTGCGCGAGGCGTCCCACCGGTTCGGCGCCCAGTGCGTGGTGCTGTCGCTCGACGCCCGCCGTGTCGTGGACGGGCCGCCGACGCCGTCGGGGTTCGAGGTCACCACCCACGGCGGGCGGCGCGGCACCGGCATCGACGCCGTCGAATGGGCCCGGCGCGGCCAGGAGCTCGGCGTGGGCGAGATCCTGCTGAACTCCATGGACGGCGACGGCACCAAGGCCGGCTACGACCTGGAGATGATCAGGGCGGTGCGGGCCGCCGTGACCGTACCGGTGATCGCCAGCGGCGGCGCGGGGAAGGTCGCCGACTTCCCCCCGGCCATCGAGGCGGGGGCCGACGCCGTGCTCGCGGCGAGCGTGCTGCACTTCGGCGAGGTCACCATCGCCGACATCAAGGCCGGGCTGAGGGCCGCGGGCCACCCGGTGCGGGAAACGGACGGTCTGCTGAGATGAACCGCACCTTGTGGTCCGATGTCTGAATCGCCAGCGTACGGGGCCCGCATCCGCTACGGTCGGCCGAGTTCCGACCGATGATCGTGACCACGAGGCATCCGCAGTGACACCTTCTCCGAACGGCTCCGATGGGCCCCAGTGGCGGCCGCCACCGGGGCGGTCGTACGGCTCCCCGGAGCCCTGGCCGGACCAGGGAGACCACGGCCACGGCCGGCAGCCGGGCTACCGACAGCCGGGTCACGGACAGTCCGGTCAGGCGCAGCGGGCCTACCGGCAGCCCGGCCACGGTCAGTGGCCGGATCCCGGCCTCCCGGGCCACGAGCGGCCCGGCCACGCGCAGCAGGGGCACCGGCAGCGGCCCGCCTGGCAGGGGTTCGAGCAGCCGTACGGCCGGCAGGGCCATGACGGTGACGGGCAGGCCGGGGACGTTCGATACGGTGCGCCGCCCTCCGGCGCGTCGCCCGCCCGAGGGCTCCCGGACACCGCCGGTACGTCGCCGTGGCGGCGGTACGGGTTGCTCGCGGGCGCGGCGCTGGTCATCGGCGGCCTGGCCTACGGGACGGTGAGCGTCCTGCACGGCCCTTCCGCCGCCGAGGTGGGCGAATGCATGGCGGGGAAGGACGCGGACGACCTGCGGCTCGTCGACTGCACCGACCCGAAGGCCACCTACACCGTCGCGGGGAGGATCGAGGGCAAGACCGAGGTCGATCTGGCCCTGGACAAGGACATCTGCACGCCCTACCTGGACGGCGAGGGGTATCAGTACTGGGAGGGCAAGAAGGGCGAAGCAGGAGTGGTCCTGTGCCTCAAGCCCAAGAAGTGACGTGCCCGGCGGGGCGACGGCTCATGTCAGGACCTGGGTGCAGAAGGTCGCTATCCGGTTCGCGCCGGTCTCGACGCTGTCGAACACGTTGTGCACAGCGTCGGCGGCGGCGGCCGGACGGCTGTACAGGAAGAAGATCACGAACGCGATGGCCGTGTACTTCAAGACCTTCTTGACTTGCATGGGGGGGCCTCCCGCAGTCCATACTCAGTGGTAGATACCCGGATTTCGCCGATCTGCCGCATGCCATGCGGGTGTTACTGCGAGGAGGCTAACATCCGGACGTGCGCTCACCAGGGCGGATGGGCGAGCCCACGGGTGAGAGGCATGTCACGTTCCTGGCAGGGGATCCGGTCCTCCAGGCGGGGTCGCCGCCGGCGGACGGGGCTCTCGCGTGCCGCCGTCAGTCGAGGGCGCGGTCGCGGCGATGCCGGGCCCGCCGGGCGGGGCGTTCGCGGGCCTTTCCGTGCTCGGCGAAGCCCAGCCGCACGACGCTGCGCAGCCGCTGCACGCCGAGGGCCGAGCGCGCGTCGCGCAGCATCTCCTCCCGCAGCAGCAGCAACACGACGCCCGCCGTGCTCACCTCGTGCAGCGTGACCCGCAGATCGAGCAGCGGGTCGTGCGGCGAGCCGCGCAGCGTCGCCTTGGCCCGTTCGACACCCGGGTAACGGCCGACCTGATCGGCGATGGCGGCGCAGATGGGGCCACGGCTCATCTCGGTGACCCCCGTCACGCCCCCTTCCAGCCGCATCCGCCCGACCCGGTCGACGCGCAGCCGCGACACCAGCCACGCCAGGGCGCCCACGGCGATCAGCAGGGAGACGATCGCGGTCACCGGCCACAGCCAGCCGTTCCTCGCGGCGTACCCGCCGACGGCCCCCGCCGGCATCACCGGCCGCGCGGCCGTCGCGGCGCCGAGCGCCCCCGCGCCCAGCGCCAGGCCGAGCCCGCCCGCCGCGAACAGCAGCAGCCCGAGAGATCCCAGGCCGATCCGGTTCACCAGCGCCATCGTCCGGTTCATTCCGTCCTCCGCTCTCTCGCCCGGCTCAGGCGGGGCCGCGCACGCGGGCGCGGACCTTCAGGGCGCGGACGGGGGACAGGCCGTCGAGTTCGGCGGTCACGGCGTCGTAGACGCGCTCGCTCAGCGCGGGCAGGTCCCGCAGCGCGGTCGTCGCGGTGACCGTCACCCGCCGCCGGCGCAGCTTGGCCCGCGCGTCGCGCACGCCGTCGACCCGCAGCGCCGCACGGGCGACCATGGCGGCCAGCGAGCGGCGGGACACACCGGCGACCAGGTCCGGGTCGCCGGTGCGCAGCGGCACCATCCGCTGCCGACCCGGCAGCAGGGCGGTGAGCAGCAGCACCAGCCCGGCGAGGGTCACCACGCTCGACGCGAGCAGCGCCCAGGGATCCCGCCAGGCGGTGCGGGCCGCCCACCTCGACACCTGCGTGTACGGCAGCAGATGCAGCGGATGGCCGAACCCCGCGGAGATCACCTCGGTCGCGACGAGGAGGGCGGCCACCAGCAGCAGGGCGGAGGTGATGATGGCGGGCAGCGTGCGCCGCGGCCGGAAGTCGCGCCTGGCCCGCATCCGGTCCCGCCACCCGGCGGGCGCCATGTGCCCCGCCTGCGTCGCCGTCATCGCCGGCCTCCGGCGAGCCGGGCCGGTTCCTCCCGCGGCCCGGGGGCGACGTCGGGGGCGACATCAGGGACGTGGTCGAGCCGCTCGACGTCGATGTCGACGCTCTCGACGGAAACGCCGGTGAGCGCGCGGACCCGCCGCCGCACCCGGTCGCGGACCCGTGCCGCGACCTGGGGCAGCGGTGCCGGGTAGCGCACGGCGAGGCCGAGCCGCACGGTGGCGACCCGGCCGCTGACCTTGGCGGAGGCGTCGGGCGTGCCGGTGAGGCCGTGGTCCTCCGCGGCGACGCGGGCCGCGATCTTGGCCACGACGCGGTCGGCCACGACGGTGACGCCCCGCTGCCCGGGATCCCTCATCGCCGCCTCGACGTCAGCGCCGACAGGTCCAGGGTGCCTTCCAGCAGACGCCCGACCAGGAACCCGATCACGCCCAGCACCAGCACGATGATGAACCCGGGGAACCCGGCCCACACCCCGGCGATCCCGCACACCGTGCCGAAGGCCAGCCCGGCGATCGGCCAGATGGGAAAGCCGTCCATGGCCATCCTCCTATTCTTCGCGCCGCCGCGCCTGCGCAGCGCCGCCGCCGTCACGTGGCGCGAGGTCCTCGGTCGTGGCGCCCCCGGCCGCGCCTGCCCGGCCGGCAGTGTCGCCGGGCAGGTCCCCGGCAGTGCCGGGGGCCGTGGCGTCCTCGGCCGCGCTGTCGTCGGCCGTGATGTCGTCGATCGTGATGCGCAGGCGCCTGTCGCCGACGAGGTCGGCGACGGCCTGCCGGACGGCCGCGCCGATCTCGGGCAGGGGGCGGCCGTACCGCGCGACGACGTGGATCTCGACCTCCCCGTCGCGCAGCGCGACCCCGCGGATCTCTCCGCCGGGCAGGTATGTCGCCACCGTCCCGAACGGGCCCCCGGAGAGCGCGGCCACCCCTGGGCAGGCGGCGACCCGCTCGGCGACGCGCCTGGCCAGGTCATCGGTCACTGGACCCTGGACGGGCCGTTGGTGGTGCGCTGCTGCTGCTCGCCGCCGTCCTGCGAGGGCAGGTGCACGTCGTCGACGGTGACGTTCACCTCGGTGACCTGCAGCCCGCACATGCGCTCCACCGCGCCGATGACGTTGCGCCGCACGGCGTTGGCGAGGTCGGGTATGGCCACGCCGTACTCGACCACGAGGTCGACGTCGACGGCGGCCTGCCGCTGCCCGACCTCCACCGCGATGCCGCGGGTGACGCCGTCACCGCCGCCCAGCCTGCCCTTGATCGCGCCGAACGCCCGGGCCGTGCTCAGGCCGAAGTCGTGGACTCCGGAGACCTCGCGCGCGGCCATCCCCGCGATCTTGGCGACCACGCTGTCGGCGATCTCGGTCTGCCCCATCTCCGATTCGAGCAACGCCGTGCCCGTCGCGTTGCCGTCGGTGGGCCGGTGATGCCCTTCTTGACGGTTGCCCTGACTGGCTCCCTGGCCCGGCGACGCGCCCTGCTCCCGCCCGCCCCTGGTTTCGGTCATCCGCTATCCCCTCCTTCACCGCAGGCGGTAATACCCCTTTCGCAGGGAGTAATCACGCGAGAGGTGCAAGAGGGATCTCGTGGGGCAGACGACCCGTCGGGTCAGGCGCCGAGCCGGGCCGCGCGGAGCGCCGCGACGGCCGTCTCGTCGCCGTCGCAGGTCACCCGCGCGTGCGCCTGGCGGCCGAAGGCGAACATCAGCAGCTCGGCGGGCTCGCCGGAGACGATCACATGCGGCCGGCCGATCTTGCCGCCCGCGCGCTCGCCCGCCGTGCCGCCCCCGGTGCGGCGCAGGATCACCCCCACCGGCGCCCGGCGCAGCATCAGCCGGGCGAGCACGCCCCTGAGCCGTGCCCAGACGAGGTCCTGCAACCCGGCGGGCAGCTCGCGGGGCTCCCAGCCGGGCCGGGCGCGGCGGACGTCCTCGTGGTGCACGAGGAACTCCAGGGTGTTGACGGCGGAGTCCAGGCCCGGCACCAGGCCGTACGGCGACCATCGGCCCGGCCCGCCGCGCACCAGCTCGACCAGCTCCGGCCACGACCGCCGCGCCTTGATCCGCTGCTGCACGGCGGCGGTGTAGGGGGCGAGCGGGCGGAATTGGATGCCGGCGGCGGCGTCGAGCCGGCGCTCCCGTAACACCAGGTGGGCGGCGAGATCGGCCGTGGTCCAGCCGGCGCAGAGGGTGGGAGCGTCGGGGCCGAGGCGGCCGAACAGGTCGCAGAGCGCGGCGCGTTCGGACTGTGCGTAGGTCACGCGATCAGCCTACGTCGTCCCATGGCGGCCACCCGCGCCAGGAATAAAACGGCTTGCACTGGATGATGAGCATGATGATAGGCAATTCAATTAGGTAGTCCGAAAAATGAGGACACCTCACCGGTCGGCCGAACCGGACCGCCGGACAGCCCCCGAACGAGAGGACCTCGCCGCGTGCCGACCAAGGTCACCTCAGCCGTCATGCGCCGGGGACTCGGCGTCATCGGCGTGGCCATCCGCACCGAGCCGCTGATCTTCACCCTGGCCGTCGTGTCGAGCGCCCTGTACGGGATCATGACGGTCGGCAGCTCCACCGCGCTCGGCTGGGCGACCGAGCACGCCGTGCTGCCCGCCTTCCGCGAGCACCACGCCACCCGCGGCACGCTGATCATCGCCGTGCTGTTCATCGTCGGCGTGGCCCTGCTGAAGGCCATCGGCGTCATCGGCCGCCGCATCTTCGCCGGCGTTCTGCAGTACCGCATGCAGGCCCACACCCGCCGCGCCGTCACCCGCCAGTACCTGCGCCTGCCGCTGGCATGGCACCACCGCCACCCCACCGGCCAGCTGCTGTCGAACGCCAGCGCCGACACCGAGGCCGCCTGGGCGCCGCTCGCGCCGATGCCCATGGCCGTCGGCGTCGTCATCATGCTGCTCACGGCCGCCGTCGCGATCTTCCTCGTCGACCCGGTGCTCGCGCTCGTCGGCTACCTCGTCTTCCCCGCGATCTTCGGAGCCAACCTCGTCTACCAGCGACGCCTGTCGCCCCTCGTGACCCGCGCGCAGCAGCTGCGCGCCGAGGTGAGCGAGGTCGCCCACGAAAGCTTCGACGGCGCGCTCGTCGTGAAGACCCTCGGCCGGGAGGACGCCGAGGCCGCCCGCTTCACCGCCCGCGTCAACGAGCTGCGCGACGCCAACATCGCCGTCGGCAGGACGCGCGGCCTGTTCGACCCGCTCATGGACGCGCTGCCCACCCTCGGCGTGCTCGCCGTCCTGCTGGTCGGCTCGCTCCGCCTGACGAGCGGCGGCGTCACCGCCGGCGACCTGATCGAGGTGGCGTACCTGTTCACCCTCCTCGCCTTCCCCATCCGCGCCCTCGGCTGGGTGCTCGCCGAGCTGCCGCGCAGCGTCGTCGGCTACACCCGCATCCGCTCCGTCGTCGACGCCACCGGCTCCATGGAGTACGGCGCCACCGCCCCGGCCGCGACCGGCCCGGCCCGCCTCGAGGCGCGCGGCCTCGTGTACGGCTACGACACGACCGGACACGAGACGCTCGGCGACGACCTGGGCGAACCGGCCGGCCCGGACCGCCCGGCCGCGGACCGGGCGATCCCGGACAAGCCCGCCCCGGACCGGCCCGCCTCGGGGAAGGCGGCCCCCGTGCTGACCGGCGTGACCTTCGACGTCCGCCCCGGCCGCACCGTCGCCATCGTGGGCCCCACCGGCGCCGGGAAGTCCACCCTCACCCAGCTGCTCGTCCGGCTGATCGACCCCGACGAGGGCGAGGTGCTCCTCGACGGCGTCGACCTGCGCGACCTGGCCCCCGGCGCCATCAGCTCCATCGCCGCCCTGGTGCCCCAGCAGGCGTTCCTGTTCGACGACACCGTACGCGGCAACATCACGCTCAGCCTCGGCCCCACCGTGCCCGACGAGCAGGTGTGGGCCGCGCTGCGGCTCGCCCAGGCCGACGGCTTCGTCAGCGCCCTGCCGCACGCCCTCGACACGCACGTGGGGGAGCGGGGCGCCACCCTGTCCGGCGGGCAGCGGCAGCGCCTCGCGCTCGCCCGCGCCCTCGTGCGACGGCCCCGGCTGCTCATCCTCGACGACGCCACCTCCAGCGTCGACCCCCAGGTGGAGAAGCGCATCCTGCACGGGCTGCGCGAGTCGGGCGGCGACTCCACGGTCATCGTCGTGGCGTACCGGATGGCGACCATCGCGCTCGCCGACGAGATCATCTACCTGGAGCACGGCCGGGTCGCCGGCCAGGGCGCACACGAGCGGCTGCTCGCCGAGTGCCCGGGCTACCGCGAGCTGGTCACCGCTTACGAGCGGGAGGAGGCCGAGCGGGCCGCGCTCGCCGCCGACGGGCCGGCGGGCGGGCTCGGCTCCGGCGAGGAGGTGGTCGCGTGACCGGCATGCGCGCCGACGAACGCTCCGCGATCGCCACCTTCCGGCGCGGCCTGGAGCTGTCGCCGGAGTTCCGCCAAGGGCTCGCCGGCACCTTGCTGCTCGCCCTGCTCGCCACCGCGGGCAAGGTCATCGTGCCGATCGCCGTGCAGCAGGTCATCGACCGGGGCCTGCGCAGCGGCACCCCCGACGTCGCCTTCATCAGGACGGCGGTGCTGCTGTGCGCGGCGGCCGTGCTGCTCACCGCCCTGTGCGGCTACCTGATGAACTACCGGCTCTACCGCACCAGCGAGTCGGGCCTCGCCACGCTGCGCCGCAAGGGCTTCCGGCACGTGCACGACCTGTCGGTGCTGACCCAGAACACCGAGCGGCGCGGCGCGCTGGTGTCGCGCGTCACCAGCGACGTCGACCAGATCAGCACGTTCATGCAGTGGGGCGGGGTGATCGTCATCCTGTCGGTCGGCCAGCTGCTGATCGCGACCGTGCTGATGGCCGTGTACTCCTGGCAGCTCACCCTCGTCGTCTGGGGCTGCTTCGTGCCGGTGACCATCGCGCTGCCCCGCTTCCAGCGGATGGTGGCCGCCGCCTACACCCGCGTGCGCGAACGCACCGGCGACATGCTCGGCGCCATCGGCGAGTCGGTCGTCGGGAGCGCCGTGATCCGGGCGTACGGCGCGCAGGACCGCACCGCCGCCCGGGTGGACGCCACCGTGGACGCCCAGCGCGCGGCGCAGACCCGCGCCCAGAAGATCGTGGCGTTCACGTTCCCCGTCACGGAGCTGGTGTCGTCGATCGCGATCGCCGGCGTGGTGCTGCTCGGCGTGGCGCTCGGCGTGGACGGCGAGATCACGGCGGGCCGCCTGGTGGCGTTCCTGTTCCTGATCACGCTGTTCGTGAGCCCGCTGCAGACCGCCACCGAGACCCTCAACGAGGCGCAGAACGCCATCGCGGGCTGGCGGCGCGTCCTCGGCGTCCTCGACACCCCCGCCGACGTCGCCGACCCCGGCGACGACGGCATCGTGCTGCCGCGCGGCCCCATCGGCGTGACCTTCGAGAACGTCGGCTTCGCCTACCCCGGCGGCCCGCCCGTGCTGCGCGACGTGTCGGTCACGATCCGGCCGCGCACCCGTGTCGCGGTCGTTGGCGAGACCGGCTCGGGCAAGACGACCTTCGCCAAGCTGCTCACCCGCCTCATGGACCCCGTCGACGGCCGGGTGCTGCTCGACGGCGTCGACCTGCGGAAGGTGCGCTTCTCGTCGCTGCGCGAGCGGGTCGTCATGGTGCCGCAGGACGGCTTCCTGTTCGACGCCTCGCTCGCCGACAACATCAGGTACGGCCGCCCCGGCGCCACCGACGCCGAGGTCGCCGCCGCGCTCGCCGGCCTCGGCCTGGCCGACTGGGCCGACGGGCTGCCCGGCGGGCTCGACACGCCGGTGGGGCAGCGCGGCGAGTCGCTGTCGGCCGGCGAGCGGCAGCTCGTCGCCCTGGCCCGGGCGTACCTGGCCGACCCCGACCTGCTGCTGCTCGACGAGGCCACCTCGGCCGTCGACCCCGCCACCGAGGTGCGGCTCGCGCGGGCCCTCGACGGGGTCACCAGGGGACGCACCTCGGTGTCGATCGCGCACCGGCTGTCCACCGCGGAGGCGGCCGACGAGGTGCTGGTCTTCGAACACGGCCGCATCGTGCAGCGCGGCCCGCACGCCGAGCTGGTCGCCCGCCCGGGTGTCTACGCCGACCTGTACGCGTCCTGGACCTCCGGCGTGCGGTCCTAGACTGGTGCCATGTCCCTCGACCCGCGTATCGCCGCCCGGCTCAAGCGCTCGCCGGACGGCCTGGTGCCCGCCATCGTGCAGCAGTACGACAGCGGGGAGGTGCTGATGCTCGCCTGGATGGACGACGAGGCGCTGCATCGCACCCTGACCACGGGCCGGGGCACCTACTGGTCGCGCAGCCGGTCGCAGTACTGGGTGAAGGGCGACACGTCCGGGCACGTGCAGTGGGTGAAGTCGGTCGCGCTCGACTGCGACGGCGACACCGTCCTGGTCAAGGTCGACCAGGTGGGGGCCGCCTGCCACACCGGCGAGCGCACATGCTTCGATCGAGACGTGCTGCTCGACTCCACCGGCCCGACCGGCTCCACGGGCCACACCCACTCCGCGAGCCTCCCGGGCTCCACGAACCTTCCGGGCTCCACGAGTCTCCCGGGCTCCATGGGCGACGCGCGGGCCCCCGCCGACGTCGCCGCCGACCGATGACCGTCGCCCGGGCGCGCCGCGTGCCCATGCTCTGGGCCGTCGCCTGCGTGGCGGGGGCGGCGCTGGTGCTGCTCGCCGCCGGGCGACGGTGGGCCACCGTCACCTACGACCAGGTGCCGGGCGCGCCCGGAGCCGTCACCCTCACCGGCGGGCAGCTCGTCGGCCACCTCACCTCGTCGGCGCTCGCCGCGGCGGCGGCCGCGATCGCGGTGCTCGCCGTCAGGGGCGCGTGGAAACGCGTCATCGGCGCGGTGGTGTCGCTGTGCGGCGTGGCCGTCGTGCTCGGCGTCCGGTCCGGGGTGCGCGCCGGCGCGGTGACCGCCGCGGCGGCCGACCACGGCACCCTGGCCGCCGCCGGCGCGGGCACGGCCTCGATCGCCCCGCTGTGGCCCGCGATCGCGATCGGCGGCGGTGCGGTGCTCGTCGCCGCGGGCCTGGTGGCGATCGCCGTCGCCGGGCGCTGGCCCGGCATGTCGGGCCGCTACGACCGCGTGCCGGCCGCCGGCGCGCGCAGCGCCGTCTCCGCCGACCGGGCCCTGTGGGACGCCCTCGACCGGGGCGACGACCCGACCGCCGACGGCGACCGGGCCGCGTGACGACGCATCACAACTTGCCGACAAAGCCCGCAGGCCGCTTTCCGCGGCGGCGGGCGCGGTTACCCTGATCACGGATCGGCATCAGGACGTCCGGTCCGCACGGTCGGGCCCGCACCGGGACCCGGCCACCACAAGGGGAGCCTGCGACATGAGTTACGGGTATCCGCCCGAAGGCCAGGGCGAGGGATACGAGGGCGGACCGCCCGGCTACGGGGGACGGCAGCCGGGCGGTCCGCAGCAGGGTGGCGGGTACGGCCAGCAGCCGCCGCCCGCCGAGCCCGGGTACGGGCGACAGCCGCCGCCCGCCGAGCCGGGGTACGGCCAGGCCCAGGTGCAGCCGGGCTATGGGCAGCCCCCGGCGCCGGGGTACGAACAGGCGCAGGGGTACGGCCAACCCGGATACGGCCGGCCGGGGTACGCTCAGCCGGGCTACGAGCAGGCCTACGGCCAGCAGGCGTACGGCCAGCAGGCCTACGGTCAGCCGCCGGGCTACGCGCAGATGCCCGGCTACGCGCCGGCCAAGAACAACGGCATGGCCACCGCCTCCCTGGTCCTCGGCATCCTGGGCTTCTTCACCTGCGGCGCCACCTCGCTGTTCGCCGTCATCTTCGGCCATATCGCCCTGGCCCAGATCTCCCGCACGGGCGAGGCCGGCCACGGTCAGGCCGTTGCCGGTGCCGTTCTCGGCTGGATCATCACGGCCGGCTGGCTGGTCTGGTTCTTGCTGATGCTGGTCGGCATCGCATCGGCGCTGCCGTTCCTGTCGGTCATGGGCTGATCGTGCCGGTTCGCGAGTGGGACGTGGAGGGCCCGACCTCGGTCGACGCCGGAAGCTCCAAGCCAGGCCGGTTGGCAATGGGCGGGGTGCCCGGCGCGTTCGGTCTCGAGCCGGTGGTGAGCCCGCCATGAGCTTCGTCGGGGCTCCGGTGCGCGGAGGCGTGCGCGGAGGCGTGGGCCGGGTCCGGGCCATGGTCCTGCCCGCCGGGGCCGCGGCGGCGGTGGCGGGCGGGCTGGCGCTGGTGGCGCTGGTCGACCCCAGCGAGCCCGGCCACTATCCGCCGTGCCCGTTCCTCCTGCTCACCGGCCGTTACTGCCCGGGCTGCGGCACGCTGCGCGCCCTCCACGCCCTCACCCACGGCGACGTGGCCACCGCGCTGCATCTCAACGTGTTCACGCTGGCCTGCCTGCCGGTCGCGCTGGCCGGGCTCGGCTACTGGGCGGTGCGGTCGTGGCAGGGCCGGCCGATCCGGCGTCTTCCCGTGCCTCCGGCCGCCATCTGGGCGTTCCTGGCGGTCGCGTTCGTCTTCTGGATCGTGCGGAACCTGCCTTTCGGGCGGTTCCTGGCACCGTGAGCCGTGCCGGGCCCGTGGCCCCGGTGTCGGAAGTGCGCGCCGAAGGCCGATACCATCGGCTGGACATCGACTTCGCGGCCGGGCGACGACGCCGAGGCCGGGCGGCGACCCGAGCGGCGGCCGGAGCGATGACACCGGGCGACGACCACGAGACGATGACACCGAACGAGGCGGCGGCGCGGCCCGTCGTGCCGCCGGGCGAGGAGAGCGCGTGAGTGTGCTGGACGAGATCCTGGACGGGGTGCGAGCCGACCTCGCCGACCGGCAGCGGGCCGTGGAGCTGGACGAGCTCAAGCGGCGCGCGAGCGACGCGCCCGCGCCCAGGGACGCCTACGCGGCGCTCGGCGGCGACCGGGTCTCGGTGATCGCCGAGGTCAAGCGGTCCAGCCCGTCCAAGGGCGCCCTCGCCGCGATCGCCGACCCGGCCTCCCTGGCCGCCGACTACGAGTCCGGCGGGGCCCACGTCATCAGCGTGCTCACCGAGCGGCGCCGGTTCGGCGGCACTCTCGACGATCTGGCCGCGGTGCGCGCCGCGGTCGACGTTCCGATCCTGCGCAAGGACTTCGTCGTCTCGTCGTACCAGCTGTGGGAGGCCCGGGCCTACGGCGCCGACCTGGTGCTGCTGATCGTGGCGGCGCTGGAGCAGCCGGCTCTGGTGTCGCTGATCGAGCGGGCCGAGTCGATCGGTCTGGCCCCGCTCGTCGAGGTGCACACCGAGGAGGAGCTCGTCCGCGCGCTCGACGCCGGGGCCAAGATCCTCGGCGTGAACGCCCGCAACCTGCGCACCCTTGAGGTCGACCGCTCGGTGTTCGCGGAGCTTGCGCCGAAGATCCCCGCCGGTATCATCAAGATCGCGGAATCCGGGGTGCGCGGCCCGCACGACCTGCTGGCCTACGCCCGCGCCGGCGCCGACGCCGTGCTCGTCGGCGAGAGCCTGGTGATCGGCCGCGACCCGCGCGCCGCCGTGGTCGATCTGGTGACGGCCGGCGCCCATCCCGCTACACGTCAGGACACCGGACCCGAGAGGCAGTGAGACAGCAGTGACAGCGCAGCTTTCAGGGGCGCGGGGTTCGGCGGGCCCGGCCGGCACTGTGCTCACCGCCGCCGACCTGGCGGGCAACGGCGTCCGCGGCGACGATCCCGACCGCTTCGGCAAGTTCGGCCGGTTCGGCGGCAGGTACGTCCCCGAGGCCCTCATCCCGGCCCTCGACGAGGTGGCGGCCGAGTACGAACGGGCCAAGGCCGACCCCGCCTTCCTGCGTGAGTTCGATCATCTGTTGCGCACGTACGCCGGTCGCCCGACCGCTCTCACCGAGGTGCCGCGGTTCGCCGAGCACGCCGGGGGAGCGCGGGTGCTGCTCAAGCGCGAGGACCTCACCCACACCGGCGCCCACAAGATCAACAACGTGATCGGGCAGGCCCTGCTCACCAAGCGGCTCGGCAAGCGGCGGGTCATCGCCGAGACGGGCGCCGGCCAGCACGGCGTCGCCACCGCCACCGCCGCCGCCCTCATGGGCCTCGACTGCACGATCTACATGGGCGCCGTCGACTGCGAGCGGCAGGCGCTGAACGTCGCTCGCATGAAGCTGCTCGGCGCCACGGTCGTGCCCGTGCACAACGGCAGCCGCACGCTCAAGGACGCCATCAACGAGGCGTTCCGCGACTGGGTGACCAACGTCGACCACACCCACTACCTGTTCGGCACGGTCGCCGGCCCGCACCCGTTCCCCGAGATCGTCCGCGACTTCGCCCGGATCATCGGCGTCGAGGCGCGCCGCCAGGTGCTCGAACTCACCGGCGCGCTGCCCACCGCCGTCGCCGCGGCGGTCGGCGGCGGGTCCAACGCCATCGGCGTCTTCCACGCGTTCCTCGACGACGCGGACGTCGCCCTGCACGGGTACGAAGCGGCGGGCCACGGCCTGGCGAGCGGCGAGCACGCGCTCACCCTCACCGCCGGCTCGGTGGGCGTGCTGCACGGCTCGCGCACCTACGTGCTGCAGGACGACGAGGGCCAGACCATCGACTCCCATTCGATCTCCGCCGGCCTCGACTACCCCGGTGTCGGCCCCGAGCACGCCTGGCTCAAGGACACCGGCCGCGCCACCTACCACGGCGTCACCGACGACTCCGCCATGGAGGCGTTCGCGCTGCTCGCCCGCACCGAGGGCATCATTCCGGCCATCGAGTCGGCGCACGCCCTGGCCGGCGCCCTGGAGCTCGGCCGCGAGCTGGGTTCCGGCGCCACCATCCTGGTCAACCTCTCGGGCCGGGGCGACAAGGACATGGGCACCGCCATGAAGTACTTCAACCTCTAGCCGACGGACCTGATCCATGACGACTCTCAAGACGGTCTTCGACCGGGCCCGGTCCGAGCGCCGCGCCGCACTCATCGGATACCTGCCCGCGGGGTTCCCCTCCAAGGAGGGGGCCGTCCGCGCCGCCACCGCCATGGTCGAGGCCGGCTGCGACGTGATCGAGATCGGGCTGCCCTACTCCGACCCGCTGATGGACGGCCCCACCATCCAGGACGCCGTGCACCGGGCGCTCACCAACGGCACCCGCATCGCCGACGTGATGCGCACCGTCGAGGCCGTCGCAGCGAGCGGCGCGGCCACGCTGGTGATGACGTACTGGAATCCCATCGACCGGTACGGCATCGAGCGGTTCGCCCGCGAGCTGGCCGACGCGGGCGGGGCCGGCACCATCACCCCCGACCTGACGCCGGAGGAGTCGGGGCCGTGGCGTGAGGCGAGCGCCGCCGGCGGGCTCGACACGGTGCTGCTGGTCGCGCCGAGCTCGCCCGACACGCGCATCGCGAAGGTCACCGCGTGCTGCACCGGGTTCGTCTACGCCGCGTCGCTGATGGGCGTCACCGGGGCCCGCGAGAGCGTCAGCGCCGCCGCCGAGGGCCTGGTCAAACGCACCAGGGAGCACACCGGCCTGCCGGTGTGCGTCGGTCTCGGCGTCGGCACCGGCGCGCAGGCCGCCGAGGTCGCCGGCTACGCCGACGGGGTCATCGTCGGCTCGGCGTTCATCCGCCGTCTGCTCGACGCCCCCGACGAGGCCACCGGCGTCGCCGACGCGGGCCGGCTCGCCGCCGAGCTCGCCGCCGGGGTGCGCCGCGTCTGAGGCGACGCCCGCCCCACGTCCACGCGTTGCGCCCGGCGGCCACGTGCCGTCCGCCCGTCGCCCGGCACCGGAGCGACCAGGGCGGTGAGCGGCGCGCGGACGAATGTTTACCCGGCCCTTACCCGTTCCATGGTGGAGTGGACGCGGACCTTCGCCGGCCGAGGCGCCGTTCCCGGCGGACCTCGCGGCTGATCCTCTACCCTGGTCCGGTACCGCGAGCCGGCACGGCGATCGGTGGACGGATCGGTGAACGCATCTGTGGACAGGGCACGCCCGCGTAGGACATAGATTCGAGGGACGTGGCACGTGCGCCCGGACAGGGTGCGTTCCGACAGGCTCGCACTTGTGCCGCAGCGTGAAGAGGAGACCACGATGGCCGAGGCCACCCGCGACTCGGGGCCGGTGCGGTCGCTGAGCGTCCAAAGCGCGCTACCCTGGGTGTCGACGGTCGCTCGGCTGGTCGTCGCGGCAGTGCTCATCGTGGCCGGCTGGCTGAAGATGGGCGCCCCGGCGATCTCCATCAAGGCGGTCGAAGCCTACGAGATCCTGCCCCAGGGGGTGGCCGAGATCGTCGGCTACGTCCTGCCGATCCTGGAGATCGTCATCGGCGCGCTGCTGGTCGTGGGCCTGCTCACCCGGGTGGCGGCGGCCGGCGCGGGGCTGCTGATGCTGGTCTTCATCATCGGCATCGGCTCGGCCTGGGCCCGTGGTCTCAACATCGACTGCGGGTGCTTCGGCGGGGGCGGCGCGCTGGCTCCGGGCGAGACGGCCTCCTACCTGCCGGAGATCCTCCGCGACCTGGGCCTGCTGGCGCTGGCCGCGTGGATCGTGATGCGGCCCCCGGGCCGTGTCGCGCTCGACTCCGCGCTGGGCCTGGCGCCCGGCGACGAAGGCGACCTCGGCGACGACCCCGATCCGCACGACGATCTCGGCGACGGGTCCGGCCGCACCGACGACCCGGCCGGCCTCGCCGGCGACGCGAACCATGAGGAGAGGCACTGATGGGCAAGGCCGCCCGCGAGTCGGCTCGCGAGAAGGTGCGCGCTCAGCGCGAGCTGGAGCGCAAGCGCGAGCAGCGCAAACGCCAGGTCATGATCACACTGTCGGTGCTCGGCGTGGTCGTGCTGATCGTCGCCGCCGTGGCCATCTGGCAGTCCAGCCGCAACCGCTCGGAGTCCTACGCCGGGCCGACCGCCCCCATCTCCCGCGAGAGCAACGGCGACGTCGTGATGGCCAAGGCCGGGGTGACCGCGCCCGTTCTCGACATCTACGAAGACTTCCAGTGCCCCTACTGCAAGACCTTCGAGGAGACCAGCGGCCCGACGATCAAGAAGCTGGCCGCGGAGGGCAAGGCCAAGGTCGTCTACCACACGATCACGATCTTCGGCCAGGACCCCATGAAGTCCAACTCGATCCGGGCCGCCGCCGCGGCACGGTGCGTGTCGGGTCCCGCGTGGCTTGCGTACCATAACAAGCTCTTCAGCGAGCAGCCCGACGAGGGCTCGGCCGGGTTCGCCATCGACGATCTCGTGGCCTGGGGCAAGGCCGCCGGCGCCACCGATTCGGGCTTCGAGAGCTGCGTGCGCGACCAGACCCACGCCGCCGCCCATGAGAACTACACGGCCGAGACCATGAAGAACGCCAAGATCGAGGGCACTCCGACGGTGCGGCTCAACGGAAAGAGCCTCGACAACGCCGCGTACGTGCCGAGCGATCTGGAGAAGGCCGTCGTCGACGCCGGAACGAAGTGAGCGGCGGCGAGATGAATCCGATACGCGGGCAGGGGAGCGCCGTGCGCCCGGTCGCGGCGATCGATGATCGCCCCGGGTGCGACATTCGCGTCACCCCGCGCCCGTCCGACACGGTAACGTCACCGACATGGCCATAGCCTCGATCCCCAGCCCCTCACAGGGGGTCTGGTACTTCGGCCCGCTGCCGTTGCGGGCCTACGCGATGTGCATCGTGCTCGGCGTCATCGTCGCCGTGATCATCGGCGAGCGCCGCTGGCGGGCTCGCGGCGGCGCACCGGGCACGATCGTCGACCTCGCCGTCTGGGCCGTGCCGTTCGGCCTGGTCGGCGGCCGGCTCTATCACGTGCTCACCGACTGGCAGCTGTACTTCGGCTCCGACGCCCCCCACCGGCCGATCGAGGCGCTGTACATCTGGAACGGCGGCCTCGGCATCTGGGGCGCCATTTCGCTCGGCGCGGTCGGCGTGTGGTTCGGCTGCCGCCGCCGCGGCATCTCGCTTTCGGCGGTCGCCGACGCGCTCGCCCCCGGAGTCGTCATCGCCCAGGCGATCGGGCGCTGGGGCAACTACTTCAACCAGGAGCTGTTCGGCAACCCGACCGACCTGCCGTGGGGCCTGGAGATCGACCCCGGCCGTCCCGGCACCGTGCCCGGCGCGCTGACCTACCACCCGACGTTCCTGTACGAGTCGCTGTGGGACCTCGCGGTCGGCCTCCTGCTGATCTATCTCGGCCGGCGCTTCGTGCTGCGCCACGGCAGGCTGTTCGCGCTGTACGTCGCCGGCTACACCGTGGGCAGGTTCTGGGTCGAGAGCATGCGCAGCGACCCCGCCCACCACATTCTGGGCATGCGGCTCAACGACTGGACCTCGATCATCCTGTTCGTGCTGGCGATCGGCTACTTCTGGCTGGCCCGCAACCGCACCGACGAGGAGTCGCTGGGCGTCGTCGACCCCGCCCACGGCAGTGGGGCGGCCGACGAGGTGGAGACCGCCGGCGACGCGGGGGGCGAGCAGGGCGGTCCGGCCGGGCCCGACGGTCCGGACGGTCCCGGCGATCCCGATCCGGAGCGTTCCGATGACGCCGCCGGCACCGCTGAGGGCGGTACGCCGAAGGGCCGGGCCGAGCGCCCCGGCCCGGCGGAGAGCGGGCAAGCCGAGCGAGAGCACGAGGCCGAACGCACATGACGAGAGGCGGGCGCGGCGGCCGCAGCGACCGTCGCCGCCGGTCACGCGGCAGTGCCTCCAGGAACGCCACGGGGCCCGTCCACACCGGCGGCTCTGTCGAGCCCGGGGCCCCGGGCGCCCCCGCAGACGAGGGGGCCCGCCGCGATCGGCCCGCGGACCCCTGGGCGGGCCAGGACGTCTGGGCCGCCCGGTCAGGTCAGGCGGCCGACCCCGGGGCGTGGCGCGCGGGCACGCCGAGGGGTCCGGCGACCGGGCCCAGGCCGCGCGTCCAGGCGGACCTGTTCACCGACCCGTTCGCCGACCCCCGCATGGCGGCCGGAGCCTGGACCGAAGGTCGCGTGGGCACCCCGGGGGAGCCGGGGACGCGGCCGGCAGGCGAGGCGGACCCGCGGGCGGGCGACCGCCGCGCCGAGACCGGTCCCGTCGGCGTTGCGGCCGAGGGCCAAGGCAAGGGCCGGGGCGACCGCCCCGGCAGACGGGGCGACAAGCGCGCCGGCAAACGCGCCGATAAACGTACCGACAGCAGGACCGGCAAACGCGCCGACCAGCGGGCCGACAAACGGGCCGACAAACGGGCGAAACGGCGTCGATCGGTGGGCGAGGCGGCCGAGGAGTTCGCCGGGCGGGAGCTGACGGACAAGCAGCGCCGGGTGCTGGTGGGAGTCGCCGGCGGCGGGGCGGCGCTGGCGGCGGCGGTGGGGCTGGCCGTCCTGATCGGCCGGGTCGCCGGGCTGTCCGACGTGCCGCAGGCGGCGGCCGGCAGCGCGCTCGCCGCCGATGTCGCCCTGCCCGACGACTACCAGAGCTGGGCGTCCCTGAAGCAGTTCGACCCGATCAACGACCGGAAGGCCGACGCCAAGCCGATCACGGCGCAGGAGATCTTCCCCAAGTCCCTCCAGAACGGCCGGATCCGCCTCAAGCTCGTCAAGCGTACGGCCGACCGCGACTGCGCGGCGGCGGTGCAGGGCGGCGACCTCGCCGCCGAGCTGACCGAGGCGGGTTGCCGGCAGGCGGTGCGCGGCTTCTACCGCAGCACCGGGCACCGGTACGTCGCCCAGTACACTCTCTTCGACCTGACCGACGTGACGGGAGCGAATCGGTTCGTGCGGTCGCTCGACACCTTGCACCGGGGGGCCTGGGTCCGGCCGGTGCAGGGGGCCACGGAACTCGTCCGAGGCGGCTACTCCGAGGGCAGCGGCCACGCCATGGGGCATTTCGCCGGGGTGGTGTGGATCGGCCGGGCCGACGGCGCCGAGCCGACGGCCAAGGACGACTTCGTGAGCCTGTCGCTGGCCGTCCGCGGAGCCGAGAAGGCGGTGTTCCGCCGGGTGGTCGCGGCCGGCGCGTCGTAGGCACCCGTGCGTCAGGGCTCACGCACGACCCGCTGAGCAGACCCGAAGGAGCGAGCCATGCCGACCGCCCGGACCTGGATCGCGACGTGTGCGGCCGTCGCCGTGCTGGCCGGGGGCGGCGCGGCGTACCTGGGCCTGCGCGGCGATGAGGGTCCGCGCCCGGGCACGTTCCGCGGTGAGCGCACCAACGCGATGTACGCCCCGATCGCGACTCGGCGGCTCGACCCCGAGCCGTTGTCGCAGGCCGAGGTCTTCGGCCCCGGCACCGCCACGGTGTCGGCCAGGGGCGTCACGCTGACGCGTCGTTCGGTGACGGTCACCGCCGACTGCGCCACGATGGTGTGGGGCGACGGACCGGCGGAGGCGCTGGCCGGCTGCACGCAGGCGCTGCGCGCGGTCTACGGCACGGCCGAGGGCGACATCTGCGGGCAGTTCCAGATCTTCAACCTGGCCGACGGCACGGCCGCCGACGCCCTGGTCGCGGCGCTGAACCACAAGGGCGGCGGCTTCGTGCGGCTCGGCCCGGGCGGGCCGGGGTCGTTCGACGCCGCGCGCAGCTGGGCGCAGGTGCGCGCCCTCGGCCACTACGTCACGGTGAGCTGGGCCGGGCCGGTGGGCGACGCGCGGCCGGATCTGACCGGTGCGCAGCTCGCCCTGGACGCCCTGGGCAAGGTGGTGCAGGACCGTGTCATCGCGGCCGGGGTCGCCGATGCCGGCTGAACCGTACCGACTGAACCGGTAATCACGGACCGAACGGTGGATAAGGTACCGTAAGAGGTTGTTTAGGACACTGCGCTGATCTCGGGCGGTTTTCTCCGTCCCGACACCGAGCGCGGATGTTCGCGACACGTCCCGGAGAGGCATCACTCCGGCAGTGTGAGGTAACCTCTCCTCACACCTGAAACGTGCAGCAGGGCCAACGTCGTCCCTTATGCCTGTATCCACACGCAGAGAAGACGACGGGAGGGACTACATGCCTGCTGCCCACCTCGGCTTTCCAGAGCCTCAGGGCCTTTACCACCCTTCGCGCGAGCATGACGCCTGTGGCGTCGCGATGGTGGCCGACGTCGCGGGACGTCGCAGCCATGACATCGTCGCCAAAGCCCTGACAGCGCTGTGCAACCTTGATCATCGGGGGGCCAAGGGCAGCGAGCCGGACACCGGGGACGGAGCCGGCATCCTCACGCAGGTGCCGCACTCCTTCTACCGGGAGGTCGCCGGCTTCCCCCTTCCGCCGGCCGGGTCGTACGCCACCGGCATCGCGTTCCTGCCCAGCGACGAGCAGGCCCGCGCGATCGCCGTCGGCATGATCGAGGAGATCGCGGCCGAGGAAGGGCTGACGGTGCTCGGCTGGCGTGACCTGCCGGTCGACACCGCGCACGCGGGCCCGAGCGCCCGCGCCGTGATGCCGTTCTTCCGCCAGCTGTTCGTCTCCTCGCCCGGCGGCGAGACCGGCCTCGAACTCGACCGGCTGGTGTACTGCCTGCGCAAGCGCGCCGAGCACGAGACCGACGTCTACTTCCCGTCGCTGTCCAGCCGCACCATGGTCTACAAGGGCATGCTGACGACTCCGCAGCTGGAGCCGTTCTTCCCGGACCTGTCCGACGAGCGCTTCGACAGCGCGATCGCGCTGGTGCACTCGCGGTTCTCGACCAACACGTTCCCGTCGTGGCCGCTCGCGCACCCGTACCGCTACATCGCCCACAACGGCGAGATCAACACGGTCAAGGGCAACCGCAACTGGATGCGGGCCCGCGAGGCGATGCTGGAGACCGGCCTGATCCCCGGCGACCTCGCCCGGCTGTTCCCGATCTGCGACCCCGACGCCTCCGACACGGCGTCCTTCGACGAGGCCCTGGAGCTGCTGCACCTGGGCGGCCGGTCGCTGCCGCACGCGGTGCTGATGATGATCCCCGAGGCGTGGGAGAACCACGCCGAGATGGACCCCGCGCGGCGCGCGTTCTACGAGTTCCACTCCACCCTGATGGAGGCGTGGGACGGCCCGGCGTCGATCACCTTCAGCGACGGCACGCTCGTCGGCGCCGTGCTCGACCGCAACGGGCTGCGCCCCGGCCGGTTCTGGGTCACCGCCGACGGCCTGGTCGTGCTGGCCTCCGAGGCCGGTGTGCTCGACATCGAGCCGGGCGAGGTCGTGCGCAAGGGCCGCCTGCAGCCGGGCCGGATGTTCCTCGTCGACACCTCCCGGGGCAAGATCATCGAGGATCACGAGATCAAGGCCGAGCTGGCCGCCGCCGAGCCGTACGGCGAGTGGCTGCACGCCGGTCTCGTGCGCTTCGAGGAGCTGCCCGAGCGCGCCCACGAGGTCGTCACCCACGAGGCCCTGGTGAAGCGGCAGCAGACCTTCGGCTACACCGAGGAGGAGCTGCGCGTCATCCTGACGCCGATGGCGAAGGCCGGCGCCGAGCCCATCGGCTCGATGGGCACCGACAGCCCGGTCGCGGTCCTCAGCGACAAGCCGAGGCTGCTGTTCGACTACTTCAGCCAGCTGTTCGCCCAGGTCACCAACCCGCCGCTGGACGCCATCCGCGAGGAGCTCGTCACCTCGCTGCAGACGACCATCGGCCCCGAGGGCAACCTGCTCAGCCCTGGCCCGGCCTCGTGCCGACGCCTGGTGCTGCCGTACCCGGTGATCGACAACGACGAGCTCGCCAAGATCATTCACATCAACGACGAGGGCGCGCTGCCGGGCTTCCAGCCGCACATCGTGTCCGGCCTGTACAACGTGGCCGGTGGCGGTGAGGCGCTGGTGCACCGGCTGGAGGAGATCTGCCGGGAGGTGTCGAACGCCATCGCCGGCGGCGCGCGCATCATCGTGCTGTCCGACCGCGGCTCCGACGCCGCGCACGCCCCGATCCCGTCGCTGATGCTCACCGGCGCGGTGCACCACCACCTCATCCGCGAGAAGTCGCGCACCCGCGTCGGACTGGTCATCGAGACCGGCGAGGCCCGCGAGTGCCACCACATGGCGCTGCTCATCGGCTACGGCGCCAGCGCCATCAACCCCTACCTGGCCATCGAGACCGTCGAGGACCTGGTCGCCACCGGCCGCCTGGACCTCGACCCGGCGAAGGCCGTGCGCAACCTGATCAAGGCGTACGGCAAGGGCGTGCTGAAGATCATGTCCAAGATGGGCGTGTCGACCGTCGCGTCCTACACCGGTGCGCAGATCTTCGAGGCGCTGGGCCTCGGCAAGGAGGTCATCGACACCTGCTTCGCCGGCACCACCTCGCGCCTCGGCGGGGTCGGCTTCACCGAGCTGGCCCGGGAGGTGGCGCTCCGGCACCGCCGGGCGTACCCGCGAGCGGAGAACGCGCACCGCCGCCTGGAGGTCGGCGGGGAGTACCAGTGGCGCCGCGAGGGCGAGCCGCACCTGTTCAACCCCGAGACGGTCTTCAAGCTGCAGCACGCCACGCGCACCCGCCGCTACGAGATCTTCAAGGAGTACACCACCCTGGTCGACGACCAGGCGGAGCGGCTGATGACGCTGCGCGGCCTGTTCCGGCTGCGTGAGGGCGTGCGGCCGCCGGTGCCGATCGAGGAGGTCGAGCCGGTCGAGAGCATCGTCAAGCGGTTCTCCACCGGCGCCATGTCGTACGGCTCCATCTCCATGGAGGCCCACGAGACCCTCGCCATCGCGATGAACCGCCTCGGCGGCAAGTCCAACACCGGCGAGGGCGGCGAGGACGCCGAGCGGCTGCACGACCCGGCCCGCCGCAGCGCCATCAAGCAGGTGGCGTCCGGCCGGTTCGGCGTGACCAGCGACTACCTGGTGAACGCCGACGATCTGCAGATCAAGATGGCCCAGGGCGCCAAGCCCGGTGAGGGCGGCCAGCTCCCGGGCCACAAGGTGTACCCCTGGATCGCCAAGACGCGGCACTCCACGCCCGGCGTCGGCCTCATC
>JBIQJI010000085.1:0-2618 GCA_044507605.1 Actinomycetales bacterium | reverse complement strand
CAGGTACCGGCCCCTGCCGGACGGCTCGCCCAATCCTGAGCGCTCGGCGATCAAGCAGGTCGCGTCGGGACGGTTCGGCGTCACCACGGAGTATCTCGTCAACTCCGACATGATGCAGATTAAGGTCGCGCAGGGCGCCAAGCCGGGCGAGGGCGGTCAGCTGCCAGGCCACAAGGTCGACGCGACCATCGCCAAGACGCGCCACTCGACGCCCGGCGTCGGACTGATCTCGCCGCCGCCGCACCACGACATCTACTCGATCGAGGACCTGGCGCAGCTCATCTTCGACCTGAAGAACGTCAATCCGGCGGCCGGCGTGTCGGTCAAGCTCGTCTCGGAGGTCGGTGTCGGCACGGTCGCGGCGGGCGTCGCCAAGGCGCGCGCCGACCACATCACCATCTCCGGCTATGACGGCGGCACCGGCGCCTCGCCGCTGACATCGCTGAAGCATGCCGGCTCGCCCTGGGAGATGGGGCTTGCCGAAACGCACCAGACGCTGGTGCTGAACGGCCTGCGCAGCCGCGTGGCGTTGCAGGTCGACGGCGGCTTGCGCACGGGCCGCGACGTCGTCATCGGCGCCCTGCTGGGCGCCGACGAGTTCGGCTTCTCGACAGCGCCGCTGATCGCGGCCGGTTGCGTGATGATGCGCAAGTGCCATCTGAACACCTGTCCGGTGGGCGTGGCGACGCAGGACCCGGTCCTGCGCAAGCGCTTCAAGGGCGCGCCCGAGCACGTCATCAACTTCTTCTTCTATGTTGCCGAGGAGGTGAGGCTGCTGCTCGCCGAGATGGGCTTCCGCAAGCTCGACGAGATCATCGGCCAGTCCGACCTGCTCGCCAAGCGGGCGATGATCGAGCATTGGAAGTCCAAGGGGCTCGACTTCTCCAGGATCTTCTTCAAGCCGGACGCGCCGAAGGAGGAGACCTACTGGACGAAGCCGCAGCAGCATCCGATCGACGACGTGCTCGACCGCAGCCTGATCGCCGAGGCGCAGCCTGCGCTGGAACGGCGCCAGCCTGTGCGGATCGAAGCGACCATCCGCAACACCGACCGTTCGGCCGGCGCCATGCTGTCGGGCGAGGTGGCGAAGCGCTTCGGCCATAAGGGCCTGCGCGAGGACACGATCACGGTGACCCTCACCGGCACCGCCGGGCAGTCCTTCGGCGCGTTCCTTGCGCGCGGCGTCTCCTTCGAGCTGATCGGCGACGGCAACGACTATGTCGGTAAGGGCCTGTCGGGAGGGCGCATCGTCATCCGCCCGCCCGATGAGTCGAAGATCGCGGCCGAGGATTCCATCATCGTCGGCAACACAGTGCTCTACGGCGCGATCGAAGGCGAATGCTACTTCCGCGGCGTCGCGGGTGAGCGCTTCGCGGTGCGCAATTCCGGCGCCATCGCCGTCGTCGAGGGCGTCGGCGATCATGGCTGCGAATACATGACCGGCGGCGTGGTCGTCGTCCTTGGCCAGACCGGGCGCAACTTCGCGGCCGGCATGTCGGGGGGCGTCGCCTATGTGCTGGACGAGGCCGGCGACTTCGCGGCGCGCTGCAACATGGCGATGGTCGAACTCGAGCCGGTGCCGGAGGAGGACGAGCTTCTTGAGAAGCTGCACCATCACGGCGGCGACATCGATCACAAGGGCCGCGTCGACGTCTCCGACATGACCAGCCACGACGACGAGCGCCTTTACCAGCTTGTCTCCAACCACCTGCACTACACCGGTTCGGCCCGGGCGCGGCAGATCCTCGACAACTGGGCCGACTACCGCCCGAAGTTCAGGAAGGTCATGCCGGTCGAATACAAGCGCGCGCTGATCGAGATGGAACGCATGCGCATGGGGGTGGCGGCCGAGTAGTCCCGTCGTCTTATATGGATGCGGATGTGGCATATGCTTTGGCATATGCCACATGGAGGTGCTCATGAATGCGCACGACAAGGATGCCGGCAGCTACCGGGCGCGGCTGTTTCGCAATGGCCGCAGTCAGGCGGTGCGGATACCCAAGGAATTCGAGTTCGAAGGAGATGAAGTTCTGATCACGCGCGACGAAGAGGGCAAGCTGACGCTCAAGGCGGCAAAGACGAAGCCGTCCTTGATCGAAGTGCTCGCTACCTTGAAGCCGCTTCCGAAAGAACACTGGCTGCCCGAGATCAACGACGATGATCTCCTGCCGCTGGACCACGTGAAACTGTGACGCTCTATCTGCTGGACACCAACGCGATCTCCGAACTGGTGGGGAATCCATCCGGCAAGGTTGCACGGAAGATTGCCGAAGTCGGCGCTGAGAGCGTCGCGACCAGCGTGATCGTGAGTGCTGAGGTGATGTTCGGAGTTGAGCAGAAAGGAAGTTCTCGGCTGGAAGAGCGTGTCGCGACGATCTTTTCAATGCTCGAGGTGCTTCCTCTGGAGGAACCCGCGGCCAAGCACTAGGGAGTGCTTCGGGCAATGTTCAAGAAGCAGGGGCGGCCCATCGGTCCGAATGATCTGTTCATCGCGGCACATGCACTGGCACTGGATGCCACGCTGGTCACGGCGAATTTGAGGGAATTCAGCCGAGTGCCGGGACTGAAGATTGAGGATTGGTTCAAGGATTGAAGACGTACGATGAGGGTGTCGACCG
>JBIQJI010000084.1:0-26930 GCA_044507605.1 Actinomycetales bacterium | reverse complement strand
GCCAGGCGAGCTGCCGCTGGTCGACGCTGCCGTCCCAGTGGCCGTAGGGGTGGTTGGTGTCGAGCACGATGACCCGCAGCCCCGGCACGGGATCGCAGGCGTAGTAGGCGGTGCCGTCGCGCAGGTCGGCGCCGGTGAAGCCGTGGCCGCCGGCCGCCAGATGCCGGGCGATGATCTCCTCCTTGGTCACGAACGCCCGCCCGGGGTCCGGGGTGATGGGCCGCGACGGGCCGGCGAAGATCGGGGCCGGGTCGCGCAGCAGGGTGCCGAGCGCGTCGGGCAGGTCGAGGCCCGGCGGCAGCGCCACCGGCTTGCGGCCGCCGGTGACCAGCGGGCCGAGCGCGGCGCGCTCGGCGATGGCGCCGCCGGCGAGCAGGTCGTGGTTGCCCAGGCAGGCGAGCCAGGGCCGGCCGAGCGGCGCGGCGGTGAACGGGCGGGCGGCGGCCTCCAGCAGCCCGGGGCGGGTGGGGAAGCCCCAGCGCCGCTTGTACGAGTCGTCGCCGGGGCCGGGCCGCCAGTACCAGTCGTCGTCGGCGCGCTGCGGGCCGTCGTAGCCGTCCGGGAACAGCCGCACCTCGCCGCCGTCGAGCAGCGCGAGATACGCGGTGAGCTCGTTGCCCTGGGAGTTGTCGATGGTGTCGCCGGTGACCACGCACACGTCGGCCGGCAACGCCGCGAGCGTTCCGATCATGGAGCGGACGGCGTGCGCGGTCAGCGTCTCCTGCGGCCGGAACACCCAGTCGACGACACCGCCCCAGCTCGGATGCCCGCTGCCGGTGCGCATCGCGAAGTCGAGCCGGGCCGGCGAGCCGGTGTCGGCCACGTGCAGGTCGGTGAGGTGGGCGAGGGTCGCCACCACCCGGCGGCCCCGGCCGGGCGGAGCCGCGGGGGAGAAGTCGGTGCGGGCGCGGTGCGGTTCGCCGGGGCCGTACCGCAGGCCCAGGTACGTCCCCTCGGTGCCGTGCCCGATGGGAGCGCCGGGCAGGATGGTGCGATCGGTCGTCGTCGCCGGGGTCATTTCACCGCCCCGTTCGTGAGGCCGCGGACGATCTGCCGCTGGAAGGCGTAGATCATGATGAGCATCGGGATGATCGCGAGCACGACGCCGGCGAACACCAGCTGCGGCGCCCGGTCCTCGACCGACTTCAGCTGCGCCAGGCCGATCTGGATGGTCTGCATCTGCGGGGTGTTCGTGACCAGCAGCGGCCAGAAGTAGTGGTTGTAGCTGGCGATGAACGAGTAGACCGCGAGCGTGCCGACCACCGGCCGAGACAGCGGCACCAGGATGCGCCACAGGAAGCGCAGGTGCCCGCAGCCCTCCACCTTCGCCGCCTCGTAGATCTCCCGGGGGAAGGAGAGGAAGAACTGCCGCATCAGGAACGCGCCGAAGCCGCTGGCCAGGAACGGCAGGATCAGCGCCGGAAACGTGTTGATCAGCCCCCAGTCGGCCATCGTCAGGTAGTTCGGGATGATCGACGACTCGGCCGGGATCATCATGGTCGACAGGAACAGCCCGAACGCGAACCGTTTGAACGGGAAGTCCAGGAACGCGAACACGTATCCCGCCAGCGTCGAGGTGACCAGCACCCCGGCCACCACGCACAGCGACACCACGATGCTGTTGACGTACTGCCGGGCCAGCGGCAGTACGTTCAGCACCGACCGGAAGTTCTCCCAGTGCAGGCCGTCGGGGAACAGCGCCGGCGGGAACCGGGTCAGGGCGTCCTCGCTCATCAGCGAGCCCGCCACCGTGTAGTACAGCGGAAAGACCACGATCGCCAGAAGCACGGTCAGCCCGGCGAGCACGCCGATCGTGCGTACGGTCCTCATCGGTAGAAAACCCTCCGTTGCAGCACACGGAACTGGATGGCGGTGATCAGCATGACCAGCAGCAGGAGCACGACCGCCTGCACCGAGGCCATGCTGTAGTCGCTGGCGCCGAACGCGAACGCCGACTGGTACAGGCCGTAGACGAGCGTGGTGGTCGCGCCGTCGGGGCCGCCCGCCGTGAGAATGTCGATCTCGCCGAACGTCTGCAGCGAGCTGATCGTCTCGACCACCAGCAGGAAGAACATCGTCGGGGTGAGCAGCGGCAGCACGATGCGGCGCAGGATCGTCCACTGGCCGGCGCCGTCGGTGCGGGCCGCCTCGAACAACTCCTCGGGGATCGCCTGCAGCCCGGCCGAGAACACCAGCATGGCGTACGCCAGGTCGCGCCACACCGTAACCACGGCCAGGCTCGGCAGTGCCGTGGCCGGGTCGGTCAGCCACTGCACGACGGGCAGCCCCGCCTGGGCGAGCAGCCCGTCGAGCAGGCCGATGCTCGGGCTGTACAGGATGTCGAACACCACGGCCGCGGCCGCCGCGGAGAACGCGAACGGCGTGGCCATCAGCGTGCGGAAGAACCCGATGCCGGGCACCCTGGCCTGCAGGGCCAGCGCCAGCAGCAGACCGAGCAGCAGAGTCGGCACCACCGTCAGCAGCACGAACAGCAGCGTGATGAGCAGCACCCGGCGCAGGCCCGGATCGCCGAAGAAGTCGGCGAAGTGGCCGAACCCGGCGAAGGCCGTGACGTTGCCGAAGATGTCGGTGTCGTGCACGCTCAGCCACAGCGTGCGCAGCAGCGGATAGAAGCCGAACACCGCGAACACCGCGGTGGCCGGGGCGAGGAAACACAGCGCCACGATCACGTCGCGGCGGCGCCTGGGGTCGCGCGGCGACGGGTGTGTGCCCACCGCGCCCCGCTCCTTGGCGACGGCCGGCGCGCTCACCATGGCCCGCCCCCTGCCTCGCCCTCGCCCGTCCAGCACCGCCACAGCTCACCGGCCGTCTTGGGGGCAGCGACCAGCAGCCCGTTCATCGGCACGTCGTCGTGCGGGCCGGTCCGGTCGTAGACGTCCGCGCCGGCCTCCCGCGCGATGAGCACGCCGGCGGTGACGTCCCAGGCGTTGTAGTGGCCGGGCAGCACCGCCCCGGCGGCGCGGCCGGCCGCGACGGTGGCCAGGGCCAGGGCGCACGAGCCCATGATGCGGGTCGCGCCGTGCCGGGCGGAGATCCGGGACAGGTAGTCGTACATGCCGGGCCAGGCGTCCTGGCGCGACCACTCGGTGAGCACGACGCCGCCGGTGATCGCCGCGTCGTCGGCGCAGCGCAGCGGCGCGCCGTTCAAGGTGGCCCCGCGCCCGCGCACGGCGGCGAAGACCTCGCCCCGGTGCGCATCGGCCACCACCCCCACGACGGGGCCGCGCTCGTCGCGGGCCGCGAGGGTGAACGACACCCACGGCACGCCGTGCACGAAGTTGGTGGTGCCGTCGACGGGGTCGAGATACCACGTGACCTCGCCGGCCCGGGCCCCCGCCGCCGCGCCCGCCGCGCCGCCCGCCGTCTCGCCCGCCGCCTCGCCGGCGGGGACGCCGCCATCCGCGTTGGTATCGGCGCCGTACTCCTCTCCGATGACGAGGTGGCCGGGAAAGCTCCGGTGCAGCTCGGCACGCACGTGCCGCTCGACCTCGCGGTCGACCGAGGTCACCCAGTCACCGGCGTTGACCTTCGTCTCGGCCTGGGCCGGATCGGGCCGGCTCGCGGCGATCGTGGCGATCGCCCATCGGGCGAGGCGTACGGCCGCCTCGTGCCAGTCGTCGGGACCGCTCACCGGTCCGTCACCTCCTCCACGTTCGTCTTCGTCTGCGCCGCCCGGCCGCGCCGGCGCTGCGCCGGTCGGCGGCGGCGTGCCGGGCCGGTCGGCGGGCCGGTCGTCGGGACCGCTCACCGGGATGCCGTCCCTTCCGTGCCGGTCCGCTCGTCGCCGCCGGGTTCGCCCCCGGCGGGTCCGCCGCCGTTCCGTGCCGCGCCGGACCGGCGTGCCCCGTTACGCTCCGGCCACAGCGGTGCGACGCTCGGCAGGTCGTTGGTGATGAGGCCCTCGATGCCCAGCGCGGTCGCGCGGGCCGCCTGGTCGGCGTCGTCGACGCTGTAGGTCCACACCTGAAGGCCGCGCTCCAGGGCCGCCCGGCAGACCGGCTCGGCCAGGTCGTCCCACCGCAGGTTGATCGCGACCGGCCGCAGGGCGCCGAGCAGGTCGTCCGGTGGCATCCGGTCGCCCGACCACGACAGGACGATCGGCGCCTCGGGCAGCTCGCGGCGCACGGCGGTGAGGACGTGCGGCTCGCCGATGAACCAGGAGCGGCCGAGGGCGTCGTGGCGGCGCAGGGCCGCGACCATGGCGGGCACCAGATCGGGGTCCTTGCCGTCGACGACGAGCCGCAGGCCGACCGCTTCGGCCACCTCCTCCAGGTGCGGCACCCGGGCGGCGGGGTGGCCGGGGCAGCGCAGCTCCCGCAGCTGGGCCAGGGTCAGCTCGCCGACCGGCCGCGGCACGCCCCAGAACCGCTCCAGGGTGCGGTCGTGCAGCAGCACCGGCTGCCCGTCGCGGCTGGCTCGCACGTCGAACTCGACCGCGTCGGCGCCGAGCTCCTCGGCGAGCAGCAGGGAATCGACGGTGTTCTCGGGCAGCCGCAGCGGTGCCCCGCGATGACCTACGAGAGTCGGCATTGTCGCTCCTTGTCGGCGACGGGTCGCAGCGCCGTCTCAGCGGCGGCGGCCCGGTCGCTTCTTGCCGTTGACCGGTCGGGGAGACCGGCGCTTCACTGTC
This sequence comes from Actinomycetales bacterium, assembly GCA_044507605.1. Taxonomy (GTDB): domain Bacteria; phylum Actinomycetota; class Actinomycetes; order Streptosporangiales; family Streptosporangiaceae; genus Thermopolyspora. The sequence goes on along the minus strand of JBIQJI010000084.1, from coordinate 22,279 downwards.
CGACGGACTTGTTGTACGAGGCGATGATCGGTGCCATCGCCTGCTCCGCGGTGGCGATGGCCTGGTCGGGCGTGGCCCGGCCCAGGATGACGCTCTCCACGATGTCGTTCATCTTGTCGCGGGCCTGCGGCATGCTGCCCATGAGGCATCCGCGTCCCGCCACCGAGTCGGGGGCGCTCGCGAGCTCAGCACCGGGCTTGGCGAAGTCCGGGTAGGTGTCCAGCACCTTCTTGTACTCGGGGACGTCGCTCGCTTTGCGGTTGACCGCGATGTAGCCGGTGCTGGTCGACCAGGTGGCCTGCGCCTGCGGGGAGGCCAGGAACTTCAGGAACTCGAACGCCGCGTCCTGTTCCTCCTTCGGGTGCCCGGCCATGGTCCAGATCGAGGCGCCGCCGTTGAACACACCGCCCTTGGCCTCGCCGCCGGGGGTGATGTAGTCGGCCACGCCGACCTCGAACTTGGAGGCGCTGATGATGTCGCGCAGGTTGGCGGAGGTGAACGGCAGCATCGCCGCCCGGCCGGCCTCGAACGCCGCGGCGGCGTCGGTGGCGTTGCGGCCCACGTTGAGGGCGACGCCGTCGTTGACGGCCTTCGACCAGATCTGCACGATCTGCTTGAGCTCGGGGGTGTTCCAGTTGACGGCCGTGGCCCTGCCCTCACGACCGTTGGACTGGTCGCAGTACTGCACCCCGGCCTTGGCCAGCATCTGCTCGACCAGCCAGCCGTCGATGGTGGCGACGAAGCCGTACTGGCTGACGGTGTCTCCGGACCGCACGGTGAGCTTCTCGGCGGCCTTGGCCATCTCCGCCAGGGTCGTGGGCGGCTTGTCGGGGTCGAGGCCGGCCTTCTTGAAGGCGTCCTTGTTGTAGTAGAGCATCGGGGCCGAGGCGTTGAACGGGAACGATTGCAGCTTGCCGTCGACGGTGTAGTAGCGGGTGATGCCCGGCTCCAGGTCGTCGGTGGAGAAGCCGTGCTGCTGCGCGAGGTCGGCGAACGGCACGATGGCCTTGGTGTCGACCATCATCTGGGTGCCGATCTCGAAGACCTGCGCGATGGTCGGCGTCTGCCGCGACTGGATCGAGGCCCGCAGCTTGGTCAGCGAGTCGTTGTACTTGCCCTGGAAGATCGCCTTCACCTGAATCTTGCCGGTGTGCTGCTGGTTGAACTGCTCCACCAGCTTGTTGACGGTCTCCCCGTTCTTCCCCGCCATCGAGTGCCAGAAGGTGACGGTCTGCCCGCTGGAGCCGTCTTCCTGCCCGCCGCAGCCCGCCGTCGCGGCGGCCAGGGCGAGGGAGACGGCGGCGGCGACCCCACACATGATCCTGCTTCGGGGCATCAGTCCTCCAGAGAACGGCCGGCGGCCACGTGGCCGCTCAGAGCGCCGATGTTGTGCTGGCGCCATCTAACATCATCGTCGTGAACTTCACAACAATGCTGCGTTATCGTGACCTGGAATCAGGGTCGATCGGGGTGGTCCAATCGGTCGTGCTCTGGCAAAAGTCCGTGTTCACCTGGCTATTCTTCGGATCGACGCCGCGATGTCGGCTGTGATATGAGCTGTGTTAACCTAACGGCGAGTTCGTCGTAACGATCACATTGACGGTTGCTACCAAGGAGGCCGTGGGGACCGGATGAGAGACTCTTCTTGGGAGGCGTCCGATCTTTGGGCCGGGATTGACGTCGGCACGCAGAGCCTACGCGTTGTCGTCACCGACGGTGACGGTCGCCTGGTGGGCCATGGTACGGCGGCACTGACGAGCCACCGCACCGGCCGGCGCCACGAACAGGATCCCGACCAGTGGTGGCGGGCCCTCGGCGCGGCCTTCGGGCCGGCCCTGCGCGGCCTCGCCGCCGAACGCGTACGCGGCCTGGCCATCTGCAGCACCTCGGGCAGCTTCCTGCTGGCCGGTCCCGACCGGCGTCCCCGCACCCCCGCCCTGATGTACGACGACGGCCGCGCCGCCGCCGAGGCCGCCGACGTCACCGACGCGGGAGAGCCGCTGTGGTCGTCGCTCGGCTACACCATGCAGCCGTCGTGGGCGCTGCCGCGCCTGGTGTGGCTGCTGCGGCACGACCCCGCGCTGCGCGCCGACGCCGCGGCCGGTCGGCTGCGGCTGCTGCACTGCGCCGACTTCCTGGCCGGCCGGCTCACCGGCGGCCCCGTCGCGACCGACTGGAGCCACGCCCTCAAGACCGGCTACGACGTCGATGCCCTGCGCTGGCCCGAGGCCGTGCTCGACCGTCTCGGCGTGCCCATGACGCTGCTGCCCGACGTGGTCCGCCCCGGCACCCCCATCGGCGTGGTCGGAGCGGAAGGCGCCGCCCACACCGGGCTCCCGCAGGGCGTGACCGTGCACGCCGGCCTCACCGACGGCTGCGCCGCCCAGGTGGCCGCCGGGGCGCTCACCCCCGGCTCCTGGAACTCCGTGCTCGGCACCACGCTCGTGCTCAAAGGCGTGACCGAGCGGCGCATCGCCGACCCGGGCGGCGCCATGTACTCCCACCGGCACCCCGACGGCGGGTGGCTGCCCGGCGGCGCCTCCAGCGTCGGCGCGGGCGTGCTGCGGGCGCGCTACCCCGGCCGCGACCTCGCCGAGCTCGACGCCCTGGCCGAACGCCACCGGCCGTCGAGCGGGCTCATCTACCCCCTCGCCGGCCGCGGCGAGCGGTTCCCGTTCGTGGCCCCCGACGCCCGGCCCTTCGAGGTGGGCGTCTTCGCCGACGAGGGCGACCGCTACGCCGCCGTGCTGCAGGGCGTCGCCTTCGTCGAACGGCTCAGCTTCGCCTACCTGGACCTGCTCGGCGCACCCATCACCGGACCGGTGTCCATCACCGGCGGCGGCAGCCGCAGCCCCTACTGGTCGCGCCTGCGCGCCGACGTGCTCGGCCGGCCGCTCACCCTGCCCCGCCATCCCGAGCCGGCGTTCGGCATGGCGGTCGTCGCCGCCGGAGGATCCGGCCCGCTCCGCGCCGCCGCCGAAACCATGGTCCGCCCCGGCGAAGTGATCACTCCCACCAGGGACGGCCCCGGCCGCCTCGCACCCGCCTATGCTCGTTTCGTCGCCGAGCTGGCCGACCGCGGCCACCTCGACCCGCAGCTCACCCGCCACGCCCTCGAACAGGTGACCGTCGTCCCATGACCCAGACCACCACGGCACCCCCCGCCCTGAGCGGAGCGGCGGCCACGACGCCGCCCGGCACGCAGGCCCGGCAGAAGGGCCGCCGCGATACACCCCCGAGCGCGCGGCCCAGCACCACGGGCACGGCACCGCCCGGGCCGTCGAGGGCCGATCCGGGCGGGCCCACGGCCCGGACCGCCGCCGTGACCGGGACCGAGACCGCCGCTGTGACCGGGACGGAGATCGCGCCGTGACCGGGACCGAGGGTGGTGCGGTGACCAGGACCGAGACAGCCGCGGTGACCGGCGCGGTGACCGGGACGGAGGCCGTACCGGAGACCGAGGCGGAGGCCGTCGCGGAGACCGGGACGCGGACCGGGGCGCAGCCGGTCGCCGAGGCGACCGAGACGACCGTGACGCTCGTGCGGCACGGGCAGACCGCCTGGCATGCGCCCAACCGCTACACCGGCAGCAGCGACATCCCGCTCACCGCCGAAGGCGAGCGCCAGGCGGAGGCGCTCGCGGCGTGGGCAGAGCGGTGGCGGCCCACCTCGCTGGCCTGCTCGACCCTGATCAGGGCCCGGGCCACGGCGGCCCCCGTCGCGGCCCGCACCGGGCTCACCCCATACGTCGATCACCGGGTGCGGGAGCTGGACTTCGGCTCCGCCGAGGGCCGCACCATGGCCGAGATGGCCGCCTCGCACCCCGAGGCGGCCCGGCGGTTCCAGGCCGACCCCGCCGCACACCCGTGGCCGGGCGGCGAAGACCCCCACGAGGCGGTCGCGCGGGCGGTGGCCGCGATCGGCGACCTCGCCGCCGCCGACCCCGGCGGACGGGTGCTCGTGGTCGCCCACAGCACGCTGATCCGGCTGCTGGTGTGCGCCGTCCTCGGCGTGCCCCTCGGCGACTACCGCAGGCGGCTGCCGGGCCTCGCCCCGGTCGCCGCCACCACCTTGCGACTCACCACCGGCGGGCCGACCGGCCTGCTGGCCTACAACGTGCCGACTGGAGTCTGATGGCCACCACCGATGCGGGAGACAAGGGCCGGCCGGCCCTCCGGCAGGCCGAAATCGCCGAGTACGTGCTGCAGCACGGCTCGGCGACCGCCGCCGACCTCGCCAAGCGCTTCGCCGTGAGCATCATGACCATTCACCGCGACCTCGACGAGCTGGAGCGCCGGCGCGTCGTGCGCAAGTACCGGGGCGGGGTCAGCGCGCAGCCGTCCAGCGTGTTCGAGTCGACCATCGACTACCGGGCCCGCAGCGCCGTACGGCAGAAACGGGCGCTGGCCAAGCGCGCCCACGAACTCATCGAGCCGGGCATGGCCATCATGCTCGACGACTCGACGACCTCGCTGGAGCTGGCCCGCCTGCTCGACGACGACACCCCCATCACCGTCGTCACCAACTTCATGGAGGCCATCACGGTGCTGCGCGACATGCGGCAGGTGCGGCTGATCGCCCTGGGCGGGGAGTACTACCCCACCCACCAGTCGTTTCTCGGCGTGCCGTGCCTCGAAGCCATCGAGTCGCTGCGCGTCGACCTGCTGTTCGCCTCGCTGTCGGCGGTGTCGGACGGCTACTCCTACCACCAGGAGCAGGAGATCGTGCTGATCAAGCGGGCCATGATGCGGGCCGCGGGGCGCAGCGTGCTGATGGTCGACCACACCAAGTTCGGCCGGGTCGCCCTGCACCGGGTGGCGCCGCTGTCCGACTGGGATCTCGTGCTCACCGACGACCAGGCCCCCGAGGAGGCCCTGGCCGACATGCGCGAGCACGACGTGCGCTTCGAGATCGTCTGAGAGGCCGTTATGACACCTCCCCCCGGCCCCGACCTGCGCGGTCCCGGCGCCGGCGCACCGTCACGCGTGGAGCCGCCCGGCGACCCGTCCGCCCGCCCGTCCGCCCCAGGGCGGTCTCCCGCCGGTCCGGTCACCATCGGGGTCGACGTCGGGACGACCGTGACCAAGGCGGTCGCGTTCGACGCCGAGGGCGCGGCCGTGGCGCGCGCCTCGCGGCCCACCGAGGTGCGGCACCTGCCCGGGGGACGCTGCGAGCAGGACGTCGAGCAGGTGGTCGGGTCCGTCGTCGCCGTGCTCGCCGAACTGGCCACCGCGCTTCCCGGCGGTCCCGCCGGCGTGTGCGCCGTCGCCGTCACCGGGCAGGGCGACGGCCTGTGGCTGCTCGACTCCAGCGGCCGCCAGGTACGGCCCGCCATCTCGTGGCTCGACGCGCGGGCCGCGCCGATCGTCACCAGGTGGACCGCCGACGGGCTCGCGGCCGAGCTGTTCCGGCGCACCGGGAGCCTGGTGTTCCCCGGCGCGTCCGGACCCCTGCTCGCCTGGCTCGACCGGCACGAGCCGGCCGCGCTGGACCGCGCCGCCACCGCCGGCTACTGCAAGGACGTGGTGGTGCAGCGCCTCTCCGGGCTGCGCGCCACCGACGTGTCCGACGCCTCCGTGCCGTTCCTCGACCACGCCACCCGCACCTACGACGCCGGCCTGCTGGACCGCTGCGGCCTCGGCCATCGCGCCGGGCTGCTCGCCCCGGTGCTGCCGGCGCCCATGGCCGGGCTCACCACCGAGGCGGCCGCCGCGACCGGGCTGCCCGCCGGCACGCCCGTGGTCGCCGCGCCCTACGACCTGGCCGCCTCCGCACTGGGCGCGGACGTGGCCGCCGTGGGCGACGGGCTGCTCATCCTCGGCACCACCCTCGCCTGCCAGGTGCTCGCCGACCGGGTCGACACCGGCGGGGAGCCCGCCGGGCTGACCCTGGCCACCTGGCGTCCCGGGCGGTGGCTGCGGGCCATGCCGGCGATGGTGGGCTCCGCCGCCCTCGACTGGGTGCTGGCCCTGGTCGGCGCCACCGTGGCCGACCTGCCGGCGCTGCTCGCCGCCGCGCCCGCCGGGGCGGGCGGGGTGTCGGCGCTGCCGTTCCTCGCCGAGTCGGGGGAGCGGGCGCCGTTCTCCGCGCCGTACGCCAGGGGCCGGTTCGAGGGCCTGAGCCTGCGCACCGGCCGGGCCGAGCTGGTGCGGGCCATCTGCGAGGCCGTGGCCTACAGCGCCCGGCACTGCCTGTCGGCCGCCGGGCTCACCGGTGCGCTGTCCGCCTGCGGCGGCGGCTTCGCCACACCCGCCTGGGCCCAGATCTTCGCCGACGTCCTCGGCCGCCCCATCACCCTGCCGGCCGAGCCCCAGCTCGGCGCACGCGGCGCCGTGCAGGCCGCACACGAGGCCCTCGGCCTGCCGCCACTGCCGGCCCCGCCGGCGCGCACCATCGACCCCGACCCCACCGCGACCGCCTTCTACCTGGACGAGTACGCCCGCTACCTGACCCAGGTGGAGCAGAGCCGTCCCTCCTGGACCGCGCCCCCCCACCCCCGTGCCGGCCAGGGTGCCGGTCGAGGCGCTGCCGGGCACGTATCCGTCGATGAGGCGCGCGGCCTCGGCCTCGGCGGCCCCGGTTCCGGAGCTGCCGGGCCCTGCGACGGGGATCCCGGCGCCGCCGGCCCGCACCTCCCCGCGGCGGGGCACGAGGGCCACGGCGCGGGGAACCCCGATCGGCCTCCTCGTCCGACCTGATCTGCGCCGTTCGCGCAGGCCGCCATCCGCCGGGGCGCCGGGCGCTCCCGGCTCCGGAACGCCCGGTCTCGCTCCACGCCCGCCGAACCCGGCCGGTGCCCCGCTCGCCACGTTCGTACCGCCATCTCCCACAGGAGGACCCGACAGTGCCCGACACCACGCTCTTGATGGCCGGCGACCATTTCGTCACCAATGCGCTGATCGGTGATGCCATCCGGCGGCACATCCCTGATGTCCGGTTCGAGTTTCGGGAGCTGACGCTGCCGTGGCCGTACACCCCGTTCGGCCCGGTGGCCGAGGTCGACGAGGCGTCCGACGTGGAGGACGAACTGATCGCCGCCCTCGACGGCGTCGAGATCGCCGTCACGCAGATGGCGCCGTTCACCGCCAGGGTGCTCGCCGCCGCGCCGGAGCTGCGGCTCGTCGTCGTGTGCCGTGGTGGGCCCGTGAACGTCAACCTGAAGGAAGCCGAGCGGCGCGGAGTCGCCGTGCGCGCCACACCCGGCCGCAACGCGGCGGCCGCGGCCGAGCACACGCTGGCGCTGATGCTCGCCGCGCTCCGGCACATCCCCGACGACCACGCCGGGGTCCGGGCCGGCGAGTGGCGCAGCGACCTGTACGCCTACGACGCCTGCGGCGACGAGCTGGCCGGCGCGACGGCCGGCCTGGTCGGATACGGCGCCATCGGCCGCCGGGTGGGCCGCGTGCTGCGCGCCTTCGAGGCAGAAGTCGTCACCTTCGACCCCTACGCCGACCAGGCGGTCCTGGCCGCCGACGGCGTACGCCGGGTGACGCTGCCCGAGCTGCTGGAGCGTTCCCGGGTGGTGAGCCTGCACGCCCGCCTCACCGCCGAGACCATAGGCATGATCGGCGCGGCCGAGCTGGCCCGCATGCCGTCGGGCGCGGTGCTCGTCAACACCGCGCGCGGCGGCCTCGTCGACTACCCGGCCGTGGCCGCCGCGCTCCGCGACGGCCACCTGGGCGCCGCCGCCTTCGACGTCTTCGACACCGAACCCCTCCCCCCGGACTCGCCCCTGCGCACGGCCCCCCGGGTCGTGCTCACCCCGCACCTGGCCGGCGCCACCCGCCAGACCGCCCAGAAGGCGGCCCGCCTGGCCGCCGAGGCGATCGCCGCCCACCTCCACCCCGGGCACCCCGGGCACCCCGGGCGAACCGGCGCGCCCTCGGCCGGCACCGCATAACCGGATCTGGCCTGCCGGGCGCCGGGAGCGGTCAGGACCGCCGGATCGCCTCATAGACCGCCGCGACGGTGAGGCCGAACCCCACGTGCGGCACCAGATCCGTCAGCCAGCCCGACAGGCCCCACGAGCGCGGATCGGTCAGCCGCAGCGCCGTCATCGGGGCGTCGCTCACGGCCGAGGCCGCCAGCCCTACCCACAGGCCCGAAACCGGCACCGGCAGACGCACCCCCCGCTCGCGCAGCACCCCGTAGGCGCAGGCCATCGTGAGCCCGACCAGGATGCCGAGCAGCGGCCCGAGCCCCTGCTTGCGACGCTCGACGATCTCCTCGTTCTCGCCGAGCGCGATCCCGGCCTTGTCCGCGAGCGTCCCGGCCATCTCCTCGGGCATGGAGCTCGCCTCCCGCGCCCGCACGACCTGGTCGACATACGTCAGCCCGTTCAGCGTCACCGTGCCGGCCGCCCCGGCGATGAGCCCGTTCCGCACCGTGCGCCGGGTCCGCCGCCCGTCGAGCGACCGCCACATCTTCGTCGTGAGCGTTGCCATGCCCCCTCAGCTACCCACCCCGACGCGACCATTCAGACCACGGCATCGTTTTCCCGTCGCCCGCCAACGCCCCACATCACCGGGAGCGTGCCGGAATGCGCGGGCGGCGGCCGGCTCGCGACCGGCCGCCGGCTCTCATGGCGCTTCGGCCGGTCCGCCCTCGCGGCGCGGGGGCGGACCCTTCGGCGGGCGGCGGCGTCGCCGGGGTGGGTCAGACGTCCCACCACCAGGCGATGCCGGCGATGGGGATCGGTTCGGTGCTGTCGTCCAGCGGCCTGTCGGCCCAGGTGATCTCGGCGCCGCCGGTCCGGCCCGGCGTGAGATCCCCCGTGGCGTAGCGCGGCACCCGCAGGCCCCACTCGGCGTTGCCCCTGATGCCGTGGGCCAGGCCGTCGACGTACCGGCGACCGGCCGTGCTCAGCCGGGGCCGGGTCAGGTCCCGCAGCCGCAGAAACCGCGACAGGACACGGTCGCGCAGCCGCGTGGCGGCCTCGATGGCCGCGGGCAGCGAGCGGCCGTCGCGCCGCAGCACGGCGTAGATGTTCTGACCGGCGTGGCCGGCGTCCAGCTCCCTGCGCAGCGAGTGCCCGTCGTTGTCCAGCGCGGCCGTCAAGATGGCCGACTCGGTGAGCGCGCGGACCGCCGGCGAGTCCATCTCCGCGGCCGGCACCTCCAGGCCGTCGGCGATCTCCAGCATCGCGAACGTGGGCTCGCCACCCGCCGAATGCAGCCGCATAGTGACATAGTCGTCCAAGCCGGGCATGTGGCCACGTGCCTCGTTGGCGATCTGCCACGCGACCCCCCCGAGCCAGGCCCGATGCGCGGCGACGAACCGCTGAAACTGCACGGCGGTCCCCAGCCGCCGGAAGCGCGCGGCGATGTCCTGCAACGCCGCGGCGTACACGTCGTCATCGCCGGAGGGGACGGGCCGCTCCAGCGCCCGCTGGATCCTCGCCGCCATCGGGACGAACTCCTCCGGGCGATCCCGGTAGGGCCCGGCGTCGCACCGGGCGTCGTCGAACGCGAACCCCCAGTACACCCACAGGGACGCCGCCAGCAGCCGATCCTCCTCGGCCCCCGGAGCGAACCGCGCGTAGAAGTCGGCGCCGTGGGTGCCGATCAACCGCGCCCGCTCACGCGCGTCGGCGCAGAGGCTTCGGTCGTCCAGCCACGCGACGGCCCGCCGTTCCACCGCCCGGCAGGCGGGATTGACGGCCGGCTCCAGCGGACAGAAGATCGGCGGCAGCTCGACGTTTTCGAGGCCGGCCACCAGCAGCCCCTCGCCCATGGACGCCCCCCTCGGCTCGGCACGGCGAACAGCCCCGAACGCTATCGCTACTCAACGTAGGTATCACACCGCGAGAAGTGATCGGTCAAGCGTCAACCGGCATTCTCGCCGGCGCGGGGGTGAGATGATGGCTCGGCCAGAGCCGGGCCGCGAACGCCGGACGCCATCCGTCGCCCGCAAGAGGCGGTGAGGCGGGGCGAACCTCAGGGCAGGCGGCCGATGTGGGCGAGAGCCTGCTTCAACAGGGTGCCCTGACCGCCCGCCATCTCCTGCTGCACCTGGGCCGAGGCCGCCTCCTCGGGGGTGAACCAGATGAGGTCCAGGGCGTCCTGGCGGGGCCGGCAGTCACCGGTGACCGGCACGACGTAGGCGAGGGACACCGCGTGCTGCCGCGTGTCGTGATAGGGCGTGACACCCGGCGTCGGGAAATACTCGGCGATGGTGAACGGCTGCGGCGACGGCGGCACCCGGGGCAGCGCCATCGGGCCCAGGTCCTTCTCCAGGTGACGCACGAGCGCGTCGCGCACCCGCTCGTGGTGCAGCACCCGCCCCGAGACCAACGCCCGGGTGACCGTACCGTCGCCCCCGATGCGCAGCAGCAGCCCGACATGGGTCACCACGCCGAACTCGTCGACACGCACCGGAACGGCGTCGACGTAGAGAATGGGCATACGTCCCCGCACGAGCTCCAGCTCATCCGGCGAGAGCCAGCCCGGCATCGTCTCGGTCGTCTCGTTCACCCGTCGATCGTACTGGCCGCCTCATCCCCTGATGCGCCCCGGCCGGAAGGCCATGCGCGATGGGCCGACGCCCCCCGTCACGCACCCGCCGACGCTCCGGAACCGCCCGCTCGTATCAGCGCCCGCACCGGTGGCCGGTCGCGGTGCCGGGGCGGTGGGAGTCACGGGGTGAAGATGTCGGCTGCGGTGATCGGTAGGACCGATGGCAGGTCGGCTGCGGATTCGGCCGAGGGGACGGTCTCGCGGGCGCCGATGGCGTAGGCGAGGGTGTCGGGGTCGGTGGTCAGGTGGGTGGCCTCGCTGCGGAGTTCGGCCAGGAGCCTGGGGGCGTTGACGGTGGGGGCCCACTTCGCCTCGCCCACCAGGACCGGGATGCGGGCGCGGCCGGGTTCGGCGAGCGCCACGGCGTCGATTTCGTGCCGGCCGTCGTGGGTCCACCAGGGGCCGATGGCCACCACGTTGGGGCCCAGGTCGCCGGCTCGGGCGAGGCGGCGCAGGTGCTCCCGGAACATCTCCTCGTAGATCGGGCCGAGGTGGTCGTCGAGGCGGGCGACGAGGGCGGGGAGGATGGCCTCGCCCAGGTCGCGTTCGATCTCGTCGCGGTATCTCTGCAGGGGGCCGAGATAGAACGCCAGGAAGTTGTCGCTGACGCGGTAGATGCGGCGCCGTGATCGTTCGTCCTCGGTCACGGGGAGCAGACGCTCGATCAGCCGGAGCTCGATCAACCGGTCCAGGGCGCGCGTGGGGTTGGTGCCGACCGCTTCCTCGATCTCGTTGAACTTGGTACGGCCCCTCGCGATGGCCCGCAGCACCGCACCCGGCAGGTCGCCCTCCCCGGCCTCGGTGGCCAGGACGAGCCGGCCCTCCGTGAGCAGGCGGGCACCGGGCCGACAGGCCAGTTCCAGCAGGTTCTCCCGAACCGAACGCCGCCCGTCCCACCACGACAGGTAGAGCGGCATGCCCCCGAGGAGCCCGTAGACCAATGCCTGCTCCGCGGGGGCCAGACCCGGCAGCAGCGCTGCGGCTTCGCGGGGACGGAACGGCTGGACCTGCAGGGTCAGGTCGAACCGGCCGTACAGGGGCGCTCTGGTCTCCTGGATGGAGAGCATGGTGCGGACGGCCGAGCCGCACAGCAGGATGCGCAGCCGTGTGTGCGTCGCCGCGCGGTCGGAGAACGCTGGGAGCACTCCCGGCAGGGCGGGGGAGGTGGCGAGCAGTTCCGGGAATTCGTCGAGGACGAGCAGGGTCGGCTCGCTCGCCGAGAGCCGGCTCAGATGATCGAGCGCGTCATGCCAGTCGGTGTAGGGGCGGGCCGTGAGGTCGCGCAGGTCCGACGGGAAGGCGGCGGCCTGGCGGGCCAGCGCGGCCAGCTCATCGCGGGCGGGTTCGCCGGCGCCCGTGTGGAATACGACGCGTTTGCCCTCGGCGAACCGCTGGATCAGTGAGGTCTTGCCGACGCGGCGCCGTCCCCAGACGAGCCCGAAGCGGCTGTCTCTGGACCACCATGTCTCAAGCCTGCCCAGCTCGCCGTCCCTATGTTCAGGCGATTTCGATCGGGCCGGTGAGGTAGCGCTGGATGGTGGGGGAGAGGTTGGCGGTCAGGGTCTCGGGGGGCATGGTGGCCACGGGGGGCAGGCGCAGGATGTAGCGGCACAGGGCGGTGCCGAGGAGCTGGGTGGCGATGAGGGCGGCGCGTGTCCGGGCCTCGGCGGGGTCGGGGACGACGTCGGCGATCCGGCGGGCGACCTGGTCGGCGAAGATGCCGCGGAGGCGCTCGGCGGCGCTCTCGTTGGTGACGGCCGCGCGGAACAGGACGAGCAGCACCTCGTCGGAGAGGCCGCCCTCCCAGCGTTCGACGAAGTGCCGCACCAGGGTCGCGCCCGCGTGGCCGAGGGGCGTGGCGGTGATGTCGGGCAGCTTGAGGTCGACGTCGGCGGCCGCGGCGAACAGGCCCTCCTTGCTGCCGTAGTAGCGCATCACCATCGAGGGGTCGATGGCGGCGTCGGCGGCGATGGCCCTGATGGTGGCCCGCTCGTAACCGTCGGCGGCGAAGCGTCGCCTGGCCGCGTCGAGGATCGCGGTGCGGGTGCGTGCTGAGCGGGGCGTGAACGGCATAGGGGCACTATATGCCAACACTTGTTGGCACCGGGGCCGGACTCAGTGCGAGGGGAGGGGCTGCTCGGTCCAGATGCACTTGCCGTCGGTGGTGTAGCGGGTGCCCCAGCGCTGGGACAGGGCGGCGACGAGCTGGAGGCCGCGGCCGCCCTCGTCGGTGACGCTGGTCTTGCGGATGCGGGGGGTGGTGAGGCTGCCGTCCGTGACCTCGCAGGTGAGCACCTTGCCGCGGATCAGGCGCAGGGTGATGGGCCCTTTGGCGTGCCTGATGACGTTGCCGACCAGCTCGCTGGCCAGCAGCTCGGTGGTCATCGTGAGAGAGTCCAGGCCCCAGTCGGAGAGCTTGGCGGCGACGTACTCGCGGGCCTCGCCGGCCGCGACGGGGTCCTCGGGCAGGGGCCAGGTGGCGATGTGGTCCTTCGGCAGCACACCGGTCCTGGCCATCAGCAGGGCGGCGTCGTCCATGGTCGCCTCGTGGGACGGCAGCAGGGAGCCGACGAGGGCGTCGCACAGGGACTCCAGGTAGACGACGTCGTCGCGGTCCTTCGCCGACCGGCCGGAACGCCGGGGCGGCTTCGGGGTGCGTTTCGTGACGGTGTTCAGAGCACGGGCGAGGGCGGCCATGCCCTGGTCGATGTCGAGCGTGTCGGACTCGACCAGGCCGTCGGTGTACAGCACCAGCAGGCTGTCCGCCGGCAGTTCCAGCTCGCCGACGGCGAACGGCGGGGCGGCCGCGCCGAGCGGCGGGTCCGGCTCCATCTCGGGGAAGTGCACGCTGCCGTCGGGGTGCACGATCGCCGGTGGCGGGTGACCCGCCTGGGAGAACACGCAGCGGCGGGTGATCGGGTCGTAGACCATGTACAGGCAGGTGGCGAAGAAGTCGTCGCCGAGGTCGTTGACCAGGTCGTTGAGGTGGACGAGGAGCTCCTCGGGGGGCATTTCGAGGTCGGTGAGCGTACGCACGGCGGTGCGCAGCCGGCCCATCGTGGCGGCCTCGGCCACGCCGTGCCCCATCACATCACCGATGACCAGGGCGACCCGTTCGGCGGACAGCGGGATCACGTCGTACCAGTCGCCGCCCACCTCCATCTCCTTGGTCGCCGGCAGGTAGCGGACCGCGACGGACGCGGCCGGCAGCGTGGGGAGGGACTGGGGCAGCAGTCCTCGCTGCAGCTGCTGGGCGCGGGCGTGCTCGGCGTCGTACAGCCGGGCCCGTTCCAGCGCCTGAGCGACGAAGCCGCTGACCGTGACGAGCACGTCGCGTTCCTCGCGCGTGAACTCGCGCGGCTCGTCGAACGAGATCAGGCAGCAGCCGAACGTGTGGCCCGACGCGATGAGCGGCAGGAAGGCCCAGGCCTGCTTGCCGCCCACCGCCGGCATGTAGCTGAGGTGTGGATAGCGCTCGATGTACTCCCGCACTGAGGAGATGAACTGCGGGACGCGATCCTCCAGCGCCTGCGCGACCGCGCCCCGCAGGGGGATCGTGGGGGTTCGCTCGAAGTACTCCGGCGAATAGCCTTTGGCGCCGAGGATGCGCAGCCGGTTCCGTTCGGACGAGATGATCAGCATGCCGGACGCGCCGAACGGCGGGAGCACGCGTTCGGCGACGACGTTCACCACGTCCCGCACGGTGAGGGCGTCGCCCAGCGCCCTGGTGAACTCGCTGAGCGCCATCGAGCGTTCCGCGGCGGCGCGTTCGGCGTCGCGGGCTCGTCGTTCGGTCACGTCCGACAGGTACATCGTCAGACCTTCGCCGCTGGGGAGCAGCCGGACGTGGTGCCAGCGTCCGTCGGCCGCCTGGAACTCGAAGTCGTCGACTCTGCCGGTCGCGGTGGCGTCGCGCAGCCGCTCCTCCAGGCCGGGCACGCCGACGTAGGCGAGGGCGTCCCACAGGTCGCTGCCGAGCAGCCGGCGACGAGCGCCGAGCATGCGCTCGGCCTGGGCGTTGGCGAAGGTGATGCGCCAGTCGGGGCCCACGGCGAGGAAGCCGTCGGACATGTTGCGCAACGCCCGCCCGGCCGTCTCCTCGGAGATCCGGCTCTCGGTGGCGTCGCGTACGGAGCCCGACAGCTCCAGGGGCTGGCCCGAGGCGTCGACCGTCGCGTAGCCGCTGTCGCATACCCAGCTCAGGGTGCCATCGGGCCGTTTGACGCGGTACTCGATGCGGTACTGGGCCCCCCGCCGCATGGCGTCGTCGGCGGCGGCCAGCACGTTGGGCAGATCGTCGGGATGGATGTGGTCGGCCCCGGTCTCGGGGCGGCCGTCGAAGGTGGCGGGGTCGAGACCGAGCAGTTCGAGCATGGTCTCGTCGAGGATCAGCTCGCCCGCGCGCACGTCCCACCTCCAGTGGCCGGTGCGCTCCGCCTCGACCGACTGCTGGAACCGGGGAGCGGACGGTTGCACGCGCAGCCGAGGGGGCTTCAGTCGGAAGCCAGCCCACCGTTCCACCGTCACATCGTGCGACGTGTGCGGTGACGACTCTCGTGGAGCCTCAGCGCCGGAATCGCTCACCCTGCCACCCTCTGTCGGTCACCGTTCGGCCGTCCTCTGCTCGGTCACCCACCGTTCACCGTGTCGTCGCCGATCGCCTTGCCGCCCGCCTGGCGATCAGTGATGTCCGCTTCGCATCTGGAATGCGACACACAGCATCAAACTACCCAAAACGCCAGGTTAGACGACGCGTCGGCGAAGGCCCGGAGGGGTGGCGGCGAGACGGGCCCGGTGGTGGCGCCGGTGATGTTCGCCACGTGACCGCCCGGGTAAAGACATCGCTCTGTTTCCATGCCACACTGTGCTCGGTAGTCGAATGACTGCGATATGTAGCCATATGTTCCCCACGGTGTCCGTGTGCCGCCGGGAAGGAGAGACGACAGGTGATATCCGTCCTGATCGCGGAGAACATGCACCTCGTCCGAGGTGCCATGGCCGCCCTCATCGACGACGAACCCGACCTGACGGTCGTCGCCGAGGTGGAGCGCGGCGACGAAGTGGCCGGCGCGTGCCAGCGCCACCGGCCCGACGTCGCCCTCATCGACATCGGCCTGCCCGGTGCCGACGGGATCGCGGTCGTGGCGGACCTGACGCGCCGCCTCCCCACATGCCGCACGGTGATCCTCACCGGGCTCGGCACCCCCGAGGCCCTGCGCCGCGCCCTGGACGCCGGCGCCCACGGCTTCTTCGTCAAGGACATGCCCGCCGGGCAGCTCGCCGAGCGCGTCCGCCGCGTGCACGGCGGCGAACGCGTCATCGACCCCGACCTCGCCGTGGCCGCCCTCAGCGCAGCGGACAACCCGCTCACCACCAGAGAACTGGACGTGCTCAAGGTCGCCGCCGAGGGCGCCACCGTCGGCGAGATCGCCGCACGGCTCTTCCTCTCCGGTGGAACGGTCCGAAACTACCTGTCACGCATCTCCGCCAAACTCGGCGCGAAGACCCGCATCGAGGCGATCAGCCTGGCCCGCAGAGCCGGCTGGCTGTGGCCCGACGACGTCAGCGACATCGGCATGATCCGCTACCGCAGACCGGCCCCGGCGCTGCGGAGCCGAGGGCGCGGCGACCTGTAGCCCGATCCGCCCCGGCTCGCGCACGCCCTCACCCCTGCGGGGGCGGCCGCAGGCGCAGGCCGGTGTGGGCGGCCAGGAACGCCAGCATGTCGCCGGCGAGACGCACGGCGCGGCTCGTCGCCCGATAGCCGTGCCCGACGCCCGTCTCATGACGCAGCAGCACCGGCCGGGGGCTCGACGTCGCCCACTGCAGCGCCGCGCACAACTTGCGGGCGTGCAGCGGGTCCACCCGCGTGTCGCCGCCGAAGGTGGTCAGCAGCGTCGCCGGATAGGCGGCGCCCTCGCGTACCCGGTGATACGGCGAATACCCGAGCAGCCGGCCGAGCTGCTCGGGGTCGTCGGCCGTGCCGTACTCGCCGCGCCACGACGGGCCGAGACCGGTGCGCTCGTAACGGACCATGTCGGCCAGCGGAGCCGAGCACACCGCCGCCGCGAACAGGTCCGGGCGCGTCGTCAGGGCCGCGCCGGCGAGCAGCCCGCCGTTGGACTCGCCGCATGCCGCGAGCCGGTCGGCGGCCGTCCAGCCGCCGGCGACCAGCGCCTCGGCCGCCGCGACGAAATCGGCGACGGCCGCCTGCTTGCCGCCGAGCGTGCCGGCACGATGCCACTCCTCGCCCTCCTCGCCGCCGCCGCGCACCTGCGCCAAGGCGAACACCCCGCCGGCCTCCACCCACGGCAGCACGTAGCCGGAGTAGGCGGGCGTGAGCGACCGGCCGAAACCGCCGTAGCCGTACAGGATCGCCGGGCGGGGGCCCGCGTCGCCCGGCCGGGCCAGCACCACCATGCGCACCGCGGTGCCGTCGGCCGACCGGTACTCGACCTGCTCGGCGCGCAGCGGCGGCGGCTCGGCGGAACCCGGCGCCGCCGCCCACGTGGCGGTGCGTCCGGTGCGCGCGTCGTAACGCAGCACGTGCCCCGGCGTCACACTGTCGGTGTAACTGAACCAGGCCTCGGCGCCGCCCTCCGGGCGGGTGGCCGGGCGACCTGCCGTGCCCAGGCCCGGCAGCGGCACCTCGCCCAGCCGGGCGCCGGTCGCGGCGTCATGCACGGTGATCTCGCTGACCGCGTGCCTGGTCCAGTGCAGCAGCAGCCGGAACCCACCCGGCTCGGGGCCGTCGACGAGCGCGAAACCGCCGAGCACGGCCCCCGGGTCGCGCCCGGCCAGCTCCCGCCAGTGCTCCGGCTCCGGACGCAGCGGATCCGTCACACACAGCCGCCCCCTGGGCGCGTCGAGGAACGTGAGCAGGTAGAGCCGGCCGTCCCGGCACACCGCGGCCGCCGTCGCCGCGCCCCCGCGCTGCACCACCCGCGGCACCGGACGCTCCGGCGGCGCGGCGGACAGATCGGCCAGCCACAGGCCGTTGCCGCCGCCGGCCGCCGGCGCCGAAATCGTCAGCCAGCGGCCGTCGTGGCTCCCCGCCAGGCCGTACGACGCCTCCTCCGCCATGATCACCGGGTCGTCGCCGGCCGGGAAACCCACACGGTGCAGCCGCACCTGCCTGGCCCGCACGTAGTAGAACGCCCGCCCGCCGGGCAACCACACCACCGGCGAGTAGCGGCAGCGGTCGATCGGCCCGTCCACGACCCGCCCGGCGGCGACGTCCATGACGTACAGCTCCGACCGCTCGTCGCCGCGTCGCGACAACTGGAAGGCCAGCAGCCGCCCCTCCAGATCCGGCTGCCAGTGGTCGACGACCGTCAGGCCGCTCGGATCGACGGCCACGGGGTCCAGGAGCGGACGCTCGGCACCGCCCGGCCCCGCCACGTACAGCACCGGATGCTCCCGGCCAGGGTCACGGCGGGTGAAGAACCACTGCTCGCCACGCCAGACCGGTGGCGTGACCATGCCGGTCTCGGTGAGCTCGGCCACCCGCGCCCGCCAGCGCTCCAGGTCGGGCAGCTCCTCCAGGTGCCGCCGCCACAGCTCGTCCTGCGCCTCCTGCCAGCGGCGCGTACGGGGACTGTCCGGGTCCTCCAGCCACCGATAGGGATCCGCCACAAGGCGCCCATGCAGCCGCTCCGCGACCGGCTCCCGCTCCGCCGCCGGATACCCGCCGCCGCCGTGCCCGGCGGTCTCGTCCCCGCCGGAGATCTCCTCGGTGAAATTCGGTCCGCTCTGAGCCTGCATGCGCGGGCGCTCCTCGCTCGTCGGTACGCAATGGGGCCATGGACCCGTGGCACGGCCCGGCCGAGTTCCCAGGTCGGGCCACGGGCGGGGTCACCCGGGCCGGTCTCCCGTGGCGGGTCTTGGGTCTCCCGGGCGGTGTCCTGTCGCGGGCCATGGATGGGGTCTGCCGGGTGGGGTGTCCCGTTGGCGGGTCTTGGGGTGTGCCGGGTGGGGTGTCCCGTCGGCGGGTCTTGGGTCTCCCGGGTCGGGTGTCCCTCGGCGGGGCATGCGTCGGGTCTCGCGTGCCAGCCCCCGGTTGGTCCCGCGCGACGGGTCGGTGGATCGGGGTCATCGCCGGGGCGCTCCCGCCAGGCCGGCCGCGGGGGGTGACCCGGCGGTCCAGTGGCCGAACAGGTCGGCATACAAGGGAGATCGGGCCAGCAGCTCGTCGTGCCGTCCGCACCAAACGTCGGCGCCGTCCATGACCAGCACGCGCTGCGCGCGCAGCGCCGAGGTGAGACGGTGCGCGATCACGATGAGCGTGCGGCCCTGGGCGGCGAAGGCCGCCTCCGCACGCGCCTCCGCCGCCGGGTCCAGATGGCAGGTCGCCTCGTCCAGGATCACCAGGGGAGCCGGCGACACGTACGCCCGGGCCAGGGCGACAAGCTGCCGCTGCCCCGCGGACAGCTCCCCCGGATCCACCTCGGCGTCGAGCCCGGGCAGGCCGTCGGCGGAGTCGGCGCACCGCCCGGGCTCGCCAATAGGTCCGTCGGCAGCGCCGGTCCCGGCCGGGCCGGTCATGGTGGGGTCGGTGCACCGCCCGGTGGGCTCGTCTGTGGCAGTGCCGGTCCCGGGCAGGGCGTTCAGGGTGGGATCGGCGCAGTGCTTGGCGGGCTCGCCGGCGGCGGCGCCTGTCCCGGCCGCGGCGTTCAGGCCGGTCAGGCCGACGGCGTCCATGGCGGCCCGGAGCTCGGCGTCGGTGGCGGTTTCGTGGAGGTAGGCGAGGTTCTCCCGGAGGGTGCCCCGGAAGACGTACGCCTCCTGCGGGATGAGCACCCGCGCCGTGGGCGGCACCCGGTCCGCAGGTGCACCGCCCACGAGCACCCGACCTGAGCGGGGCAGAAGCAGCCCGGCGAGCAGCGCGGCGAGCGTGGACTTCCCGATCCCGCTCGGCCCCACCACCGCCAGATGCTCCCCATCGGCAACGCTCAGGTCCAGCCTGTCGATGACCGGCGCCGCGTGCGGGCCATACGCGAACGCCACTCCGCGCAGCTCGACCGTCCCGCGTCCCCTCGCTCCCCGCCCCACCGCATCTCTCCGCCCCATCGCGCGTTCCCGTCCCATCGCGCGTTCCCGCTCCACCGCGTGCTTCCGTCGCGCCGCGTGTTCCTGTCCCGGGGCGTCTCCGCGTCCGGCGGCCTCCCCGCTGTGCTCGTCCCGGCCGGAGCCGAGCGAGATCGGCTCGACCGGGCCGGCGGCAGGGGAGCCGCCGGCAAGGGGCCTGCGGTCCCGGCCACCGCAATCCGACGCGTCGCCATCCAGTTCGTCGCCGTCCAACGCGTCGGGGGTGGAGGCGTCGATGACCGCGGCATCGAGGGCGAGCATGCCTCGGGCGTCCGAGACGCCTCGGGCCGGTGTGTCGGCGGCCGATGGGACAAGGGCCGGTAGGCCGGAGGGCGATGTGTCGGGTGTGGTCGTGTCGGGTGCCGTCAGGTGGGGGGCCGGCCTGTCGGGGATCGGGGATGTGGCCCGCACGCCGACGGGCGGGGAGGGGGCGGGGCCGAGGATGCGGTCCAGGGATACGGTGAGGCGGACGCCGGCGATGCCCAGGCCCTGGACCAGGGTGCCGAGGGCTGGGGCCAGGGACTGGGTGACGTACGCCAGCGCGCCGAGGATCACGCCGGGGCCGGCGCCGTGGCCGATCAGCCAGGGGGTGCCCGCGAGCAGCAGCAGGGCCGGTGCCCGGCCGCCTAGGGCGAGCGACACGGTGCGGGCCGCGGTGAGCCGGGCCAGCGATACTCCGGCGGCCTGCTGCGCGGTCACTCGCCGCCCGGCCCGGGCGGCGGCGCGGTCTTCGGCCCCGCACGCGGCGATGTCGCGGAGGCCGGACACGGTGGCCGCGAGCGACTCGACGGTGTGCTCGTCGGACAGGAGGTAGTCGCGTTCGCGTCGCAGCAGGGCGGGCAGGGACAGCAGGAACACGCCGAGCCCGGCCGCGAACGGCGGCAGCACCAGCACCAGCACCTCCGGTGCGAGGCCGCTCAGCCCGATCAGCACGCCCACCACGGTGAACGCGAACGATCTGAGGACCGAGACGACCGAGGCGAACGCGTCCCTGGCCAGTTCGACCTGGAGGTTCGCTCGCGCGACGGCGGCGGTGCCGGCGCGGGTGGTGTCGCGGAGCGTGGCGCGTACCACGTGCGCGAGCAGGTCCTCGCGGAACGGCTCGGCGAGCCCGGCCACCACCAGCACGACCCGTTTCGCCCCGACCGCCCCGACCAGCCAGGCCCCGGCGAGCACGGCCAGCCACGCGAACCCGGTGCCGGCTCGGCCCGCCGCGAACCCGTCGTCGACGGCCCGCGCGATCGCGGTCCCGACGATCAGCGCGGGCGTCGCCTCGGCCACCGACCACAGGCCGAGCCGCACCAGCAGACGTGGCTCCCGAAGGAGCGCCCGCCGTAGCACGCTCCGGGCCTCGGGGGTCACAGCGGAACCCCCGCGCCTGGATCCTCCGGGGCTGCGGCTCGTGGGCTCGGGGTTTCGCCCGATGTGTCCGACGGCTTCGGCGACGCATGCCGGTCGGCCGGTTCGGCCGGGTGCGCTGCTGCTCGGGGCGTCTTGAGGGAGGCGTCCTGTTCGCGGAGGCCGGGCGGATCGCCGGGACGAGGCGCCTTGCCGGGATCGGCCTGTTTCGCCGGCCCCGGCCGTGCAAGCGATCCGCTGGAGTCGGTGGTGCGGGCCGGTCCGCGTGGCGGGGAGACGTGGCCGGTCGGTCCGGCCGGCGACGTCCCCCCGGGAGGGGTGGTGGGCTCGCCGGGCGCCGGGCGGCCGTCGCCGGACTCGGGCAGGAAGACCGCGCGGTAGGCCGGGTCGCGCCACAGGATGTGGTGCGGGCCCTGAGCGCGCACGTGGCCGTCGTCGAGCCAGACGACGTGGTCGGCGGCGGCGGCCGTGGCGGGCCGGTGGGCCACGATGAGGCGGGTGCGGCCCCTCGGGTCGTCGGCCAGGGCCTGGGCGACCTGGCGCTCGGTCACGGTGTCGAGGCTGGAGGTGGCGTCGTCGAGGACGAGCAGCCGTTCGGCCTGGGCGAAGGCGCGGGCCAGCCCGGCGCGCTGGCGTTCGCCGCCCGACATCGGGGCCTGGTCCAGCGGGGTGCGGTGGCCGAGGGGCAGCCGGGCGATGAACGCCTCGGCCCGGGCCATCAGCACGGCCTCGCGGATTCGCTCGTCGCCGGCCGTGTTTCCGCTGTTGCAGGGCCCGCCGTCGTCGCCGCGACCGGGCGGGGGAAGGGGAGTGCGGGGGTCGCCGGTGTCGGGGGCGCGGCCGAGTGCGATGGCGTCGCCGATCGTGTCGCCTACGAGGACGGGGCGTTCGAAGGCGTAGCCGATGGCGCGGCGGAGTTCGTGCCGGGGTAGCCGGGGCAACGGGACTCCGTCGAGGCGGACGGTGCCTTCGGCCGGGTCGATCAGCCGACCGGCGATGGCGGCCAGCAGGGACTTGCCGCTTCCGGAGCGGCCGACGACGGCCACCGAGCCGCCGCCGGGCACGACGAGGTCGACGCCGCGCAGGCCGGGGACGGAGACGCCGCACAGTTCGAGAGTGCCGGGACGCGGGTGGCCCGGGCGGGGCGAGGGTGCGGTGGTCGTGTGGAGGGCGCCGCGCATCTCGGCAGAGCGCCGTGACGGGGTGCCGGCCGGCGTGCGGCGCGGCCCCTGGCCGGACGTGGCGGGGCGTGGCCTTGCCGGGCGGGCGGGCAGGTGGGTGTGGCCGTAGGCGCGGGTGGGGGTGGTGATCAGGAGGAG
>JBIQJI010000083.1:0-27304 GCA_044507605.1 Actinomycetales bacterium | reverse complement strand
GGCAGTCCCACAGGTTCAGCTGGGTGCCGTCGGTCGTGCTGTAGTTCGGCACGTCGACGCACCGGCCCGAGCCGACGCCCCTGATCTCCGTCGTGGACGAGGGCGGCGTCGTCTCGCCGGGCTCACCCTGCTCGCCGATGCTGCCGGGCACCGACTGGAGCGCGGCGTACCAGGCGGCGGCCATCTTGTCGTAGCCGTTGGCGGTGGGGTGGATGCCGTCGATCAGGTCGCCGGCGGTCAGTTTGCTGTGCATGTCGACCAGATGGACGTGCTTCCCGCTGTCGATCTTGCTCTGCACGATGCCGGGGATCGTCGCGTTGAACGCACGGGCCGCCGATTCCTGGGAGGACGACGCCAGCGGGATGATGGTCGCGACGAACACTTCGGCGTCGGGCACGGCCGAGGTGATGTGGTCGATCAGGGCCGACAGCCGCTGCGGGGCGCCGGAGAGGTTGTAGTTCTGCAGGACGTCGTTGGTGCCGATGTGCAGGAGCACCGTGTGCGGCGTGTACGTCCGCAGCCAGCCGTTGATGTTGGCGTCGATCTGGTCGATGCGCCAGCCGGGGTGGCCCTCGTGGTCGTGGTCGCCGAGGTTGCCCGGCCCGTTGAACTGGGAGCCGACGAAGTCGATCGTGTACCCGCCGGCGGCGAGGCGCTGCCACAGGCCGATGCGGTACCCGCCGGGCACCTGCGTGCCGTCCGTGATGGAGTCGCCGAGCGGCATCACCCGCACCCCGCCGTTGGACTCGGCGTTCGCGGCGCTCGACCCCAGCGCCGTGCCCGTCGCGGTCACGGCCACGGCGAGGAACGCCGCGATGAGCAATCGTCTCCACCTGCGCATGCTCGACCCCTCTCAGGTGACTGCGACTCCCGGCCGCAGTGAGTGTTAGCGCTAACATTCGGAGAGGTGACAGAGACTGTCAAGAGGGCCCGGCGCGCTCGCCCGGCGCCATCGGGCGGCTTGGACGTGCTCAGCTGCTGCTAGCAGGGACGGCGCGGACGCGCGCGGCGTCGGTCGCGCTGAAAATTACAGCCGGCCTGCCGATGTGTGGCGCGTGTTCGCCCGGCAGGGGGCGTCGCGGCGGGCGATCAGTGGCCGCGCCGGATCCACTCGTCGAGGTGCGGGGCCTCGGCGCCGATGGACGTGGCGTCGCCGTGGCCCGTGCGCACGATCGTCTCGGGCGGGAGCGTGAGCAGGCGGTGCCTGATGGACTCGATGATCGTGGGGAAGTCGGAGTACGACCGGCCGGTCGCGCCCGGCCCCCCGGCGAACAGCGTGTCGCCGGTGAAGACGGTGGTCAGCTCCGGCACGTGAAGGCACACCGCGCCGGGGGCGTGCCCCGGGGTGTGCAGCACGGTCAGCGCGGTGCCGGCCACCTCGATCACCTGACCGTCGGTCAGCTCCGCGTCGGGGAGGCGGTCGGGGTGGGTCTGCCGCCACAGGGGGAGGTCGGCGGGGTGGAGGAGGATCGGGGCGCCGGTGCGTTCGGCCAGCCCCGGGGCCGCGTTGACGTGGTCGTTGTGCGCGTGGGTGCAGACGATCGCGCGGATCGCGCGCCCGCCCACCGCCTCGGCGATGGCGGCGGCGTCATGCGCGGCGTCGATGACGATCGCCTCTTCGTCGTCGCCGAGGATCCAGACGTTGTTGTCCACATCCCAGGTGCCGCCGTCGAGCGAGAACGTGCCCGACGTGATCACCTGATCGATGCGGGTGGACATCAGCGGTTCACTGCCTTTCCCGGTCGGCGTCGCGACACGTGCCTTCGCGGCCGTGGCCGCGCCCGCGGCAACCGTACCAAGAGGACGCGATCACCTCGCCGTTCCGGCACGCTTCGCGGGACATCGGCCGCTCCCGCGAGCGGCCGTGAGTGGCCGTGCCGGCGCGGCTCAGGTGATCACTTCTCGCGGTTCGCGTCGTGTCCTCGCGGCGCACGCGATGGCGGAGCGGGCCGCCCCTCAGCTCGCCGCCCGCTTCACCAGGTCGGCGATCCGGGCCTCGGCTTCGGCGGTCAGGGCGGTCAGGGCGAAGGCGGTCGGCCACATCGTGCCGTCGTCGAGGTTGGCCGGGTCGTTGAAGCCGAGCGTCGCGTATCTGGTCTTGAACTTGCCCGCGGGCTGGAAGAAGCAGACGACCTTGCCGTCCTTGGCGTACGCGGGCATCCCGTACCAGGTCTTCGGCACGAGCTCCGGCACGTGCTCCTTGATGATGGCGTGGATCCGCTCGGCCATGGCGCGGTCCTCGGCCCCCATTTCGGCGATCTTGGCGAGCAGGTCGCTCTCCCCGTCGGCCTTGGCGCGCGATCCGCGGCGCTTGGCCGTCTTCAGTTCCCGCGCGCGCTCCTTCATCGCGGCGCGTTCCTCGGCGGTGAACCGCTCGCCCGTCTCGCCTGCGGTGGCGGTGCCCTTGGTGGCCTTCGATGCGTCGCTCATGAGTCCTCCTCTGTGCAGCTAAAAGTAGCAAGATGTCCTACTTGTGGCGGTACGTCCCAAGGCGCTTACGCCCAAGGCGGATCACCGGCACGAGGCGGATCGGCGCGGATCAGGCGGAGCGGCGCTCCAGGAGGCGGCGCGTGGGGAGACGACGATCGCGATGATCCGGCAGTACGTGCCCCGGGAGGCGCGGGCCGTCCCTGATCGCCGCCTCATCGCGGTCCGGCACGGCAGCCCGCCCGCTACGCGGCGATCAGGGGGAACCCGGCCCTTCGGCTCAGAACGTCAGGACCAGGCGACCGCGGATCCCGCCCGCCTCCAGCAGGCGGTGCGCCTCGGGCGCCTCTTCCGCCGGGAAGGTGCGGGCGACGCGCAGGCTGACGACGCCCTCCTCCACCTGACGCCGCAGGGTGTCGAGCTTCGCCTGCTCACGCGCGTAGCGGCCGACGAACACCGGGGCGAAGGTGATGCCGCGCTCGGCGTCGCCCTGGTGGCCGCGCACGGTGACGATCGTGGCGCCGTCGCGGGCCGCCGGGACGATCCGGTCGTTGAAGAGGGCGGCGTCGAGGACCCCGTCGACGCCCTCCGGCTCCACCTCGCGGACCCGCTCCGGGAACCCGTCGCCGCGCGGGAGCACGACGTCGGCGCCCAGGTCGGCGACGAGCCGCTCGTCGGCCGGTGCGGCGTCGGCGATGACCTTCAGGCCGTCGGCCTTGCCCAGCTGTACGGCGTAGCCGCCGACCGCGCCGGCCGCGCCGGTGACCGCGAGGGTCTGCCCCGGCTTGAGGCCGAGCACGTCGAGGGCGAGCCGGGTGGTCAGGCCGTTCATGGGCAGCGTCGCCGCCTCCACGTCGGACGCTCCGGCCGGCACCCGGGCCACCGACTCGGCCGGCACCACGATCTGCTCGGAGTACGCCCCGTGTGAGCCCGACGGCAGCACGATGGCCATCACGTGGTCGCCGACCCGCAGGTCGGTGGTGACGCCCTCGCCGATCTCCTCCAGTACCCCGGCGGCGTCCATCCCCGGCACGTACGGCGGCGGCTGGTCGCCGGTGCCGCGCAGGCCGGCTCGGAGCCCCGTATCGGTCGGGTTGACCGCTGCGGCGTGCACCCGGATCCGTACCTGCCCCGGCCCCGCCACCGGATCGGGCAGTTCCACGACGTGCAGTTTTTCCGGCCCGCCGAACTCGGTCACTCCAATGGCTCTCATGACCAGGTCTCCCTTGACGTAGTCGCAGAGCGGCCACGATACACCCGGGACGAAAGCGCCCTAACGGGGACATTCTCCTACGGCGGCGGGCCGGGCCGCAGCCTCCTCCGCCTGGCCGTCTTCGGCGGAAGAACCCCAGGTGACCGGGAATTCGTGGATGCCGTAGATGCTCGCGTCGTCCTTGAACGGCAGCGTCTCCAGGGGCACGGCGGGGCGCAGGTCCGGGATCCTGCGCAGCAGCGTGTTGAACACGATCTCCAGCTCCAGCCGCGCGAGGTTCTGGCCGAGGCACTGGTGCGCGCCGTAGCCGAACGCGAGGTGGTTGCGGGCACCGCGTTCGATGTCCAGCTCGTCCGGCCGGTCGAAGACCTCGGGGTCGCGGTTCGCCATGTTGCCCAGCGGTATCACACCGTCCCCGGCGCGGATCACGACACCGCCCATGTCGACGTCCTCCACCGCGACGCGGGAGGTGACGAACTCGGCGATCGTGAAGTAGCGCAACAGCTCCTCGACGGCCATCGGCGTCTTGGTGGGGTCGGCGCGGAGCGCGCGGGCGTCCGCGGGGCGTTCGAGCAGGGCCATCGTGCCCAGCGAGATCATGTTCGCCGTGGTCTCGTGCCCGGCGACCAGCAGCAGGAACGCCAGACTCTTCACCCGTTCCCGATCGTCCGACCGGGCCAGCTGCCGGCTGAGCAGATCGTCGGCCGGGTCCTTCTCCTTCGCGGCGATGAGCTCGTCGAGGTAATCCAGCAGCTCGTCGATCGCCCGCGCCCGCGACTCCGGATCGATGGTGCGGCTCAGCAGCATCGACGAGCGGGCCTGGAAGAAGTCGTGGTCGGCGTACGGCACGCCGAGCTGCTCGCAGATGACCAGCGACGGCACGGGCAGCGACAGCGCCCGCACCAGGTCGGCGGGGCGTGGCCCGGCGAGCATCGCGTCGATGTGCTCGTCGACGATCTCCTGGATGCGGGGCCGCAGCGCGGCGATCCGCTTGACGGTGAACTCGCCGACGACGGCCCGGCGCGCGGGGCCGTGCTCGGGCGGGTCGAGGGTGAGCAAGGACCCGGTGAAGTTCGGGTGAAGCGGGGCCTGGCCGGGGAGGAACCGCGGGTAGCCCGGTTTGCTCCGGTCGGAGCTGAACCGCCGGTCGGCCAGCATCGCGCGGATGTCCTCATGCCGGCTGAGCGCCCACACCGTCATGCCGCTGGGCAGGGTCACGCGCGAGATGGGCGCTTCTTCCCGTATGCGGCGGTGCTCGTCGGGCGGCGCGTAGGGGCAGGCGCGCATGTAGGCGAGCGCGGGGGCGTGTCGTGCGGTCATCGGTTCCCTTCCGAGGGGGCGCCCAACGGCACATCCGGATGAACTTCTTCCGCTTACAGCCGCACACTAAACCGATCCGGAGGAATTTCGTCCACATAGCTGTGAGATGGGACAATTTCGGCGGCGACGAGGAGGGACGAGATGACGACCGGCCAGAAGGGCGGATTGCGCGCGGACGCGCGGCGCAACCGCGACCAGATCCTCGCCGCGGCCCGAGAGATGTTCACCGCGCAGGGGCCCGAGGTGCCGATGGAGGAGATCGCGCGCGCCGCCCGGGTGGGCGTCGGCACGCTCTACCGGCGTTTCCCCGACCGGGAGTCGCTCATCCGGGCGGTCGCGCAGGAGAGCTTCACCCAGGTCATCGACGACGCCCGGGCGGCGTGCGCCGAGGAGGCCACGGGGTGGGCCGCGCTGGAACGCCTGGTCCGCCGGTCCCGCCGGCTCCAGGTGAGTCTCCGGCTCGCCTGGAGCTCGGTGCGGGCGCGGGAGATCCTGCTGGGCGACCCGAAGTGCGGCGAGCTCCGGGAGGCGCTGATGACGGAAATCGCGCGCATCGTCGAGTTCGCGCAGGCGGAGGGGTCGATGCGCCGTGACGTCGGCGCCGGCGATGTCGCGATCCTGCTCATGCTGCTGCTGCGCCAGCCGCTGCCCGCGAGCGGCCCGAACGAACGCGGGCTCGACCGCGCCATCGCGATCATGCTCGACGGCCTGCGGGCCGCCCCCACGGCGGGCGAGCTGCCCGGCCGCCCGATCACCATCACCGACCTGCGCAGTCACCGGGCCCGCCTCGACGCGATGGCCGCACGCCCGCCCGCGGCGGATCGGTAGGGGCGCGTCGCCGGATCGGCAAGTCCACGAAAGGAGGGCTGGGACCCTCTTGTCCCGAAGTTTGCATACGACGTAAACTTACGCCGTACACAAAATCCGGCAGACCTGGAGCCCTCCCATGTACGCCATCGCGATCGCCGTCCCCCTCGTCTGGCTCGGCTGGCTGATCCTCACCGAATGGGTCCCGATGTTCCCGCTCAACGACCTGGCCCCCGGCAACCTCCGCCGCCGGGTGCTGGCGGCGGCCGTCAACTACCCCTTCCCCCTGCTGATCGCCGCCGGCGTCGCGGTGCACCGGACCTGGTCGCTCATCGCGGCCACCGCGCTGTGCGCGCTGATCATGGCGGGGCACGTGCAGAGCTGGTGGCTGCCCTACTTCGGCACCGCCTCGCCCGCCCAGCGGGAGACCTACCGGCAGGACTACGCACGCACCCTGAAGGTGCTGCCCGCCGAAGGCCACGACGTCGTCATCGACGTGCAGCACATGGTGGTCGGCGCCCTTTCCGTGGTGATGCTGGCCACCACCCTCACCGCTACGCTGACCGTATGAACCACCCGGCCGGCCCACCTTCCGCATCCGGGCGACCATCGAGCCGAGGCGGCCGGCCGGCCATCCTCACCCCGCAGCGCATCATCACCGCCGCCCTCGACATCCTCGACGCCGAAGGGCTCGACGCCCTGACCATGCGCCGCGTCGGCACCCACCTCGGCGTCTCGGCGATGTCCCTCTACCGCCACATCCCGAGCCGCGACGCCCTGCTGGCGGCGCTGGTCGACCGGCTGTCGGGCTCGCTCACCATCGACCTCACCCCCGGCTGTCCCTGGCCCGAGGCCCTCACCCGCTTCGCGGTCGCCTTCCGGCGGATGCTGCTCGGCCACCCGAACGCCGCGCCGCTGCTGGCCACCCACCCCGTGAGCCCCGACACCGGCCTGGCCATGATGAGCGGCGTACTCGACCGGTTCGCCGCGGCCGGCATCGCCCAGACCGACGCCCTGATCGCCATCCAGTCGGTCGGCGTGTTCGTCCTCGGCCACGCGCTCGCCCAGGTCGGCACCCCGCCCGGCGCCGACCACCCCCCGCCGTCCGCCCCGCCCGAGTTCTACGACCGGTGGTTCGACACCGGCCTGCGCGCCATGGTGACGGGCCTGCGGCACCAGCTCGCCGGCTGACCCCCGCCACGCCCCCATCGGGCCCGCCCCCAGCGCTACGGCCATGGTCGCCCGCCGGCCGCGTTCAGGGCCGGGGCGAGGGGGGCGAGCGCGGCCCGGAGCAGTTCGGGCAGCGAGCCCGTCGGGACGACGAGGCCGTGGCTCGCGAGGGGCGCCGCGGGCGTCAGCCAGCGTTGCAGCGCGACGCGCACCGCGGCGGCCACGCTCGCCGAGAGCACGTGGGCGGTGTGGCCGTCGCCGCCGATGCGGGCGGCGATCACCCTGGTGAGGGGGTCCTCGATCTCCGCGGCGGTGCCGAGGAACGCGTTGCGCAGCGACGGCCGGGTGGTGATGAGCAGCAGGGCCCGCTGATCGTGGTCGTCCGGCTCGGTGAACTGCTCCACGATCGCCTCGGTGACGGACTCGGCGAGCGGCACGTCGTCGGGGCGCGCGGCGACGGCCGCCGCGATCCGGGCCTCCCGGTCGGCGGTGACGGCGGCGACGATCGCCTGCTCGCGGCTGGAGAAGTAGTTGTTGTAGGTGCGCGGTGAGACGCCCGCGGCCTCGGCGATGTCGTCGACCCGCACGTTGTCGGGCCCGCGCTCCAGGGCCAGCCGGAGCGCCGCCTCCCGCAGCGCCTTGCGGGTGGCCTGTTTCTTCCGCTCACGCAGACCAGGCGATGGCGTCGTCACGATGACAGCATCCCACACGTAACTGCGTGCGCGCAAACTTGCGTGCACGCATTTTTATTCCTAGGCTCCCGGAACGACCCCGACCGGACAGAAAGGACCCCACCCGTGAGAGCCAACGGCATCGCGTACGACACCGGCTTCGTCGTCAACGGCGAGATCGCCCCCGCGCCCTCCGACCCCGAGGTGGTGCGGCGTGAGCTCGCCATCATCCGCGACGACCTGCACTGCACCGCCGTCCAGATCATCGGCGGCGACCCGGAGCGGCTCGACCTGGCCGCCCGATGCGCGGCCGAGCTCGGCCTGGAAATCTGGTTCTCGCCCTACCCGCTGGAGCTGACCACCGGCCAGATCCTGTCGCTGTTCACCGACTGCGCCGAGCGGGCCGAGCGGCTCCGCGAGGAGGGCGCCGAGGTCGTGTTCGTCACCGGAGTCGAACTCACCATCATGAACCGGGGCTTCATGCCCGGCGACACGCTCGCCGAGCGCCTCGGTCTCCTGCTCGGCCGGCCGGAGGGCCGCGGTGAGCGACTCGCCGAGGTGAGCGCCCGCCTCGGCGACTTCCTCCGCGAAGCCGTGGCAGCGGTCCGCGACCGCTTCGGCGGCAGGGTCACCTACGCCGCCATCCCGTTCGAACGGGTCGACTGGTCGCTCTTCGACATCATGTCCGTCGAGCTCATCCGCTCCGCCGAAGTCGCCGACCGCTACCAGGAAGGCGTGCGCGCCCTCGTGGCCTCGGGAAAGCCGGTCGCCATCACCGGCTTCGGCGCGGCCGCCTACCGGGGCGCCGCCGAGATCGCGCCGCGCAGCATGGAGATCGTCGAGACCGACCCGGACACCGGCGCCCCCCTGCGCCTGAACGGCGACTACGTCCGCGACGAGTCCGTCCAGGCCACCTACATCGCCGAGCTGCTGGAGATCTTCGAAGCCGAAGGCGTCGACGCCGCCTTCGTGTACCTCTTCGCGCTCCACAGCCACCCGCACCGTCCCGGCGGCGACCCCCGCGACGACCTCGACATGGCGAGCCCCGGCATCGCCAAGGTCCTCGAAGGCCGCACCGGAGACACCTACCCCGGCCTGCCCTGGGAGCCCAAGGCCGCCTTCGCCACCATCGCCGAGCACTACGCCGGCAGGCCCTGAGCAGGCCCGCCCGGCCCCGGCGACGCCGCGCCCGCGGCCGGCCCTCGCCCGGGGACGACCCGTCCGAGCCGACCGGCCGCAGGCGGATCAGGCCGTGGCGGGCGGCTCGGCGCCGGCGGCGCGCAGCGTCAGGAGGGTGATCTCGCTCGGCGCGAAGACCCGCAGGGGCGGCCCCCAGAATCCGGTGCCGCGGCTGGTGTAGAGCTGGGTCCGGTCACCGTGCCGGCTCAGGCCCTGCACCGTGGGCTGGTCGACGCGGACGAGGAAATGGAACGGCCAGATCTGGCCGCCATGAGTGTGCCCCGAGATCTGCAGGTCGACGCCGTGCGCGACGGCCGCGTCGATCTGCCTCGGCTGGTGGGCGAGCAGCAGCACCGGCAGGTCCGGGTCGGCGCCGTCGAGCGCGGCGGCGTGGTCGGCGTGATGCCCGGGGCTGCCCGACGACGCGGCGGTCGCGTCGTCGACACCGGCGACGACGAGCCGTGAGCCGCCGCGCTCCACCACGATGTGCCGGTTGTGCAGCGGCTCCCAGCCGAGTTCGCGCATGTGGTCGAGCCAGCCCTGCGCCTCGCCGAAGTACTCGTGGTTGCCGGTCACGTACGCGCGGGCGAGCCGGGCCCGCACCCTGCCCAGCGGCGCGGCCTGCTCCCGCCGCTGCGACACGGTGCCGTCGGCGATGTCGCCGGTGTGGCAGACGATGTCGGCGTCGAGCTCGTTGACGGCCGCGACGACGCCGGCCGACCAGCGGGCCCGGTCGATCGGGCCGTAGTGGGTGTCGGTCAGCAGGACGACCCGGACGCCGTCCAGCCCGGCGCCGAGCCGGGGAATCGTGACGTCGACCCGCCTGACGCGCGGCACGCGCATCGCCTCGGCGTACCCCCAGAGCACCAGCACGAGCGTCACGGCCGCGGTCGCCGCGGCGACGACACGGGACCGGGCCGGGTCGGCGACGTCGGCGATCAGGAGCGCGAGGCGCAGCACGTTGCCGAGCACCGACCACACGAACAGCACCCAGATCACGCCGAGCATCGTGTCGGCGACGCGCGCGGCCCAGTCCAGGCGCCGGAGATGCCCGAGGAACATCAGCGGCGGGAACGCGAGCAGCGCGCCGCCGAACACGATCGTGCCGATGACGACCACGGCGACCGGCCACCGCGCGCCCGCCACGATCAACGTCCACCACGGCACCCCGAACAGCAGGGCCAGGACGACGACCACCACCACGCCGAACCGCGCCCGCCGCGACCGCCTCGGGGGCGCCGCCTCCTCCATCGTGCTGGTGGTAGCCGACACCGTCGCCCTCCCTCGATCGTGATGCCTGTGCATCATGACATTTCTCGCGAACGAGCCACAGGGGTCGCGAGACGTGGACGGCGCGGCCTCGGTCAGGCAGGCGAATCCCGGCCGGTGTCGCGGTCGCGCCTGGCCTTGACACAGCAGTGGCCGGGCGTGGGTTCGAGGCAGGCACGGACCGGCAGGCCGCCGAGTCCGTCGGCCACGCCCTGGACGTACGACCGGTTGAGCGCGCAGATGAGCTCTTTGTGGGCCTTGGCGAGCGTGTCGAACGGGCAGTTCGTCAATGCCACGGTGTCGTCTTCGCGGCGTGGCTCGTAGCCCTGCGCGGCGAGTGCCGCGGCCAGCCGGTCGAGGTCGTCTCCGGTGCCGGTGGCCCGCTCGCCGAGGCGCCGCCCTTCGGCGTGCGCCGCCTCGTGCAGGGCGTCGGCCAGCGGTACGCCGTCACCGGCGGCCTCGATCGCGGCGGCGAGGATGTGACCGGCCAGGTCGTAGCGGCGCTCGGGGAGGGTGACGTCGAACTGGCGCCCGGACCTGCGATAGAGCTTCGTGGGCCGGCCGGCGCCGGGGCCGGTGCGGCCGCTGGTGCGGCGGAACTCCACCTCCAGCAGGCCGTCGTCGACCATACGGTCGAGATGGAACCGCGCCGTGTGGACCGGCACGCCGAGGGCGGAGGCGGCGGCCTCCCGGCCCACGGCGTCGGGCTGGGAGATGACGAAGTGATACAGGGCCAGGCGCAGCGGCTCGGCGAGTGCCCCGATGCCCGCGGCCTGGGCGGAGAGGTCCACTGGCAGCCTCACTTCTAAAAGACAAATCCGTTGACGATAGAGTTCCTCCATCTCTAAAGTAGAGCCTAGTCTCAACAAGAAGGATCTGTCGATGAACACGACCGGCTCCTCCCGCCAGAAAGGCGGCGCCCGGTGACCGCCCTCACCGACTGGCAATCGCCCGCCGAGGCCCCCGGCCAGATCGACCTGGACGCCGCCGAAAGCGCCGCCCTCGCGTTCCTGTCCGCGCTGGGCGTCGACCTGTCGGCCGACTCGATGGCCCGTACGCCCCGCCGCATGGCCGAGGCGTACGCCGAGATGCTGACCGCACCCGGATTCGACCTGACGACGTTCGACAACGACCAGGAGTACGACGAGCTCGTCGTGGTGCGGGCGATCCCCATGCGGTCCCTGTGCGAGCACCACATGCTGCCGTTCACCGGAGTCGTGCACATCGGCTACCTGCCGGCCGACCGCATCCTCGGCCTGTCGAAGTTCGCCCGCCTCGTCACCCGCTTCTCCAGCAGGCCGCAGACCCAGGAGCGGCTGACGAAACAACTCGCCGACGAGCTGCAGCTGCGGCTCGGCGCACGCGGCGTCGGCGTGGCCATCGAGGCCGAGCACACCTGCATGAGCCTGCGCGGCGCCCGGGCCCTCGGCGCCCGGACGTACACCAGGGCCCTCACCGGCGTGCTGCGCGACGACCCGGCCCTGCGCGGCGAGTTCCTGTCCCTCACCAGAACGTCCACCACGAGAACGTCCACGGAGGCGTCATGACCATCGCGATCGTCGGAGCCGGCCTCGCCGCCACCACCCTCGCCGCCGAACTACGCGAAGGCGGATACGACGGGCCGCTGGTCATCTACGGCGCCGAACCGCACCTGCCCTACGACCGGCCGCCCCTGTCGAAGGGCGTCCTGCTCGGCCGCGCCGAGCCCGGCAGCGCCACCCTCCACGACGCCCAGTGGTACCGCGACCACGACATCGACCTGCGCACCGGCACCGAGGTCACCGCGATCAGCCCCGGCGACCACCTGCTCCACACCCAGGCCGGCGAGGAAACCTACACCACGCTCGTGCTCGCCACCGGATCCGAGCCCCGCAGGCTCCCCCTGGCCGACGAAAGCGGCAAACCGGTGGTCTACCTGCGCACCCTCGACGACTGCGACCGCCTCCGCACCGCCCTCGCCGAGCACCCGAGGGTCACCGTCGTCGGCGGGGGCTGGATCGGGCTCGAAGTCGCCGCGGCGGCCCGCGAACACGGCTGCGAGGTGACCCTGCACGAGACCGCCGACCTCCCCCTGCTCGGCGTCCTCGGCCGTGAAGTGGCGCAGATCTTCGCCGACCTGCACACATCACACGGGGTCGACCTGCGTCTCGGCGCACCCGTCACGCCCGACGACCTGTCGTCCGCCGACCTGGTGGTCGTCGGCATCGGCGCCACGCCGAGAACACGCCTGGCCGAGACGGCCGGCCTCGACGTCGACAACGGAGTGCTCGTCGACGCCTACCTGAGAACGTCTCACCCGGACATCCTCGCGATAGGCGACATCGCCCGCCACGACCACCCGGCCCTCGGCCGCATCCGCGTCGAACACTGGGACAACGCCATCCAGCAGGCCAAGTCCGCCGCGCAAACCCTGCTGGGCGCCGCCAAGCCCTACGACCGCCAGCCCTACTTCTTCACCGACCAGTACGACCTCGGCATGGAGTACGTCGGCCACGTCGGCCCCGGCGGCTACGACATGGTCGCCATCGAAGGAGACACCTCGGGAGCCTTCCGGGCCTACTGGCTCCGCAACGGCAGCGTCACAGCGGCGATGCACGCCAACGACTGGGACGCCTCGGACCACATCCGCGAAAGCGTCGGCCGCCCGTACTCGGCCGGCTGACAGCCGGAGGCACCCGGCCCGCCCAAGCCCGCCTGCCGCGATCCGGCCGGATAGAGCCGGCCAAGCCGGCCGGTCGCGGGCGGGTCACGTGTCCGCCAGGATGCGGTCGAGGGTGCGGCGGCCCATTCGGCTCATGGGCGGGTTGCTTTCGACGTAGTACCAGACGGCGCCCATGGCCTGTTCGAACGCCCATGCCTTGCCGCGCTCCCAGTCGAGATCGTCGCACTGGAGAGCGTCGCGGAACGCCTTTCGCGGTCCGGACTCCAGAAGATGCCAGGCGCTCACGAGATCCAGTGCGGGGTCGGCCGGTCGGAGGCCGCCGACGTCGAGGACCCCGGCGAGCCTGCCGTCGGAGACGAGCACGTTGCCGGGGATGAGGTCGCTGTGGGCCATCACGTCGGGTGCTTCGCGCGGCAGCACACGCAGGCGTTGCCACAGGCTGCGAAGCCGGTGCACGTCCAGGAGCCCGTTGCTGCGCTGGAAACAGGTCTCCATCCACGCGTCGTGGGAGCGCAGGTCGCCTCCCCGGCCACCGCCTGAAAACGTGCGGCCCCGCGTGTCGATCGCGCGCAGGTCGGTGATGAGATCGGCCAGGTCGCGGGCGAACGCGACGGACCCGCCCGGATCCTCGTCGATGGCGACGACACCGGGCAGCCACGTCTGGACCGCCCACGGCAGCGGGTACCCCGCCCCGGGGGCACCGATCGCGACCGGCTCGGGCGTGCGAAAGCGGGTACGGCCCAGCAGCCTGCGAGCCGCCTGCGCCTCTGCCTTCAGCCGGCGGCGCGTCGTGTCGACAGGCCCGGGCTGGAGCGGAAACCGCGCCGCGAACCGGTCGCCGATGCGGAAGATGGCGTTGACCGTGCCGTGGGCTTCGACGGCCCTGACCGGCAGGTTCGCCCACTCGGGGAACTGCTCGCTCACCAGTGCGCGCACCGTCTCGGGCGACACCGTCAACTGGCCGGCATGCATCTTCACCGGGACCAGGGTCCGCGTCTGCGCCTCATCCCGCAAGTCAACGGCCGAAGCCGGGGCGGGGGCCGATGGGCCGCTGGGGCGATGAGTTTTCGGTGCGGGGTTCGTCTCTATGGGCGTCGGGTGATCGCGAGCATTGAGGGAGCAGTCATGACCACGACGCACGAGACCGCTGGGGCCGGCCGGTACGCCGAGGTGAACGGGCTCAACGTCTACTACGAGGTGCACGGGACGGGGCGTCCGCTGGTGCTGCTGCACGGAGGGCTCGGGTCGGGGGAGATGTTCGGGCCGGTGCTGGACGCGCTGGCCGAGCGGTATCAGGTGATCTTGCCCGATCTGCAGGGGCATGGTCGTACCGCCGACATCGACCGGCCGCTCGATGTGCGGTCGATGGGCGATGACGTCGCCGCGCTCATCGAGCATCTCGGTCTGCGGGAGCCGCATGTGGTCGGCTACTCCCTCGGGGGCGGGGTGGCGTTCCAGGTCGCGGTCCGGCATCCGGAGAAGGTGGGCCGGCTGGTCATGGTGTCGGCGAACGTCTGGCGCGACGCCGTCTATCCGGAGCTGCTGGAGCAGCAGGGCCAGATGAGCGGGGCGGCCGCCCCGTTCATGACGGACACGCCGATGTATGAGCTCTATCAGCGGGTGGCACCGCGTCCGGAGGACTTCCCGAAGCTGCTCGACAAGATCGGCGAGGCGCTGGCGAAGGACTTCGACTTCTCCGACGAGGTGCGCGGCCTGCAGGTGCCGACGCTCGTGGTCGCCGGCGACGCGGACATGGCGCCGCCGAGCCACTACGTGGAGGTTTTCAAGCTGCTCGACGGCGGGCTGCGCGATGGCGGCTGGATGGGGGAGGGGCGGCCCAAGGGCGGGCATGCGCTGGCGATCCTGCCGGGGCTGACGCATTACGACATCTTCCGGTCCCCGCTGTTCGCGGCCGTCACGCTCGCCTTCCTCGACCAGGAGGGCTGAGCCGGGTCGGCGGCGCGTCAGTCGTTCGGCTCGGCCGCTTCCGGGTGGCCGCCGGTCAGTTCGTTCGCCGTGGCCCGGATGAGCCGGCGCACGATCAGGGCCGAGCGGGAGGGGAGGGTGTCTTGGCGCTGCACCAGGCACAGGCGGACGGGGGGCGCGTCGCGTAGCGGGATCCAGGTCAGGTCGGGTACGTCGGCCGAGGTGTCGAACCGGGCGAGGAAGCCGAGCCCGATGCCTTGGCCGACCATCACCTTGACGGTGCGGGCCGACATGGCCTCGACGACGATGTCGGGGTGCGGCACCTGCTGGTGCAGCATCTCCCACATGACGGTGCCGGGGCGCATGGTGACGACGGGCCAGGTTTCGAGGTCGCGCCGGTCGACCTGGTCGCGGCCCGCCAGCGGATGGTCGGCGCGCACGTAGACGCCGATGGGGGCCGAGACGAGCGGCACGCGCCGCAGCCCCGACGCCGCGGGGCTCAGCGGCATGGTGATGACGCCGAAGTCGAGTTCGCCGGCGAGCACGGCGGCCTCGATGGCGGTGGATGCGCCTTCGCGCACGGTGAAGCGCAGGCCGGGGTGGTTTTCCCGCAGCCGGCCCACGACGGGCGTCACGATGGTTTCGACGGTCACCGAGACGCCGCCGATACGCACCCGGCCGCTGTAGGTGCCGTTGGAGGCCATGGCGGCGTCGCGTACGGCGTCTTCGGCGGCCACCAGCCGGCTCAGCGGCTCGATCAGGGCCTGACCGGCCGGGGTGGGCAGGACGCCGCGCCGGCTGCGGGTGAGCAGTACGACGTCGAGTTCTTCTTCGAGCAGGGCGACCTGCTGGCCGAGGGTGGGCTGGCTGACTCCGCAGCGGGCCGCGGCCAGGCGCAGCGAACCGGTCTCCACGGCGGCCAGGAAGTACCGCGCCCGTTCCACCCTCATCGGCCCATTATAAAGGCAGAACCTATCACCGGTGAGTACCGATCACGGCTTCCCACCAGGCTCATGCCGCGTCATTGTGACGTGAGTCTCACCCCCCGGCTTCGGTATGCGTCTCTGGTGAAAGGAATCTGTGTTGTCCGACGGTCCGCTGAGTGGAATCCGCGTCCTGGACGTGTCGACGATTCTGGCCGGCCCGCTGGCGTCCTCACTGCTGGGGGAGTTCGGCGCCGAGGTGATCAAAATCGAGCAGCCGGGCGTGGGCGACCCGGCCCGCTACTACCCGCCGCTGGAGGACGGCGTGTCGGCGGGATGGGCGATGCTCGGCCGCAACAAGCGAAGCGTCACGATCGACCTGCACCATCCGGAGGCGGCCGACCTGGTCGGGCGGCTGACCGCGACCGCGGACGTGGTGGTGACGAATTTCCGGCCGGCCACGTTGCGCCGGTTCCGCATCGACTTCGACGACCTGCGGGCGTACCGGCCGGATCTGGTGATGGTGCACGTGAGCGCGTTCGGCCGCACCGGTCCGTACGCGGACCGGCCGGGGTTCGCCCGGGTGGCGGAGGCGTTCGCCGGGCTGACGTACCGCACGGGCGACCCGGACGGGCCGCCGGTCTTCGCCGGTTACCCGGTGGCGGACGGCGTCACGGGCGTGTACGCGGCGTTCGCCGTCATGCTGGCCCTGCGTCAGCGCGACCTGACCGGCGAGGCGCAGCTGGCCGACATCCCCCTGTACGAGCCGCTGCTGCGGATGATGGAGGACTTCATCGTCGACTACGGGGTGACGGGGCGGAGCCGGGAGCGGCAGGGCAACCAGAACCCGCACATCAGCCCCAACAGCCTGTACCGCACGCGGGACGGCCGCTGGCTCGCCCTGCCCGCTTCGACGGAGCAGATGTGGCGGCGGCTGCTGAAGGTCATGGACGCCCCCGACCTGGCCGTCCACGACACGATGACGGCCCGGCTGCAGCACCGGGAGGAGATCGAGGCCCGGGTGGCGGCGTTCGTCGCCGAGCACGATCTCGAACCGCTGATGTCCCGGCTGGTGGCGGCCGGGGTGGCCGCCGGGCCCGTCAACTCGGCGGCGGACATCTGCGCCGACCCGCACATCCGGGCGCGCGGGTCGGTGGTGGAGGTCGCGGACGAGCGCCGGGGCGGCACCCGGCTCATGCAGGCACCGGCGGGGCGTTTCTCCGGCTTCGAAGGCACCATCGGCACCGGCGCGCCGAGTCTCGGCGAGCACACCACGCACGTACTGCGGGATCTCGTGGGTCTCACCGAATCGGAGATCGGTGACCTGCGCCACCGCGGAGTGATCTGACGCGAAAAGGAAACACATCGTGACGATCGCAGACATCTCCATCATCGTTCTGATCGCCCTGTTCGTGGCGACCCTGATCCCCGCGTTCGACCTGGGTTTCGGTGCGCTGGCGGCGGCCTTCGTGCTGGGGCTGGCGGCCGGGGTGCCCGTGAAGGAGGTGACGGGGTTCTTCCCGGCCGACTTCTTCGTGCTCATCGTCGGGGTGACGGCCCTGATCGCCGTCGCGCAGATCAACGGCACGCTCGACTGGTTACTGGACCTGTTGCGCAACCTGGTCGCCGGCAGGGTCCTGCTGGTGGCGCTGGTGCCGTTCGTCATCGGGGCGGTGCTGACGGCCGTCGGCACGCTGCCGGCGGCGGCTACCGCGATCGTCTCGCCGATCGCGCTGCGGCAGGCGTCGAGGTACGGCATCGCGCCGTTGGTGGCGGCGGTGCTCGGCGTCACCGGCATCATCAGCGGGCTGCTCTCGCCGCTGGCGGTGTACGGTGTCACGGCCCGCCAGCTGAGTGACAAGCTCGGTTTCCCGCTGCCCGGCTCGGATTCGGTGGTCCTGCTCGCGGGCGGGCTGATCACCGGGATCGTGGTGTGCGCCGGCCTGGTGCTGGTCGGGCTGTGGAACGGCGCCGTTCCGCGCGGCCGCGTCACCGTCGTCGCCCCCGCCGATGGGCCGTCGCTCGCGGCTCCCGGCGGCGGGTCCGGGCACGGGTCGGCCGCGGCCGGCACGGCCGAGCGCACCGTCGCCGTCGCCGAGGCCTCCGCGGCCCCCGAGGCGCCGGCGGCCGCGACGGGCAACCGCATGATCCGCACCGTCACCGTGCTCTGCCTGCTCACCGTCGTGGTCCTGTCGGTGGGCTTCGACATGCACATCGGCTACCTCAGCCTGACGGCGGCGCTGGTCCTGCAGGTGGTGTTCCGGATGGAGACCGGCGCGATCTTCTCCCGCATCCCGTGGAGCGTGGTCGTGCTGATCGGCGGCCTGCTCACGTACGTGGGCCTCATGCAGCACATCGGCGCGTTCAAGCGGATCAGCGACGCTCTCCAGGTCGAGGGGGCGCCGCTGCTCAGTCTCCTGGTGTTGTGCTATATCGCCGGCATCACGTCGTTCGCCGCCAGCTCCATCGCGGTGTTCGTGACCACCATGCCGCTGCTGCCCGCGCTGGTGTCGGCCGGTCTGTCTCCGCTCGGCGGCGTGCTCGCGCTCGCCATGGCCTCGGTGCTGGTCGACATCAACCCGCTCGGCATCACCGGCGGGCTCATCCTCGGCGCGGCCGAGCCTTCGGTGCGGTCCCGCCTGTTCCGGCAGCTCCTCACCTACGGCATCGTGTCGGTGTTCGTCGGGCCCGCCTTGGCCTGGGCGGCGTTCGGCTGGTGGTGAGCGGATCCGGTCATCGGGGGATGGATCTCCATGTGTTATGAAGGTCGCTATGACTGATTCCGCGCCCCCCGCCGCCAGGGAGCTGGTCGCCACTCTCGCCGATGAGGGCGTCTCCCACCTGTGGATCAACCCGGGCACCGACACCGCACCCGTCCAGGAGGCCCTCGCCGCCGCGCGCGCCGACGGCACCCCGCATCCCAGGGCGGTGATGTGCACCCACGAGTTCGTCGCGCTGTCGGCCGCGATGGGGCACCATTTCGTCACCGGTGAGCCCCAGGCCGTGATGGTGCACGTCGACGCAGGCACGCTCAACCTGGGCGGGGCCATTCACAACGCCCAGCGCAACCGTCTGCCCGTGGTGATCTTCGCGGGGCGTTCGCCGTACACCACGTCACCGGACGTTCCCGGGCACCGCGACACCTACATCATGTGGCAGCAGGAGCAGCTGGACCAGCAGTCGGTGCTGCGCGGCTTCGGCAAGTGGACGATGGAGGTGCCGCGGGGGCGCGAGCTCGGCACGATCGTGCGCCGGGCGTACCAGGTGGCGCGCACGTCGCCGAGCGGCCCGGCGTACGTGATGCTGCCGCGCGAGGTGCTGATGGAGGAGGGCGCGTGGCAGGCGGCCCGGCTCAACCCGCCGCGCCCGGCCGCGCCGGACCCGTCCGGCCTCGCCGACCTGGCCGCGGTGCTCGCCGACGCCCGCCGTCCCGTCGTGATCAGCGCCCGCACCGGCGTCCGCACGGAGGCCGTCGACGCGCTGGTGCGGGTCGCCGAGCTGATCGGCGCGCCCGTCATCGACCAGCGGCACCGCATCAACTTCCCGCCGCGGCATCCCCTGTACGCCGGGCCCGACCTGAGCCTGCTGCGCGTCGCCGACGCGGTGCTGGTGCTCGACAGCGAGGTGCCGTGGGTGCCCGCCGAGGCGGCCCCGCCGGCCGACGCCACGATCGTGCAGATCGACGTGGACCCGGTGAAGGCCACCATGCCGACCTGGACGTACCCCGTCGACGTGGCGCTCACCGCCGACACCGCCCTGGCGCTGCCGCTGCTGGAGGCGGAGCTGCGCCGGCTGGCCACCCCGGAGCGGACGGCCCGCTGGACGGCCCGCCGGGAGGAGGCCGCCGCCGCGGTCGCGCTGCTGCACGAGGCGTGGGAGGAGCTCGGTACGTCCACCGAGGACACCGCGGCCCCCGATGCGATGCTGCACGCGCTGAACCGGGCGCTGCCGCCGGAGGCGATCGTGCTGGAGGAGGCCGTCACCAACAAGCCGGCGGTGAGCCGGCAGATCGTCCGCGAGCCGGGCCGGCATTTCGACACCGGCTCGCCCGCGCTCGGCTGGGGGGTGGCCGGGGCGCTCGGGGTGAAGCTGGGCCGCCCGGAGGCCCCGGTGGTGTCCATCTGCGGCGACGGGTCGTTCAACTTCGGCGTGCCGAACGCCGCGCTGTTCTCGGCCCACCAGGCGGGCGCGCCGTTCGTGACGGTGATCCTCAACAACGGGGAGTACCGCGCGTCGCGGCTGCCGGTGCAGCGCCTGTTCCCCGACGGCGCCGCGGAGAAGCACCGCTCGTTCCCGGAGACCGTGCTGTCGCCCCAGCCGGACTACGCGCGGCTCGCCGAGGCGTTGGGCGGCCACGGCGAGACCGTGAAGCACCCCGACGAGGTGGCGGGGGCGCTGAACCGCGCGCTGGAGGCCCAGGCCGACGGCCGCTGCGCCATCATCGACGCCCACCTGCCGGGCTTCTGAGCCTGAGCCGGCCGATCCCGGTGCGCGGCCCGCGCCGGGATCGGCTCCCTCAAGCCACCAAAGCATCCCCCGGCCACCCCGTGGTGTATTTTTACTAATTCGCATAGTAGAAATAAGAAGAAAGGGTCCGGGCTGAGCGGTATCGGCCCGGCTCCACCGATAGGGGTGACGCCGTCTCGACGGGGGCGGCGATGCAGGAGAGCGAGGCGGCGAGATGGAGACCGAGTCACTGGCGACCGCGCTGGAGCGGGAGCATCGGGAAATCGACGAAGGGGTCGAGGCGTTCCTCGCGGACGCGGGCGACAAGGAGGCGCTCACCCGCGCGGTGTACGCGCTGCGGCGGCACATCTACCTGGAGGAGGAGTTCCTGTTCCCTCCCCTGCGCGAGGCGGGCCTGGTGGGCCCGGTGCTCGTGATGCTGCGCGAGCACGCGCAGATGTGGCGGACGCTGGACGCGCTCGAACGTGAGCTCGGCGCCGACGACGACGCCGCCGGCGAGACCTGCCGCGATCTGACCCTTCAGCTGCAGAACCACAACCTCAAGGAGGAGAAGATCCTCTACCCCCAGGCGGACCAGATCCTGGCCGCCCCCGCGACCGAGCGACTGCGGACGTTCATCGCCTCGGGCAGGCTCCCCGACGACTGGGTCTGCGAGCT
The DNA here is from genome assembly GCA_044507605.1 of Actinomycetales bacterium. GTDB lineage: Bacteria > Actinomycetota > Actinomycetes > Streptosporangiales > Streptosporangiaceae > Thermopolyspora. The sequence goes on along the minus strand of JBIQJI010000083.1, from coordinate 6,613 downwards.
GGCGCGGGGCTGATCGCAGCCGGTCGCGGCGGCGACGACGGCGCGGCCGACCGGCTTCTCCACAGGCGGGCGATCACGTCGGCGCCTGCGCGGGTCCGGCTGCACGAGGCGGCTTTCGGCCGCCGTCCCCCTTCTGGCCTCCGGCCGGACCCGCCGCCTCGCGGGCGCGGCCGGTCCGCGACCGGGGGCCGCGGCCGAGCAGGGGCCGGAACCGAAGGCGGGGCCGGGAGGGGCCCGCGCCGGCGCTCGCCGCGGAGCACCTCGTTTCGCCTGCCTGTCCATCACCTACGATCTCGCCGCGGCCGGCAGGGTCGCCGACCGTGTCGCGGTGACGCACGAGGGCCGTCTCGTGGAGGCGGGCCCTTCGGACCGGGTCCTGTTCGCGCCCGGCGACCCCTCCACTCGCCGCCTGGTCGCCTCGGCCCCCGTGCCCGACCCCGTCGCACAGCGTGAACGACGGGCGCGGGCGCGCTGGGCCCTTGCGCGTCGCCTTTCGCCGGCCGGGCGGGCCGAAACGGGCGCCTTGAGTGTGAGGCAGAACACATTTACTCTTGAAATACCGGTCCATTTACTTCTGTTTACGAAGGCTGTGAGGTACGCCGTCGTGTCCGTGTGGCTGGTCGAGCGGCTGCACGTCGATCTCTGCCGTCTCATGGGCTCCCTCTGTCGCTGATCGCGCTCCGTCAAGCGCTCCCATCCACCCGATCCCTACCGGATACCCCTTTCATGCCGCATTTCGGCATGCCCTCATTCGGAGCCTCCATGAAGAGATTCTCTTTCTCCCTGCAGCTGCTGCTGGGCCTGGTCGTGGGAGTGGCGCTCGGCTTCGCCGCCCGCATCTGGGAACTCGGCTGGCTGGCCGACACCCTCACCGAGGCCGGCGGCATCTTCGTCCAGTTGCTGAAGCTGGCCGTGGCGCCGCTGGTGTTCACCGCCGTGGTCGTCAGCGTCGCCAACCTCCGCAACGTCAAGGGCGCGGCCAGGCTGGCGGGCAGGACGCTGCTCTGGTTCATGGGCACCGCCCTGATCGCCGTCATCGTCGGCATCGTCCTCGGCCTGATCATCAATCCCGGTCGGGGCGTCACGCTGAGCACGGCCGGCGCGAAGGCCCCCGAGCACGTCGGCAGCTGGGTCGACTTCCTCACCGGCATCATCCCGACGAACATCATCACGGCGTTCGCCGACCTCCAGGTCCTGCAGATCGTCTTCCTGGGCGTCGTCCTCGGCGCGGCGGCGCTCGCGGTCGGCGAGAAGGCCGAGCCGTTCCTCAGCCTCAGCCGCTCGATCCTCGAACTGGTCCAGAAGGCCCTGTGGTGGGTCATCCGCCTGGCGCCCATCGGGACCGCCGGGCTGATCGGCAAGTCGGTCGCGACGTACGGATGGGACCTGCTCGCGCCGCTGACCAAGTTCAGCCTCGGCGTCTACATCGGCTGCTTCATCGTCCTGCTGGCCGTCTACCCGACGCTGCTCGCGGTCGTCGGCAAGGTCAACCCCATCACGTTCTTCCGTAACGCCTGGCCGGCGATCGAGCTGGCCTTCGTCTCCCGTTCCTCGGTCGGCACGCTGCCGCTGACCCAGAAGGTCACCGTCGACCGGCTGGGCGTCGACCGCGACTACGCCTCCTTCGCCGTGCCGTTCGGCGCGACCACCAAGATGGACGGCTGCGCCTCGATCTACCCGGCGCTGGCGGCGATCTTCGTGGCCCAGGTGTTCGACATCCCGCTCGGCATCGGAGAGTACCTGCTGATCGCCTTCGTCTCCGTGGTGGGCGCGGCCGCGACGGCCGGCCTGACCGGGGCGATCGTCATGCTCACGCTGACGCTGAGCACGCTGGGCCTGCCCCTCGAAGGCGTCGGCCTGCTGCTGGCCATCGACCCGATCCTCGACATGATCCGCACCGCGACCAACGTCACCGGGCAGATGGTGGTGCCGGTGCTCGTCGCCCGCAGCGAAGACCGCCTCGACGAGACGGTGTTCCACTCCCCGCCACAGCCGCTCGACCGGAGCCCGGTCGGCGCGCCGGTGAGCGGATCGGCGACCGCCTGACCGCCCAGTCGGCCCGACGGCGCGGCCGCATCCCGCGGCCGCGCCCTGGGCCGCCCGTCGCCCCCGGCGCGGGCGGTCAGCGGGCGAGCCACTCCCGGTAGGTCGTCTTGGCGATGTCGGCGCCGTCCCCGGCGATGAGGGCGTCGCCCGACGCGGCCGCGAACAGGCCGGCGGTGTCGTCGGTGACGACCTCGCGCCCGTCGCCGCGCGCGGTGAGGGTGATCCTGCCCAGCTCGTCGAGCCGGAAGACCTCCGGGCCGGCGATCTCGCGGGTGCCGAGCAGCGGGGGGCCCACGCAGACGTCGGCCACGGCCTGCGCCACATCGGCCGCGGCCATGGGCTGTACCAGGGTGGGAGGCAGGCGCACGGTGCGCTCGTCGGAGGTCCAGGACATCGTCGCGTCCATGAACTCGAAGAACTGCGTGGCGCGGACGATGGAGTACGGCACCGGCCCGGCCTTGAGGATGTCCTCCTGCAGCACCTTCGCGCGGTAGTAGACCAGGTCGGGCACCCTGTCGGCCCCCAGGATCGACAGGACGACCGCGTGCCCCACGCCCGCCTTCTCGGCGGCCGCCAGCAGGTTGTCCATGGTCGTCTGGAAGAAGGCCTGCGAGGCCTCGTCGAACGTCGGCGAGTTCGTCAGGTTGACGACGACGTCGGCGTCCGGCATCGCCTCGGGCAGGCCCTTCCCGCTGAGCAGGTCCAGCCCGGTGGACAACGAGTGCGGCACCGCCTCGTGCCCGCCGCCGTTGAGGATCTCGACCACCTGCGAACCGATGAGCCCGGTGCCACCGACAACAGCGATCTTCATCGTGACGTGCCTCCTTCTCGGCCGTGACCGTCTGGGGCTGACGAGCAGCCCTCCACTACGACAGGACGACCCTCGGTCGTGTGACATGACCCCTGCCCGTGGTTTCGAGCGTCACGCCGATCCCCGCCAAAGGGCGCAGAGGTGCTCGCGGGTCATTGCGGGAGGACGACGGGTTTGCCGGCGAGCACGCCGCCGATCAGGCGATCGGCGCCGGGCAGGCCGGAGGCGCGCATGGTGGCGCGCCGCACCGCCAGCTCCCAGCCGGTGTGCGGCAGGAACCAGCGGGCGCCGCGCCGCCCGGCGAGCTGCTTGTCCGCCGTGATCGGCCGCCACAGCTCCTCGTACCGGGTGAGCGCCTCCGCGATCGTCGCGGCCCGGTCGAGCCGGTCGGCGAGCACGTGCGCACCGGCGATCGCGAGCGACGCCCCCTGCCCGGCGATCAGCGACACGGCGTAGCAGGAGTCGCCGAGCAGCACGACCCGCCCGTGACTCCATCGGGGGGCGACGGTCTGCGCCACCTGGTCGTAGTAGATCTCCGCGGGCGGCGGGCAGGCCTCCAGGGCGCGCGGCACCAGCCAGCCCATGCCGCCGTAGACGCCGCGCAGGGCCGCGCGGGTGTCGTCCGGCAGCGCCGGGTCGGCGGCCCGGTGCACGGCGAAGACCGCGATGCGGCCGTCGCGCAGCTCATAGAAGCCCATCTGCCGATCGATGGTGTCGGTGAGCGCGAGACTGCCCCGGATGTCCGACGCCAGCCCGGGGGCGTCGAACACCCAGGCGGCGGTGTGGAACCCGAGATAGCGCAGGTGATCGCGCTCGTCGCCGAAGACCAGGGCGCGCACCGTGGAATGGATGCCGTCGGCGCCCACGAGCAGATCGGCCTCGACGCCGCCCCCGTCGGCCAGCGTCAGCCGCACACGGTCGCCCTGATCGTCGACACCGGTCAGCCGGGCGCCGAACCGCAGCTCGACGCCGTCCGGAAGGCCCTCCCGGAGGACCCGTTCGAGATCGGGCCGCATGATGCTCGTGAGCCGGCCGCCGACGGCCCGCTCGAAGGTCGCGTAGGCGACGCGGGCCCGCCGCCTCCCCCGGCCGTCGAACCAGGCCGCCTCGCGCACCTCGTAACCCACGTCGAGGACGCGCGGCAGCAGCCCCATCCGTTCGACGGCGTCGTACCCCGGCCCGAAAAAGTCGATCATGTATCCCTGCGTGCGCGGACCCTGAGCCTTCTCCAGGACCACCACCTCGTGGCCGGACGTGGCCAGACGCCGGGCGACCGCCAGACCGGCGATGCCGGCGCCGCACACCGCCACCCTCATCATCGCCTCCGGGTATTTTGGGTCATTGACTTAGGCATATGCCCAAATTAGCACACATGCCGGTGTCCCGGCCCTCCCGGCGGAAGAGCGTGCGCTACGCCGCCTCCGCGCCGCCCGCCGGGCCGGTACGGCCGTCCCCCCGCGCCCCGACCCGGCCGAGCGTGCGGTCGGCCAGCGTCAGCACCAGGAACGCGACCGCCGAGGCCAGCAGAAACCACGCCAGGCGATGCAGGCCGGGAGAGTCGGCGCTATCGGCCAGGAACACCCCGTCGGCCGCGGAAGCGGCGATCGCCCCCAGATAGCCGAAAGTGCGCAGCAGCCCGGCGGACGACCCGATGCGGTCCGGGTCGGCCTGGTAATACACACAGTTCTGCAGGGCGAGATTGTTGAGGCCCTGCGGAACGCCCAGGACCACGGCGACGACCACCAGCAGCCAGATCGGGCTCGTGGACCCCAGCGGCAGAAGCAGCAGGCAGGCGGCCACCTGGCCCGCGGCGCCCACGAGCAGCTTGCCCCGCACCTCGGGCCGGCGCCCGGTGAACGCCGCGACGACGATCCCGGTCGCGAAGAGCGGCAGCAGCGCGAGCCCCGACCCGGAGGCCGACAGGCCTCGCCCCTGCTCCATCCACTGCGTGTAGCCGAACAGGAAGGCGTACGCCACGGTGTAGGCCAGCAGGGAACGGACGTACGTCGCCACCAGCGGCAGGTTGCCGGCCAGCACCCGCAGGTCGATGAACGGCTCCGGCGCACGCAGCTCCCGCACCACGAAGCCGCCGCCCGCGGACGCGGTGAGGACGAGCAGATACCAGTGATCGGCCCTGGGGTCCATCAGGAACAGCAGCAGCGAGACCAACAGCACCGCGAACAGTCCCATGCCCGCCGGATCCAGCCCGGCGAGCCCCGACCGCATCGCGTCCCGGGGCCGCACGGCGGTTCTCGGCAGCCGCAGCGCGCCCAGCACCAGCCCGGCGGCGGCCAGCGGGACGTTGACCGCCAAAGTGGTGCGCCAGCCGCCCAGGCCGATCAGTAACCCGCCGAGGCTGGGCCCGATCAAGGCGGTGGTCTGGGTCGCGATCGACAGCACGGTCAGCACCCCGGCCGGGCTGTCGCGCCCGGTACGCCTGGCCTCGCTGTGGATCAGGTACATCGCCGCCGGATAGCCGGCGCACGTGCCGAAACCCAGCAGCACTCTCGCCACGACCAGCACCCCGAGGTTCGGGGCCAGCATGCCGACGACACCGGCGACGCCGGTGAGGGCCGCCCCGGCCAGGAACAGCCGGCGCGGCCCGTACAGGTCGATCAGCCGCCCCACGACCGGCTGGCCGATCGAGGTGGCCAGATACAGCCCGGAGATCAGCCAGGCCGTCTCCGCCGGCGGCGCCCCGAACGCCGCGCCGATGGGCACGAGCGACACCGAGATGATCGAGGAGTTGACGGGGTTCAGGATCGAACCGACCACCATGGGGGCCAGCAGCCTGCGGTCGAACGAGCCCGCGTCGCGCGCACGGGCGTGCGGGCGCAGCCGGTCGAACAGCGCGGAGAGTTTTCCGGTCACGGGCGCGCGAGCCTGTCCAGCAGGCCCAGCGCCGATAGCAGCAGCCGTCGCTCCTCTTCGCTGTACCGGGTCTGCAGTGACCGGGCCAGCCACTCCTCGCCGGCCCGCCGCTTGTCGGTCAGAAAGGCGCGACCGGCGTCGCTCACCGACAGCAACTGCCGTCTGCCGTCGGCGGGATCGGCCCGCCGCTCGACCAGGCCCCGCTCCTCCAGCACCGCCAGCGTGGCCGCCATCGACTGATGCCTGACCCGCTCGGCCGCGGCCAGCCCGCTGGTCGAGGCGGGCCCGTACTTGTCGAGCCTGCTGAGCGCCGACGTCTGAGAGGGGGTGAGCCCTTCGGGATCGTAACTCTCCCTGAGCCGCCGCCGCAGCCGGCTCAGCACGGCCTGCAGCTCACGAGCCGCCAGCACGGCGGACTCCGACACGTCCCCGCCGATTTCGCCCACAACCGCACATTAGGCGCACTTCCCACAAAACGTCCAGGCTGGACTGCGCAGTTGTGACTGATGGAACACCGCGCCCATCCGGCCGGCACCCGCGGCCGGCCGCGCGGGACCGGACGGTGAAGGGGGCGTGCGCTGTCCGCCGCGTCGGCGCCCGCCCTCGTCGCTTCGCCAGAGGCCGTCACCCTGCCGAGTAGGCGCCCGTGTCGATGTCCTCGATGAGGGTCGGGCCGGTGGGGGTCCAGCCGAGGAGTTCGCGGGTGGCGGTGCTGGTGGCCGTGAGATCCGTGGCGAAGAAGCGGGCGATCCAGCCGAAGTGGGCCGGGGTCTCGTCGAGGGGGATCGACGCCACCGGCAGGCCGGACGTCCGGCCGATCGCCTCGGCGATCTCGCGGGTCGGGACGCCCCCCTCGGCGACGGCGTGCAGGCGGGCGCCGGCCGG
>JBIQJI010000082.1:0-27739 GCA_044507605.1 Actinomycetales bacterium | reverse complement strand
CACCCTGATGCCGCCCATCCGCCCGGTGGCGCGCCGCGCCGCCGAGCTGGTGCGCGACGACAAGTGCGACACGGTCGTGTTCGGGGCGGCCCTGCCGCTGGGCCTGCTGGCCCCCCGGCTGCGCGCCGCCGGGGCCGAGCGGGTGCTGATGCTCACCCACGGCCACGAGGCGGCCTGGGCCGGGCTGCCCCCGGGCCGCGCACTGCTGCGGCGCATCGCCGCCGGGGCCGACGTGGTGACGTACCTCGGCGACTACAGCCGGGCCCGCCTGGCGCCGGCCGTGCCGCCCGCCAAGCTGGCGCGGCTGGCGCCCGGCGTCGACACGTCGGTGTTCCGGCCGGGCGCCGGTGGCGCCGAGGTGCGCGAGGCCCTCGGCCTGACCGGCCGGCCCGTGGTGGTGTGCGTGTCGCGCCTGGTGCCGCGCAAGGGGCAGGACACCCTGTTGCGCGCCTGGCCCGCCGTGCTGCGCCGGGTGCCCGACGCCTTCCTGCTGCTGGTCGGCGGCGGCCCGCACCGCCGGGCCCTGGAGCGGCTCATCTCGGCGCTGGACCTGTCGGCCTCCGCCCTGATCACCGGCTCGGTGCCGTGGTCGCGGCTGCCGGCCTACTACGACGCCGGCGACGTGTTCGCCATGCCCTGCCGCACCCGCCGCCGCGGCCTCGACGTCGAGGGCCTCGGCATCGTCTACCTGGAGGCCGCCGCGACGGGCCTGCCGGTCGTGGCCGGCCGGTCCGGCGGCGCCCCCGACGCCGTACTGGACGGCGAGACGGGCCTGGTGGTCGACGGATCCGCGCCCGCCGAGGTGGCCCGGGCCCTGTGCGCCCTGCTGACCGACCCCGTGGCGGCCCGCCGCATGGGGGAGAAGGGCCGGGCCTGGATCGAACGCACCTGGCGCTGGGATCTGGTCGCCGATCGCTTCCTCGGCCTGCTGACCGGGTCGCCGGGGCTCACCGGCTGAGCGGCCCGGCCGGCGGGCCCGGCGGGGTCGCCTCGCGCACCGTGAGCACCCCGGCGAGGTCGATGTCGCTGGAGGTGCCGCCGAAGCCCGACTCGGAGATGAGGCGGGCGCCGAGCACCGCGCTCCAGAAGGTGCGCACCTCGGTGCCGGGTGGACGGTCGACGACCCAGCCGTGCCGGTGCAGGGTCGCGGTGAGGTAGCGCTCGGCCTGGCGGAACAGCAGCGAGAGGCTGTGCTGTGCCAGGGGCCGCAGCTCCGGCCGCTGCCGGGCGATCGACATGGCGCGTACGGCCACGGGCACCGCCGGCAGCGCCAGCGCGGTGCGCGCCAGCGCCGTGCGGAACCCCTCGGGGGTGCGCCGCCGCCGGCCGATGGGCTCCAGGCGCTCGGCGTCGCGCAGCAGCATGCGGAACGCCGCGTGGACGAACAACGCGTCCTTCGAGCCGAAGTAGTAGGTGACCTGGTGCGGATGGGCGCCGGCGCCGGCCGCGATCTCGGCGACGCTCACCGACGCGAGGTCGCGCTCGGCGAAGAGCGCCATGGCCTGATCGAGCAGGCGTGCCCGGGTGCGCCTGCCGCGGCCGCGGGCGGGTTCGGGGGCGGATAGAGCGGCGGTGGACACCTGATATTTGTATGGAATACAACTAGGCCGGGGCAAGGCCCTGGTAGAGATCTCGGCAAGAGGAGACGGCGGCATGGGCGCTCACGACATCGTCATCACCGGCATGGGCGCGATCACGCCGCTCGGCGGCGATGTCCCCGCCCTGTGGCGGGGCATGCTCGACGGCCGTTCGGGCGTACGCCGCATCGACGACCTGCTGGAGACCTACGACCGGGCCGCCGAGCTGCCGACCAGGATCGCCGCGCCGATGGCGGTCTCGCCCGCCGAGTCGCTGACCAGGATCGAGGCCCGGCGCATGGACCGCTGCCAGCAGGCGGCGCTGGTGGCGGCCCGGCAGGCGTGGGCCGACGCCGGCACGCCCGAGGTGGACCCCGAGCGGCTCGCCGTGGTGATCGCCACGGGCATCGGCGGTGTCGGCACCCTGCTGGCGCAGGACGACCTGCTGGAGGCGAAGGGCCCCGGGCGGGTCTCGCCGCTCACCGTGCCGATGCTGATGCCGAACGGCCCGGCGGCCTGGGTGAGCCTGGAGCACAAGGCCCGCGCGGGCGTCTACACGCCGGTCTCCGCCTGTTCCTCCGGCGCCGAGGCCCTCGCTCTCGCCGCCCGGCTGATCAGGTCCGGCGAGGCCGACGTCGTCATCGCAGGGGGCGCCGAGGCCGCGATCACGCCGCTCACGATCGCCGGCTTCGCCCAGGCCCGCACGCTGTCGCGGCGCGACGACGAGCCCGAGCGCGCGTCGCGGCCCTTCGACGTCGACCGCGACGGCTTCGTGCTCGGGGAGGGCGCCGGGGCCGTGATCATGGAGCGCGGCGACTTCGCCGCCGGCCGGGGCGCCCGGCCGGTCGGGCGGCTCGCCGGCTTCGGCATCACCTCCGACGGCTACCACATCACCGGCCCCGACCCCTCGGGGGCGGGACAGATCCGGGCGATCCGCAGGGCGGTCGAGGACGCCGGGCTGCGGCCCGGGGACGTGCGCCACGTCAACTGCCACGCGACGTCGACGGTGGTCGGCGACGTGGGCGAGGCGACCGCGATCAGGGAGGCGCTGGGCGAGGACGTGGCGCTCACCGCGCCCAAGTCGGCCTTCGGCCATCTCGTCGGCGCGGCGGGCGCCGTCGAGGCCATCGTCACCATTCTCTCGGTCGCCCACGACGTCATTCCGCCGACGCTCAACCTCGACCGCAAGGACCCCGAGGTCGGGCTGGACGTGGTCGCCGGCGCGCCGCGCGAGGGCCGGCTCGGCGTCGCGGTGAGCAACTCGTTCGGGTTCGGCGGGCAGAACGTCTGCCTGCTGTTCACCGCGGTCTGAGCGCCGCTCGGGCGCCCGTCCGGCCGCCCGGTGACCTTGAAAGATTCAACCGCCGGCCCGGTGCTTGGCCTGGGAACGCGGCCGGCGTGCGGGCCCGGTGGGGGACGCGGGTTGACGGTTCGCCGGGAGGAAGGTGAGCATCTCCGGTCAGGGGCGCGTGGGAGCGCTCCCATAGTCTGGACGCCCACCGAAAGGCGAGTCATGCCATGAGTGCCCCCAGTCCCGTACCGCGCAGGATCCTCGCGGCCGTCGCCGCGCTGGCCGCCGTCGTGGCGGTGCTCCTCGTCCCAGGGGCGGCGTCCGCCGCCGCCACCTGCAAGGTGGACTACACGGTCAACCAGTGGCCCGGCGGCTTCACCGCCTCGGTGCGGCTCACCAACCTGGGCGCGGCCATCTCCGGTTGGCAGGTCACGTGGACCTACACCGGGGGTCAGCAGGTCACCAACGGCTGGAACGCGCAGATCAGCCAGTCCGGCGCGACCGTCACCGCCACCAACCTCTCCTACAACGGCTCCCTGGGCTCGGGCGCCTCGACCGAGTTCGGGCTGCAGGGCACCTGGTCGTCGGCCAACCCCGACCCCACCGACTTCGCGGTCAACGGCGTCCCCTGCGGCGACACCCCCACCAGCACGCCCACCGTCACCCCGACGGTGACGCCCACGGTGACCCCGACCGTCACGCCCACCGTCACTCCCACCGTGACCCCCACGGTGACGCCGACGGTGACGCCCACCGTCACCCCGACCCTGCCCACCGGCTGCTCGGGCGCGACCGTCTGCTCCGGCTTCGAGGACCAGTCGGGCGGCCCGTCCGGCTCGTGGCAGGTCGTCACCCCCAACTGCTCCGGCACCGGCACCGCCACCATCGACACCTCGGTCGCGCACTCGGGCGGCAAGTCGCTGAAGATCAACGGTGGCGGCGGCTACTGCAACCACGTCTTCGCCGGCACCACCGCCGACGTCTCCGGCATCGGCCCGGTCGTGTACGGCCGCATGTGGATCCGGCACACCACGGCCCTGCCCCAGACCCACGTCGCCATGATCACCATGGCCGACTCCCGTGACGGCGGCAAGGACCTGCGCATCGGCGGCCAGAACTCCCGCCTGCAGTGGAACCGCGAGTCCGACGACGCCACGCTGCCCGAGCAGAGCCCGAACGGCGTCGCGCAGAGCGCCGCCCTGCCGGTCGGCCAGTGGGTCTGCCTCCGCTTCCAGATCGACACCACGCAGCAGAACATGCGGACCTACCTGGGCGACCAGGAGATCGCCGGGCTGCGCGTCGACGGCGTGCCGACCCAGGACATCGACTCCCAGTGGCTGCGCCGCTCCACGGCGCCCCGCCCGACGACCTTCCGGCTCGGCTGGGAGAGCTACGGCGGCGACCAGGACACCATCTGGTACGACGACGTCGCCCTCGGCTCCGCCCCGATCGGCTGCTGACCCGCACCCGCGAGGTGACATCGAACCCGCCGGGGGAGCGGCGGTCCCGGCCCCGCCCCGCGCCCCCGGCGCCCGTCCGCGAAGGCGGGCGGCGGGTCCGATCGGAGTCCGGCCCGACCCCTCGGCGGACCCCGATCGGACCCCGCCGGACCCCGTGTCCGGCCCGCCTGCTCCCTTTCAAACCCCGGGGGGACCTGAGCGGACCTCGATAGGGCGGGGCGAAGCCACGTGGCCTAAGGTCACCCCTATGACCGAGCGGCGAGCGATCTTGAGCGGGTCCACCTTCGAGGAGCGGATCGGGTACGCGCGGGCGGTGGTCGACGGCGACCGCGTGCACGTGTCGGGCACCACGGGGTTCGACTACGCGTCGATGACCATCTCCGACGACGTGGTGGAGCAGGCCGAGCAGAGCCTGCGCAACATCGAGGCCGCGCTGGCGCGGGCCGGCTGCACGCTCGCCGACGTGGTCAGGGTGCGGTACCTGCTGCCCGACCGCGCCGATTTCGAGCCGTGCCGGCCCACGCTGCGCCGCTGGTTCGGCGAGGTGCGCCCGGCCGCCACGATGATGGTGTGCGGCCTGGCCGATCCGCGCATGCGCATCGAGATCGAGGTCGAGGCGCGCCGCCCGGCCGGCCCGGCCGGCCCGACCGGCTAGCCGGCGCACCTGCCGGCGGCGTGCCCGCTAGCGGCGGACCTGGATCAGGGCGTGGCTGCCGTCGGTGCGCCACGCCGTGCCGCCCGCGTCGAGGCGCGCGAGCAGGTCGCGGGGGATGCCGGTGAGGACGTCGGACTTCAGGGTGCGCAGCGCCGCCACCGGGCTCGGGAAGTACGCCGTCACCTCGTCGAACGGGGTGTCGGGGGGCCAGTCGAGGTCGCCGACGAGACGGCGATAGTTCAAGTCGCCCTTCATGATCGTGATCGACGCGCCCGCGAACGCCTCCGCGAGGTCGTCCGGCAGGTGATGGTAGGACAAGGGCGCGCAGAAGAACGGGTGCGCGCCGAGCGCGAGCCGGCCGCCGACGAGCTCGTCGCGCAGCCGCCCGGCGACCCGTGCGCTCTCGCCACCGGCCGCGGTGAGCCGCCGCAGCCCGGCCATCACGTCGGCCGTCGTCGCGTCGGAGATGTAGTAGGGCCGCGGCTTGATGTGCAGCGTGAGGGCGGGGGCGAGCCCGGTGGCCAGCAGGTGGTCGATCAGCACCAGGTCCGACAGCAGCTCCCGCCCGGCGTTGTCGGCGACGAAGTGCACCGGGCGGGAGGTGCCGGCCGCCAGGGCGGCCCACAGCGCTGCGCTCTCGTCGGCGACGACCAGCTCGCCCTCCCGCCAGTTTCCCGGCTCCTCGCCGACCCGGAAGCCGAGGTCGGCCCGGTTGCCCCACAGCGCCGCGAGCAGGGCGGCCCGGCCGCGCTCGGCCATCGGGGCGCGCGCCGCGTCGTCGAGCGCGGCGAGGTCGGTCGCCAGGGCGGGGTCGCCGAGCTCGGCGGTCTTCAGCGGCTCGAACGGGTCGAGACCCCGCCACGGCCCCGGCGTGAAGTAGCCGACGGCGCCGAGCAGCAGCCGGAAGAAGTAGGACTCCCACCACAGGAAGGGCAGGTCGGCCCACGGCTTGCCGAAGTGGCCGGTGCCCCACTCGTCCCACTGGGCGGCGTCGTGCTCGTGCCGGCCGAGCGGCCGCGCGACGCCGGTGGTGAAGTCGGCGAGCAGTTCGTCGAGGGCGCGTTGCCGCTCCGGGTCGTAGGGGTAGGTGGCCCGGGTCTGGGCGATGATCCGGGGGGTCCGCTCGTGCAGCACCCCCCAGGCGTAGCCGGAGGGGTCGTTGCTGAGCAGCTCTCGCACGCCGGGTCGGGCCGGTGTACGCACGCGTCATCACCTCACCACGGGGATTCTTGCCGCTTGGCCGTACCCCCCGAGGATGTCATCCGCCGCCGGCCGGGACCGCGGCGGCACCCCCCCGCGACGGGGGGCACGGGCAGGAGGTGGGCAGGTCGAGCGTGAACCCGACGGCCTTGCCGCGGATCGGCCGCTCCGTCGTCAGGGTGGTGGTGAGGCGGGCCGCGCAGCGCCCCTCGCACAGCCGGCTCACCACGTCCAGGCCGCGCCCTCCCTCCAGCTGGGCGAGGTCCTGGAGGTCGACGGCGTCGATGTCGGCCAGGGTGAGCTCGGCGTGCCGCGGCGCGGGAATCGCGGGCAGCAGCTGCAGGCAGTCGACCACCTCGCACGTGATCGTGCCCGGTCCCCGGCAGATCCGCAGTTCGTACGGCGGGTAGGCGTGCCGCAGGGCGTTGGTGACCAGCTCCGACACCATCAGGACGGCGTTGTCGACGGTTTCCTCGGGCAGCCCCAGCACGGTGAGCGCGCCCCTGATCAGGGTGCGGCTGCGGATCACGGACACCGGCCTGTCGGAGAGCGGCCAGGTGGCGAGGGGTGTCGTGGGGAAAAGCTCGCGGCCGGTGATGTTTCGTGGCGATGCATCCATCGTCGTCATGGCGCGCGAACTCCCTCCGATCAGCGCCGTCCGCAGAAGGGGGCGCGAGCAGACCGGGTATTTGTACTGTGCAGGATCTCTGATTGTTCCGAATCATTGCCCAGTGCATCAAGAACTTCGGCAAAGATCGTCGACAAGATCCCGGAATATGACAGGGGCCGGAGCCCGAAGGCTCCGGCCCCTGTCGGCGGCCCGCCATCTACAACACCGGCCGCCCGTCTCCGAGCCGCCCGTTCTTGAGCCGGGCGAGGAACGCCCGCCACTCGGCGGCCGTGCAGGTCAGCACGGGTCCCCGGCCCTCCTGTTTGGAGTCACGGATGCCGACGCCGCCATCGGCGGCCCGTGCCACCTCGACACAGTCGCCGCTGCTGTTGCTGTGGCGGGACTTGCGCCAGCCCGTGAACCTGTCTTGCCGCATGTGGTTCTTTCCCTGTTCCGCTATCCGTCGGGCAGCGCCGTCGCCGCCTCGGTGATCAGGTCGAGGCTGTCGTCGACCGACAGCGCGGCGTTGCGTAATCGGCTGTGCAGCACGTCGTAGGGGGCCACCTCGTGCGGCTCGGTCAGCAGCAGGTCGGAAGTGACCGTGTCGATCGCCACGACCGTCGGGTCGCCCGGATCGGGATAGGTGTAGATCGAGAACGTGCATCTCGGCACGACATAGCCGGTCACGTGGGCATCGACCGGCAGCACCCGGATCGAGATCTTCGGGTCGCGGTTCACCACCGCGGCCAGATGGTAGAGCTGCTTTTTCACCACCTCGGCCGGCGCGGACAGACGCCGCACCGCCACCTCGTCGATGACCACCTCGTACGTCGGCCCGCCGGGCCTGCGGAACATCCGCTGCCGGCCCACCCGCCCGGCCACGATCTTGTCGGTGGGGGCCCGCACCGGCACCAGCGAGTCGTCGGCGGCGACGCGGGCGGCGGCGTACTCCGGGATCTGCAGCAGGCCGGGCAGGAACGTCTGCTGGTACTCCCGGATCGTCCCCGCGCCGGCCTCCAGGTTCGCGTACACGGTCTGGCGGGCGCCCATGTCGTGGCTGTTGGACTCCCACCAGCCGCGCTCGGCGGCCTCCCGCGCGATCGTGACGATCTGCTCCCACCGCTCGCCGTCGACCTCGACCACGTCGAGGATCTTGATGATGTCGTCGAGGTCGGGCGCCGCGTGGGCGTTCTCCAGCCGGGAGATCTGCGCCCTGCTCTGCCCGATGCGCTTGGCGAGCTGCTCGTGCGTCAGCCCGGCCTCGGCACGCAGCGCGCGGAGCTCGGCGGCCAGCCGGAGCCGACGTACATAAGGGCTTATCATCCAGACCTCCCCAATGTTGAGCTGAGTGTACTGTACGGGATTCTGTACGCGGGAGATCGCTTGCACCTATAAGGAAAACGGTTGAATAATCGGCACGATCAAGAATTCTGGACCGTACTGCCGCGCCGAGCCCGTACGGACGGCTTGACGGAAAGGCCCCCCGTTGACTGACAACTGGCCCGTACCCGAGCGCGACCTGGTCGAAATCGACACTTCCACGGCCCATCCGGCGCGTGTGTACGACGTGTGGCTGGGCGGCAAGAACAATTTCGCGGTCGACCGTGAGGCCGCCGCCCTGTCGGTGGCCGCCCATCCCGAGATCATCCCGTCGGTGCGCGCGAACCGCGCCTTCCTCGGCCGGTCCGTGCGCCACCTCGTCGATGCCGGGGTGCGCCAGTTCCTCGACATCGGCACCGGCATCCCCGCCGAGAACAACGTCCACGAGGTCGCCCAGCGGGCCGCCCCCGAGTCACGTGTCGTCTACGTCGACAACGACCCGATCGTCCTCGCCCACGCCCGCCGCCTGCTGCGCGGCACCCCCGAAGGCGCCACGTCCTACGTCCACGGCGACCTGCGCGACCCCGGCGAGATCCTGACCGAGGCGGCGGTCACCCTCGACTTCACCCGGCCCGTCGGCCTCATGCTGTTCGCGATCGCCCAGTACATCTCCGACGCCGACGACCCCTATGGGATCGTCACGCGCCTCCTCGACGCCTTTCCCGCCGGCAGCCACCTGGTCATCTCGCACCCGGCGAGCGACATCAACGTGGACCAGGTGGCCACGTCCATGCAGAAGTACAACGAGCGCGCCGCCGTCCACGCCACCCCCCGCACCCACGAGCAGGTCGCCCGGTTCTTCACCGGCCTCGACCTGCTTCCCCCGGGCGTGGTCACCCTCAACGAATGGCACCCCGACGACGCCACCCCCCACCATCCGACACCCCTGCCCATGTGGTGCGGCGTGGCGAAAAAACCCTGACCCGCCCCCCGGGACGGCGGGTGGTGGTCAGCCCGCGTGCAGGCTGCGGACCTCGATGCCGGCGGTGTCGATGGTGAGCGTCAGGGTGACGCCGTCGGCCTGCAAGGTGAAGCGGTACGAGCCGGGTGCGGAGGCGCTGACCCGCGCGGCCCGCAGCTGACGCCCGGTCAGGGCCTCCAGCGCCTGGTTGACTTCGTACGCCCGGCCGGCCAGTGCCCGGCCGGCCGGGGTGCGCCGGTAGACCGCGGCCAGGAGGCTTTCGTCGCCGGCCTGGCCGCCTCGCCGGGCCTGCCCGGTCTGCAGGCTCACCGCGGCGACCCGCTCCACCGCCTCGACGAGATCGGCCGGGATCACGCCCTCCGCCGCGGCCTGGGCCAGCGCGTGGTACGGCGCGGCGCGGCCGGGCGGCAGCACGGCGGCGTAGCCGCCGGCCGCGGCCTCGACGGCCGCGGCCTCCTCGGGGCTGAGCGTGATGTCGGCGCCGTCGGCGGACTGGCCGTTCATCACCGGTGGCCGTAGCCGTGCGCTTCGGAAAGGATCGCCTCCGCCTCGTGCTCGAAGCCGCCGGTCTCGATCGTGCAGTGAATGCCGCACTCCTTCGGCGCCCCGGTCTCCCACCACCAGCGGCCGGCGCGGTCGTTCTCGCCGGGCTGGATCGCGCGGGTGCACGGCGCGCAGCCGATGCTGGTGTACCCCTTGGCGTACAGCGGGTGGCGCGGGACGTCGTTCTCCTCGATGTAGGCGTCGACCTCGTCGCCCTCCCAGTCGGCCAGAGCGTTGATCTTCACGATGGCGCCGTGGTCGTGGTCGAGCTCCACCTTCTTGATCGCGGCGCGGGAGGCCCACTGGTCGCGGCGCAGCCCGGTGAACCAGGCGTCGAGCCCTTCCAAGGCCTTGATCAGCGGCCGGACCTTGCGGACCTGGCAGCAGAACATCCGTTCCTCGACCGAGTTGAAGAACAGGTTCGCCCCGCGGCGGCGCACCATCGCCTCCACCTCGGCGGTGTCGGGGAACGGAATCTCCCACCGCGTCTGCGGGTAGCGGCGGCGCACCTCGTCGATGAACTCGTACGTCTCCTGCGGCAGCCGCCCGGTGTCCACCGTGATCACCCGCACGTCGGGCTTGATCTTGGCCGCCATGTCGAGGATGGCCATGCCGTCGGCCTGCATGGCGGTGACGATCGCGATGCGGTCACCGAAGGTGCTCAGCCCCCACTCGATGACCTCTTCCGGCTCCCGGTCGTCGTACTCCAGGGCGATCTCGCCGATCTCCAGGTCGTCGAACACCACCCGCTCGCCGGTGCGCGCCGGCTCCAGCACCTCTGTCATATCGCCAATCCCCTCATCAGTCTTTCGTGTGCCGCGGAGCCGCGATCAGCCACCGGACATCGCCATCACGATGACGATGTCCTGGTCCGGCTGAACGGGTGTGGCGAGTCCGTCGAGCCCGCGAATGTCGTCGTCGCCGATCGCGACCAGGAACGCGTCGGCGACCTTCCCGCCTGGCAGCACGGTCGCGCCGAACTCCGGGAACCGCGCGGCGACCGCGGCGAGCGCCTCGCCCACGGTGGCCGCCTGTACGTCCACCCGGTCCTCGCCGTTCACCAGCGGCAGCACCGGGCCCGGCACCCGTACGGCGACGGTGTTCGCCGCCGCCTGGGCGGTCTCGGCGCCATTGGCGATCGCGAGCAGTTCTTCGTCCGAGTGCGCGGTGCAGAAGTCCCCGAGCGTGTAGCCGGAGTCGCCGCGGGCGTCGCGTTCGTCCAGCCAGGCTCCGACCAGCCGGTCCATCACGCCGTTGATCTCGGCGGTGGGCACGCGGCGCATGAGCCGCCTGCCGATGGCCGTACGGGTGCCGAGCCCGCCTCCGACCGTCAGGTCGTACGCCTCGACCCGCTCGCCGGAGTCCAGCTTGGTGGTGGTGCCCTGCAGCCCGATCTCACCGATCCAGTGCTGGGCGCAGGCGTGCGGGCAGCCGTCCATGTGGATGCCGAGGTCGCCGATGCGCTCGGCGCCGTAGTGGTCGGTCAGCTCGGCGAGCAGCTCGTCGAGCTTGCCCTTCGTCTCGGCGATCGAGTAGTTGCAGAACTGGTGCGAGGTGCACGCGATCGACCGCCCGAACGCACGGCCCCGGTCGAGGGGGTAGTTGATGTCGCTCAGGGTCTTCTTGACGTCTTCGAGCCGATCCTCCGGCACGTTGGCCAGGATGAAGTTCTGCTGCCGGGTGAGCCGCACTTCGCCGCCGAAGCCGGACACGAGGTCGGCCAGCGTTTCCAGCTTGTCCCCGGTGATCCGCCCGGATGGCACGGACACGCCGACGTAGTACAGGCCGGGCTGCCGCTGCGGGTGGACGCCGAGGTGGTCGGCGTCGAACGCCGGAGTCGGTGCCTCGCCGTCTTCGAGGCGGCGGCCGAGCACCTCCTCGATCTTGGCGCGCATGCCCTCGGGGCCGTAGTCGTCCATCATGAACTTGATGCGCGCCTTGGCCCGTGAGATGCGGTAGCGCAGGTCGCGCTGCCACGCGTTGGTGACCGCCTCGAGCACCTCGATGGTCTGCTCGCGCGGGATGAACACGCCGATGTCCCGCGAGATGCGCGGGGTGTTGGTCATGCCGCCGCCGATGCGCAGCGCGAAACCCTCGCGCCCGTCCTTCTTGACCGCGAGCAGGGCCACGTCGGAGATCTCGGGCGCGTTGCACTGGGCCGAGCACGCCGCGATCGTGTACTTGTGCTTGCGCGGCAGGTTCGAGTAGTCCGGGTTGCCGTAGAAGTGGTCGGCCACCTCGCGGATCACCGGGGTGACGTCGAACGGCTCGTCGGCGGTCAGGCCGGACACGGGACAGCTCGTGATGTTCCGGACGGTGTCGCCCTCGCCCCCGGTGGTGGTCAGCCCGGCGGCCTCGATGTCGTTCATCACATCGGGCAGGTTCGCCAGCGGAACCCAGTGCATCTGGATGCCCTGCCGCGTGGTCAGCTCCGCGTCGCCGCGCCCGTACTGGCGGATGATGCGGGCCAGGGCGCGCAGCTGGTCGCCGCTGAGCAGGCCTCCGGCCACCTTGACCCGCACCATGAAGGTGCCGATCTTCGGCTTGTCGTGGGCCAGGGCGTACCAGTAGAGGCGGACGATGTCCTCTTCGGGGATGTCCTCGTAGCCGCGCGCGATCAGGTCGGGCAGCTCGTCACGGACGTTCATCGGCGGCCGGTCGCGCTTGAGCCGCTCGATGTAGTTGCGCTTGTAGACCAGGTCCCAGTCGGGCGCGGGCCGGTCGGCGGCCGCGCGCCTGGCCGGCCGGGACGACGGGGTCGCCGGCCGGGACGACGGGGGCAGGGTGGACGTAGGGACGGCAGGCGTAACAGCCACAGGAGCCTTCCAGGGAAGTACCGGCAGGGGGAGTAACGAAGACGGAAATCTCAACCCCGGCGGCCATGGGCAGCACCGGGTCGAAGCGACGCCTCAACAGGCTGCGCTGTGCACCCGCAGAAAATCGACGTGACGCCGCCGCACCAGCAGAAGGCGTGTGCCCATACTGGTGTCCTCCCTCATAGGTCGGCGAGCGTTACATAAAACTATAATTAGGATAGATGATACAAGATGCTCCTGCCATCCCCAAGAGCGCGGGGCCGGTTATGCGTCATCCCCCTTGTGCATCATCTCTCCCGAGCCTGGTCCGGCGGACCAGCGACACTCCCTGATGGCCAGAGCCGATCATTCGTCTCCTGGCCGCGATGCCGGGGGTGCCGCATGAGTGCCGGAGGCGGCCCCCGAGTAAGCTCTCGCTGAGCTGGCCATACAGGACATTCAGGCCCAGCCGCCTGGGTCACCGCGCCGTTCGACAGCCCCCAGCACGGCGCGCGTTTCATGGCCGGCCCACTGAACGGAGGTTCCCATGACTACGGCTGTATCCACGTCCACCGACGCCACCGATTCCGGCACCCTGGCCGCGAGCGGTCGCACGCTTGTGCAGGGCCCGCAACGGCTGGGCCCGCTGACACCGCTGGTCGGCGAGTGGGAGGGCGATGTCGGCGTCGACCTCTCCTACCACAACAAGGACGATGAGACGACCGAGACCGGGTACTTCGAGCGCGCCTGGTTCAAGCCCATCCCGGTCGTCGAGAACGGTCAGCAGACCATGGAAGGGCTCACCTACTCGATGACGGCCTGGCGCCACGGCGAGGAGGCCATGGACCCGTTCCACGACGAGACGGGTTACCTGCTGTGGGACAAGGCCAACGGGCAGGTGATCCGCTGTTTCGCCGTGCCGCGCGGGCTCGCCATCCTGGCGGGCGGTGACGCAGGCCCGCGTGACAGGTCGCTGACCTTCGTCGCGACCCCCGGCGCCGAGGGCTATGGCCTGTCCCAGAACCGGTACCTGCTGCAGCGGGCGAGGGCCATGGCCTTCGAGAGCACCTTCACCTTCAACGACGACGGCACGTTCAGTTACACGTCCGACCTCGTTCTCAAGCTCGCGGCGACGGGCGCCGAGATGCACCACACCGACCGCAACACGCTGCATCGGGTCAAGAGGTACCACCCCAGCGTCGAGTTCGCCTGACGTGGCGGTTCCGGCCGGGCCGCGCCCCGCGGAGATCGTGCCGGCGCCGATCGGCGGAGCGGCCCGGGCCGGGATCAGCCGTAGAGGGCGTCGATCTCCTCGGCGAAGTCGCGGTAGACGACGGTGCGCTTGAGCTTGAGGCTCGGGGTGACGTGGCCCGACTCCTCGGTGAACTCGGTGTCGAGGATGCTGAACTTCTTGATCTGCTCCGCCCGGGAGACCGTGGAGTTGGCGTCGTCGACCGCGGCCTGGACCTCGGCCAGGATCGCGGCATCGGTGGCCAGGTCGGCGAGGGTGGCCGACTCACGGCCGTTGTCGTGTTTCCACTGGTCCAGCGCCTCGGGGTCCAGGGTGATCAACGCGGCGATGAACGGCTTGTCGTTGCCCACCACCAGGGCCTGGCCCACCAGCGGGTGGGCGCGCAGGCGGTCCTCCAGCGGGCCGGGCGCGACGTTCTTGCCGGCCGCGGTGACCAGCAGCTCCTTCTTGCGGCCGGTGATGCGGACGTAGCCATCGTCGTCGATCGAGCCGACGTCGCCGGTGTGGAACCAGCCGTCGACGTCGATCACCTCGGCGGTGGCCTCGGGGTCGTTCCAGTAGCCGTCGAAGACATGGCGGCCCTTGACGAGGAGCTCGCCGTCGTCGGCCACCGCGATGGTCACGCCCGGCAGCGGCTTGCCCACGGTGCCGATCTTGTTGGCGCCGGGGATGTTGACGGCGGAGGGGGCGGAGGTCTCGGTCAGGCCCCAGCCTTCGTACACCTCGATGCCGACGCCCTTGAAGAAGTAGCCCAGGCGCTCGCCGAGGGCCGAGCCGCCCGACACCGCACCCCACAGGTTGCCGCCGGTGGCGGCGCGCAGCTTGACGTACACGAGGCGGTCGAAGAGGGCGTGCAGCAGGCGCAGGCCGAGACCGGCGCGGCCGGTGCTCTCGGCACGGCCGAAGCGCACGGCCACGTCGGCGGCGCGGCGGAAGATCGCGGCCTTGCCGTCGGCGGCGGCCTTGCGCTCGGCGGCGTTGTAGACCTTCTCGAAGACCCGGGGCACGGCGAGCAGGAAGGTGGGCCGGAACTCCACCAGGTCGGGCGCGACGTCCTTGAGGTTGGGGCTGTGGCCGAGCACCGTGCCGGTCTCGATCAGCACGATCTCGATGATGCGGGCGAGGCTGTGGGCCAGAGGCAGGAACAGCAGCGCCGCCCGGCCCGGCACCTCGAACAGCCGCGGCAGCGGGCCGGCCGCGACGTTGCGGGCCGTGAACAGCAGGTTGTCGTGGGTGAGGCGGCAGCCCTTGGGCAGGCCGGTGGTGCCGGAGGTGTAGACGATCGTGGCGAGGTCGTGGCCGCCGCGGGCGGTGCGCCGCTCGTGCAGCACCTCGTCGGTCACGCCGGCGCCGAGCGACCGCAGCGTGTCGAGGCCGTCGCCCTCGATGCGCCAGATCTCCGAGAGGCCGGGCAGGTCGGGCAGCGCCTCGCGGACGCTCTTCTCGTGCGCGTCGAGCTCGGCGAACACCGCCTTGGCGCCGCTGTCGGACAGGATCCAGCCGATCTGGCCGGGCGAGGAGGACTCGTAGATCGGCACGCCGACCGCCCCGGCGGCCCAGATCGCGTAGTCGATCAGGGTCCATTCGTACCGTGTGCGCGACATGAGCCCGACGCGGTCACCCGGCTCGACGCCCGCGGCGATGAGCCCTTTCGCGAGCGCGGCGACCTGATCACGGAACTCGGCGGCGGTGACGGGCCGCCACGCGCCGTCGATCTTGCGGCGGATCACCTCGGCGCCGGGGTCCTGCTCGGCGCGCTGGAAGACCGTGTCGGCGCAGTTGGCGGACGGCGGCACGTCCACGATCATGGGAACGCTGGACTCGCGCACGATTACCCCTTCGAAAGCCCGCTCGAAAGCCACTCGAAAGCCCCACTCGGGGTCTCGGCCACTGCCACGGACACGGCCGTTGACCGGTGGGATTCACGCTATCAGCCCGAACCGTTCGCGCCACGGGTGCCGATCAGGTCGAATTTCCGCGTACTACCATGTCGGCATGCGGATCAACGTCGTCAGCGATGTCCACGGCAGGGTGGACGTGCTGGCCGGCGCGGCCGAGGGCGTCGACGCGCTGATCTGCCTCGGCGATCTGCTCCTGTTCGTCGACTACGCCGACCACTCCCAGGGCATCTTCCCCGAGCTGTTCGGCGCCGAGCGGGCCACCGAGCTGGTGCGGCTGCGCTTGGCCAAGCGGTTCGACGAGGCCAGGGCCCTGACGGCGGCGCTGTGGGCCACGCTCGACGGCGACCCGGGCGACCACATCGAGCGGGCGGTGCGGCGGCAGTACGAACGCATCTTCGCGGCCATGCCGACCCCCGCGTACCTCACCTACGGCAACGTCGACCTGCCCCGCCTGTGGCCCGAGTACGTCAGGGACGGGCATCACGTCCTCGACGGGCAGGTCGTCGAGATCGGCGGGGTGACGTTCGGGTTCGTCGGCGGCGGGCTGCGCACCCTCTACCGCACGCCCTACGAGATCGACGACGACGAGTTCGCCGCCAAGGTCGAGGCGGTCGGCGCGGTGGACGTGCTGTGCTGCCACATCCCGCCGGCGGTGCCCGAGCTGCTGTACGACGTGGTCGCGCGCCGGTTCGAGCGAGGCAGCGAGGCGACGCTGGAGGCGATCAGACGCACCCAGCCGAGGTACGCACTGTTCGGCCACGTGCACCAGCCGCTCAAGCGCCGCACCCGCATCGGCCGCACCGAGTGCCTCAACGTCGGCCATTTCCGGGGCAGGGGCACGCCGTACACGCTCGAACTCTGATCCGGCGAGTACGGTGAACACATGGCTGATCGCACGAAGTCCAGCATCACGATCGATGCCGCGAGATCGCAGATCATGGCGGTGATCGCCGACTTCGACTCCTATCCGCAGTGGGCCGGGCAGATCAAGTCGGCCAAGGTCATCACGACCGGCTCCGGCGGACGGCCGGCCACCGTCCGCTTCGTCCTGGACGCCGCGGTGATCAGCGACGAGTACACCCTCGCGTACGAATGGACCGGCGACGAGCACGTCGCGTGGCGCATGGCGGAGGCCGGGCGGATGGTCTCGGGGCTCACCGGGAGTTACCGGCTCACCGAGGCGGGTAACGGCACCCAGGTGACGTACGAGCTGGCGGTCGAGCTGAGGGTGCCGATGCTGGGCATGGTCAGGCGGCGGGCCGAGAAGGTCATCGTCGACACCGCGCTCAAAGGGCTCAAGAAGCGCGTCGAGTCCAGGTGATCGGCCGATGACCAGGGTACTGCTGTTCACCGGCAAAGGCGGTGTGGGCAAGACGACGGTCGCCGCCGCCACCGCGACCCTGGCCGCGCGCCGGGGCCACAAGACGCTGGTGGTCTCCACCGACACGGCCCACTCGCTGGCCGACGCCCTCGCCGTCCGCCCCTCCGACGAGCCGGCCGAGGCCGCGCCGAACCTGTTCGCCCAGCAGGTCAACACCCAGCGGGCGCTGGAGCGGCACTGGGGCGACCTGCGCGAGTACGCCCAGGGGGTGCTGGCCGAGCTCGGGCTCGACGAGGTGACCTCGGAGGAGCTCACCGTGCTGCCCGGCGCCGAGGAGGTCATCGCGCTGCTGGAGCTGCGCGAGCAGGCCCGCACCGGGCACTGGGACGTGATCGTGGTCGACTGCGCGCCGACGGCCGAGACGCTGCGGCTGCTGGCCCTGCCCGAAGCGCTCGACTGGCACGTGAACCGGCTGCTGCCGGTCGGCAGGCGGCTGCTGCGGGCCATCTCGCCGGTGGTGCGCACGGTGGCGCGGGTGAGCGTGCCCGACGACCAGGTGTTCGGGGCCGGCGAGCGGCTGCACCGCGGCCTGATGGAGGTGCGCGAGCTGCTGACCGGCGACCACGCGTCGGTGCGGCTCGTGCTCACCCCGGAGGCCGTCGTCGTCGCCGAGGCCCGCCGCACGCTGACCTCGCTCAGCCTGTACGGCTACCGCGTCGACGCCGTCATCGCCAACCGGGTGTTCCCGTCCGGCGGCGCCGACCCGTGGCGGGAGCGCTGGGTGTCGGCGCAGGCCCGGCTGCTGGCCGAGATCGGCGAGTCGTTCGCGCCGCTGCCCGTGCACCGGGTGCCGTACCTGCCGGCCGAGCCGGTGGGCGCCGCCGCCCTCGCCGAGCTGGCCACCGGCCTGTACGGCTCGGCCGATCCCTTCGCCCCGCTGGCGGCCGAGCCGCCGCTGACGGTGGGCCAGACCGCCGATGGCGAGTGGGAGCTGGTCCTGGCGCTGCCGCTGGCCGACCGGAGCGCCGTCGATCTGGCCCGCAAGGGCGACGAGCTGATCGTGACCGCCGGGGCGTACCGGCGGGTGATGGCGCTGCCGGCGGCCCTGGCCCGCCGTACGGTGACCGAGGCCGCGCTCCGCGACGGACGGCTGCGGGTACGGTTCGAAGCAGGACCAGGAGGGCGCGATGACTGATACCCCGGACAACGAGCAGAACCACCAGAACGGCCAGGCCGGGCAGCACGGACAGAACGGGCAGGCCGGGCGCGATGGGCAGGACCGGCAGCGCACGCAGGCCGGCATCGCCGAGGAGGCCATGCGGCTGTTCGACTCGCTGCAGCGCCGCATCGGCACGGAGTTCGGCAAGGGCATGGGCCAGGGCCTCGGCAAGGGCTTCGTCAAGGGCGGGGTGAGCGGGCTCGGCCAGGCCTTCGGCGGGGGGCGGGCGCACTCCGCCGACGTGTGGAGCGAGGCCGTCGCCGAGCACCACGACGACGATGAGTACATCTGCCGGGCCTGCCCGCTGTGCCGCGCCAAGGCCGCCGCCCGCGAGTCCGGCGGCGACGTCACCGACCATCTGGTGGCCGCCGGCGGCGAGCTGCTCGCGGCGTTCCGGCAGGCGTTCGACGTCGTGACCCGTCCGCAGCGCACGTCGTCGCGCGACCGCGTCGAGCACATCGACCTGGGCTGAGCGCGGCGGGTGAGGACGGCAATGGCACTGACCATCGGTGTCGACGTGGGCGGCACCAAGGTCGCCGCGGGCGTGGTCGACGGCTCCGGCACGATCGTGGAGCGCCTGTGGCGGCCCACTCCGGCGCAGGAGCCCGACAAGGTCGCCATGGTGATCGCCGACGTCGTGCGGGTGCTGCGCGGCCGCCACGACGTCGCGGCCGTCGGGGTCGGCGCGGCCGGTTTCGTCGACGAGACCCGGTCGATCGTGCGGTTCGCCCCCAACCTGGCCTGGCGCGAGGAGCCGCTGCGCGACAAGGTCGCCGGCCTGGTCGGCCTGCCGGTGATCGTCGAGAACGACGCGAACGCCATGGCCTGGGGCGAGTACCGCTTCGGCGCGGCGCGCGGCGAGAGCCACGTGGTGTGCGTGACGCTGGGCACCGGCATCGGCGGCGGCATCATCGTCGACGGCGCGCTCTACCGCGGCCGGTGGGGCATGGGGGCGGAGTACGGCCACATGCGGGTCGTGCCCGGCGGGCGGCCGTGCGGCTGCGGCGGCCGGGGCTGCTGGGAACGGTACGCCAGCGGCAACGCCCTGGTGCTCGACGCCCGCGAGGCCGCCGAACGCGATCCGGCCCGCGCGGCGATCCTGCTGGAGCTCGCCGGCGGCACCCTGGAGGCCGTCGAAGGCGTGCACGTGGCCGAGGCGGCGGCCGCCGGCGACGCGGCGGCGCTGGAGGCGTTCGACCGGCTCGCCGAGTGGCTGGGGCAGGGCCTCGCCGATCTCACGGTCACCCTCGACCCCGGCCGCTTCGTCATCGGCGGCGGCGTGTCGCACTCGGCCGGGCTGTTCCTCGACCGGGCCCGCGAGGTGTACGCCGAGCGGGTGACGGCGCGCGGCCACCGGCCGCTCGCCGATATCAGGAAGGCCGAGCTGGGCCCCGCCGCCGGGCTGGTGGGCGCCGCGGACCTCGCCCGGCAGCGGTGAGCGGCCCGGTCGTCACGGTCGCCACGTACAACATCAGGTCGATGCGCGGCGACACCGCGGCGCTCACCCGCGTGATCACGTCGATGCGGCCCGATGTGCTGTGCCTGCAGGAGGCCCCCCGCTTCTGGTCGTGGCGGCGCCGCCGCCGGTGGCTGGCGCGGGCCACCGGCATGACGCTGGCGGCGGGGCGCCGCACCGGCGGGCTGGCGATCCTGGCGGGGCCCGCCGTCCGGGTGATCGACGCCGAGAGCCGGCTGCTGCGCGGCTTTCTGGGCATGGAACGCCGCGCCACGACCGTGCTGGTGGCCGAGAAGCACGGGCGGCGGGTCGCGGTCTGCTGCGTGCACCTGGACCTGATGGCCGCCGCGAGGCTCCGGCACGCCGCCGAGGCCGTGGTGCACCTGCGGCGCGTCTGCGAGCGCCACGGCGCGCTGCCCGTGCTCGCGGGCGACCTCAACGAGGAGCCGGGCAGCCCGACGTTCGAGTTCATCGCCCGCCGCTTCGCCGACAGCTTCGCCGCCGCCCCGGCCGGCGACGGCGCCACCTTCACCGCGCGTCATCCCCGCAAGCGCATCGACGCGATCTTCGCCGGGGCCGGCCTGACCGCCGTCTCGTGCGGGGTGCCGGCCGCGGCGCGCGCCGACCTGACGGCGGCGAGCGACCATTTGCCCATGCGCGCCGAACTGCGGTTTCACCATGACTTGGCGGAGCGGCGCCACGAGACGCGGGCGCGGCCACGTACGATCTCCTCATGACCCGCCGCCCGTCGTGGCGTGCGGTGCCGTTGTGCGCGCTCGTCGTCTGGCTGATCGCCGGTCTGTTACCCGCATCGGCAGCGCGCGCCGAAGCAACCCCGCGCAGGCCCGTCACGCCCTCGCCTTCTCCCTCCGCGGAGGAGGTCCGCCCGTTCGCCACCGCTCGGCTGCGCGCCGACGCGTCGCTGTCCGACGTGGTGGCGCTGCGCGCCGACGACGTGTGGGCGGTGGGCCAGGAGGGCGTGTGGGACGACTGGCAGAGCCGCGCCGTGATCACGCACTGGGACGGCTCGTCGTGGTCCACGGTCGGCATCCGCAACGACGCCTCCAGTGCGGGGCGGCTGCGCTCCATCGCCGCCGCCTCGCCCGGTGAGCTGTGGGCGGTCGGCCAGGGCCACGACAGCCTGCCGTACGTCGCGAAGGGCGACGGCTCGGTGTTCGACCGGGTCGACGTGCCGCGGCTCGGCAGCGCCGACTGGCTCGGCGGGGTGGCCGCGATCAGTGGCCGGGTCGTCGCCGTGGGCGGGCGCGACGGCCGCCCGCTGGTCGCCACGGGCACCGGCGACGGCTGGACGATCGCCACGCACGGCGCGTCGGGTGTCCTGTACGGCGTGACCCTGCTGTCGGCGAAGGAGGGCTGGGCGGTCGGCGACACCGGGTCCCGGCCGCTGATCCTCCGGCTGACGGGGAGCGGGTGGAAGACGGCCAAGGTGCCCACGATCAAGGGCGGCTTCCTGCGCGACGTCTACGCCGCCTCCGCCAAGCGGGTGATCGCGGTCGGCGGGGTCCACCGCAAGTCGGGCATCTTCCCGCTCGTCCTGTACTGGAACGGCGCACACTGGACCCGCATGCACGTGCCCGGCGGAGCGGCCGAGCTGTACGGCGTCACCGGCGAGCCGCACGTTCCTGGCCGCCCCCAGCGCTACTGGATCTCCGGCTACGACCCCGCTGACCCGCAGGACCCGTACCTGCTGCGCTACGAGCACGGCAAGTGGCACGTCGACCGGGGCGAGCGCACCGGCGGCGACAGCGTCGTGCGGCTGCAGGCGGTGAGCCACGTCGACGGGCTGACCATGGCCGTCGGGCACGTGGTCGACGACCGCGGCCGCTACACCGACGTGATCGAGACGCTCGACTCGCCGGCCCCGGCCGGCGGGGCGACGGGCCGGGCGCGGGAGAAGGCGGCGGGCGCCGGGCCTCAGATGACCGCGCCGTCGTCCCAGCCGGAGTCGTTGGGCGGCCGGTCGCCCATGCGCACCACGAGCGCCACGAACCCGCCGATGAAGGCCGCGACGGCGGCGAAGAGGATCCAGCCCCGCATGGGCCAGCCGAGCAGCGCGGCCAGCAGCAGGTAGGCGGGCCCGCCGAACAACGCCAGCCAGGCGATCTTGGTGCCGGCGTCGGTCTTGGGCAGCGGCGGCGGTGGCGGCGGAATGTAGTGATCGTCTTCGTCGTCGCCGGGGTCGCCGCCGGGCTCGGCGAAGTCGTCGTCAGGGTCGATGAGGCCGGTGGCCGTGTCGCCGGCACCGCGCGAGGCGTCCGCCCGCGGCTCGGGTTCCTCGGGCACGTTCTCCCGATCGGGCCACGGCGGCTCGGCCGAGGTCTCCTCGGCGTTGTAGGAGGCGACGATCTGACGCCAGACCTCGTCCTCGTCACTCTGCGGCGTCACCGGTCACTTCGTTCCTGCCTCGGTCAGTCTCTCTGCAAGGGTACCGACGCGTGGTTTCTGATGAAGTCGAGGCTCCCTTTGAAGATCATTTCGGCGTCATTGTCGAGTGGCGCGACGTGGTAGCTGTCCGCGCAGACTCGCACGGTCAGATTCTCCCCCAAAGCATCGTGAAGAATCCCCATACTGGCCGGTTTGACCACATGGTCATCCGTGCTGTGAAACGCGAGCACCGGCTGCGTCACCTTGTGCAGCTCGCCGCGCACCAGCGACCACAGCCGCAGCAGCGACGCCGCCGCCCGCACCGGCGTCCGATCGTACGCCAGCTCCGTCACCCCCGGCTTCTTGATGTCGCCGGCGATGCCCGGCACCGACGGCACCACGAACTTCAGCAGCGGGGCGAGCCACAGCATCGGCACGTCGTTCACCAGCGAGGGGTTCACCACGACCAGCCCGCGCACGTCGTCGCCGTGCACCTGCGCGAGCCGCAGCGCCATGCACCCGCCCAGCGACAGCCCCAGCACGAACACGTCGGAGCAGGTGCCGCGAAGGTCCAGGAACGCCCGCTCCAGCTCGGCGTACCAGTCCTCCCACCGGGTATGGCTCATCTCCTGCCAGGTGGTGCCGTGGCCCGGCAGGCGCGGCAGCGTGACGGTCAGCCCCGCCGCGGCGAGGTGCTCGGCCCACGGCCGCAGCGATTGTGGGGTGCCGGTGAAGCCGTGACAGAGCAGCGCCCCGACCGGCCCGCCCGCGTGATGGTACGGCTCGGCGCCCGGCATCAGCGGCATGGCGCACCTTCCCTCCGCGTCCCCGCGCTGTCACGCCGATCGTCGCACGTTCGGCGGGCCGCCGCGAGTGTGCTGGTAGGCCGTCTGGGAGAGCGGGCGAGAAGATGGGAGGATGACGTCGTATTCGTGACCGTGCCCGGCGCCGTTCATGGCGCCGGCATCAGACTGGAGATGTCCGGGTGTTCTATTGGGTGGTCAAGGCGGTGCTGGGGCCGCTCCTCCATCTCATCTTCCGGCCCACGTTCGAAGGGCTCGAGAACGTGCCGAGGCACGGCCCGGCGCTGCTGGCCGGCAACCACCTGTCGTTCGCCGACCACTTCTTCGGGCCGCTCGGGCTGCCCCGTAAAGTCATCTCCCTGGGCAAGGCCGAGTACTTCACCGGCAGCGGCCTCAAAGGACTGATCAGCCGCCTGTTCTTCAGCGGCGTCGGCACCGTGCCCATCGACCGCTCCGGCGGCAAGGCCAGCGAGGCCGCCCTGCGCACCGGCCTGCGCGTGCTGCGCGAGGGCAACCTGCTCGGCATCTACCCCGAGGGCACCCGCTCGCCCGACGGCCGCCTCTACAAGGGCAAGACCGGCGTCGCCCGCCTCGCCCTGGAGTCGCGGGTGCCGGTCATTCCCTGGGCGGTGGTCAACACCTTCGAGATGATGCCCCCGGGCCGCCTGCTCCCGAAGCTCGGCATCCGTCCCCTCGTCCGGTTCGGCAAGCCCCTCGACTTCTCCCGCTACTACGGCCTGGAGGAGGACCGCCTGGTCCTGCGCGCCGTCACCGACGAGATCATGTACGCCCTGATGGAGCTGTCGGGCCAGGAGTACGTCGACCAGTACGCCGCCAGCGCCAAGGTGGCCCTCGCCCGAGCGGCCCGCGAGGCCAAGGCCGACTCCCGCGATTCCGCGTCCTGAGGGCCGGCGGCCCCCGGTCAGGCGTGGCCGAGGCGCGACGCCGCGTCGGACCAGGGGCCGGCGGAGCCGGTGGGTTCGTAGCGGGTGATGGGCTCGCTGCGGCGCACCACCTCGCGGATGTCGGTGATCAGGCCGTGGGCGCGGGCCTGGAGGAGGGCGTTGCCGAGGGCGGCGGCCTCGACGGGCCCGGCCAGCACCGGCAGGCCGGTGGCGTCGGCGGTCATCTGACACAGCAGGGCGTTGCGCGCGCCGCCGCCGACGATGTGCACCACGTCGACCTCGCGGCCGCTGAGCCGCACCGCGTCGCGTACGGCCCGCCGGTGCGCCAGCGCGAGGCCCTCCAGGACGCAGCGGACCACGGCCGGGCGGTCGGCCGGGACGGGCTGGCCGGTGCGGGCGCAGCTCGCGGCGATCCTGGCCGGCATGTCACCGGGCGGCAGGAACACCGGGTCGTCGGCGTCGATCACGGCCTGGAACGGCGCGGCCTCGGCGGCGGCGGCGAGCAGCCCGGGCAGGTCGCTCTCGCCCCACGTGCGCAGGCACTCCTGCAGGATCCACAGGCCCATGACGTTGCGCAGGTAGCGGGTCGTGCCGTCGATGCCCTGCTCGTTGGTGAAGTTGGCGAGGCGGCTTTCGGCGGTGAGCACCGGGGCCGGCAGCTCGACCCCGACCAGCGACCAGGTGCCCGACGAGATGTAGGCGAACCGGTCGGTGCTCGACGGCACGGCGGCCACGGCCGAGGCGGTGTCGTGGGAGGCGACGACGGTGACCCGGGTCGTCTCGGGCAGCCCGGTCTCGGCGGCGACCGAGGGGGTGAGGGTGCCGGCGGGGGAGCCGGGCGCGCGCAGCCGGGCCGGCAGCCCGGCGGGCACGCCGAGCCGCTCGAACAGGTGCCGCGCCCAGTCGCCGGCGCGCACGTCGTACAGCCCGGTGGTGGAGGCGTTGGTGACCTCGGCGCCCACCGAGCCGGTGAGCCAGTAGGTGAGCAGGTCGGGGATCATCAGCATGGTGCGGGCCTCGATGGGCCCGTGGGCGAGTTCGGCCACGAGCTGGTAGATCGTGTTGAACGGCAGGAACTGCACGCCGGTGATCTGGTACAGCGTGTCGGCGCCGAGCTCGGCGTTCACCCGCTCCATGACGCCGGCGGTGCGCTCGTCGCGGTAGTGCACCGGGTTGCCGACCAGCCGCCCCGCGCCGTCGAGCAGCCCGTAGTCGATCGCCCACGAGTCGATGCCGATCGAGGTGACCGGGCCGGCCGCCTCGCCGGCCGCGCGCAGCCCGTCGAGCACGCCCTGATGGAGGGCGAGGATGTCCCAGTGCAGGGTGCCGCGCACCCGCACCGGCCGGTTGGCGAAGCGGTGCGCCTCGGTGAGCCGCACCCGGTCGCCGTCGAGCCGCGCCGTCATCACGCGGCCGTTGGAGGCCCCGAGATCGACCGCCGCGAACACCGGGTCCGCGCCCCGGCCGGTGCCCCGCCCGGGGTCCTCGCCCGTCCTGTCCGTCACCTCGCCGTTCACCCTTTCCCGCTTTCCCGCTCCGTCAGGTCGTCCGCTGCGAAGACTCCCGCACCACCAGCTCGGGCTGGAACATGATCTGCTGGTGGGCGTGCGTCTGCGGATTGTCGCATTCGTCGAGCAGCAGCTCGGTGGCGATGCGCCCCAGCCGGTACGTCGGCTGCCTGATCGAGCTGAGCGAGACCGTCGACGCGGACGCGAACTCGATGTCGTCGTACCCGATGAGCGCCACGTCGCCGGGCACCCGCACCCCGGCCTGGAGCAGCTCGCGCAGCATGCCGAGGGCCAGCAGGTCGTTGGCGCAGAACACGGCGTCGGGCAGCCGGTTCTCGGCGATCAGCCGCGCGGCGGCCTGCTGGCCGTGCCGCGCGGTCATGCCGGTCGTCTCCAGGACGTCGAGGCAGGCGCCGCGGCCGGCCCCCGGCGCGTCGTCGGTGCCGGCCCCGAGGGCCCGCTCGGCGCCCTGCAGGCGTTCCAGGCACTGCCGGATGCTCAGCGGCCCGGTGACGTACGCCACCTGCTCGGCGCCGCCGGCCAGCAGGTGCGAGACGGCCATGGCGCCGCCGGCGACGTCGTTGACGGCCACCGAGCACTGGTCGGGGCGGTGCGCCGGATGGTCG
The DNA here is from genome assembly GCA_044507605.1 of Actinomycetales bacterium. Taxonomy (GTDB): domain Bacteria; phylum Actinomycetota; class Actinomycetes; order Streptosporangiales; family Streptosporangiaceae; genus Thermopolyspora. Next base: position 1,930 of record JBIQJI010000082.1, on the reverse strand, counting down.
ACGAGCACGACGGCGATGCCCCGCTCGCGCAGCGCGTCGAGCCGCTCGGGGTCCTCGTCGGACGGGGTGATCAGCACGCCGCGCACCCGCTGCTCGGCGAGCACCAGCAGGTTGCGCTCCTCCTTGCTGCGCAGCCCGGCGGAGTTGCCGAGGATCACGGCGTAGCCGAGGTCGCTCGCGACGTCCTCGACTCCGGCCGCGACGTCGGTGAAGAACGGGTTGCCGATGTCGATCACCGACAGCCCGATGGTGCGGCTGTGCCCAGCGCGCAGCGTGGACGCCGAGCCGTGGCGGACGAACCCCAGGTCGTGGATCGCCTGCTCGACGCGCGCCCGTGTTTCGGGTGCCACCCGCTCGGGGCGGTTGAGGACGTTCGACACCGTGCCGGGGGAGACCCGGGCACGCCTGGCGACGTCCTTGATGCTGACCGTGCTCATGCTCTCTCCGGGGCGGCCGCCGCCCGCGATGTTAAAACGTGTCAACCAGGAGTCTGCCAGATTCCGATCTCGAACCGCGATGCAGGACGAGGGATTGACAGGCCGTTAGGGTGGCTCTAGCGTCCAGAACGACCTTAAAACGTTTTTTGCGGGAGTGGCTATGCGGGAGCCGGACGACTCGCCCGCAGCAGTGCTCGCGCTGCGGTCCGTGAGCAAATCGTTCGGCGCCATCAGAGCGCTCCGCGAGGTGTCGCTGGAGCTGCGGGCCGGCGAGGCGCACGCCCTCGCCGGGGAGAACGGCGCCGGCAAGTCCACCCTGGTGAAGATCCTCGCCGGGGTGCACCCGCCCGACGAGGGCGACCTGCTGCTCGACGGCGAGCCGGTGACCTTCGCCGGCCCCGCCGACGCGCGGCGCGCCGGCATCGCGGTCATCTACCAGGAGCCGACGCTCTTCCCCGACCTGTCGGTGGCCGAGAACATCTTCATGGGCCGGCAGCCGCGCACCCGCCTCGGCCGCATCGACCGGCGGGCGATGCGCGAGGAGTCGGCCGGGCTGTTCCGGCGGCTCGGCGTCGCGCTCGACCCCGAGCGGCCCGCGCGGGGCCTGTCGATCGCCGACCAGCAGCTCGTCGAGATCGCCAAGGCGCTCTCCCGGGACGCCCGCGTCCTGGTCATGGACGAGCCCACGGCCGCTTTGTCGGGCGCCGAGGTGACCCGGCTGTTCGGCGTGGCCGAGGCCCTGCGCGACCACGGCTGCGCGGTGCTGTTCATCTCGCACCGCCTCGACGAGATCTTCGAGCTGTGCGGCCGGGTCACCACGCTGCGCGACGGCGCGGTCGTCGCGAGCGACGAGACCGCCGCCATCACCCCCGACGACCTGGTACGCCGCATGGTCGGCCGCGACCTCGGCACCCTGTACCGGCCCGCCGGCCGGAACGGCGCGCCCGGGGAGGTCGCGCTCGCCGTGCGGCGGCTGACCCGCGAGGGCGTGTTCACCGACGTGTCCTTCGACGTGCGGCGCGGCGAGATCGTGGCCCTGGCCGGCCTGGTCGGCGCGGGCCGCAGCGAGGTCGCCCACGCGATCTTCGGCGTGGACCGCTGGGACGCCGGCCGGGTCGAGGTCGCCGGCCGCGCCCTGCCCTCGGCCAGTCCGACCGCCGCGATGGCCGCCGGGCTCGCGCTGGTGCCGGAGGACCGCCGTCAGCAGGGCCTGGTCATGAACCTGTCGATCGAGCGCAACATCGCCCTGGCCGGGCTGCGGGCCGTGCGCCGGGGCCCGCTGATCTCCCCGGCGGCCGAGCGCGACCGGGCACGTGACTGGGCGATCAGGCTGCGGCTGAAGTTCGCCCGGCTGTCCGACGCGGTCGAGGTGCTGTCGGGCGGCAACCAGCAGAAGGTCGTGCTGGCCAAGTGGCTGGCCCGCGCGCCGTCGGTGCTGATCGTGGACGAGCCGACCCGCGGCATCGACGTCGGCACCAAGGCCGAGGTGCACC
>JBIQJI010000143.1:0-4088 GCA_044507605.1 Actinomycetales bacterium | reverse complement strand
ATGAGGAGGCGTCTCATGGTTCGACGATACCCCCGCCCGTATTCGAATACTACTGATGCCGTAGAAGTCGTCGTGTGGTGGTGGCCATGCCAGGAGTGACCTATTGACGCCTCAGGCCAGCGGTGACTCCAGGATGTGCTGGGTCATGGCCAGGTCGGCGGCCTCGGGGTCACGGTCGCGGATGGCCTGCAGGATCTCGTGGTGGCCGCGGTTGCGCTCAGCCAGGCGTCCGCTGAAGCCCCGGCCATGGGTGCTGATCAGGAAGTCGCTGAGGTCCCAGTTGTCGTGGCTGAGGTCGGCGGCCAGTGGCGCGGCGGCCATCTCGTGGATCAGCGTGTGGACCCTCCGGTTCCCGGTGATGTAGGCGGCGCCACCCGAGCCGTCGGCGTCGGCCTCGATCCGGTCCAGCTGCTCGCAGAGGGCCGTGAGCTCGGCCAGTTGCTGCTCGGTCCGGCGCGTCGCCGCTCGATACGCCATCCCCCCCTCGGCGCGGGCGAAGATCCAGAAGAAGCTCTCGACATCCTCGCGGGAGTAGCTGCGCACCCGTACGCCCACCTGGGGCTGGATCTCCACCAGCCGGTCACCGGAGAGGCTGTGCAGCGCCTCCATCACCGGCTGCTTGCTGACCTGGTACTTCTCCCGAAGCTTGGCGACGGTGATCGCCTCACCGGGTGAGTACACGCCGGCCAGCAGGTCCTTCTTCAGCTCCTCGTAGACCGTGCGCGCCAGCCGGCCGCCGACCGCGGGTGTCCGGCGGGGGTAAGCCATGATGGATCTCCTGTGGATGTGCAGGGGCGGGGTGCCTACCAGCATGGCATGCACCCCGCCGTACCTGTGGGCGGATCAGTATGGGTTCAGCCGGCGGCCACGAGTTGCCGGTCGAGCACACCGGCCACCGCGGCTCCGAGTAGTTCGAGTGCCTGGTCGGCCTCCCACACCGCCTGCGGGCAACGCCAGCCGACCACTCCGTCGGGACGGACGAGCAGGGCGCCGGCCTCGGCGATCTCCCGCTTGCGGTGCCAGTCGTAGTACGGGTCCTGGGCGTCGGGATCGGTGCCGACCAGCACGACGTCGAGGAAGTCCAGCCCCAGGCGCTCGACGGCCTCCTGCCAGGCCACGCCGGCCCGGCCGGTCAACAGGGTGAGGCGGCCCCGGCCCACCATGTCGAGCGTGGAGACCCGCCGGCCGTGGTGGTTGACGAGCCAGGCGTGGGGCAGCTTGGCGCCGGGTCGAGTGGTCGGCTGGTGATACAGCTCGGGGTCCCGCTCCCAGACCTCCTCGCCCAGGGTCGGATCGGGGAGGACGGCGGCGGAGGTGTAGCGCTGGTTCTTCTCCACGCCCTCGGCGTTGAACTCGTGCTCCTTCACCTGCAGGGCGGCCTCCAGACGCTCCCGGCGACGGACGCCCTCCGGGGTGGGCGCATTCAGGTTGGCCAGTACGTTCGACACCGGGTCGGCCTCGCCGCTGGTGTCGAGGCAGGCACGGACCTCGGCGTAGTCGAGCCGGGACTGGTTGGCCCGCAGCGCGATCTGGCGGCCGACCGGTGCCCGCTCCTCGGAGTAGGTCTCCAGCAGGCCGGGGCCGGCGTATCCCTTGACCGCGTACGCCAACTTCCAGGCCAGGTTGTGTGCATCCTGCACGCAGGTGTTGAGCCCCAGGCCACTGCTCGGCGGGTGCCGGTGGGTGGCGTCCCCGCCGCAGAAGACCCGCCCGCGGGAGTACTCGGTCGCATACTGCTGGTTGACGTACCAGGTCGATCGGTTGAAGATCTCGATCTCCAGGTCGGGCACGCCCACAAGCTGGCGGATCTGGGCGATCAGCTCCTCATCGCTCGGTTCGGGAACACCGTCCTCGACCATGAAGCCCCAGCCCATGATCCACTCGGTCCACGCCTTGGTGCAGCGCAGCAGGCCCAGACCGATCTCTCCCACGCCCATGTCCGGGTTGAAGAACCAGTGCAGGATGCTCGGCCGGTGCCCCACGTAGCGGCTCAGGTCGCAGCGGAACTGGGTGTAGAGGGTCCCGGCGCGGTTGGTGTGCCCCTCGAAGGGCAGGCCGATGGTCTCGGCGACCAGGGAACGTGCCCCGTCGGCGCCGACTAGGTAGCTGGCGCGTACGGTCTCCTCCAGCCCGCTGAGGCAGTGGCGGAGGCGGGCGGTGACGCCGTCCTCGTCCTGCTCGAAGCTGATCAGCTCGGTGCGGTAGGTCAGTGCCACGCCCTGGCGGCCGGCCTCGTCGACCAGCACCGGCTCGATCCGGTCCTGCGGGATGTCGAGGTACTCGCACGGGCTGTTGAGGACGTAGTCGCCGTGCCGGGCGAAGCCCGCGCCCCAGGAGGGCATCCGGGCGATCTCGGGGCCGGTGAGGCTGACCGCAAGCACCGAATCGCCCATCTCGGACCACGGCGTGGCCACGGCGCTGGTGCGTTCCTCCAGCCCCAGGTCGCGGAAGACCTCCATCGTGCGCTGGCTGGTGATGTGGGCCCGCGGTGCGTTGGCGACCCACGGGGCCTTGCTGACGACGCGTACGCGCACCCCCTGCTGGGCGAGGGCGATGGCGGTGGTGAGGCCGAACGGGCCGGCCCCGACCACCAGGACGTCGGTGGTGGAGTGGATGGCGGCAGGGGTGGTCATGTCAGTGCACTTCCTGGAGCTGGTTGACGGCTTCGCGGCGTCCCCATGGGCCCGGCAGCAGGGCCACGGAGATGATCGAGATGGAGCAGATGACGAGCATGTAGATGCCGACCGAGGTGGAGGACCGGGTGGCACCGTAGATTGCGGTGGCGATGGTCGGGGCGAAGGCCGGGCCGAGGATCTGGGAGATGGTGTAGCCGACCGAGGCGCCCGAGTAGCGCACCTCCTTGGGGAAGACCATGGAGAACAGCGGGCCGGTGACCCCGGCGGACGGCGGCATGGCGATGCCGAACATCAGGGTGATCGCCAGTACGAACAGCAGGGAGTTGCCGGTATTGATCAGCGCGATCGCTGGGAACACCGAGGCGCCCATTAGGACGGCGCCGAGCAGGTACATCGTCTTGCGCCCCCAGAAGTCCGACAACCAACCGAAGATCGGGTAGGCGACGGTGGCGATCACCGCGGCGACGAGGACGCCGCTCAGGGCCTCCACCCGCGGGACGCCGACGACCTTGGTGCCGTAGTTCACGAAATAGGACATGCACAGGTAGGCCAGTACGCCCTGGCTGAGGTAGGTCCCGGCGATCAGCAGGATCGCCTTCCAGTGGTGGCGGAAGGCGGTCGCGATCGGCAGGGCGACGACGGCGTCCTCGTCCTTGCTGGCCTGGAAGGCCGGGCTTTCGTGCACCGTGAGTCGGATCGCCAGGCCGATCAGCACGAGCAGGGAGCTGACCAGGAAGGGGACGCGCCAGCCCCAGGCAAGGAACTGCTGGTCGGGCAGCGTGGCGGCGATCAGGAATGCTCCGGTCGCCAGGGCGGTCCCGAGCGGCGCTCCCATCTGCGGGAAGGCGCCGAAGATGCCCTTGCGTCCTACCGGTGCGTGCTCGACGGCCATCAGTGTGGCGCCGCCCCACTCACCGCCGACCATGAAGCCCTGGACGAGTCGGAACAGGGTCAGCAGGATCGGGGCGGCGATGCCGATCGCCGCGTACGTGGGCAGGAGCCCGATCAGGACGGTGGCTAGGCCCATCCCGACCAGGGTGATCACCAGCATCTTCTTGCGGCCGACGCGGTCACCGAAGTGGCCGAACACGACGCCGCCGAGCGGACGGGCGAGAAATCCGACACCGAGAGTGGCGAAGGACAGCAGGGTGCCGGTCAGGGGATCGGCGGCCGGGAAGAACAGGGTGGGAAAAACAAGAGCGGCGGCGGTGCCGAAGATGAAGAAGTCGTAGTACTCGACGGTGGTGCCGATCAGGCTGGCCACGGCGACCGTGAGTGGCTTGGTGGTCGCCTGTGGCGCGACCGGCGCCGTACGCGTCAGTGATGTCATATCAGCTCCTTTGGTGAGTAGCTGAGACGCTAGCATGCTAGTACGTCAGGAGGGAAGAGCCATATTCCACCTACGCTGGATCCGTGTCCCGGGTTGCTGACATCGGTTGGGCGCTGTTCGAG
>JBIQJI010000081.1:0-28616 GCA_044507605.1 Actinomycetales bacterium | reverse complement strand
CAGCCCACCGCGCCGCCGCGGCAGCGCCCGGCGGCCGGAGACGAACGCGACCGGCCGGCGTACCGCACCCGCCACCCGGTGATCGCGCTGCTCCTGCTGACGATCCTGGTGGCGCTGGCCTGCATGCTGCCCGTCGCCGTGAGCGCCTTCGCCATCGTGGCCGCCCTGGTGCTGCGGGTGGGCAACTACCTGCTCGGCGACCTCGCCGATCGCCGCGCCACGACCGGCGGCGGTGCCGGCGACGCGCTGATGGCCGTCATCGGCACCCCGTGGGCGCTGATCAGGGCGGCGTTCGCGACCGTGTTCGCCACCCCGCTCGCCGCCATGGTCGCCGCCGTCGTGTGGGCGGTGCTGGCCTACGCCGGCGGCTTCACCACCGACACCGCCGCCGCGTACGCCGCCGGTGCGTTCACCGCCGGCCTGTTCCTGCTGCCCGGAGGCGGCGCGCCGCGCAAGGCCGTGCGGCAGGGGCTCACCGCCGCCATCCGCAGCCCCGGCGCCGCCATGGTCGTCACGATCGTCGTCGGCACCATCGCGTTCTTCGCCGTGATGACCGCGCTCAACAGCACGGCCTCCTGGCTGCCATGGCGGCCGCCGTCTCGGGTGGTGAACGATCTGATCGAGCAGGGCCACGACACCGCCGTGGGCATCGTCACCGGACTGATCGGCGACCTGATGGATCGTTTCGGCATGGGCTTCCTGACGTTCTGGTCATAGCCGGCCGACCGGCCGGGAAGCACCGGAAAGGAGAGGCATGAGCGCCCCGGACGAGCGGCACATCGGCCCCTACCGGTTGCTCTCCCCGCTCGGCGCCGGGGGCTTCGGCGAGGTGCACCTCGGCCTCGACCCCCAGGGGCGCACCGTCGCCGTCAAACTGCTGCACCCGCAGCTCGCCGCCGACACCGCCGCGGTCACCCGGCTGGCGCGCGAGGTCGAGACCATGCGCAGGGTGCGGGGCCCGCACGTCGCCGAGGTCGTCGACGCCTGGTTCGGCGAGCCGAGGCCGTACATCGTGACCCGCTACGTCCAGGGCCGCTCCCTCGCCGCCGTCGTCGCCGAGACCGGGCCCGTGCGCGGCGACGACCTGACCCGGCTCACGAAAGGGCTCGCCGAGGCGCTGGCCTCGATCCACGCCGCCGGGGTGATCCACCGCGACCTGAAACCGGCCAACGTGCTGATGGCCGACGGCGAGCCCCGCGTCATCGACTTCGGCATCGCCGTCGCCTGGGACTCGGCGTCGGTCACCGCCTCCGGCGCCGTCGTCGGCACCCCGGGCTACCTCGCGCCCGAGGTGCTCGAAGGCGGCAGCGGCGGGCCGGCGGCCGACGTGTTCGCGTGGGCGGCCACGCTGGCGTTCGCGGCCACGGGGCGGCAGCCGTACGGCACGGGGCCGGCGCCGGCGGTGGCGTACCGGGTGGTCCACCACGAGCCGGACCTGGAGGACGTGCCGGACTGGCTGGCCACGATGCTCGGCGACTGTCTGCGCGCCGACCCCGCCGCCCGCCCCACGGCCGCCCGGCTGTGCGCCCTCCTCGGCGTCCCGATCCCGGCGGCGACGCCGCCCTCCGGATCGGCCGCCCCGGCGGGTTCGTCGGCCGTGTCCTCGGTCGTGGCGGCCGGTGGCGAGCCGTCGCCCGCACCCGGCGCCCTCGGGGGCGGGGTTCCCCCATCTGCGTCCCCAGGGGTGTCGCCGCCGGTGTCCCCAGAGGCGCCCCCGGCGGTGTTCCCTGCGGGGGCGCATCCCGGGCCGGTGCCGCCCGCCGTCGCTCCCGCCGCTTCCGGCGCCCCGGGCGGTTTTCCGCCCGCGTCGCCCGTCGTGTCGCCGAGCGGGCCGCCGACGATCCCCCCGGCGGCCGGGCCGGCCGCGCCGGGGCCCTTCGCCGGTGCGTACGAACCGCTTCCGGGGCACGAGACGCCGCTGGACCCGGCCGCGTCTAACTCGATCTCCGCGGCCGAGACCCGCGAATGGCGGCCGGGCCGCCGCGAGGAACGGGTTTCGCCGTTCGCGGCGTCCCGCGCCCGGCACCGGGAGAAGATCCGCAGGCGCTGGGTCATCGGCTCCGGCGTCTTCGTCTCCCTGCTGGCGGCGGCGGCCCGCGACTATCTCCCCGAGGTCTCCCTGCTCCTGCTGGCCGCCTATGGCCTCGGCGTGCTGACGGACGCCTTCCTGGCCCTGCGCGCGCGGTCCCGCTCGCGCATCCTGGTGGATCTGGGCAGCGCCGTGGGCGCGGTCGCCCTCTGGGCGGGGCTGAGCGCCGCCTTCAGCACCCTGACCCTCCTGCTGGCCGTGGGCACCGTCCTGGCGGTCCTGCTGACCATCGTCTTCGCCAGTTGACCCGCGGGCGGGGGCGGCGAATCGTCTGGAATATAGTTCGGTAGACTGCGATCACAGGCCGTCATGGCGTGAGGTTTGCGGTTAAGCTACTCATGGGTAACGTTGTCGGCGGGAGACCTCCGGGTCACCTGCCGTCGGGTGCGGCCAAGCGCCCGGCAGGGTTGCACTGTCTCTGGCGGCAACGCCCGGGGCAGGCGGTCAAACGGCCCGCGCGTACCCCACGCGAGGGCATCGGGAGCAACGGGAGGTCGGCCACCGGCCATGAATATCGTCGTCTGCGTGAAGCAAGTCCCCGACACGGCGACCGAGCGCAAGCTCCGGTCCGATGACAAGACGCTCGACCGCGACGCCGCCGACGGCGTGCTGAACGAGCTGGACGAGTACGCGGTCGAGGAGGCGCTCCGGCTCAAGGAGGCACACGAGGGCGAGGTCACCGTCCTCACCATGGGGCCCGACAAGGCGGCCGACACGATCCGCAAGGCCCTCGCCATGGGCGCCGACAAGGCGGTCCACCTGGTCGACGACGCCCTGCACGGCTCCGACGCCCTGTCCACGTCGTACGCCTTGGCGCAGACGCTCCGGAAGATCGGGTTCGACCTGGTGATCCTGGGCTCGGAGTCCACCGACGCGCGCACGGGTGTCATGGCCGCCATGCTGGCCGAGCGCCTCGGCGTGCCGCAGCTGTCGCTGGCGCGCAAGGTCGACGTCGACGGCACGTCCATCGCCATCGAGCGTCTCACCGACTACGGCTACGACAAGGTCGAGGCGACCCTGCCGGCCGTCGTGTCCGTGGTCGAGAAGATCAACGAGCCGAGGTACCCATCGTTCAAGGGCATCATGGCCGCCAAGAAGAAGCCGGTGCTCAAACTCGCCATCGCCGACGCCGAGATCGCCGCCGACCAGGTCGGTCTCGCCGCCGCGTGGAGCGAGGTCGCCGACTTCGCGGCCGCCCCGCCGCGGGCCACCGGCACCATCGTCAAGGACGAGGGCGACGGTGGCGTGAAGGCCGCCGAGTTCCTCGCGTCGAAGAAGTTCGTGTAGGGGAGTGACCGAAGACATGGCGGAGATTCTCGTTCTCGTCGAGCACACCGACGGGGAGGTCAAGAAGGTCACCCTCGAACTGCTCACCCTCGCCCGCTCGTTGGGCGCCCCGTCGGCGGTGTGGGCCGGGCCGGGCTACTCGCCCGACGCCAAGGCCAGGCTGAGCGAATACGGCGCGGAGAAGATCTACGTGGCCGACTCGGCCGAGATCACCGACTACGTCGTCGCGCCCAAGGCCGAGCTGCTCACCCAGCTCGTCGGGTCGGCGGCCCCCGCGGCGGTGCTCATCGCCTCGACGGCCGAGGGCAAGGAGATCGCCGGCCGGTTGGCGATCAAGACCGACTCCGGTGTCATCACCGACGCCGTGGGCCTCGGCACGGGCTTCGTCGCCGACCAGTCCATCTTCGGCGGCGCGGTCAACGTCCGGTCCCAGGTGACCAGGGGCACGCCCATCGTCGCCGTACGGCCCAACTCCGCGACCCCCGAGCCCGCCCCGGGCGCCGGCGCCGAGGAGCGGGTCGACGTGACGCTGTCCGACACCGCCAAGGGCGCGCGCGTCGTCGACCGGGTCAAGCAGGAGAAGGGCGCCCGCCCCGAGCTGACCGAGGCCGCGATCGTGGTCTCCGGGGGCCGCGGTGTCGCGTCGGCCGAGAACTTCTCGCTCATCGAGAAGCTGGCCGACTCGCTGGGCGGGGCCGTCGGCGCCTCCCGCGCCGCCACCGACGCCGGCTGGTACCCCCACGCGTTCCAGGTCGGCCAGACCGGCAAGACCGTGTCGCCGCAGCTGTACATCGCGGTGGGCATCTCCGGCGCCATCCAGCACCGGGCCGGCATGCAGACCGCGAAGACCATCGTCGCGATCAACAAGGACCCGGAGGCCCCGATCTTCGAGCTGGCCGACTTCGGTGTGGTCGGCGACCTCTTCCAAGTCGTGCCGCAGCTCATCGAGGAGATCGACAAGCGTAAGTGACGCCCTGCCGCCCCGGCCGCGTCCGGCCCGCCCAGCGGGCCGGCTCTCGCGGCCCGGGCCGGCCCCGCCCGCCGCGGCCCGCGGCGCCGGGCACGGGTGTCGCCGGGGGCCGCGGATCCCCTGGGCGCAGGACCCCGGGGCGAGAAGTCCGATCGTCCGGATACGCTGGGGGACGCCATGGTTTACCTAGATCATGCGGCCACCACGCCGATGCTGCCCGAGGCGATCGAGGCCATGACGGCGCAGCTCGGCCAGGTCGGCAACCCCTCGTCCCTGCATGCCGCAGGCCGCCGCTCCAGACGGATCGTCGAGGAGGCCCGCGAAACCATCGCCGCCGCCCTCGGCGCCCGGCCGAGCGAAATCGTGTTCACCTCGGGCGGCACCGAGGCCGACAATCTGGCGATCAAGGGCCTGTACTGGGCCCGCCGCCCCTCCGGCGCCACCCGCGTCCTGATCAGCGGCGTCGAGCATCACGCGGTGCTCGACCCGGCCCGCTGGCTGGGCGAGCGCGAGGGCGCCGAGGTCGAGCTGCTGCCGGTCGACGAGCACGGCCGGGTCCGCCCCGACACGTTGCGCGCCGCCATCGAACGCGCCCCGGTGGCCCTGGTGAGCGTCATGTGGGCCAACAACGAGGTCGGCACCGTGCAGCCGGTGCACGAGCTGGCCGCCATCGCCCGCGAACACGGCGTCCCGTTCCACACCGACGCCGTGCAGGCCGTGGGCCAGCTGCCCGTGTCGTTCGCCGAGTCGGGCGCCGCCGCGCTGACCGTGTCGGGCCACAAGGTCGGGGGGCCCATCGGCGTGGGCGCGCTCGTCCTGGCCAGGGGCGTCGACCCGGTCCCCGTCCTGCACGGTGGCGGCCAGGAGCGCGACGTGCGCTCCGGCACCCTCGACGCCCCCGCCATCGCCGGTTTCGCCGCCGCCGTCGAGGTGGCCGTGGCGCGCCGCGAGGCCGAGGCGGCCCGCCTGACCGCGCTCCGCGACTCCCTGATCGCCCGGGTCCGCGAGGCCGTCCCCGACGTGATCCTCAACGGCCACCCCACCGACCGCCTCCCGGGCAACGCCCATTTCTCCTTCCCCGGCTGTGAAGGCGACGCCCTCCTGATGCTCCTCGACGCCAAGGGCGTGGAGTGCTCCACCGGCTCGGCCTGCTCGGCAGGCGTCGCCCAGCCCTCCCACGTCCTGCTCGAAATGGGCGCCGACGCGCTGCGCGCCAGAGGCTCGCTGCGCTTCTCCCTGGGCCACACCACCACCGAGGCCGACATCGACCGCCTCGTCGAGGTCCTCCCGGCGGCGGTGGAGCGCGCGCGTCGCGCCGGCCTCGGCTAGGGTGCGGGCCGGGCACCGACCGAAGGAAGTGGTGATGGACGCGCAGGAGCGCGCGCAACGGCTGATCGACGACCTGGTGGCGACGGGCCGGGAGACCGGGGTGCAGGTGGCGGCGTACCTGCACGGCGAGCGGGTGGTGCACGCCTGGGCCGGGACGGCGGCCCCCGGCAGGCCGGTCGACGAGCGCACGCTGTTCACCGGCTGGTCGGTGGGCAAGGGGGTGACGTCGACCGTCGTCCACGTGCTCGCCGAGGCGGGGCTGCTCGGCTACGACGTGCCCATCGCCCGCTATTGGCCGGAGTTCGGCGCCCACGGCAAGGACGGCGTCCTGCTGGCCCACCTGCTGACCCATTCGGCGGGCGTCCCGTACCCGCCCGCCGATGTCACCCCCGCCGATCTGGGCGACTGGGACGGCATGTGCGCGCGGATCGCCGGGCTGCGGCCGCAGTCGGAGCCGGGCGCGGTCACCGCGTACCACGCCGTCACCTTCGGCTACATCGCCGGCGAGGTGGTGCGCAGGGTCACCGGGCGCACGATCGCCGAGGTGCTCCGCGACGAGGTCGCCGGGCCGCTGGGCGTCGCCGACGACCTCTTCTACGGTGTGCCCGCCGAGCAGCTGCCGCGGGTGGCGCGGCTGGAGGAAGGCAACTGGGCGCATGTCGTGGCGGCCCGTCCCGCGGGCTCGCCGTTCTTCCAGGCCATCCCGCCGGCGATCCAGCCGAGCCCCACCCTCGGCAACGAGCCCGGCTACCTGACCGTCCACAACCCGGCCTCCGGCACCATGACGGCCGACGCCCTCGCCCGCATGTACGCCGCCGTCATCGGCGACGTCGGGGGAGTCCGCCTGATCGGCGCCGAACGCATGGCCGCCGTCTCGGCGATGGCGGCCCGCGAGCACGACATCGTCCTCGGCGCCCCGATCGCCAAGAGCCTCGGCTACTTCCTCGGGCTGCCCGAGACGGGCGGATCGGCCGGTGCGTTCGGCTTCCGGGGCAGCGGAGGCGCCACGGCCTTCGCCGACCCGGCCCGGGACTTCTCGTTCGCCTTCATCCACAACCGGCTCACCGGCCCGCCCGCCGACAACGCCCCCCTGGTGGCCGACGAGGTGCGGGCCGCGCTCTTCGGCTGACGCACGACCGGCCCGGGCCCGCCGGTGCACCTGGCCCGCCGATGCGTCTGGGGAAGGCGGCGGTTCGGCGCCGCTCAGGCGGCCGCCGGCGCGGCGGTCGCCCGGCCACGGGCCGCGACATCGCCGGACGGGATCAGGAGCAGCACCAGCGCGGCCAGCAGCAGCAGGAACGACGCGGAGTGCCCGGTTTCCCACTGGGCCCGCCAGCGCTCCCAGTCACCGGGGATGGCGGCGCTCCACCGCCCGAACTCCACGTTGGCCGTCTGCACGACCGCGCCCCACACGGCGAGGGCGGCCGCCGTGCAGGCCGCTCCCGCCACCGACGGCCCGAAGCCGGCACGCCCGCGCCGCGACCAGGCCAACAGAGCGGTGACCACGACGGCCGCCACCTCGACCGGCCCGCCGACGTAGGCGAAATAGGCGTACAACGTGCCATTGACCTGCTGGTACATGGCGGCGTCGTACCCCAGCTTGACGGGCATCTCCAAGAAGTGGGCGAACGTCAACCCCATCGTGAGGGCGACCAGTACGACGGCGCTGCTCCATAGTGCGCGATTCATTCTCATCTTTCTCTTCTACGTCAAAAGGCGGCATTGCACGCGTTTCTCGCCCGTCCCGCCCGACACGCCGAACCCCGCGACGGCGTCCGGCCCGCGGTCCGGGGCGGCCACTCGCCCGGCCCGGCCCGGCTCCGGCGGCGCTGGGGCATCGCGGACGGTATCTTGAGGCTGTCCGTGCCGCGGGCCCGCGCCGGGCGCGGCATTGGGCACTCAGTCAGACCGGACGCTCAAGCTAGGAATCGATAGGTGAAGACCGACAACACCCCGCCCAGGGGCACCCGCGATCTGCCTCCCGCCACCGTCGCGGTCCGCGACCATGTCCTGGGGAAGATCAGCGAGGTCTACCATCGGTACGGCTACCAGCGCATCGAGACCCCGTGTCTGGAAGACATCGGCCGGCTGACCGGGGGCCAGGGCGGCGAGAACGAGAAGCTGATCTTCAAGATCCTGCGGCGGGGCATCGGCGACCGGATCGAGGCGGGCACGCGCACCGCCGACCTCGTCGACCTCGGCCTGAGATACGACCTCACCGTGCCGCTGACCAGGTTCTTCGGCAACAACCAGGCGAACCTGGCCATGCCGTTCCGGTCGTTCCAGTTCGGCCCGGTCTGGCGGGCCGAGCGGCCGCAGAAGGGGCGCTACCGGCAGTTCTACCAGTGCGACATCGACCTGATCGGCGAGCCGAGCGTGCTCGCCGAGATCGAGCTCATCGAGGCCACCACCGAGGCGCTGGCCGCCGTCGGGCTCACCGGCACCACCGTGCGCCTCTCCGACCGCCGGTTCCTGTCCGCCCTCGCCCAGGCGGCCGGGCTGCCGCAGGAAACCTGGGACGGCTTCTTCATCGGCCTCGACAAGCTCGACAAGATCGGCTGGGACGGCGTCCGCAAGGAGCTGATCGACGGCCGCGGCCTGCCCGAGGCCGCGGTGCTGTCGGCGATGGACAAGATCGAGCGGCTGCGCGGGCTCGACGCCGCCAAGGTGGCCCCCGCGATCATCGCCGAGGTCCCCGGCCTCGACGAGGCGGTCGTCGACGACCTGGCGGCCACCACGGGCGCGCTGGAGCAGATCGCCGACCGGCGCGAGTTCCGCTGGGAGTTCGACCCCACGCTGGTGCGCGGCATGGGCTACTACACCGGCCAGATCTTCGAGATCGTCCACCCCGAGTCGACCTCGTCGGTGGCGGGCGGCGGCCGCTACGACCGCCTCATCGGCCGCTCCCTCGACACCGACGTGCCGGCCTGCGGCTTCTCCATCGGCTTCGAGCGCATCGTCGACCTGCTCCAGCAGGCCCCGCCCCGCGACCTCCTCGCGGTGCTGTACGACAACGACGTGCCCATCACCGACGCCCTCGCCCTCGCCCGGGACCTGCGATCGGCGGGCCGCTCGGTGTCGCTGCTGCGCCGCAGCGGCAAGCTCGGCGCCCAGCTGGGCCGCCTGGAAACCTGGGGCTTCACCTCGTTCATGTACCTGCGGGCCGGCCACGACCCGGCCGCCCACCCCGAAGAACGCCCTCTCGGCAACCGGGCCTGACCCGGGCCCGATCCCGGCGCCGACGGCCGTCGGCGCCGGGCGTCGCCCCTCCGCCCCACCGGTCCGCCGCCCCCTCGGGGGCGCGGGCCGCCGGTCGGGTCAGGTGAGGAAGGGGGAGATGTTCACCCAGCCCGGGTCGTCGGCCACCTCCAGGGCCGGGCGGGTGCCGTGCCACTCCTTGAGCAGCGACTTCGCCTTCGCGGCGGTGCCGGTGGCGGGGTCGGCGTAGACGTGGAAGGTGCGGGTGCCCTCCGCGGTCATGTGGGCGGCCAGGATGGCCGACTCGGGGTCCTGGGCGAGGGTCTCGGTCAGCTGTTTCTCGAAGGTCTCCAGGGCGGCGGCGGAGTCGCCGATGGGCTGGCCGTCGTCGTCGGCGTCCAGGTAGGGCAGGGCGATGCAGATGTGCTGGTCGAGCAGCGGATGGTCGACCGGGCGCAGGGGGTGACGGGCGGTGGCGGTCAGCAGGGCGCCCGACGGGGTGCGGCCCTCCAGCAGCACCACCTGCTCCTCCCGGTAGTCGGCGGCCACGTCGGCCACGACGGCCGGGAGGTGGACGGCGGGCACGGCGTCGAGCGGCTCGGCCGACGCCGCGACGATTTCGCCGATCCAGCGGGCCACCTCGTCCTCGCCGAGGATCCAGTCGAGGGCGAGGACGGCCGCCTCCATGCGGGCGTCATCGTCCAGGTCGGGAAATATCGGGTGGTAGACGGTGACGTCGGCGCGGGGGGTGCCCGGGGGCACGCGCAGGCCCAGCACCAGGCGGTCGAAGGCCATCTCGTGGCCGTTCACGACGACCTTCAGCTCCATGGCCGCCGGATTGGCCTGGCGGGAGGGATGGAACTCCCAGCGAGGATCGGGCGGCGGCGCCGCCTTCGCCCAGCGGTGCGCGAGCGAACGCAGCTCCGGATCGCCGTCGGCGGTCACCACCAGTGCGTGGTCGGCGTCGTGGCCGGGAGCGATCTCCCAGACCAGGGCCGGGTGGACGGCCTCGACCGCCGGGCCGAGCCGGGCGTCGAGGCCCTGGTCGTCGCCCTGCTCGGCCAGCTCGTCGATCTCGGGTCGCGCCGCGGCCCACCACTGCCAGAACCGCCCGATCGCCACCTCCGGATCGGCGGCCCCGTCATCTCCCCGCGAGAACAGTCGCATGGCGCCCGATCCTTCCAGGTGCGACGCCCTCCCGCCAACGCCCCTTCCGGCCGGCGCACCTGCCGCCGACGCCCGGCCGGGGCCGCCGGCCCGGAACGCGTGTGAGAGCGGGCGGGGGGCGCAGGTAGCCTGAAACCATTATGGGTTCCACCGGAAAGCTGCGTGTGCTCGCCGCCATGTCGGGCGGCGTCGACTCCGCCGTGGCCGCGGCCCGGGCCGCCGAGGCCGGGCACGAGGTCACGGGGGTGCATCTGGCGCTGTCGGCCAACCCCCGGTCGTATCGCACGGGGGCACGGGGCTGCTGCACGCTGGAGGACTCCCGCGACGCACGACGGGCCGCCGACGTGATCGGCATCCCGTTCTACGTGTGGGACATGGCCGAGCGGTTCCATCGCGACGTGGTCGAGGACTTCGTCAGCGAGTACGCCGCCGGGCGCACGCCCAACCCCTGCCTGCGCTGCAACGAGAAGATCAAGTTCGCGGCCGTGCTCGATCGGGCGCTGGCACTGGGCTTCGACGCCGTCGCCACCGGCCATCACGCACGCCTCGACGGCGGGGTGCTGCGGCGCAGCGTCGACGAGGGCAAGGACCAGTCGTACGTGCTCGGCGTGCTGACCCGCGAGCAGCTCGCCCACGCGATCTTCCCGCTGGGCGACACGACGAAGGCCCAGGTGCGCGAGGAGGCCGCGCGGCGCGGCCTCGCCGTCGCCGACAAGCCCGACAGCCACGACATCTGCTTCATCGCCGACGGCGACACCCGGGGCTTCCTCGCCGAACGGCTCGGCGCCTCGCCCGGCCCCATCGTCGACGCCGAGTCCGGCGAGGTGGTCGGCACCCACGACGGCGCCTACGGCTTCACCATCGGCCAGCGCAAGGGCCTCGGCCTCGGCCACCCCACGAGCGACGGACGGCCGCGGTACGTGCTGTCCATCGAGCCGGTCTCCAACACGGTCACGGTCGGCCCCCGCGCCGCCCTGCGGGTCGGCTCCATCACCGCCGAGCGCCCGGTCTGGAACGGCCCGGTGCCGCCGCCCCGCGAGCCGCTGACCTGCCTGGTGCAGCTGCGCGCCCACGGCGAGGTCTACGGCTGCCGCGCCCAGCTCTCCGGCGACTCCCTGCACATCGAGCTCGACACCCCGGCCACCGGCGTGGCCCCCGGCCAGGCCGCCGTGCTCTACGACGGCGACATCGTGCTCGGCTCGGCCACCATCGCCTCGGCCGCCTAGGGCGCGCCGTCGCCGGGGCGGTCAGCCGGGCAGGGTGATGCTCTCGCCGGGCTTGAGGCGGCGCATGTCGGCCTGCTGCTTGTCGGCCTCCTGGCCGAGCCAGGTGTCGATGAGACGCCCGCCGACCTCGTTGACCAGGCCGTCGTGGGTGGAGTAGGCGCGGGCGGGGCGGACGTCGCGCAGGTACTCCACCATCTCGGAGAGCTTCAGCCACGGCGCGTTCGTCGGCACCAGCAGGGTGGGCACCTCGACACCGGGGCGGGTCAGGGCGTCGCCCGGGTAGAACAGCTCGTCGCCGACGAAGTAGCCGACGTTCTGCACGATCGGCGTGTCGGGGTGGTTGGGGGCGTGCCACTCGCCGATCACCTTGACGCCGAATCCGGCCGCCTGGAAGTCGTCGCCGTGCCGCACGGTCCGCACCTGCGCGGAAACGTCGCCGAGCCGGTCGGCGACGCTCTGGCAGGTCCAGATCGTGAGCCCGGGGTTCGCCTGGGCGGCGGCGCGCAGCCGCTCCCGGTCGAAGTGGTCGAAGTGCTCGTGGGTGATGAGCACGGCGTCGGCGCCGTCGAGCAGGCCGTCACCGGAGAACGTGCCGGGGTCGATGACGAGGGTGCCGCCATCGCCTTCGAGCCGGACGCAGGCGTGCCCATGCTTGGTCAGCTTCATCACCCCAGTGTCTCAGCCCGGCCCTGGCGCGACCTGACCGACGCGCTCCCTAAGCTGCTGCCGTGACCGAGCGAACCAGTGGACGCGGCAGCCTGTTCGCAGGCCCGGCGAAGGAGGGGCCATGAGTGAGCGGAGCGCCCAAGGGCACGGCAATGGCGAGCGAAGCGGCGGGGGGTTCCCCTGGGCCGAGGCGACCGCGACCGGGGTCGGGTCGCATCCGGGCGAGGACCACCTGGAGGCGCTGCGGGTCGTGTTCGGCGAGCTGCCGGGGCTGCCGTACCTGCCCGAGCTGCCCCAGCGCGGGGTCGGGGCCGACCTGATCGGGCGCACGGCGTCGCTGCTGGTGGAGCTGCCCGTGGAGGTGCAGCCGTCGGGGTGGCGGCTCACCGGGTCGCCGGGGCGTGACCTGCGGCGGGCGCGCGATCATCTGGTGCGCGACCTCGACGGCCTGGAGGAGGTGGCGGCCGGCTACGAGGGGCCGCTGAAGATCCAGGCGTGCGGCCCGTGGACTCTGGCCGGCGCCGTGGAGCTGCACTACGGCGACAAGGTGCTCGCCGATCCGGGCGCGGTGCGCGATCTCACCGAGTCGCTGGCCGAAGGGCTGGCGGCCCACGTCGCCCTGGTGCGGCGGCGGGTGCCGGGCGCCACCGAGATCGTGGTGCAGCTCGACGAGCCGGGCCTGCCGGGCGTGCTGGCCGGCACGGTGCCGACGGCGTCGGGGTTCGGGCGGCTCGCGGCCGTCGAGCCGCCGATCGTGGCCGAGCGGCTGCGCACGGTCGCCGACGCGGCCGGCGGTTTCCCGATCGTGCACTGCTGCGCGCCGCGGGTGCCCTTCGAGGTGCTGCGCCAGGCGGGCGCCAGGGGCGTGAGCGTCGACGCCGGGCTGCTGCGCCGCCGCGACGAGGACGCGATCGGCGCGGCCATCGAGGCCGGCGTGGCGTTCTTCCTCGGCGTGGTGCCGGGCACCGGCGACCGGCTGCCCGACGTGGGCGTCGTGGCCCGGCCCGCCCTCGAACTGTGGCGCCGCCTCGGCTTCTCCCCGTCGCGCCTGGCCGCCCAGGTCGTGCTCACCCCCACCTGCGGCCTCGCCGGTGCGTCCCCCGCGTACGCCACGGCGGCCCTGGCCAAGTGCCGCGAGTCGGCCAAGGTGCTCCGCGAGGACCCCGGCGACGAGTGAGCGCGGGCGCGCAGGCAGGCCGGGCCCCGCCGAGCCCCGCCGAGCCTCGCCGTGCCTCTGCCCGTGCCGCAGTGTCGCCGAGCAGGGCGAACGCCGTCAGGTTCGCCGATCGGGCGCTTTGCGGGCCACGTCGCCCCGGGCGTTCGGATTGTCGGCCTGCGGCGCTACCGTGACCATGTGAATCCGGCCGGTCAGCGCTCGGGCCGGTCGCCTGACGAGGGGAGACGCGCATGGACGCCGACAGCGGGGGCACGCCGGCCGAGGCACGGGAGCGGCACGCGGAGCTGGCGGAGCTGGTCGACGAGGCCAACTGGCGTTACTACGTGCTCGACTCGCCGACCGTGAGCGACGCCGAGTACGACCGGTGGATGCGCGAGCTGCAGGAGCTGGAGGAGGCGTATCCCAGCCTGCGCACGCCCGACTCGCCCACCCAGCGGGTCGGCGCGCCGGTGTCGACAGAGTTCGCCAAGGTGCCGCACATCGAGCGCATGGAGAGCCTCGACAACGCGTTCAACGACGCGGAGATGGCGGCGTGGCAGGCGCGGGCCGAGCGGCTGCTGGAGCGCGACCCCGGGCCGTATCTCTGCGAGGTGAAGATCGACGGGCTGGCGATCGCGCTGGTCTACGAGAAGGGCCGGTTGACGCGCGCGACGACCCGGGGCGACGGGCGCGTCGGTGAAGACGTCACGCTCAACGTGAAGACCATCGACGACGTGCCCCATCGGCTCAAGGGCCCGGGGGTGCCCGATCTGCTGGAGGTGCGCGGTGAGGTGTTCCTGCCGGTCGAGGGGTTCGAGCGGCTCAACCGGCAGCTCCTCGACGCCGGCAAGCAGCCGTTCGCCAATCCGCGCAACTCGGCGGCCGGTTCGGTGCGGCAGAAGGACCCTCGCGTCACCGCACAGCGCGACCTGCATGTGATCTGCCACGGCATCGGCCGCTGGGACGGCTCGGAGGTGCCCAAGACGCAGTCGCACAGCTACGAGCGGTTCAAGGAGATGGGCCTGCCGGTCAGCGACCTGTACAAGGTGGTCGACACCTTCGACGAGATCATGGAGTTCATCGCCTACTTCGGCGAGCACCGGCACGACCCGGCGTACGAGATCGACGGTGTCGTGGTCAAGATCGATGATTTCGCGGCGCAGCGGCAGCTCGGCTCCACCTCCCGGGCGCCGCGCTGGGCGATCGCCTACAAGTATCCCCCCGAGGAGGTCACCACGAAGCTCCTCGACATCAAGGTGGGGGTGGGGCGCACCGGCCGGGTGACGCCCTATGGCGTGATGGAGCCGGTGGTCGTCGCGGGCTCGACGGTCGAGCGGGCGACGCTGCACAACGCCTCCGAGGTGGCGCGCAAGGGCGTGCTGATCGGCGACACGGTGATCCTGCGCAAGGCCGGCGACGTGATCCCCGAGATCGTGGGCCCGGTCACCGACCTGCGCGACGGTTCCGAGCGTGCGTTCGTGATGCCCGACCGCTGCCCCGAGTGCGGCACCGAGCTGCGCCACATGAAGGAGGGGGATGTCGACATCCGCTGCCCCAACGCCAAGTCGTGTCCCGCGCAGCTGCGCGAGCGCATCTTCTTCGCGGCGAGGCGGGGGGCGCTGGACATCGACGCGCTGGGGTACGTCGCCGCCACGGCGCTGACCCGGCCGCTGCCCCCGCAGGAGCCGCCGGTGCGCACCGAGGCCGACCTGTTCGACCTCACGGTCGACAAGCTGCTGCCGATCAGGTCGCTGGTGCTCGACCGCGAGAGCGGCCTGCCCAAGATCGATGAGAAGACCGGCAAGGAGAAGGTGGTCACCTTCTTCGCCAACCAGGACGGGCGGCCCAAGAAGACCACCGAGGTCCTGCTGGAGGAGCTGGAGAAGGCCAAGTCGCAGCCCGTGTGGCGGGTGCTGGTGGCGCTGTCGATCCGCCATGTCGGGCCGACGGCCGCGCAGGCGCTCGCCGCGGAGTTCCGCTCGCTGCCGCGCATCTTCGCCGCGAGCGAGGAGGAACTCGCGGCCGTCGAAGGCGTGGGGCCGACCATCGCCGCGTCCATCAAGGAGTGGTACGCCGAGGACTGGCACCGCGAGATCGTCGAGCGCTGGGCCAGGGCGGGGGTCCGCATGGAGGACGACGAGCCGGCCGATCGGCCGGCCGCCCGCACCCTCGCCGGGCTCACGCTCGTCATCACGGGCAGCCTGGAGCACTTCAGCCGCGATTCCGCCGCGGAGGCGGTGCAGGCGCGCGGGGGCAAGGTGACGAGCTCGGTGTCGAAGAAGACGTCGTTCGTGGTGGCGGGCGAGAACGCCGGGTCGAAGTACGACAAGGCGGTCCGGCTCGGCGTGCCGATCCTCGACGAGGCGGCGTTCCAGACGTTGCTGGAGCAGGGCCCCGATGCCGTCACGCCCGAGACCGCCGCCGGCGACTCCGAAGACGGCGACTCCGGCGACGGCGACTCCGGACAGTAGGCGCGGCGGCGGCCGGACGGTTCGGCGGTTCCGGTGGCGGCGGCCTGGGCGAGTTGCGAGTATCGCAGCCACGGGGGGCCGCGAGGCGAGCGAACCGCACGCACCGGGGGTGTTTTTCGCTTACCGCGCTGGTTGATGGGAAATTTCTGGTAACCGACCGTGCCCACCTGGTTCCATGAAGTGGTCCGCAGGTCGTACCCTCCCATCGGGACCTAATGGGGGTTTATCTACTTATGACCGACCCGATCGACACCCGAGATACCGGTCCGCGCCCGGGCTCGCCGCTGTGGACCTATCTCGCGGGCGTGATCACGATCGGCTGCACCGCGCTGGTCGTCGCCGAGGTGCGCCTCGGCACCGCCGAGCTCGCCGACATGGTCCGGCTGCCCCTGTTCTGGGTGCTCGCCGCCCTCGTCGTGTTCGGCGAGCTGCGGCCGGTCGTGGTGTCCGCCTCGGCGCTGGCGGGCGGCACCCCCGCGTCCGCCATGTTCTCCTTCGCCGTGCTGCTCCACTATGGCCTGCCCGTCGCGGTGCTCCAGCAGGCCGTCGCCATCATCGTCAGCGGCCTGCTCAACCGCAGGTCCTGGCACCGGGTGGTGTTCAACGTCGCGCTCGTGACGCTCGCCTGCACGGCCGCCGCCGTGGTCCTCGGCGCGTTCGGCGTCCACGCGCGCCCGATGGCCCCATGGGTGCCGGCCGGCCCGCTCGACGTGCTCGCGATCGCGCTGGCCGCCATCGCCTACTTCGTCGTGCGCGGCGGCCTGGTCTGCGGCGCGGTCGCGCTGCACGAGCGGCGCACGCTGCTGCGCGTCATCAAGATCACCATCGGCCACCAGAGCCTGGTCTACGGCGCGCTGCTCGGCCTCGCCCCCCTGGTCGTCGTGGTGATGCACTTCGCGCCGATGCTGGTGCCGCTGTTCCTCGCGCCGCTGGCCGCGGTCTACTTCACCGCCACGCTGTCGGTGCGCCGCGACCATCAGGCGATGCACGACGAGCTGACCGGCCTGCCCAATCGCAAGCTGCTCATCCTCAGCATCGAGGAGGCCCTCGACGAGCTGCGCCAGGGCGAGCGGCTCGGCCTGCTGCTGCTCGACCTCGACGGCTTCAAGGAGGTCAACGACACCCTCGGCCATCCCGTGGGCGACCGGCTGCTGCAGATCATCGGCCACCGGCTCAGCCACAGCGTGCGCCCCGGCGACCTGGTGGTGCGGCTCGGCGGCGACGAGTTCGCCGTGCTGCTGCCGTCGATCAGGGACGCCCAGGCCGCCAAGGAGGTCGCGGCCCGGCTGCGGGCGGCGCTCACCGAGCCGGTGCGGCTAGAGGGCATGACCTTCGACCTGGCCGCCTCCATCGGCATCGCGCTGCACCCCGACCACGCCTCCGACTTCCAGCTGCTGCTCCAGCGCGCCGACGTGGCGATGTACCTCGCCAAGGAGGCCCGCACCGGCGTCGAGTTCTACGTGCCGGAGAAGGACCGCAACTCGCCCGAGCGGCTCAGCCTCCAGGGCGACCTGCGGCGCGCCATCGGCCGCGGCGAGCTGGAGCTGCACTTCCAGCCGAAGGTCGCGCTCGCCGACCACTCGGTCGAGGGCATGGAGGCGCTGCTGCGCTGGTGCCACCCCGAGCGGGGGCCGGTGTCGCCGTCGAAGTTCATCCCGCTCGCGGAGCAGTCGTACCTCATGCGCGAGCTCACCCAGCACGTGATCGGGGCGGCGCTCGAACAGGCCGCGCGGTGGTGGCATCAGGGCATGCGCGTGCCGATCTCGGTGAACGTCTCGGCGCGTGATCTGCTCGATTCGGGCCTGCCCGACCAGATCGAGGCCGGTCTGCAGCGGTTCGGGCTGCCGGTGGAGGCGATCCGGCTGGAGGTGACGGAGCGCGTTCTGATGACCGACCAGGCGTACGCCGCCGACACGATCCGGGCCCTCGCGGCGCTCGGCGTGCCGCTGGCCCTCGATGACTTCGGCACCGGCTACTCCTCCCTGGTGCGGCTGCAGCGGCTGCCGGTGTCGGAGGTCAAGATCGACGCGTCGTTCGTGCGCCGCCTCGGCGACTCGCCCGACGACGAGCGCATCGTCCGCTCCACCATCGACCTGGTGCGCTCGCTCGGCCTGCGTTCGGTGGCCGAGGGCGTCGAGTCGGCCGAGATCGCGGCCCTGCTGCGCGAGCTGCACTGCGACATCGGGCAGGGCTGGTGGCTCGGCGAGCCCATGCCGGCGGCGGCGGCCACGGCCTGGCTGGACGAGCGGATGCACCCCGCCGGCCCCGTGCCGGCCGCCGAGACCCACTCGGGCAGGGTGGCGATCAGCCCGGAGTACGGTGTCGCCTAGTCGCCTGGGCGGGTGTCGCCCAGGCGGCGCTCCGCGAGGTCACGCGAGGCCGGCGCGCCCGGCGTTTCGCCGGGCGGGGCCGGGTGCACCGCCCCGTCCTGGGGATATCCGTTCGGCCCGGCCCGGTGGTCGCCCTAGGATGACTACTGACCGTCTATCGCCATCCATGAAACGGGTTAACGACTCATGTCTGCCATAACCCGCGACGAGGTCGCCCACCTCGCCCGGCTGTCCCGGCTGGCGCTCACCGACGAGGAGCTCGGCCACTTCGCCGAGCAGCTCGATGTGATCATCGGCGCCGTGGCCCGGGTCTCCGAGGTCGCCGCCGACGACATTCCGCCGTCCTCGCACGCGCTCCCGCTCACCAACGTCTTCCGGCCCGACGAGCCGCGGCCCTGCCTCACCCCGCAGGAGGCCCTGTCGGGCGCTCCGGCCGTCGAGGACGACCGGTTCCGCGTGCCGCGCATCCTTGGGGAGGAGGCATGAGTCTCACCGGCAAGTCCGCCGCCGAGCTGGCCCGGCTGATGGCCGCCGGCGAGGTCTCGGCCGTCGAGGTCGCCCAGGCGCACCTCGACCGCATCGCCGAGGTCGAGCCCCGCATCGACGCGTTCCTGCACGTCGCCGGCGACTCCGCGCTCGCCCAGGCCCGTGAGGTCGACGAGCGCCGGGCGCGCGGCGACGAGCTCGGCCCGCTGGCCGGCGTGCCGGTCGCCCACAAGGACATCTTCACCACCGTCGACATGCCGACCACGGCCGGGTCGAAGATCCTGGAGGGCTGGCGCCCGCCGTACGACGCGACCGTGACGCGCCGCCTGCGCGAGGCCGGCCTGGTCATTCTCGGCAAGACCAACCTCGACGAGTTCGCGATGGGCTCCTCGACGGAGAACTCCGCGTACAAGACCACGCGCAACCCGTGGGATCTCTCGCGCATCCCGGGCGGCTCGTCGGGCGGCTCGTCGGCCGCCGTCGCCGCCTACGCCGCGCCGCTGTCCACCGGCACCGACACCGGCGGCTCGATCCGCCAGCCGGCCGCCGTGACCGGCATCGTGGGCATGAAGCCCACCTACGGCGGCTCGTCCCGCTACGGCCTGATCGCGTTCGCCTCGTCGCTCGACACGCCCGGCCCGTTCGCCCGCAACGTCCTCGACGCCGCGCTGCTGCACGAGGCGTTCTCCGGCCACGACCCGATGGACTCCACGTCCATCGACGCGCCGGTGCCGCCGGTCGTCGAGGCGGCCCGGCAGGCCGATGTGGCCGGGCTGCGCGTCGGCGTGGTCAAGGAGTTCGGCGGCGACGGCTACCAGCCGGGTGTGCTGCGCCGCTTCCAGGAGTCGGTCGAGGTGCTCGAGTCGCTGGGCGCGAAGGTCGTCGAGGTGAGCTGCCCGTCGTTCACCTACGCCCTGGCGGCCTACTACCTGATCGCTCCGTCGGAGGCGTCGTCCAACCTGGCCCGCTTCGACGCCATGCGCTATGGCCTGCGCGTCGGTGACGACGGCACCCACAGCGCCGAGGAGGTCATGGCGCTCACCCGCGCCGCCGGCTTCGGCCCCGAGGTCAAGCGCCGCATCATGCTCGGCACCTACGCCCTGTCGTCGGGTTACTACGACGCCTACTACGGCTCGGCGCAGAAGGTCCGCACGCTGATCGCCCGCGACTTCGAGGCGGCCTTCCACCAGGTCGACGTGCTGGTCTCGCCGACCACGCCCACCACGGCCTTCCCCATCGGCGAGCGCGCCGACGACCCCATGGCCATGTACCTCGCCGACCTGTGCACGATCCCCGCCAACCTGAGCGGCAACGCCGCGATCTCGGTGCCGTGCGGCCTCGCCGACGAGGACGACCTCCCGGTGGGCCTGCAGATCATGGCTCCCGTCCTCGCCGACGACCGCTGCTACCGTGTCGCCGCCGCCGTCGAGCGCGTGCTGGAGGACCGCTGGGGCGGCCCGCTGCTGGCCAAGGCCCCCACGCTGTGACGATCTAGGCGGAGGAATCTCACCATGACTACCGAGACGCTCATGCCGTACGACGAGGCGCTGGAGCGCTTCGAGCCGGTGCTGGGGCTGGAGACGCACATCGAGCTGGGCACCGTGTCGAAGATGTTCTGCGGGTGCCCGACCACGTTCGGGGCCGCGCCCAACACCCAGGTGTGCCCGGTGTGCCTCGGGCTGCCGGGGTCGCTGCCCGTGGCCAACGCCGCCGCCATCGAGTCGACGATCCGCATCGGGCTGGCGTTGAACTGCTCGATCGCCGAGTGGTGCCGGTTCGCGCGGAAGAACTACTTCTATCCCGACATGCCGAAGGACTACCAGATCAGCCAGTACGACGAGCCGCTGTGCGTCGACGGCCATCTGGACGTGCAGGTGGGCGGCGAGACGGTGCGCGTCGGCATCGAGCGGGTGCACCTGGAGGAGGACACCGGCAAGTCGACGCACGTCGGCGGGGCCACCGGCCGCATCCAGGGCGCCGACTATTCGATCGTCGACTACAACCGGGCCGGCATCCCGCTCGTCGAGATCGTCACCAAGCCGATCCCGGGCACCGACCGCCTGGCGCCCGAGGTGGCGCGGGCGTACGTCACGGAGCTGCGCGAGGTCGTGCGAGGGCTCGGCGTGTCCGACGTGCGCATGGAGGAGGGCTCGCTGCGCTGCGACGTGAACGTGTCGCTGATGCCGCGCGGCGCCGCCGAGTGGGGCACGCGCACCGAGACCAAGAACGTCAACTCGCTGCGCTCGGTCGAGCGGGCGGTGCGGCACGAGATCGAGCGGCAGGCGGCGGTGCTCGCCGAGGGCGGCCGGGTCGTGCAGGAGACGCGGCACTTCCACGAAGACACCGGCAGCACCACGTCGGGGCGGTCGAAGGAGGAGGCGCAGGACTACCGGTACTTCCCCGAGCCCGACCTCGTGCCGATCGCGCCGTCCCGCGAGTGGGTCGAGGAGCTGCGCGCGAAGCTGCCCGAACTGCCGTCGGCGCGGCGCGCCCGGCTGCAGGCCGAGTGGGGTGTGTCGGAGCTGGACATGACGGCGATGCGCAACGCCGACGCCATCGACCTGGTCGAGGCGACGGTCGCGGCCGGTGCGCCGCCGGCCGACGCCCGCAAGTGGTGGATGGGCGAGCTGGCCCGCCGCGCCAACGAGACCGCCACGGCGCTCGCCGACCTGAGCATCACGCCCGAGCAGGTGGCCCGGGTGACCGAGCTCGTGGCCTCGGGCGCGCTCAACGACAAGCTGGCCCGCCAGGTGCTCGAAGGCGTGCTGGCCGGTGAGGGCACCCCCGACGAAGTGGTCGAGCGGCGCGGCCTGAAGATCGTGAGCGACGAGGGTGAGCTGATCGCGCTCATCGATCAGGTCATCGCCGACAACCCCGACATCGCCGACAAGGTGCGCGGAGGCAAGATCGCCGCCGCCGGCGCGCTCGTCGGCGGCGTGATGAAGGCCAGCCGCGGCAAGGCCGACGCCGGTCGCGCCCGGCAGCTCATCCTGGAGCGGCTCGGCGTCACCGGCTGACCCGCCGCGCGGCCTTCTCCTCAGAACGCCGAAGGGCCGGCCGGGGCGCTCCGTACGTCCTCGCCGGCCCATGCGGTGGCGGAGGTATTCACCGCGGTGTACGGTGTAGTACGATCTGCCGACAAAAAGCTATTCTCCCAGGTCAGCGGGCTTATCACTTTATCGTGACGATATTCCCTCGCTAATTTGTGTCATATCCGAATGCCCCTGGTTTAAAGTGACCAGAGGCAGCCGGTGTGACGGGAGGTGACGCGGGGGTGCGTAACGCCGAGACCTCGGTCGGCCCGCCCACCGATCCCTTCGAGCCGACGCCGCTGTCCGCCGTGAAACACCCGGTCCGGCCCGCTTCCAGCGGCCTGCCCCCGGGCGTCTCCCCTGATATCGGCCTGCCGCCCGGCGTCTCACCCGACATCGGCGAACCGGCGGGCGAATCGGCCGGCTCCACCGCCCTGCCTCCCCCCTCGCCGCCCGTCGAGCTGTGGCCGCTGAAGGGGCCGACCCTGCGCGAGAAGTTCGCGGTGCCGCCCCCGCCGAAGGAGGAGTCGCTCTTCCACCGGCCGCCCCCTCCGTCGTCCGCGGCGAAGCCGCAGGCCCGGCGCAGGCGGCCGGTGATCACCGTGCTCGCCGTGATCTTCCTGGTCGGCCTGGTCTACCTCGTGCCTGCGGCGATCATGGCCGGCAAGGTGCTGCCCGGCACGTCCGTGGCGGGGGTCGACCTCGGCGGGCTCAACCCGCGCGAAGCCGCCGATCGGCTGCGTGAGCGCCTGAGCGGGCAGGCCGACGCCGACATCGCGGTCAAGGTGGGCGACCAGCGGTTCGTGGTGAGCCCGGCAAAGGCCGGGCTGAGCTTCGACGTGGAGGGCACGGTCGCGTCGTCCCGCAGCGGGTTCCCCGGCCCGTTCGACCTGCTCGGCTCGCTCGGCGAGCACCCCCTGCGGCCCCGCATCCTCGTCGACGGCGCGAAGCTGGCGAAGGAGGTCGACGCGATCGCGGAGGCCACCGACCAGGAGGCCTACCAGGGCGCGATCCGCTTCCGGGGCCGGGAGCCGGTCGTCAGCGCCCCCCGCGCGGGCCGCACCCTCGACCGCGGCGCCGCCGTGCAGACCATCGAGGACGCCTACCTGACCGGCGGCTCCCCCATCCGCCTGCCGGTCCACGTGGACCCGCCGAAAACGACCGAGGCCGAGCTGCGCGCGGCGCTCCCCGACGCCCGCAAGGCCGTCGAGAAGCCGTTCACGCTGATCAACGGCGACCGCAGCGCGACCCTGTCGCCCGACGTCATCGCGGCGAACCTGACGTACGTTCCCGACCGCACGGGCGCCATCAGGCCGGTGTTCGACGCGCGTGCGGCGGTCGAAAGCGTGCGGGACACCCTGCTCGACCCGGCGACGGCCCCCCGCGACGCGAGCTTCGGCATCGTCGACGGCAAGCCCGCGCTGATCCCCGGCCGCGCCGGCAAGGGCGTCGACGTCGACCGGCTGGCCAACGACATCGAGGACGCCATCACCGGCGGCGGAGACCGGACGATCCAGGTGGCGCTGACCACGACCGGGCCCCTGCTCGACGACCAGGAGGCGCGCGACCTCGGCATCAAGGAGAAGCTCGCCGAATACACCACGACGTTCGAATGCTGCGACGGCCGGGCCCGCAACATCCGCACCGCCGCCGAACTCGTCAACGGCCAGATCGTGCGGCCGGGCGAGACGTTCTCGCTGAACCGGATCCTCGGCCCGCCCGCTGAGGAGCAGGGCTTCACCGAAGGGCCCGTGGTGCGCGACGGGCGGCTCGTGCAGGGCCTCGGCGGCGGCGTCTCGCAGTTCGCGACCACCCTCTACAACGCCGTGTTCTACGCCGGGCTGAAGGACGTGGAGCACACCCCGAACCCGTTCTACGTGCGCGGCCTGCCCGTCGGCCGCGACGTGACCGTCTCCTACCCCGGCACCGACTACCGGTGGAAGAACGACTCCTCGCACGGCGTGCTGGTGCGGGCCACCGTCACCGGCACGAAGCTGACCGTCTCGCTGTGGGGGACCCGCCGGTACGACAAGGTGCGGGCGATCACGGCACGGCCGCGCGCCCTCACGTCGTTCCGCACCGAGACCCACGGCGACTCCGGCTGCCTGCCGATGGCCGGCCACAAGGGCTTCACGACCACCGTCACCCGGGTGTTCTACCGCGACGGCGCCGAAGTCGGCCGCGACCAGGGCCAGAACGTCACCTACGCGCCCCAGCCCAAGGTCACCTGCACCGGCGCCGCGAGGGCGGCGAGCGAGCCCGGCGGCGCCCGCGTCACCGAGCACGGCTGAGCACGGCTGAGCGGGGCCGGCCGGGGCCGGCGGGGCTAGCCGAGCGGCACCAGCAGGATCCGGTCGTCCCCGCCGCGCGGGGAGCCGCGCCCGTCACGGTTGCTCGTGCCGACCCACAGCCCGCCGCCCGGGGCCCGCTCGACCGGGCGCAGCCGGCCGTACTCGTCCTGGTAGCGGGCGATCGGGGTGCCCAGGGAGCCGTCGGCGCCGACCGGCACCTGCCACAGCCGCTCGCCGCGCAGGGCGGCCACCCACAGGGAGCCTTCGGCGTACGCCAGACCCGAAGGCGACGCCTCCGCCGTCGACCACGTCACCAGCGGATCGGTGTAGCGGTCGTCGTGGCCGACGCCCTCCACCTCGGGCCAGCCGTAGTTGTGGCCCTTCTCGATGCGGTTGATCTCGTCATAGGTGTTCTGGCCGAACTCGGTGGCGAACATGCGGCCCTGCGGGTCCCAGGCCAGGCCCTGCACGTTGCGGTGGCCGTAGGACCAGACCAGCGAGTCGCCGAACGGGTTGCCGGGCGGGGCCTCGCCGTCCACGGTCATCCGCAGGATCTTGCCGCCGAGCGAGGAGCGGTCCTGGGCCAGGCCACGCTGTCCGGTCTCGCCGGTGCCGGCGTACAGGTAGCCGTCGGGGCCGAACTCCAGGCGGCCGCCGTTGTGGATGACGCCCCGCGGGATGCCGCTGACGATGACCTTCGGGGCGGACAGGCCGCCGTCGTACCGGTAGCGGACGATGCGGTTGTCGTCGGCGGAGGTGAAGTAGAAGAACACGTAGTGGTCGTCGTCGAAGGTGGGGGACACGGCGACGCCGAGCAGGCCGCCCTCGCCCTGCGGTGACACGCCGTCGATGACGCCCACCTGTGCGGCCTCGCCTGCCGGGGTGACGCGCAGCACCCGCGCCGAGTCGCGCTCGGTCACCAGGGCATCGCCACCGGGCAGGAACGCGATGCCCCACGGCACCTCCAGCCCGTCGGCGACGGTCGACGGCCGCCCCGGCGAGGATGTCGGGGCGGCGCCGGGGCCGCCGTCCGACGGCGTGGCGGTCAGCGCGGACGGGGTGCGCGCCGCGCCCACCTGGCCGGCCTGCCCGGAGCCGCCGCCCGAGCCCTCGCCGCCGGTGGAGTCGCCGCCGGAGCAGCCGGCGAGCAGGGCGGCGGCGAGGGCGATGGACAGGGTGATGGGCACGGCGAAGCCCCGGGCCGCACGGCCCCGGGTCGCACGGGGCGTGGGGTTCGGCATCGCGCACCTCCTGGGTTGTGCCATACGGCCAAGACTGCCCAACGGTTCCGGGTCCCGCCCCACCCGCCGAAGGATCGTCTCGAATAGTGAGATTTCCCTCGAGGGCAGGCGTTCACTCGCGTCCTGACGGGCAGCTACTGACCAGCAATGGATTCCAGACCGTGGCTACCCCGTGACCTCCGGTGCGTACGCTCGCAAGCGCGTACCCGACCGAATCGTGGGACGGCCGCTCGGCGGTGGCGGTCGACCCGCCGATTTGACCGGTCCTCTTGACCGGGCCGGTTATCAGATCGGTGACGACTGCGGCGTTGTGACCGCCCCATCGTCGGCGTGCGCGCCACACTGACCATGTGACTGATTGGCGAGCGGGTTGGACGGCAGGCGCGTGAACGGCGAACGCGTGAGTGGCCGGCGGGACCTCAGGGGTCCGCTGACCGCCGCCGTGCTCGGCGTGGCCGGCATCGCGGTGGCTCTCATCGTGGGCGGCGGCGCCGCCACGGTGGTGGCGGCGATCGCCGGAGTCGCCGGGGGCCTGCCCGCCGCCGTGGCGCTGATCGTCGCGGCCGGCCGCCTCGGCCCCGCGCGACGGCGTGAGGCCACCGCGGCACGGTGGCTCGCGGCCGGCACCGTCGCCTGGCTGCTCGGAGTGGGGCTGCGGCCGGTGGCCGACGGCACGTCGTTCGTCCTGACCTTCGCCGACCTGCTGATCGCCGTCGGCACCGTGCCGCTCGCCGTCGGCTGCGCCATGAGCGCCGGCCCGCCCGCCCGCGGCCGCACCACGTTACGTCAGGTCGCCGACGGCTACCTGACGGCGGCCTCGCTGTTCGTCATCGGCTGGGCGACGGTGCTGGGCGCCGCCTACCGCCACGCCGAGGATTCCGGCCTGTTCTACTCCGCGCTGGCCCTGCCCGTGCTGTGCCTGCTGGTCACCTGCGCCGTCGCCACGCTCGGCGCCGGGCCGCCGCGCCCGGTCGGCCGCGCGGGGTTCGCCGTGCTGTGCGCGATCACCGTGGCGGCGTTCGCCACCGCCCTGGCCCGGATCGGCGGGCACCCCGCGCCGGTGTTCATGGGCCTGGTCGCGCCGGTGGCGTTCCTGGTGCTCGCGATCGTGGCGTGGCCGGTCCGGGGCCGCCGGGCGCGCGCCCTGCGCCGGCTGCCGCGCTTCTTCGTCGCCGGGCTGCCGCTGGGCCTGGTCGCCGCCGCGACCGTGATCGTGGTGGTGCGCTTCGCCACCGGGGGACTGGTGGCCGACGCCGGCGTGCTGCCCGTCGTCACCGCCTCCATCGTGCTGGTGCTGCTGGTGCGGCTGTTCGCCATGGTGGTCGAGGGCACGGCGCTGCGCAGCCGCGTGGAGGTCCGCGAGGCCCAGCTGCGCAACCTCGCCGAGAGCGCCGGCGACGTCGTGCTGGTCTGCGACCAGGAGGGCGTCATCCAGGAGATCGGCAGCAGCGTCGAGGCGACGTACGGCTACGCGCCCGACCGGCTCGTCGGCACCTCCATCACCGAGTACGTCCACCCCGAGGACGTGCCGGACATCGAGTCGGCGCTGCGGGCCTTCGCCGCCGACGACGACGGCCCCGGCCGCTACGGCGCCTGCCGCATCGCGTGCCGCATCCGCGCCTCCGACGGCACCTGGCGCCCCGCCGAGTCGGTGGCCACCAGGTACGGCCGCATGGAGGAGCACGTTCTCATCACGACCCGCGACGTGAGCGACCGGGCGGCGCTGCGCGACCAGGTCGCCCACCTGACCTTCCACGACGGCGTGACGGGGCTGCCCAACCGGGCGTACTTCGAGGAGCGCACCCGCGAGGTGATCGCCCGGCCGCACCTTCCGGGCGTGGCGGTGATCTTCCTCGACCTCGACGGGTTCACCGCGGTGAACGACTCGGTGGGCCACGCCAGCGGCGACTACCTGCTCGGCCAGGCCGCGCGCCGCCTGCGCGGCACGGTCGGCACCGACGACACGCTGGCCCGGTGGGGCGGCGACGAGTTCGCGGTGCTGCTGGAGACCGGCGGCGACGCCCAGCACGCGGTCGACCTCGCCGAGCGGCTGGTGCGCGCGGTGTCGGCCGAGCCGTTCCGGGTGGCCGACCGCGACGTCGCGCTGACGGCGAGCGTGGGCGTGGCCTTCGCCGAAGACGACCTGCCGGCCGGCGACCTGATCCGCAACGCCGACGTGGCCATGGCCAAGGCCAAGGAGCAGGGCGGCCGCCGGGTCGAGGTGTTCGCCGCCCACATGCACACCGACGTCGTGCAGCGCCTGGAGCTCGCGGCCGACCTGCAGCGCGCGCTGCTGGAGCAGCAGTTCACCGTCGAGTACCAGCCGGTGGTCGACCTGGCCACCTGCCGCGTCACCGCCGTCGAGGCGCTGGTGCGCTGGTGGCGCGGCAGCACGTTCGTGCCGCCGGAGCAGTTCCTCGGCCCGGCCGAGGACACCGGGGTGATCGTGCCGCTGAGCGAATGGATCCTGCGCGAGGCCTGCCGCGAGGTCGCCGCGTGGCGCGCCTCGTCGTGGGACATCGGCCTGTCGGTCAACCTGTCCATCAGGCAGATCAACGCGCCCCGGTTCGTGCAGACCGTCGAGGCGGCGCTGTGCGACAGCGGGCTGCCGGCCAGCGCGCTCACCCTCGAAGTCGTCGAGGAGATGCTGGTCGAGGACTCCGCCGGGACGATCGCCCGGCTGTCGGAGCTGCGCGCCCTCGGCGTACGGCTGGCCATCGACGACTTCGGCACCGGCTACGCCTCGCTGGCGATCCTGCGGCAGCTGCCGGTCGACATGATCAAGATCGATCCGTCGTTCGTGTCGGGCCTCGGCAACGATGAGACGCTCACCCTGCTGACCCGCACGATCGTCCGCCTCGGCCACGACCTCGGCCTGGTCGTCGTCGCCGAGGGCATCGAGCGTCCCGAGCAGCTGGAGCTGCTGCGCGAGATGGGCTGCACCCGCGGCCAGGGCTATCTGGTGGCGCGGCCGATGGCGGCGCAGGGTGTCGACTCGCTCATGCGCACCACGCTCAACAGCCTGCAGAACATCGGCTGATCGCCCAGATCGTGAGACGCGCATTCCGCCAAGTTGACACGGCACGTCGACAGGCGAGTATGGTTGACGCATGCATCGCAGTGGGATTCTTGTAGTACTTCGTCAGCGCGCGGGCCGCGTCTAACGAAGTTCTCCGGCCTGCGCGCGCCCCGGCTCCGCCATCTCGGCGGGCGGGGCATTTTTTATGGCCGAACGCCGAACCCCAGCAATCCGCAGCCTCCAGCATGACAGGAACGAGCCGATGACCGAACAGATGACAGGCGCCCAGGCCCTGGTCAGGGCACTGGAACACATCGGGGTCGACACCGTGTTCGGGATCCCCGGCGGCGCCGTCCTCCCCGCTTACGATCCCCTCTACGACTCGACCAAGGTCCGGCACGTCCTCGTCCGGCACGAGCAGGGCGCCGGTCACGCCGCCGAGGGCTACGCGCAGGCCACCGGAAAGGTGGGCGTGTGCATGGCCACCAGCGGGCCCGGCGCGACGAACCTGGTGACCCCGCTCGCCGACGCGTACATGGACTCCGTGCCGATCGTCGCGATCACCGGGCAGGTGGCGAGCAAACTCATCGGCACCGACGCCTTCCAGGAAGCCGACATCTCCGGCATCACCATGCCGATCACCAAGCACAACTTCCTC
>JBIQJI010000012.1:42477-116122 GCA_044507605.1 Actinomycetales bacterium | reverse complement strand
GGCCTTGGCGTCGTTCAGCAGGTGGGTCTTGCCGATGCCGGCATCGCCCAGGATGAGCGCCGTCACCGGCGGCCGGGCCAGCGCCGCGCGCAGCCGCCGCAGGGCGTCGGCACGCGGCGTGACGGGTTCGTCCGGCGCGGTGGGCGGGGGGGAGGGGTGACAAGACGTCCTCGTCACGGGACGGAGCGGCCACGGGTGGGGGGAACCTTCCGGCAACGGGGGACCGGCCCTGGAGACCCCGTTAACCTACTCCAATCGCGGGGGACCAGGAAGGGCCGCGGCCGATCCGGTCCGGGGCGGGGCCGTGGCACCCCGCCCCTGGCGGACCGGCGTCATATCCGGCGCAGCACGCGGCGCCACGCCTGGTGGAGGCGGACGAGGCGCCGGAAGTGGACCCCGGCGTACAGGGCCAGCGCGGCCAGGATCACCGGCACGGCCATCAGCGGTGCGTCGGGCGCCGGCAAGACGCCGTCGCCGGGCCATCCGGCGGCGAAGGGCACGAGCGTGCCGGTCTGGGCGATCGTCTCGCCGTGCGAGCCGGTGCCCTCGGCGGCCCTTTGGGCGGCCTGCGCGTCGAGCTGTTCTTTGATCTTCTCCGGGTAGCCGTAGCCGACGACGGCGGACTGGTCGCGGACCTTCTCCCGGGCGTGGCCGCCGTCGATGTTGCCCTCGATCGTGTGGATCAACGAGCCGTCGACCTCGGTCACGACGCCGATGTGATCGATGTTGTCGATGATCTTGGAGTGGCCCCAGTCGTAGAAGACGAACGCTCCCACCGTGGGGGTCGTGCCCCAGGCACCGTGCTCCAGAAACCAGTGGGCGTGGTCGGGGGTATAGGCGAACTGCCCGATCCAGTCCTGGTAGCCCAGTTGCGTGCCCGCCCAGGACAGGAACATGTCGCACCAGGGCTGGGCGGAGTAGTCGGCATCGAACTCGACGGCCTTGCCGTACCAGTCACCGTACTTCGTGTAGCCGCCGGCCTGCTCGCTGTACCCGACCTGGCTCTTCACCAGGTCGAGGAACTTCTTCGTCTCTTCTCGCATGCACGGGGGGCCTCCCGGCGTCCTGGGGGATGGTCGCGCCGCCCTCGCGGACCGGACGTGCCGGCAGGTGGGTCGATCGATGGCCGTGCGCGGCCTGTGTGCCGTACCAGGGGGGCGATACGGCAAAGGCCGTGTGGCGGAGCCATTGGGTCTACGTGACGAGGGACGCTACATGTAAAAGTCCCGGTCAAGAAGAGAAGAGTTGATCTCGCGAAGCGACCGGCGGAGGGCCGGTGCGGTGGAAGAAGGCCCGATGGGGCCGGGGATTCATACCGTTGCGGGCGCGTTCGGCAGGGGTCCGCCGCGCCCGCAATTTTTACCTAATTATGACTTAAAAACGGGATGAGGACCGGAGTATCGCTGGTCATGGCTTTGATCGCGAAACGCCCTGTCGGAGCGCTTCTTTCGGTGGTTACCGAGTCGACGGTGAATATAGCGATGAATGGGATCAAATGCGACTGATGTGGTCAACGTGGCGAAATGTAACTATCGTCGGCCGTCGCTAACCGGCCGCCGCCGCCTTGGCCTGCTGGATCACTTTGCGCAGGGCGGGGCCGACCGGCCCACTGCGCTCGGTCAGCTCGCCGATCCGCTTCTGGTACGAACGCCGCCGCTTCTTCGGCAGGACCGTGGCCAGCTCGCCGGCGGCGGCGAGGGACACCAGCGCGGCATCACGCGGCGTCACCCGCGACAGCGGCCCGTTCAGCGCCGCCGACACCCGAGCGGCGAGCCGCTTGGGCACACGGGTGTCGCGCACGGTCACGAAGCTGCGATGGAAGACGAGGAAGGGGCGGCGCAGCTCCACGCGGACCAGTCGCGCCGCCTCCAGCTCGTCGCGGACCGCCGTGACGGCCGCGCGGTGATCCTTGCGGATCCAGTACGCCAGCGACCTCGGCCGCGACTCCTCGATCTGGGCCAGTACGGCGGCCGGCACCGGATCGTGCGACGGCAGGCCGGTGGCGCGCAGCTTGCCGTCCTCGTGGGCGAGCAGGCCGTCCAGCAACAGCTCGGTGATGATCGAGGCGCGGATGAGGAGGGCGAACTGCCCGCCCGTGCGCACCCGCCCCTTCTCGGGGTCGTAGGCCAGCAGGTAGAGCTGCGCGGGAAGAGTCTGGGGAGCGTCCATCGTCGTCCTTGTCTCGGTGGTGCCGGCCCGCGCCGGGGCGGGCGCCCGCTACGTCTCCGGCGCGGGCGCGCCGCCGGCCGGCGTGCCGGTCTCGTCTGGGGTCTCGGGAGAGGGCTCGCGGGAGGCCCGGCGTGGGGCGCCGTCAGGGGACTCGCCGCCGGTCTCGCGGGAGGCCGGTGGCGTCGGGGCCCGCTTGCGGGGGCGGCCACGCCGGGGGATGTCGCCCACGTCGCGGGGCAGCCGATTGGCGTCGGACAGGGCCCTGCGCAGCAGGAACTCGATCTGTGCGTTGGTGCTGCGCAGTTCGTCGGAGGCCCACCGCGCGAGTGCGTCGTGGATCGCGGGGTCGAGGCGGAGCAGGATGCTCTTGCGTTCGCCCGGCACGGCTACTGGTACAGCGATCCGGTGTTGACCACCGGCTGGACGTCACGGTCGCCGCACAGCACCACGAGCAGGTTGCTCACCATGGTGGCCTTGCGCTCCTCGTCCAGCTCGATGACGTCGTGCTCGTCCAGCCGCGCCAGGGCCGACTCGACCATGCCCACCGCGCCCTCGACGATGCGCTGCCGCGCCGCCACCACCGCTCCGGCCTGCTGACGGCGCAGCATGGCCTGGGCGATCTCGGGAGCGTACGACAGCCGGGTGATCCGCGACTCGATGACCTCGACCCCCGCGGACGCCACCCGGGTGCGGATCTCGGCGGACAGCCGTCCGGTGATCTCGTCGGCGTTCTCCCGCAGCGACAGCGTCTCGTCGTGCGAGTCGTAGGGGTAGCTGCCGGCGATGTGGCGCACCGCCGTCTCGGTCTGGAAGGCGACGAACTCCACGAAGTCGTCCACTTCGAACACCGCCTTCGCGGTGTCGGCGACCTGCCACACCACGACCGCCGCCATCTCGATGGGGTTGCCGTCGGCGTCGTTGACCTTCGCGATGTCGGTCTCGTGGTTGCGGATGCGGGTCGACACCCGGCGCTTCTGGGTGAAGGGGATGGTGCAGCGCAGCCCTTGGGTGCGGATGGTGCCCTTGTAGCGGCCGAGCAGCTGGATCACCCGCGCCTCGCCCGGTGCCACGGCGGTGAGGCCGGTGCTCAGGACGACGCCGGCCAGCAGCACGAGCGAGCCGCCCACGACCAGCGCTATGCCTGCCGCGGTGCCCTGGGCGGCGATCACGGCTCCGGCGATCGTGGCGGCGAGGCCGGCGAGCAGCAGCAGGGTCGCCAGGGCGAGCATCGCCCACCCGCCGGTCTCCGGGGCGCGCCGCTCGTCGATCTGTGCCGTGGGCATCCGCACCGGGACGTCCTCGGCGACCAGGCCATCGGTCATGTCCTACCTCCTCGTTGTCTATCGGAAGGCTAGCATAGTGATATCACTTTTTGTCCAGAGGGTCCGCGCGGGCACTTGCCGGCCGCGGGCCGGACGCGAGAGACCTGCGGCACGCCGCAGTGGCTCGCCCGGGTGTGCGGCGTGCCGCCGGGTCGTCAGGAGAAGGCGACGCGCCCATCGGGCGGGGACCGGCCCGCCGGGCCGGCCGGTGGAGACGGATCCGCCCCGGGCGGGTCAGCGAACGACGCCGTCCCTGGAGCCGCCGGACTCCTCGCCCTCAGACGACGGGGTGGAAGCGGAAGGCGACTCGTGGCCGGGAGGCTCCTCCTCGTGTCCGCAGGCCGGCAGGCGCAGGGTGACGGTGCGGGACGGCGAGCCGTTGGCGGCGGCCGGGGAGGCGCCGATCGTGACGGTGCGCACGTCGGCGTCGCCGCAGGCGGGGGCGGTGAAGCCGGCGCGCAGCGTCCTGACGTACGAGTGCCGGCCGCTGACGGTGACCGATCTGCCGGCCTCGCCGGTCTTGACCACCCTGCGCCCGTCGGTCGCCTTCTGCGTGAACGACGCCCGCACCGTGACCGGGTCGGGGGTGCTCGTGGTGATGCGCACCCTGGCCGCGCTGCCGTTCCACGAGACGATGCGGACGGTCGGCGGTGCGCATTTCGGGCCGGGCACCCGTACGGTGCGCCTCGCGGTGCCCGTCTCGGCGGCGGGCCGGGTGGCGGCCTCGACGGTGAGCGACGCCACGGTGCCGCAGGGGATTGCGGCGGGCCGCCCGGCCAGTGCGACGTGCTCGTAGTGCGTCCGCCCCGACAGGGTGCGCGCCGCCGTGCCGGTGACCTTGGCGCCGCCCTCGCCGGTCGCGCGCAGGAACCTTCCGGTGAGCCGGACCGGGCCGGGCCCGTCGGTGACCACGTTCACGAGGGCCCGCTTGCCGTTCCACGACGTGATCGTCAGGCTCGTCACCGCCGGCGGCGGGCACTTCGGTCCCCGCACCTTCGTGGTCGTGGTCTGTGATCCGCCGGGCGCGCCCGGTACGGTGGTGACGGTCACCCGGCGGTATTCGGTCGTGCCGCAGGTCGGCGCGGCGAACCCCGCGCCGGCGCTCGGCGTGTAGTGGTCGCGCCCCGACAGCTCGATGGTTTTGGCGGGCCCGGTGGTCAGCCGCCGCGGGGAGGAGCCGCGGGCGAACGCGACCGTGAGCAGGACGCGTTCGCGTGTCGTCGTGGCGACCTGGAACGTGGCCCGGTCGCCGTCGAACGCGGCGATCCGCAGCTCGGTCACGGCGAGGGCGGGTGGGCTGCTCGGCGGTCTGGGCGAGGACGGCTTGGGGGAGGACGGCTTGGGGGAGGACGGCCGGTGCGAGTGCGTGGGCGGCCGGTGCGACGGCGAGCGGGAGCCCGGCGGTGACGCGGGCCGGGCCGATGGGTGCGGTGGCGCCGGGTGCGTCGCGGCGGGCGTGCCGCCCGAGGGGTTCCGGGCCGGGGACGGCGGCCGGGCCGGCTCGGCCGAGGGCTCCTCGGCGGGGTCGGCCTCGCCCCGGACGGGTGTTCCGCCGGCCGTCGTGACCGTGGGGGTCGGCGCGGGCGGCCGGACCGCGGCGAGCGGCGCGGGGGAGCGGTCCGAGGGGCGCAGGGTGGCGGTGCCGAGCGCCTCCATCCTGTTCGCGGCGACGATCGCGGCCACGACGATGGCCACCGACAGGGCTCCCGCGCCGAGGGCGACGCGCGGCCTGACGTGCGGCAGCCGACCCCTGGCGGAACGGCCGCCGAGCTTCGTCCGGGCGAGCGACGAGCCGGATCGCCGGGGCCCCGGCGGCTGGGCGAGGGGGAAGAGCAGGGCGAGCAGGGTGGCGAGCTCGGCCAGGTGCCGGCGGCCCCGCTGCTCCCAGTCGGGCCCGTACGCCGCGAGGGCCGCGACCTCCAGCTCCGCGATGAAGGCGCGCGCCGTGGGCGGCCGGTCGGCCGGGTGCTTGGCGAGCCCGCGCGCGACGATCTCGCGTACCGAGCTCGGCACGTCGAGCAGCGGGATCGGCGCGCTCTGGTGCAGGTGCCGCAGCGCCAGCCGGTGGTCGGCGCGGTACGGCTTGTGTCCGGTGAGGCATTCGAAGAACACGCACGTGGCCGCGTAGACGTCGCTGGCCGGACCGGCCGGGGCGCCGGCCCACTGTTCGGGCGCCATGTACGGCGGCGTGCCCGCCGCCACGCCGGTCGCGCCGGTGCGTGCGCTGATGCCGAAGTCGGTGAGCTTGGTGGTGCCGTCGGCCTGGACGAGCACGTTCTCCGGCTTGTAGTCGCGGTGCACGATGCCGTTGGCGTGGGCGGTGGCCAGGCCCATCAATGAGCCCTTGAGCACGGTGAGGGCCGCTTCGGGGCTGGTGCCGCCGTGTTCGGCGAGCAGTCTGCGCAGGGAGACGCCGTCGACCAGCTCCATGACGATCGCCGCGCCGGTCGCGCTTTCGACGTATTCGTACATCCGGACGATGTTGGGATCGTTCAGGTCGACCATGGTCCGGGCCTCGGCCCGGAATGCGGCTAGAAAGTCCGGGTCCGTGCGCAGCTCGTCGGCGAGATATTTGATCGCCACGTAGGCCCCGGTGCCGGAATAGGTGGCGAGCACCACCCGGCCGGACCCCCCTCTGCCGAGCTCGTGCTCTTCCCGGTAACCGGGAACCGCCCAGGCGTTCATACGCCCCCCTAGAAACCGCCCCTCCTGCAGAACGGTACATCCGAATCCGCACTTGTCACGAGGAATGGAAAACGTCGGGTGGACGCGAAAACCCTGGGCGTTGCTACGGTTGTTAATCTTGATACTTGAGTGGCATATTTCCGGACTTTATCGCGGCCTATCGGCGGCGCGTCCGCATTCCGCCACCGAATCGTTACGCGGCCCCGGCGGTCAGGGCATGCGGCCGACCGCTCCCAGGACCCCTGAGGGGACCGCATCGATGGCGGGGTCGTAGTCCGGCCGCCACGACTCGACCGGCACCACACCGGGCTCCACGATCTCCATGCCGGACAGCCAGTCCGCGAGGTGCTCCGGGGTCCGGGCGCAGAGCGAACCGGTGGCGGTGCCGGAGTAGACCTCGCTGCCCGCGCGCACGGTGGCCTCGTCGAAGCCCGGATTGTAGATGTGCGTCACGATCAGCATGCTGCCCGAGACCAGCCGCGAGCGCAGGCGGGCGGTGATGGCGGCGGCCTCGGCGTCGTCGGGGATGAAATGCAGGATCGCCACGAGCAGCAGCGCCACCGGGCGGGACAGGTCGAGGAGGCCGGTCACCTGCGGGTCGGCGAGGATCGCGTCGGGGTCGCGCAGGTCGCCGGCGACGACCGTGGTGCGGTCGTTGTCGGCCAGCAGCGCCCGGCCGTGCGCCAGCACGATCGGATCGTTGTCGACGTAGACGATGCGGGATTCGGGCGCCACGCCCTGCGCGACCTGGTGGACGTTCTGCTGGGTCGGCAGCCCTGCCCCGATGTCGAGAAACTGCCTGATGCCCGACTCCGCGGCGAAGCGCACGGCCCGGCCGAGGAACTCCCGGTTGCGCCGCGCACCGTCCCGTGCCCCCGGAATCAGCGCGATGATCTTGTCGGCGGCCTCCCGGTCGGCGGCGAAGTTGTCCTTTCCGCCCAGGTAGTAGTCGTACATGCGGGCCACGCTCGGCACCGTCACGTCGATGCCCGCCGGCGCCCGCTCCGCTTCGTCGCCGCCCACACTCATGGCGCCCTCCGATCCCGATCAACTGCCGAGATCATAACGGACCGGTACTTATCGGGCGTACGGCCCGGTCTCCTGCTGGGCCTGCTCGGGGGGTACGCCGAGCAGCCGCGCCGACTCCGACTCCTGGGCCAGCCGCCGCAGCACGTCGAACGCCCGGCCGTACAGCACGGTGCCGAGCACCAGCAACTCCACGGCCCGGTCGCGGGGCCCGTCGAACGGGATCAGGGGCAGGTCGAGCTCGGTGACCAGACGCTGGGCGATCGCGGCGTACGGCACCAGGCTCTCGGCCGTGGCCGGCAGGTCGAGGCGGCGCATCGTGACCAGGAGCTGGGCCAGCTCGTCGCGTGCCGGGGCGTGGCCGTACACCTGCCAGCCGAGCTCGGCGATCAGCCGGTCGACCTGCTCGTGGGCGGCGCGCCAGTCGTCGTCGTCGCCCGGCTCGGGGCGGCGGGAGAGGGCGTAGTGGGCGGTGCCGAGCATGTCGTGCACCGGCAGCGACTCGTCCTCGACGGCCGCGATCACCTCGCGGATGGCCGACAGCGGCAGCCGGCCGACCTCCAGCAGGGCGCGGATCAGCCGCAGCCGCCGCAGATGCCCCTCGTCGTACTCCGCCCGGGTGCGCGCCGTCGCCGCTCCGGTGGGGAGCAGGCCTTCGCGCAGGTAGTACTTGATCGTGGGGATGGGCACCCCGGACTCGGCGCTGAGCTGGGAGATCCGCATGACCACGATGGTACCAATGTTGGATAGCGGTGCTCGCCAGCGCGGAATCGCCGGCCCGCAGGGGGTTGACGCACGGTCGGCCTGAGAATAATTTTCAGCTGACTCACCTTTCGGTGGAAAGGAATT
This sequence comes from Actinomycetales bacterium, assembly GCA_044507605.1. Taxonomy (GTDB): domain Bacteria; phylum Actinomycetota; class Actinomycetes; order Streptosporangiales; family Streptosporangiaceae; genus Thermopolyspora. Next base: position 108,071 of record JBIQJI010000012.1, on the reverse strand, counting down.
CCCGATGGCGGGTGGTGGCGCGCTGGGCCGCATCCAGACCGAGGTGCCCGGGCTGCCCGAGGCGCTGCGCAAGGTCGGCGAGCTGATCCTCGCCGACCCGGCCGAGGCCGCCAGGTCGACGATCGTGACCCTCGCCGAGCGCAGCGGCACCTCCGCCGCCACCGTCACCCGGTTCTGCCGGTCCTTCGGCTTCCGCGGCTACTCCGAGCTGCGGGTCGCGCTCGCCACCGAGACCGGCCGCGCGGCCCAGGCCGACTGGGGCGTGGGCGTCGGCCACGAGATCGGGCCCGGCGACCCGCTCGGCGCGGTCGTCGAGGTCATGGCCGCCGCCGACGCCCGGCTCATTCAGGAGACCGCCGCGCAGCTCGACCTCGCCGTGGTCGCCAAGGCGGCCGACGCCATCGCCGCGGCCGGGCGGGTGCTGCTGTTCGGCATGTCCACCAGCGGCGAGGTCGCCGGCATGCTGGAGGGCCGGCTGCGGCGCATCAAGGTGCCCTGCTGGAGCTACAACGACCCCCATCAGGCGCTCGCCGACGCCGCGCTGCTCGGCCCCGGCGACGTCGCGATCGGCATCTCCCACCAGGGCCGCACCCGCGAGGTGCTCGAGTCGCTGGCCGAGGCCGGCGAACGCGGCGCCACCACGGTGGCCGTGACGTCGTTCGCCCGCTCGCCGCTGGCCGAGCTCGCCGACCTGGTGCTGACGACCGCCAGCCGCGAGACCACGTTCCGCCTCGGCGGCCTGGCCGCCGTGCACTCCCAGCTGTTCGTGCTCGACCTCGTGTACGTCGCGGTGGCCCAGCGGACGTACGAACGCACCAACGAGGCCTTCGAGCTGACCATCAGGGCCCTCGACAGCCACCGGGTCGACCGCAGCTGAGCCGGCCCGGGGCGGGTCGGCACCGAACCGAAGGGGGAACCCAGACGATGCACATCGGCGCCGCCGAGTACGCCCAGCAGGTGGGGGAGCTGGTCCGGGAGGTGGCACAGAGCCAGGCCGGCCCCGTGCTGCGGGCCGCGGAACTGCTCGTCGCGTCGCTGCGCGACGACGGTGTGATCAACGCCTTCGGCTCGGGCCACTCCGAGGCCATCGCGATGGAGATCGCCGGCCGCGCCGGCGGGCTCATCCCGACCAACCGGCTCTCCCCGCGCGACCTCGTCCTGTACGGCGGCGAACCCGTCGGCATCCTCACCCGCGAGCTGGAGCGCGACCCGGGCATCGCCCAGCGCATCTACGACCTGGCGCCGGTGCGCCCCGCCGACGCGTTCGTGCTGATTTCCAGCTCGGGAGTCAACGGCACGGTCGTGGAGCTGGCAAGGATCGTCAAGGAGCGCGGTCATCCGCTGATCGCGCTCACCTCCGTGCAACACAGTACGGCCATGACCTCTCGCCATCCGTCCGGCCGCAAACTGCTGGATCTGGCCGACGTCACGCTCGACAACCGGGCGCCGTACGGCGACGCCGTGCTGCCGCTGCCCGGCGAGGGCCTGGCCACCGGCGCCGTCTCCACGATCACGTCGGCGCTGCTGGCCCAAATGATGGTGGCCGAGGTCGTCCGGCTGCTGCTGGAGGCCGGCGACACGCCTCCGCTGTACCGCTCGTCCAACGTGGTCGGCGGCGACGCCCACAACCGTGACCTGGAGGCCAGATACGACGGCCGGCTCCGGCGCGGCGCCTGACGGCCGGGCCACCGCACACCCCCCACAAGGAGGACCCACATGGACAGGACCCACCTGACCCGCCGAGAACTGCTCCGCGGCGCCGCCACCGCCGGCATCCTGCTGCCCCTCGCCGCCTGCGCGACGCCCGGCGGGGGCGGGGGCGGCTCCTCGGCGGCCCCGAAGGCCGGGGCGACGAGCGCCGCCAACCCGTTCGGCATCGCCGAGAACAAGCCGCTGGAGCTGGTGATCTTCGACGGCGGCCTCGGCACCGGCTACGTCACCGACATCCACGAGCCGCTGTTCCACACCAAGCACCCCAAGGTGGAGATCAAGCTCAGCTCGACCAAGGAGATCGCCAAGACCCTCCAGCCGCGTTTCGCCGGGGGCAACCCGCCGGAGTTCATCAACAACTCCGGGGCCAACTCGATGGACTTCGGCGCGCTCTCGCAGGACGGCCAGCTGCAGGACCTCGCGCCGCTCCTCGACGCCCCCAGCTGGGACGACCCGAACGTCAAGGTGCGCGACACGATCGACACGTCGGCCATCGACTACGGCACCTACGGCGGCAAGTTCGAGGTGCTGTTCTACAACAACACGGTCTGGGGCATCTGGTACTCCAAGAAGGTCTTCGACGAGAACGGCTGGGAGGTGCCGAAGACCTGGGACGCGTTCCTGGCGCTGATGGACACCATCAAGAAGCAGGGCAAGATGGCCCCCTTCACCTACGCCGGCAAGTACCCCTTCTACATCTACGAGACGATCCTCACCCTCGCCGCCAAGATCGGCGGCCCCGACGTGCTGAAGAACATCGACAACCTGGAGGACGGCGCCTGGCACGCCGAGCCGGTGCTCACCGCGGCCAAGGCGTTCCAGGAGATCGGCGCCAAGTACCTGCTGGAGGGCACCGCCGGCCTCGACCACATCCAGACGCAGACCGCCCAGAACAAGTACAAGGTGGCGATGCTGCCCGTCGGGTCGTGGGTGGAGAACGAGCAGAAGGACACCACGCCGGCCGACTTCGAGTACGCCATGTTCCCGCTGCCCGACTTCACCTCCTCCGACGCCATGCCGTACGGCACCGTGCACTCCCAGCCGGGCGAGGGCTACATCGTGGCCGCCCACTCGGCCAACCCGCTCGCCGGGGTGGAGTACATGCGGGCCATGCTGTCGAAGAAGGGCGCGGGCGACTACATGGAGCAGATCAAGTCGCTCACCATCGTCAACGGCGCGGGGCAGGGCCGCAGTCTCTCGCCGGGCCTCGCCAGCGCCTCGGCGGCGCTCGACACGGCCGGCACCAACAGGGTGGGCTTCCGCTTCCGCCAGTGGTACGCCCCCATGCACGACGAGGTCGCCGCGATCTCGGGCCAGCTCATGAGCGGCCGGCTCACCCCCGAGGCGTGGGCGGACCGGGCCGAGAAGAAGGCCAAGGACATCAAGGGCGACTCGTCCGTCCAGAAGTACCAGCGCTGAGGGAGGCGCCGCTGATGGGGTACCGCAGGACGCGGTTCGTCGTGGGGTTCCTCGCGGCGCCGGTGCTCCTCTACCTGGTCTACGTCATCTCGCCGTACGCCCAGGCGTTCTACATCGCGCTGACCAACTGGCGCGGCGTGAACGCCACCCCGGCGTTCATCGGCCTGGAGAACTTCGGCCGGCTGCTGCGCGACGGCGTGTTCTGGACGGCCGTCGAGCACAACGTCGTCCTGCTGGTGCTGCTGCCGCTGTGCACGATCGCGATCGCGCTGTTCTTCGCGTTCCTGCTCAACGTCGGCGGCACCGGCGGCGGTGTCACCGGGGTGCGGGGCGCCGGCTTCTACCGGGTGGTGTTCTTCTTCCCGCAGGTGCTCGCGGTCGCCGTCATCGCGGTGCTGTTCCAGCAGGTGTTCCGGCCCGACTCCAGCGGCATGGTGAACGGCCCGCTGATGGCGCTCGGGCTGCCCCCGATCGGGTTCCTGTCCGACCCCGATGTGGCGCTGTGGTCGATCCTCGGCGTGCTGGTGTGGCAGGCCGTGGGGTTCTACGTGGTGCTGTTCTCGGCCGGCATGGCGTCGATGCCGGCCGAGCTGATCGAGGCGGCGCGTATCGACGGTGCCGGCCGGGGGCAGCTGTTCTTCCGGGTGACGCTGCCGCTGCTCTGGGACACCGTGCAGGTCGGCTGGGTGTATCTCGGCATCGCCGCGCTGGACGCCTTCGCCATCGTGTGGGTGATGACCGCCGAGCAGGGCGGCCCCGACCACTCCACCACGGTGATCGCCGCCGAGATCTACCGCAACGCGTTCGGCTACTTCCGCTTCGGCTACGCCTCGGCGATGGGCGTGGTGCTGTTCTTCTTCACGATCGGGTTCGCGGTGCTGTCGCTGCGGCTGTCGAGACGTGACCGCATCGAGTACTGACCGGCCTGGGAGGACGACATGGCGTCGCAGGGAGTGACGATCTCACGGCGGGCGGCGCGCGCCGAGCGGCGGGCCCGGCTCGGCCCGCTGTCGGGGCTGTCGCATGTGGCGCTCGCCGTGTGGACGGTGCTGGTGGTGGTGCCGCTCGCGTGGACGTTCCTCGCGTCGGTCAAAAGCGAGGACGAGATCTTCGGCAACGCCTGGAGCCTGCCGGCGACACCGCACTGGGACAACTGGGCACGCGCCTGGACCCAGGCGCACATCGGGCGTTACATCGTCAACAGCATCATCGTGGTCTCGCTCGGCGTGTTCGGCACGATGCTGCTCGGCTCGATGGCGGCGTACGTGCTCGCCCGCTACCGCTTCCGCGGCAACCGCGCCATCTACCTGCTGTTCGTGTCGGGGCTGGCCTTCCCGGTGTACCTCGCGCTCACGCCGCTGTTCTTCGTCGTGCGCAACCTCGGCGACCTGCCGGTCATCGGGCCGCTCATCGGGCTCAACACCTACGGCGGGCTGATCCTGGTCTACATCGCCTACTCGCTGCCGTTCACGGTGTTCTTCCTGTCGGCGTTCTTCCGCACCCTGCCGACGGCGGTGGCCGAGGCGGCGTTCGTCGACGGCGCCTCGCACAGCCGGGTCTTCTTTCAGATCATGCTGCCCATGGCGCGGCCGGGCATGGTCAGCATCACGATCTTCAACGTGCTGGGCCAGTGGAACCAGTACCAGCTGCCGCTCGTGCTGCTGAACGGGCAGGCGCGGGACAAGTGGGTGCTCACCCAGGGCATCGCCGACATCTCCACCGCGGCGGGCTACGACGCCGACTGGTCGGCGCTGTTCGCCGCGCTGAGCATGGCCATCCTGCCGATGCTCGTCGTCTACACGATCTTTCAGCGGCAGATCCAGGCCGGGCTCACCGCCGGAGCCCTCAAGTAGCCGCGCCCGGGCCCCGCCGGCGCGCGGACCGGCCCGCCGGCCGGTCCTCCGGCCGGTCCATGGGCAGGTTCTTCAGCGCCTCGCGTCTGCTGAGCCCGGAGATGCCGGTGGCCTCGACGTACCGCACGACCTCCCGCGGGTCGGTCTTGGCGTACTCGCGCAGCGCCCAGCCGATCGCCTTGCGGGCGAAGAAGTCGATGTCGGACAGGCTGGGCTCGATGCAGGCGTACAGCAGGCCGGCGTCGGTGCGCTCACGGAACTTGTTCTGGCACAGGATCGCCGTGCGCCGCTTCCACAGGTCGTCGTCGCGGGCCCATTGGAGCATGAGCGGCCGCATCGTCTCGGGGAACGTGCGCAGCAGGTGCCCCACCCGCTGGATCGCGATGTCGTCGACGAGGTCCCACCAGGCGCCGGTGACGATCATCTCCTCGTACATCGGCACGGTGTAGAGGGACTGCCAGGGCCGGTAGTAGCGGAAACCGGACAGCTCGATCGCGGCGTACCTCTCCTCGCGGTACTCCGCGTCGCGCCACAGCGACAGCACCGCGCGGCGCCACTCGGGCGCGGTCTCCACGCGGTGCTCGGCGAACACCTTGCGCAGCGCGGCCCGCCGAGGCCCCGCCCGCACACCGAGAAACGGCATCGCCGACTTCATGTACGCCCGCATCGCGGGGGCCTTGGCGGGGTCGGCGACCTCGCTCAGCGCGGTCCGGACGGCCTTGTGAAGGGGGGTCATCCCTGCTGGCCGGCGCGCGGGCCGGCGGCGAGACCATCGAACAGGATCGTGCTGTAGTGGTCGGCGAGCGCGGCCGCGTCGAGCCGGCCGCCGGGGCGGAACCAGCGCACGGCCACCCAGATCGTGTCGCGGATGATGTGGTAGGTGAGCTTGGGGTCGGCGTCGGGCCGCAGCTGGCCTTCGGCCTGGCCGCGCTTGATCTGGCTCACCCACATGCGCTCGACCTCGTCCTCGGCCCGCACCAGGTAGTCGAAGCGGTCGCCGAGGGAGCGCAGGTAGTTCCAGTCGTTCTGCATCACCATGATGGCGGCGCGGTGCGGCTCCAGCGCGGCGAAGCCGATGCGCATCATGGCGGTCAGCACCGTGCGCGGGTCGCCGCCTTTGCCGATCGCGGCGCGGTAGCCGCCGACCAGATCGTCGAGGAAGGACGTGAGGACCTCGTCGACGATGGTCTCCTTGGAGTCGAAGTGGTGGTAGAGGCTGCCCGAAAGGATGCCGGCCTCCTCGGCGATCTGCCGTACGGTGGTCGCCTGGAAGCCCTTGCGTGCGAACAGGTCGGCCGCGAGCCGCACCAGGTGGTCGCGGCGATCCGATGCCGTCCCACCGGCCCCGTTCGCCGACCGTCTGGCGGGGGCCCTGCGTCTGGCCGGTGCGCCGCGCGGAGAGGTCCGCATGCCGTCTTCGGCGGTCGCCGCTCCGCCGGAGTTCTTTCGCATGTCCACGTCGTCCATTATGAGCCTCCGTGCCTCCGGCCGTTCGCGCAACGAAAGGAGCGCTCGCCGCTCACCCGCTACCTCGTCGCGATGATGCCAAGCGCTTGCTTGGTAGACTGATAGAACGTTCCGTCAAATCGGGGATGTGCCCACTAGCAAATAGGAAAGTTTCCTATTAGATTGTCGGCATGCTCGAAAGCCGCACCGCATGAAGCGCAGCGCCGATCTGCTCGCCCTGGCCGATGGCGTCATCCTGCCCGGCTTCGTCGGCGACGCGCCACCCGACTGGGTGCTCCGCAGGCTCGCCGGCGGGCTCGCCGGGGTCGTACTGTTCTCCAGGAACATCGACGCCCCCGAGCAGGTCGCCCGGCTGACCGCCGCACTGCGCGCGGAGAACCCCGACGCCATCGTCGGCATCGACGAGGAGTCCGGCGAGGTCACCAGGCTGGAGGCCAAGACCGGCAGCTCACGGCCGGGCAACTACGCCCTCGGCGTCATCGACGACACCGAGCTGACCTGGGAGATCGCCCGCGACCTCGGCGAGGCGCTGGCCGCCATCGGGGTCACGCTCGACTTCGCGCCCTCCGCCGACGTCAACTCCAACCCCGACAACCCGGTCATCGGACTGCGCTCCTTCGGGGCGAGCACCGAGCTCGTCGCCCGCCACACCGCCGCCTGGGTGCGCGGCATGCAGTCCGCCGGCGTCGCCGCGTGCGCCAAGCACTTCCCCGGCCACGGCGACACCTCCGTCGACTCCCACCACGCCGTGCCCGTCGTCGCCGCGACCCGAGAGCAGATCCACCGGGTGGCGCTGCCGCCGTTCCGCGCCGCCATCGACGCCGGCGTCGCGGCCATCATGACCGGCCACCTGGTGGTCACCGCCTACGACGACACGCTGCCCGCCACGCTGAGCCGGCACGTCCTCACCGAGCTCCTCAGGGGTGAGCTCGGCTTCGACGGCCCCGTCATCACCGACGGCATCGAGATGGCGGCCGTGTCGGCCAGATACGGCGTGGGCGGCGCCAGCGCCGCGGCCATCGCCGCCGGCGCCGACGGCATCTGCGTCGGCGGCGAGCTCGCCGACGAAGACACCGCCGACGCCGTGCGCGACACGATCGCCGACGCCGTGGCCGACGGCACCATGCCCGAGGAACGACTGGTCGAGGCGGCCGCGCGCATGCGCGGCCTCGGCAGGCGGCGCTCCGACCGGGCCCCGATCGGGCTGGTCGCCGCCCGCCGCGCCATCAAGGTCACCCGGCGCCCCGGCGCGGGCCTGCCCCTGCCGGGGGCGCCGCACGTGATCGAGCTGGCCCCCCGGCTCAACCTCGCCATCGACCGCGGCACCCCGTGGGGTGTGGGCGAGCCGCTGGGCAAGCTCCTGCCCGGCACCACGGTGACCCGGCTCGGAGAGGGCGCCCAGCAGGCCGTCGAGGACGGCATGGGCTCCGGTCCGGACGCGACGCCGGGCGCCGCCGACCCCCTGCTCGGCCTGGGGCCGGCGCTCGCGCAGGCCGAGGGGCGGCCTTTGGTCATCGTCGTACGCGACGCCCACCGCCACCCCTGGGAGATGACGGCCCTCGACCACCTGTTGTCCGCCCGCCCCGACGCCATCGTGGTGGAGATGGGCCTGCCGGGCCGCACCGACCTCGGCGCCGCCCACATCGCCACGCACGGCTCGGCCCGGGTGAGCGGCCAGGCCGCCGCCGAGATCCTCGCCGGCCGCACCGGCTGAGCCCCGCCCACCTGCTGCGCCCGGCCGGTCGCGATCGCGGTGCCCGTGAAGTGCCGGCCGGGGGTGGTTGAATCGGGCGGATGGACATGGACAGGCTGCTCGCTGAGCAGCGCGTCGACGGAGCCGATCTGACCGATGCCGAGCTGGCGGAGCACCTGGGGCAGGGGCCGTATCTGTTCCGCGACTGTGATCTGACCCGGGCGGGATTGGCGGGCGCCATGCTCGCCGGGGCCGTCTTCGAGGGGTGCGTGCTCGACGGAGCGGACTTCCGCCGGGCCGACCTCGACGGGGCGCGGTTCGCCGGGGGCGGGGGAGCGGGGGTGCGGTTCGACGACGCCGAGCTGATCGACGTCGTCGCCACCGACGTCGACCTGGCCGGGGCGCGGTTCGCCAACGCGTTGCTCACCGATGCCGCCTTCACCGGCTGCCGGCTCATCGGGGCGGTGTTCGCCGGCTGCCGCGGCATCGGCTACGGCTTCGAGGGGTGCAATCTCACCCTCGCCGACCTCACCGGGTGCGGCTTTCGCGGGCAGACGCTGCGCGGGGTGCGGTTCGACGAAGCCAACCTCTCGGGCTGCGACTTCGCCCAGGCCGTGTTCGAGGAGTCGCGGCTGATCGGGGCGAGGCTCGTCGACACGCGGTTCGCCGGCGCCGACCTGCGCGGCGCCGATCTCGGCACCCCCGACGACACGGCGCTGCGCCACCTGGCCGGCGCCGTCATCAGCCCCGCGCAGGCGGCGGCCATCCTCGGCGCCCGGGGCCTCACCGTCATCTGACCAGGGCGGCGGCGGTCCCCGGCCACCGCTCCGGCCATCGTTCTGGCCTGCGCCGTCGGCGCGCCACACCTGCGAATGTCACGTTGGGCTATGAAATGGCAACACAGAGCGATAGCATCGCTCTGGTTTTGACCACTGGTCACCCTCCTGGGTAAAGGCCGGGGCCCGCTAGGGCCCGCGTCCTCGGCGCTGCCCGGCGAGGAGACCCCGCGATTCCTTCGGGAAGGGAACAATAGTGATCAAGAAGCTCTGCGTGACCGGCGCGATCCTGACCGCGACGTCGGGCGCCGTCCTGATCGCCACCCCCGCGCACGCCGACGCCTACGACAACTGGAGCGGCGTCACCGACTCGTGGCAGTCGGGCAACGTCTTCGACAGGACGGCTCAGAGCAACGTCGGCAGGGGCCGCTCGATCGGAGTCAACAGCGTCAACGGCGTCACCGAGGTGGCCAACGGCGGCAGCGTCGTCGTCAGCTACCGCTTCGACTGAGCCCCGCCTCGACCACCACGTGCCGGGTCCGGGTGAGCGTTCACGCGGGCCCGGCACGCGCGGTGTGCGTCGTGGCGCCCTTCGCCAGCGGCGTCCACCGGGCCGGGGCCGTCATGGTCCCGGCCTCGTCGAATTCGTCAAACTCGTCAGATTCGTCAGATCCGCCAGGCTCGTCAGGCGCGGGCCGAGCCCGCCGGCACCCGTCACAACCCTGTGGCGCCGCCGTCCACCGGGATGATCGCGCCCGTCAGGTACGCCCCGGCGCGGGAGGCCAGGAAGATGGCCGTGCCCGCCATGTCGTCGGGCCTGCCGATGCGGCCGAGCGGGATGTGCTCGGCGATCTCCGCGCGCATGTCGGGGTCGTTGAGGGCGAACGCCATCATCTTGGAGTCGAACGGGCCCGGCGCGATCGCGTTGACCGTGATGAGATCGGGCGCGAGCTGTTTGGCCAGGTGCCGGGTGAGCATGTGCACCGCGGCCTTGGCGGCGGAGTAGGCGTACGTCTCCATCGCCGGCACCCGCAGCCCGTCGATGGAGCCGATGTTGATCACGCGGGCGGGGTCGTCGGCCGAGGCCGCCCGCCGCAGCAGCGGCCGCATCTTCGCGGTCAGGTAGAACGCCGCCTTGACGTTGATGCCCCACAGCTTGTCGAAGGCCTGCTCCGGATAGTTCTGCATCGGGGCGCCCCAGGTGGCCCCCGCGTTGTTCACCAGCACGTCGAGGCGCGGCTGCCGGTTGTGCCGCGACTCCTCGGCGATCACCGTCGACACCAGGGTCTCGATGCCCTCGGGGGTGGACAGGTCGGTGACCACGGCGACGCAGCCCAGCTCGGCCGCGGCCTTCTCGACCTCGGCGGTCTTGCGCGCCGCGATGTAGACACGGGCGCCTGCGTCGGTGAAGCCCTGGGCGATCATCCTGCCGATGCCGCGGGATCCGCCGGTGACGACGACCGCCTTGCCTTCGACGGAGAACAGGCTACCGAGGGCGGGACGACCGGAAAGAGGGCTCATGACACCACAGCATGCCGCAGCTTCCCGGCCCCTGTCGATACCGACCGGTCGGTCTCCGGCTCGGCCGCGACCCGCCCTCCCCTCGGCAGCGGATGTGCGGGGAGGCGGGAAAAGTGTGGGATGTGTCCTGGCGGGCGTGGGGGACCCGCCAGGACACATCCCGCCCCGGCGTGGCGGCTCAGGACCCCGGCGAGGGATGGAGTCCTAGGCCGGCCTGTCGCGCGGGGGGCCGGTGGGGGACCGTACGACGTCGGCCGTGCCATGCCGTGCCGTGTCGTGCCGTCCCAGGTCGTGCTGGTCGCCGGCCATCGCCGGACCCGTCGCCGGGTCCGTGGTCAGGTCTGTGGTCGGGCCGTGACGGCCCGGCCGCCGGAAGAGCGTGGAGATGAGCGTGGCGGCGCCTGCCGGGTCATCGACGGGGTGGCTGACGACGACCCCGTTCTGCTGCCATTCGAAGAACCCGTTCGTGCACCACACGGACAGCTCATCGGACACCGCCGACGAACCGGCCCCGTTGCTCTCGCTCACCCCTCCGCCGACCTTTCGATGGATTTGTACCAACGATTGGATGATGCGCTGGATCACCACCCGCGGTCAAGGGGTTGTTCCAACTTAGAAGGAGATCGTCTAAATTTGTTGGAACAAAAGGGCATGCAGAGGGTCGGTGTGGCACGGGCAACGCTGTATCAGATGGTGGCGTCGGAACTGCGACGTGCCATCTACTCGGGGGAACTTCGTCCGGGCGACACGCTGCCGACCGAGGCCGACCTGATGCGCAAGTCCAACGTGAGCCGCAACACCGTGCGCCTCGCCTTGGGCGAGCTCGTCAACGAGGGCCTGATCAGCCGCACGCCCCGGAGGGGCAGCGTGGTCCGCGACCGGCGCCCCCTGCTCATGTATCCCCAGAAGGAGCTGGAGATCCAGCCGGAGGGGGCGGGCCGCCAGGAGGCGTTCGCCCGTGCGGTCGCGCAGGAGGGGCGCAAGCCCGGTCAGGAGATCGAGGTCTCCATCGTCGAGCCGCCCGAGGACGTCGCGATCAGGCTCGCGCTGCCCGACGACGGCCTGGCGGTCGTCCGCCGCAGGCTGCGGTACGTGGACGACCAGCCGTACAACACCAACGACTCGTACTTTCCATATGGCCTGGTCGCCGACTCGGAGATTACCCGGCCCGCCGACATCATTCGGGGCGCCAACCGCGTTCTCGAAGAGCTCGGCCATCCGCAAGTGCGGGTAATTGATGACATTTCAGCACGTATGCCGACTTCTGAGGAAGCCTCGCGCCTCAAGCTCGAACCTGGTACTCCTGTTGTCGTATATGTCCGGGTCGGGTACGACGAAGAAGACATGCCGGTACGTGTCGCGGTGTCGGTACTACCCGCCGACAAACACTTGATCAGATACGAGTTGGAACGTCGTTGACGGAGAGCAGGCCGCCTCGTCCCCCGTGGACCTGGCGGCCCGCGTGTCGTGTTTGACAGGTGGGCGAGCACCGGATCTCGTCCGCCGTGGTGATGATCGCGCCCGCTGTGGGGACGGGAGTGGTGGCCTGGCCGGCCGGCGCGGTGTGTCGGCGACGGGCGACCCGTCACTTGAGGTGAGGTGAACGCGGCCCGGCGGTACGACGTGCCCTCGTGGTTGGGGGTGGTCCGTCCCATCGCCGGTCAGGGCTGACTCCGCGCGCGCCGACACCCCTTCCTCCGTGCCATGACGTCCTGAGAACCGGCTCCCCGGCGCGAAACCGTGCGCCACTGCCCGATTACGTCACGCATTCGATCAGTCACGCTCAGCAACGAAAGGGTTGCATCATGCACGACGACACCATCCTGCGCACCGCCCGCCGCCCGCTGACCCTCACCCTGCGCCGCGCCACTCCGGCCGACCTGCCCGGCGCCCTCGGCCTGCTCGCCGAGGCGGCCGGCTGGCTCGACCGCCGGGGCGTCCGGCAGTGGCCGGCCGGCGGGTTCCCCGCGAGCCGCATCGCGCCGCTGATCGACACGGGCACCTTCTACGTGCTGGAGACGCGGGAGGGCACGGGCCCGGTGGCCACCATCGCCCTCGACGGCGCCGCCGACCCCGAGTTCTGGACGCCGTCCGACCGGCCGGAGTCCGCCTACTACGTCCACAAGCTGTGCACCTCCCGGGCGTACGCCGGCCTCGGGCTCGGCCCGGCGCTGCTCGACTGGGCCGGCTTGCGCACCCTGGCCTCCGGGCTGCGGCTGCTCCGCCTCGACTGCGCGAAGACCAACCTGCGGCTGCAGGACTACTACCGCCGGCTGGCGTTCCGGCACGTCCGCACGGTGGACCTGCCGCACCGGGCGTCCGGGGCGCTGTTCGAGCGGGCCGCCGGGCTGCGCTCGCGTCCTGCGCCCTCGGGTGTGATCCTGCGTGATCTGACCCTGGGCGGCACGCGGCGTGACCTGGCCGGAGTCCGCTGACCACGCCGACCACGAGATCTTTCCCCCCAACATGGATAAGACCAGGTGGTAGCCGTCCAACTGTGGACGGGTCCTCCGATACCCTCCATTCATGACGGAGCGAAGCGAGGCCGCAGGAGTGCTCGTGCGGGTGCCAGGGGGGCCCGCATGAGCACCTCGCTGCTGGAAGTGGTCACGCTCGACGTGCGGGACGCCGTCGCCGCCGAGCAGGGCGGCGCCGACCGGCTGGAGGTCGTCTCCGGGGCCGACGGCCGCACCCCCGACCCGGCCACCGTGGCGGAGATCGCCAAAGAGTGCGCGCTGCCCCAGATGGTGATGCTGCGGCCAAGGCCGGGATTCACGATCGAGGCCGGAGAACTCGCCGGCCTGATCCGGCGCGTCCGGGAACTCGCCGACGCGGGGGCCGCGGGCTTCGTGTTCGGCTTCCTCACGCCCGCCGGCGAGGTCGACCTGGCGGCCACCGAGGCGCTCGTCGCCGCGGTCGCGCCGCTGCCCTGGACGTTCCACCGCGCCGTCGACCACGCGGCCGACGTGCGGGCCGCGTGGCGGGCCGTGCGGCTGCTGCCGAACCTCGCGACCGTGCTCACCGCCGGCGGCCCCACCGGCGTCGGAGAGGGCCTTCCGGTGCTGCGCGCCCGCGCCGACGCGGGGGACGCCGCGCTGGTGCTGGCCGGTGGCGGCCTGGACCGCCATCACGTCCCCCGGCTGCTCGGCTTCGGCATCAACGCGTTCCACGTCGGCGGGGCGGTGCGCACCTCCTGGACCGGGCCCGTCGAGGCCCGGCTGGTGCGCCAGTGGCGCGACCTCGCCGACTCCTCGGCCTGAGACCCGGGCCCCGGCCCGCCGGCGGGGGCGGCCTAGACCGTGACGCCCGGCGTCGGCGTGCGGCGGCAGGCCGCGAACATCGCCTCCCGGCCGAGCAGCTTCACCCGCTCGCCCCGGCCCAGCGTCGCCGCCAGGTCGGCCTCGGCGGCCTCGATGGCCAGCCACTCGTCGTACGTCACCGGAGTGACCCCGCGCGCCGCCAGCAGATCGTCGATGCGCGGCCGGGCACCGCCCTGATAGCCGGGGCCCAGATCGGCGAGCAGGTTGCGCACGGTCTCGGCGGCGTCGGACTTGTTGGTGCCGATCACGCCCGTGGGGCCGCGCTTGAGCCAGCCCGCGACGTACTGGCCGGCCCGCACGCCGGAGGGGTCGAGCACGCGGCCGCCCTCGTTGGGCACGGTCATCGTGGACGTGTCGAACGGCACGCCGGGCAGCGGCACGCTCTGGTAGCCCACCGACCGCAGCACCATGCCGGCCGGGATCGTCTCGAACTCGCCGGTGCCGGCGACCCTGCCGTCGCGCAGCTCGGTGCGCTCCAGCCGGATGCCCTCCACCCGCGACACGCCGAGGATCTCCACCGGCCGCAGCCAGAACCGCACCTCCAGCCGCCTGGGCCGTCCGGCCGGCTTGCGGGTCGCCCAGCCCTGCAGCACGTCGACGTTGCCGCGGACCTGCCGTGACAGCCCGGCGACGTCGGCCACCTCCACCTCTCCGGGGTACGTCAGCACGTCGGCCCCGCTCAGCTCGCCGAGCTCGCGCAGTTCCTTCAGCGTGAACTTGGCCTGAGCCGGCCCCCGGCGGCCCACCATGTGCACCGTGCGAACCCGGCTCGCCGCCAGCCGCTCCAGGACCTCGTGCGGCACGTCGGTGCGGCGCAGCTCGTCGGCGGTCTTGGCCAGGATGCGCACCACGTCGACCGCGACGTTGCCCACGCCGATGACCACGACCTCCTCGGCGTCCAGCGTGAAGCGGTCGGCCGGCACGTCGGGGTGGCCGCAGTACCAGTTGACGAAGTCGGTGGCCGCGACACTTCCGGGCAGGTCCTCGCCGGGCACCCCCAGGCGGCGGTCGACCATGGCCCCGGTGCAGTAGACGACGGCGTCGTAGTGCGCGCGCAGGTCCTCGACCGACAGGTCGGCGCCCGCTTCGAGCGCGCCCACCTCGACCCCGCCGAGGAACCGCACCGACGGCAGCTCCAGCACGCGCCGCAGGTAGCCGGCGATGGACTTGATCGAGGTGTGATCGGGGGCGACGCCGTACCTGACCAGGCCGTACGGGGTGGGGAGCCGTTCCAGCACGTCCACCTCGACCGGCCCGTAGGCCTGCTTGGTGAGCGCCTCGGCGGTGTAGATGCCGGCCGGACCGGATCCCACGATCGCCACGCGAAGTGCCATGCTCGGATGCCTCATTCTCTGTTCAGCCCGTTGCGGGCGGTTCTTCCCTGTCGGTGGTCCGGCCGATCACGTGCAGGCGGCCCTGGCGATCGACGTACCCGAGATCACCGGTGCGCACGAACCCGTCCTTGGCGAACGCTCGGGCGTTGCCCCAGGGGTCGTGGAAGTAGCCGCTCATGACGGCCTGCGACCGCAGCAGCACCTCGCCCACCTCCCCATGCGGCAGCGTGCGGCCGCCCAGGTCGCGGATGTCGAGATCGATGCCCGGCCGTGGCCGGCCGACGGTCAGCTCCGCGTCCTGTGGCGGGTCCGCCGGTCCGGTGCCGAGGCCGAGCCCGGCCTCCGTACACAGGTAACGGTTGCACACCGGCACCCCGAAACGCTCGCGCAACGAGCGGACCAGGCCGGGTTTCGCAGGCCCGTCCGCCGAGAGGATCAGGCGCAGGGTCTCCAGCGGCCCGCCGATCTCCGCCAGGAGCTCGGCGAGCTGATCGGGCGTGCCCTGAAGGATGGCGAGCCCGTGGTCGCGGATGAGGCGCGACACCGCTGCTGCGTCCCATCCTGGAAGAATATGCGAGGTGCGTCCGGTTTGCAGGAGCACGGGGAGCCGCGTCATGAACCCCAGGTGGGTCAGTGGCCGCGACAGCAGCCGGGCGTCGCCGGTGCCCCACCGCACGCCCGCCCCTTGCACGCGGATCGCCGACAGCTGCCGATCGGCGAACACCACCCCCTTGGGCCGCCCCGTGCGCCCGGCCGTGTAGACGATGACCACCGGACGCTGCGGGTCGGGCGGCAGCGGGGGAGGAGGCGGCTCGGCCCGCCGCAGGACGCGCAACGCGTCTGCGGGCTCGCCGTCGCCGACCAGGACGATCTCGGAGTCGCAGCCCGGGAGCGGCGCCCAGGCCGGCGGCGGGTGCGCGCGGGCGACGACGAGCGCGGCGTCGAGCCGGAGCAGCTCCGCCGCGAGGCCGGGACGCCCCGGCGGCACCCCCGCCGTGATCGCGCCGATCTTGGCGGCGGCCAGGTAACAGACCGGAAAGTCCAGCCCGTCGGGCAGGACGAGGGCCACGATGTCGCCCATGCGCACGCCCCGATGGGCGTACCCTGCGGCGACCTCGTCGGAAAGCCGATCGAGGTCCGAGAAGGACAGACGCGCGGATCCGGTGTCGAAGGCCGTGCGGACCCCGAACCTGCGTGCGGCCTCCCCGGAGAGCAGACGCAGCATCGGACGCTCCCCTGCGAGGAAAGGCGCAACGCGCCTTTACCCCTTTTACCCCCGTGCCCGGCGGACAAGCCGGATCCGGCCCGGGTTTCCGGCGCCCCCGCCGTGACCTGGGCGTCCGTCGCCGGTGATCTTCTTGCCCGTGTCTTTGATCTCGCGAGGCGATGGCGTTTCCCGTTCCGGGTCACATGCCCAGGGAACGCGCGGAGGACCTGTGAGGGCGACGGAGGAGAAGGGCGGCGACCACGACGCGTGGCGCGCGGGACATGACCGGCACGGGCCTGATCGGCACGCCGCGACCCGCCACGACGACGGCCACGGTCGGGGCTACGAGGCGGTGGAGCGGCGCGACCGCGGCATCGTCCGCCACCTCGTGCTCTCGCTGGTCGCCGGCATCGCGGCCGGGGCCGTCGGCACCGCCATCTACACCACCGGGCTCACCGCCCTCGACGCGATCTACGATCCCTACGCCTACTTCGTATTGGCCATCGTCGTCGGCCGCACGGCGGCGGGGCTCTGCTGGGCGGCCCCGGCCGGGGCGGTGGCGGCGTTCGCGCCGCTGATCCCCGTGCTGGTCGGTCTCGACCTCACCCAGCGGCAGCTCCTCACGCGGCTCGGCACGAGCGCCTCGGGGCTCGACCTGCTCGTGCTGCTGCTGTTCCTCTACGCCGTGGCGGCACACGCGGCCGGGCGGCGCGACCTGTGGGGCGACGTGGTGGCCGGCCTGCTGCTCGGCGCGCTGCTGGCCGACGTGGCCGCACGGGCGATGACCGCGGCCGCCCACACGTGGTTCGCCCCCTGGGGCGCGCTGGTCACCGGCGTGCTCCTGTCGGCGCCGGCCCTGGCGGCGCGTCCCACGCTCGCGGGCCGCGCTCGCTCGCTGGCCCTGGCGCTGCTGATCGGCGCCGGCTGCCTGTTCGGCGCGGCCCTCGCCCGGTGAGGCCGGGCGCCGCGACGGCGAACGGAGCGATCCGGTGACCGGACTCGATACCCTTGGGTCAGCCGATCGACGACCAGCGAGGAGTAGCCGTGCTGCTGCGCATGTCGACCCTTTTCCTGCGCACCCTGCGTGAGGATCCGGCGGACGCGGAAGTGGCGAGCCACAAGCTTCTCGTCCGCGCCGGATACGTGCGCCGTGTGGCACCCGGCATCTATTCCTGGCTGCCGCTCGGAAAGATCGTGCTCGACAACGTCACCCGTGTCGTGCGCGAGGAGATGAACCGCATGGGCGGCCAGGAGGTGCTGTTCCCCGCCCTGCTGCCCCGGGAGTTCTACGAGGCCACGGGCCGCTGGACCGAGTACGGCGACACGCTGTTCCGGCTGAAGGACCGCAAGGGCGCCGACTACCTGCTCGGGCCTACCCACGAGGAGCTGTTCACCGACATGGTCAAGGGGGAGTACTCCTCCTACAAGGACTATCCGGTGATCCTCTACCAGATCCAGACGAAGTACCGCGACGAGGCGCGGCCCCGGGCCGGCATCCTGCGCGGTCGCGAGTTCGTCATGAAGGACTCCTACTCCTTCGACCTCGACGACGACGGCCTCAAGCGCTCCTACGAGCAGCACCGCGAGGCCTACATCCGCACCTTCGACCGCCTCGGCATCGACTACCGCATCTGCTTCGCGATGTCGGGCGCCATGGGCGGCTCGGCGTCCGAGGAGTTCCTCGCCCCCGCCGACAACGGCGAAGACACCTTCGTCTCCTGCCGCAACTGCTCCTACGCCGCCAACGCCGAGGCCGTCACCACCCCCGCGCCGCCGGCGGTCACCACCGAGCACCCCCCGCTCCAGGTGCTCGACACCCCCGACACCCCCACGATCGACAGCCTCGTCGCGCTCGTGAACGAGCGGTACGGCCTCGGCATCACCGCCGCCGACACGCTGAAGAACATCGTGGTCAAGGTGCGCGTCCCCGGCAAGGACGACCCCGAGGTGCTGGTCATCGGAGTCCCCGGCGACCGCGAGGTCGACTTCAAGCGCCTGGAGGCCGCGCTCGACCCCGGCGTGCCCGAGATCTTCGAGGCGGCCGACTTCGAGCGGCACCCCGGCCTGGTGCGCGGCTACATCGGCCCCCAGGTGCTCAAGGGGCTCGGCATCCGCTACCTCGTCGACCCGCGCGTGGTGCCCGGCTCGTCGTGGGTGACCGGCGCCAACGAGCCCGGCAGGCACGCCGCCCACGTGGTGGCCGGGCGCGACTTCGTGGCCGACGGCACGATCGAGGCGGCCGAGATCCGGGCCGGCGACTCCTGCCCCAGGTGCGGCCACCCGCTGTCGATCGACCGCGGCATCGAGATCGGCCACATCTTCCAGCTCGGCCGCAAGTACGCCGACGCCGCCTCCCTCGACGCCCTCGGTCCCGACGGCAAGCCGATCCGCGTCACCATGGGCTCCTACGGCATCGGCATCTCCCGCGCCGTGGCCGTGGTGGCCGAGCAGCGGCACGACGATCTGGGCCTGCTGTGGCCGCGCGAGATCGCGCCGGCCGACGTGCACATCGTCGCCACCGGCAAGGACGACCAGATCGAGGTCGCCACCCGCCTGGCCGAGGAGCTGGAGGCCGGCGGCCTGCGCGTCCTGCTCGACGACCGGGTCGGCGTGTCGCCGGGCGTGAAGTTCAAGGACGCCGAGCTGCTCGGCATGCCCACGATCCTCATCGTCGGCCGCGGCCTCTCCTCCGGCGTCGTGGAGCTGCGCGACCGCGCCGAGGGCACCCGGCAGGAGATCCCGCTCGCCGAGGCGGTCTCCGCCGTACGCGAGGCGTGCGCCCCGGCACCCGCCCCCTGACCGGTCCGGCACCCGCCCCCATCGGCTCGGCACCCGCCCCCGATCGGCCCGGTGCCCGCGCCCTAGTCGCCCGAGGGGGTCGCCGGCCCCGGGGTCGCGCTCCCGCCTGATGCGGGAGCCGGCGACGCCGCGGCCGAAGGGGCGGCCGGCCCGGCGTTCTTGGCCGGCCAGCCGGGGAAGGCCGGCACCTCCGGCCGCCAGGTGCAGGCCCGGGTCGTGCTCTCCTGCATGGCGAGCGCGGCCATGCGGCGCAGCGCCGTGTCGTCGACGGCGACCAGCTCCAGGTAGGCGGCCGTGACCCGCTCCTCGACCAGCGCGGCGAGCCGCGCGCAGTCGTCGGGGGTGGCCGGGGCGAACGGCAGCCGGTAGATCGGCCCGGAGTCCGACACGGTGCCGCCCAGGGCGGTGATGAGGCTGCGCAGCCGGTCGCGCCGGGCCCGGTGGGCGTCGTAGCCGGCGGTGGCGTCCGCGCGCCGCCTGCCGGTCGTGCGGGCGGCCACGACGCCGTAGGCGTACACGGCGGCGTACTCGGCGTCCAGCACCTTCAGCAGCGACCGCACGGCGTCGGGCGGCGTCATGACCCACCGCCGTGCAGCCGGGCCAGCGCCGTCGTGTGCCCGGCCTCGCACGCCCCCATGCAGGCGATCAGCTGGGCCAGCGACGGCGAGGCGGTGGCGAGCTGATCGGGCCGCGACGCGGCGGCCGACCGCTCGGCCGAGCGCAGCCGGGCGAGGCGGGTCCTGGCGGACTCCGCCTCGGGGCTTTGGGCGCCCGGGCTCCGCGCACCGGGGTTCTGGGCGCCGGTGCCCGGTGTGGCGGCCCCGGCATCGGCCGGTCGCGTCTGCGACGCGCCGGTGGACGGCGTGGAGACGGGGGAGCCGGAGACGGAGGGGGCCGAGGTGGGGGCGCCGGTGGGCACCTTCGCCCCGGGCGGCATCCTGCGGCGCAGCTCGGCCAGGTGCGCCTGGTGATGCGCTTCGAACGGGCGCAGGGTGGGGGCGAGCTCCGGCATCGCCGTCGCGGCCGCCCGATACAGCTCGATCAGGTGGTGCTTGCCCGCGATCAGCTCGCCCAGCAGCACGGTCTGCGGGTCGGGTGGTGGCGGCGTGGGCGACGGCTCCGCCGCCTGGCCGCCGGAGCAGGACGTGGCGCAGGCCGCGGCCGCGCCGGCGGCGGCTCCGCGCAGCAGCACGCGCCGGCTCAAGGCACGTTCACGCACGGCACTGCTCCTGCTGCTCTCGACCGATCGCTGCGACCACTCCGGGCCCCGCCCGCCGGAGGCGCGTCATGTGGGCCCGGATCCGGGCCGACATGGCCTACCGTATCGGGCTCGGCGAGTGCTCCCTAACACCGGCGGGTCTGGCGTGCCGCTGGTGATCGCGCGAGAGGCGCTCGCCGAACTCCCGGGTGTCGATAGGCTGGTGACCGATCGGGGCGAGATACGCCTGGTGGCCGTCGGGTGACGGCGATCGCATAGGGGAGGTCGGATGGGCAGCGATGCTCGGCGCGACCGCCTGATGAGGCTGCTGGCCTCGGTGGTGACCGCCGAGGGGTTCGACCTGGAGGACATCACGATCACACCGGCGGGCCGGCGGCGGCTGGTCCGGGTGGTCGTCGACCGCGATGGCGGCGTGAGCCTCGACGGTGTCGCCGAGGTGAGCCGGCGAGTGTCCAAGACGCTCGACGCCGACGGCATCATGGGCGACGGCCCGTACGTCCTCGAGGTGACCTCGCCCGGTGTCGACCGGCCGCTGACCGAGCCGCGTCACTGGCGGCGGGCGCGGGGGCGCCTGGTGCGCGCGGAGCCCAGGGAGGGCGTCGCGGTCGAAGGGCGGGTGATCGCCGCCGACGAGTCGGGCGTCGAGCTCGACGTCGACGGATCGGCGCGCCGGTTCGCCTACTCCGCTCTGGTTCGGGGCCGCGTCCAGGTGGAGTTCCGCGACGCTGGGGACGATGATTCCCATGACCAGTTGGACGATCATCCCGGCGACCGCCGCGATGAGGGCTAAGGGGAAGCCTTGTGGACATTGACATGAGCGTCCTGCGCAGCCTGGAGCGCGAGAAGGACATCTCCTTCGACCTGGTGGTCAAGGCCATCGAGGACGCCCTGCTGATCGCCTACCACCGCACCGAGGGTGCGGCGCCGAAGGCGCGGGCGGAACTCGACCGGCAGACCGGGCATGTGACGATCTGGGCGGCCGAGCTCGACGATGAGGGCGAGGTCGTCCGCGAGTACGATGACACGCCGCGCAATTTCAGCCGCATCGCCGCGACCACGGCCAAGCAGGTGATCCTGCAGCAGCTCCGCGACGCGGAGGACGAAATCAACTTCGGCGAGTTCGCCAGCCGCGAGGGCGAGCTGGTGGCCGGCGTCATCCAGCAGGGCAAGGACCCTCGGGTCGTGCTGGTCGATCTCGGCCGCATCGAGGCGATCCTGCCGCACAACGAGCAGGTGCCCGGCGAGGTCTACGCGCACGGAGAGCGCATCAGGTGCTATGTGGTGCAGGTGAAGAAGGGCCCCAAGGGGCCGTCGGTCACCCTGTCGCGCACCCACCCCAACCTGGTGAAGAAGCTGTTCGCCCTCGAGGTCCCCGAGATCGCCGACGGCACGGTGGAGATCGCGGCGATCGCCCGCGAGGCCGGTCACCGCACCAAGATCGCGGTGCGGTCGCGCAAGGGCGGGGTGAACGCCAAGGGCGCCTGCATCGGCCCCATGGGGTCGCGCGTACGCAACGTGATGGCGGAGCTGCACGGCGAGAAGATCGACATCATCGACTGGTCCGACGAGCCGGCCGATTTCGTCGGGAATGCTCTGTCGCCTGCGCGCGTTTCGCGTGTTGAGGTCGTCGATCCCGATGGCCGGGTCGCGAGGGTGACGGTGCCCGATTACCAGCTTTCCCTCGCAATCGGCAAAGAGGGGCAAAATGCCCGTCTCGCCGCCCGGCTCACGGGGTGGCGTATCGACATCAGGTCCGACGCTCAGACCGAACCCGCGGAGGATGCCGCCGGTCCCGCAGATGCGCCCACGCGGTAAGCTGGATTATGGTGGTCGGGCAACCCCGCTGAGAACATGTGTGGGTTGCCGGATTCGCG
This sequence comes from Actinomycetales bacterium, assembly GCA_044507605.1. Taxonomy (GTDB): domain Bacteria; phylum Actinomycetota; class Actinomycetes; order Streptosporangiales; family Streptosporangiaceae; genus Thermopolyspora. The sequence continues at coordinate 85,879 of JBIQJI010000012.1, read as the reverse complement.
CGGTCAAGCCTGAACTGCTCCGCTTGGTACGTGTCGAGGGCTCGATTGTCCCCGACCCGCAGGGCCGGTTGCCAGGGCGCGGTGCGTCGTTGCACCCCTCCCTCGCCTGCCTGGAGCTCGCCGAGCGTCGCCGGGCGTTCTCGCGGGCGTTTCGCTTCGCGGGAGCGCTTGACACGGCGCCTCTGCGAGCCTACCTAGAGGGGCTTGACGTCGAGTAGGACCGGGTGAATGGTTACCAACTGTCATGTAGGACGCCGAGTTGATAGGCGGGTCAGATAGCGATGAGCGCCTGATGAGTACGCGGCGATGAGTACGTCCGAGTAGAGACGGTCCGGCGGCACTGCGAGCCTCCCGGGCCGAGTTAGGGAGTGCAGTGGCGAAGGTCCGGGTCTACGAGCTCGCCAAGGAGTTCGGCGTAGAGAGCAAGGTCGTGATGGCCAAGCTCCAGGAAATGGGCGAGTTCGTGCGGTCGGCGTCTTCAACGATCGAGGCGCCGGTGGTCCGTAAGCTCACAGAGGCTTTTTCGGGCGGCTCCAAGCGGTCGTCCGATGGCAGGGGCGGCCAGCGAGGGTCGTCCGGCAGGGCGCCGCAGCGCATGGCGCCCAGGCCGCCGGCAGAGAGCAACGGCGGCAACGGTGTGGGGGCGCCCGCGTCCCAGGCGCCGCGTCCGGGCCCGCGGCCCGGTCCGCGGCCGGGTCCGGCGCGTCCGGTTCCCATGCCCCATCCTCAGCAGGAGCGGGTTCAGCAGGGCCGGCCAGAGGCGCCGCGCCCGCAGCCGCCGCGGCCCGAGCAGCGGCCAGAGGCGGCCAGGTTCGATGCGCCGCGTCCGGCGCAGCCCGCCCCGCGTCCAGACGCCCCGCGGCCGGGTGCCCCGAGGTCCGGGCCCGGCGGCCAGGTGCCGCGTCCGGGGCCGCGCCCCGGCCCGGCTCCGCGTCCCGGCGCGCCTTCCGGCCCGGGTGCTCCGAGCGCGGGTCAGCCCCGTCCCGGCGCGCCGCGTCCCGGTGCCCCCAAGCCGGGCCCGCGTGGCCCGCGTCCGGGCAACAACCCGTTCTCGTCCACCGCGAGCGGCATGGGCCAGGCGCGTCCGCGTCCGCCGCGTGAGGGCGGGCCGCGCGACGGCGGCCCGCGTGACGGGCAGCAGCGTCGTGAGGGGCCCGGTGGGGGCGCGATCCCGCGTCCGCCGTCGGCTCGTGGCGGCGCTCCCGGTGGCCCGCGGCCGGGTCCCGGCGCGGGTGGTCCCCGTCCGGGCGCCGGCGGTCCGCGGCCCGGTGGCCCGCGGCCGAGCCCGTCGATGATGCCCAGCTCGCGGCCGACCGCTCCGGGGGGCGGCGCGGGTCGTCCCGGTGGCGGCGGCAGGCCCGGTGGCGGCGGTGGCCGTCCCGGCGGCGGTCGTCCTGGTGGCGGCTTCGGCGGGGCCCGCACCGCCGGTGGCGGTCGTCCCGGTGGTCCCGGTGGCGGCGGTTTCGGTGGCCGTCCCGGTGGCGGCGGTCGGGGCCGTGGCGGCACGGCGGGCGCCTTCGGGCGGCCCGGCGGTCGTCCGGCGCGTGGCCGCAAGTCCAAGCGGCAGCGCCGTCAGGAGTTCGACAACATGCAGGCGCCGTCCATCGGCGGCGTCCAGGTGCCCCGTGGCACCGGCCAGGTGCTGCGGCTGCCGCGCGGCGCGTCGCTGTCCGACTTCGCCGACAAGATCGGTGCGAATCCCGCGTCGCTGGTGCAGATCATGCTGCATCTCGGCGAGATGGTGACCGCCACACAGTCGGTGAACGAAGAGACGCTGCAGCTGCTCGGGCAGGAGCTCAACTACTCCATCCAGGTCGTCAGCCCGGAGGAGGAGGACCGCGAGCTGCTCGAGTCCTTCGACATCGAGTTCGGCGAGGACGAAGGCGACGAGGCCGACCTCGCGCCGCGCCCGCCGGTGGTCACCGTGATGGGCCACGTCGACCACGGTAAGACCAAGCTGCTCGACGCGATCCGGCACACCAACGTGGTGGCGCGCGAGGCGGGTGGCATCACCCAGCACATCGGCGCCTACCAGGTGTCGACCGAACACGAGGGCCAGCAGCGCAAGATCACCTTCATCGACACCCCGGGTCACGAGGCGTTCACCGCCATGCGTGCCCGAGGCGCCCAGGCCACCGACATCGCCGTGCTGGTGGTCGCGGCCGACGACGGCGTGAAGCCGCAGACGGTCGAGGCCCTCAACCACGCCCAGGCGGCCGAGGTGCCGATCGTCGTGGCGGTCAACAAGATCGACAAGGAGGGGGCGGACCCGAACAAGGTGCGCGCCCAGCTCACCGAGTACGGCCTGGTGGCCGAGGAGTACGGCGGCTCGACCCTGTTCGTCGACATCTCGGCCAAGAACGGCGTGGGCATCGACGATCTGCTGGAGGCGATCCTGCTGACGGCCGACGCCGAGCTCGACCTGCGCGCCAACCCCGACCAGGACGCTCAGGGCATCGCGATCGAGGCGCACCTCGACCGCGGCCGCGGCCCGGTGGCCACCGTGCTCGTGCAGCGCGGCACCCTCCACGTCGGCGACTCGATCGTCTGTGGCGAGGCGCACGGCCGCGTCCGGGCGATGCTCGACGACAACGGCATCGCCGTCGAGGAGGCCGACCCGTCGCGTCCGGTGCTGGTGCTCGGCCTGACGGCCGTGCCGAGCGCGGGCGACAACTTCATCGCGGTCGCCGACGACCGCATGGCCCGCCAGATCGCCCAGCAGCGGGCGGCCAGGCAGCGCATCGCCGACATGGCCAAGTCCAGCCGGCGTCGCACCCTCGAAGAGCTGTTCAAGGACATGGAGAAGGGCCAGGTCCAGGAGCTCAAGCTCATCATCAAGGGCGACGTGTCGGGTTCGGTGGAGGCCCTGGAGGACGCCCTGCTCAAGATCGACGTCGGCGAGGAGGTCAGCCTTCGCGTGCTGCACCGCGCGGTCGGCGCGATCACCGAGTACGACGTCAACCTGGCGATCGCCGACGAGAACGCCGTCATCATCGGCTTCAACGTGCGGCCCGAGGTGCGGGCACGCGAGCTGGCCGAGCGCGAGGGCGTCGACATCCGCTACTACTCGGTCATCTACCAGGCGATCGAGGAGGTCGAGGCGGCCCTCAAGGGCATGCTGAAGCCGGAGTACGAAGAGGCCCAGCTGGGCACCGCGGAGGTCCGCGAGGTCTTCAAGGTGCCGCGCATCGGCAACGTCGCGGGCTCCATCGTCCGCTCCGGGGTCATCACCCGCAACAGCAAGGCCCGGCTCATCCGCGGCGGTGTCGTGGTGGCCGACAACCTCACCGTGCAGTCGCTGCGCCGCTTCAAGGACGACGCGACGGAGGTCCGCGAGGGCTTCGAGTGCGGCATCGGCATCGGCTACAACGACATCAAGATCGACGACATCATCGAGACGTTCGAGATGCGGGAGAAGCCGCGCGTCTGACGCAGGACGGGCCGGGTTCGCGCCACAGGTCGCGAGCCCGGCCCATCATGATCACAAACCTGCACATACATGTACATTGGTGCTTTGACGCTGGATGTCCTGCTCGGGGACGTGCGTTCGCTCAAGCAGAAGCGCTCGGTGACGCGGCCCATCGTCGCCGAGGTGCGGCGCAGGTTCCCGGCGGTCGCGGTGGCCGAGACGGGCCATCTCGACCTGCACAGACGCACGGAGATCGGCGTCGCCGTGGTGTCCGCGACCGCGGCCAACTGCCGTGAGGTCATGGACGCCTGCGAACGCCTGATCGCCTTCCATCCGGAGATCGAACTGCTCTCGGCGCGTCAGCGGATCTTCAACGAGGGCGAGGAGTGACGCAGGCCGGCGCATCGTCCGGACGTATCCGGTAGAAGTACCCGCAACCAATCAGAAGGGGGAGGGCGACGAGATGGACGTGGCACGTGCCCGTAAGCTCGCGGACCGTATTCAGCAGGTCGTCGCCGAGATGCTGGAGCGCCGGATCAAGGACCCGAGGCTCGGGTTCGTGACAGTCACCGACGCCCGGCTGACCGCCGACCTGCGCGACGCGACCGTGTTCTACACCGTCTTCGGCTCCGATGCCGAACGCGCCGACAGCGCCGCCGCGCTCGAGAGCGCCAAGGGCATCATCCGCTCCGAGGTGGGCCGCCAGACGGGCCTGCGGCACACGCCCACCCTCACCTTCACCCACGACCCGCTGCCCGACAGCGCCCGGCACATCGACGACCTGCTCGCGGAGGCCCGCGCCAAGGACGAAGAGATCGCCAAGCGCGCCGAGGGCGCCCGGCACGCGGGCGAGGCCGACCCCTACCGGCGGCCCGGCACCGAGGCGGCCGATGCCGACGAGCCGGCCCGGGGCGAGGGCGGATTCGGCGGAGGCGACGACGCCACGTCCCACCGAGCGAGGTTCTCGGCGAAGTGACGACGGAGATTCGGGAGGCGCCGGCCGGCCCGTGGCCGGCGATCTCCGAGGACGCCTGGGCGCGGGCCGTCGCCGCCGTCGCCGGGGCCGAGTCGGTGGCGCTGGCCTGCCACGTGTCCCCTGACGGCGACGCGCTCGGCTCGATGCTGGCGTTCGGGCTGGCGCTGCGGCAGACCGGCAGACGCGTCGTGGCGTCGTTCGGCGACCGGCGCTTCGCCGTGCCCCGGCTGCTGCGCTTCCTGCCCGGCCAGGACCTGCTGGTGCCGCCGGGCGACTACCCCGAGGCGCCCGAGGTGATGCTGACGTTCGACGCCTCCACCCTGGCGCGGCTCGGCCTGCTCGCCCCGAACGCCACGCGGGCCGCGGAGCTCGTCGTGGTGGACCATCACGCGTCCAACACGGGGTTCGGCACCGTGCGGCTGGTGGACCCCTCGGCCGCCGCGACCACGATGCTCGTGGAGGAGTTCCTGCGCAGGCTGGGGCCGTCCCCCGCAGGCGACGACGCGGTGACCGGGCCACCCGATCGGGAGCGGTGGCCGGGCCGCGACATCGCGACCTGCCTGTACACCGGGCTGGTCACCGACACCGGGTCGTTCCGCCACTCCTCGACCACCCCGGGCGTGCACGCCATGGCGGCGCGGCTCGTCGCCACCGGGCTGCGCACCGACGAGATCGCCCGTGAGCTGTGGGACCGCAGCCCGTTCGGCTACCTGAAGGTGCTCGGCGCGGCGCTGGGCCGGGTCAGGCTGGAGGAGCCAGGCGACGGGTGCGACGCCGGCATCGTGTGGACGTACGTCACGCGGGCCGACCGCGCGGCGGCGTGCCTGCCCTATGACGAGGTGGAGGGCGTGATCGACGTGGTGCGCAGGGCCGACGAGGCCGAGGTGGCGGTCGTGCTCAAGGAGGACGACGACGGAGCCTGGCAGGTGTCCACGCGGTCCAAGGGCACGGTCGACGTGGCGCGGGCCTGCACCGCGCTCGGCGGCGGCGGACACGCCAGGGCCGCGGGCTTCACCTCCCGCCTGTCGCCGGAGGCGACGCTCGACCTGCTCCGGCCCCTCCTGGTGCGGGGGTGAGCGGATGGCAAGGCGTGGCGACCGGCGGGGCACCCCTCCGCCCAGCGGACTGATCATCGTCGACAAACCCGCCGGCTGGACGTCGCACGACGTCGTGGCGCGGCTGCGCAGGCTGGCGGGCACCCGGCGGGTCGGGCACGCCGGCACCCTCGACCCCATGGCCACGGGGGTGCTGGTGGTGGGGGTGGAGAAGGCCACCCGGCTGCTCGGCCACCTGGCGCTCACCGAGAAGGAGTACGACGCCACGATCAGGCTGGGCGTCGCGACGACCACCGACGACGCCGAGGGCGAGGTCACCGCCGTCACCCCGGCCGGGCACGTCACCCACGCCGACGTGGAGCGGGCAGCCGCCGCGCTCACCGGCGCCATCACGCAGGTCCCGCCCCAGGTCAGCGCGATCAAGGTGAACGGGCAGCGGGCCTACAAGCGGGCCCGCGCCGGTGAGGACGTCGAACTGGCGGCCCGCCCGGTCACCGTCCACGCGTTCACCATCGCCTCGGTCCGTCCCGGTGCCCACGGCGACACCCCCGTCGTCGACGTGACCGCCTCGGTGACCTGCTCCAGCGGCACCTACATCCGCTCGCTGGCCCGCGACATGGGCGCCGCGCTCGGCGTGGGCGGCCATCTGACGGCGCTGCGCCGCACGCGGGTCGGCCCGTACGACCTGCACGCCGCCCGTACGCTGGAGGAGCTGGCCCGCGAGTGCGTGATCACGCCCATGGCCGAGGCGGCGGCCGCGGCCTTCCCCCGCCGCGACGTGGGAGCGGACGACGCCCGTGTCGTCGCCCACGGCGGCCGGCTGCCGGCGGCGGACCTGGGGGAGGGGCCGGTCGCGGTGTTCGGTCCCGGCGGCGAGCTGCTGGCCCTGGTGGAGGAACGCGGCGCCACGGCCAGGCCGCTGGCCGTCTTCGTGCCCTGACACTCCGGCCCGATGTGCGGCACCCGATGATGGAGACGGGGCCGGAGCATGGCACTCTTGTGAGGCGATCCTTCGGGCGCGTGGGCGCCGGGCGGGCGCCGGGCGGGTGTCGTGCCGGCACTGGGCGGGCACTGAGCGGGCACCGAGAGGAACACCTAGGGAAACGGGGACAACGTGCAGGGCTGGCACGGACTGGACGACGTGCCCGACGATTGGGGCAGATGCGTCGTCACCATCGGCGTGTTCGATGGTGTTCATCGCGGTCATCAGAAGATGGTGTCGCGGGCGGTGGCGATGGCCCATGACCTGGGGCTGCCTTCCGTGGTCGTCACCTTCGACCCGCATCCCGACGAGGTGGTGCGTCCCGGTACGCACACGCCGCGTCTCACCACGGCCCGCCACCGCGGCGAGCTGCTGGCCGGGCTGGGCGTCGACGCCGTGTGCGTGCTGCCGTTCACGCTGGAGTTCTCCCGCATGAGCCCCGACGAGTTCGTGCAGAAGGTGCTCGTCGACCGGCTGCACGCGGCGGGGGTTGTCGTGGGCGAGAACTTCAGGTTCGGCCACAAGGCCGCCGGCGACGTGGAGACCATGCGCACGCTGGGCGAGAAGTACGACTTCGTCGCCGAGGGGGTGCCGCTGGCCGGTGACGGCGCGGCCATCTCGTCCACGCTGATCCGCGAACGGCTCGCCGCCGGCGACGTCGAGGCCGCGGCCCGGCTGCTCGGCCGGCCGCATCGGGTCGAGGGCGTGGTGGTGCGGGGCCATCGGCGCGGCCGCGACCTCGGGGTGCCGACCGCGAACGTCGAGCCGCCCGAGCGCATGGCGATCCCCGCCGACGGCGTCTACGCCGGCTGGATGGAGTGCCTGGCGGTCGGCGAGGTGCCCGCGGCCTACCCGGGGGTGCGCTGGCCGGCGGCGATCTCGGTGGGCACCAACCCGACGTTCGCCGGGGGCGAGCGCACGGTCGAGGCGCACGCCATCGGCCACGACGACCTCGAGCTGTACGGCGTGCACCTGGCCGTCGACTTCGGCTACCGGCTCCGCGACAACCTGCGGTTCGACAGTGTCGAGGCGCTGATCGAGCAGATGCGCCGCGACATCGAGCAGGCTCTCGCCCTCACCACCGGGAGCTCCGCCTGATCACCGGGCCGGACCTGGTGCGGGCGCTGCGCGCCGCCGGCGTCGGCGCGGTCGACGCGTCGTCCCGGCGCCGGGCCGAGTATTCCGCCGACGCCTCGCTCTACCGGGTGCGCCCGGCGGCGGTGGCGTTTCCGAGGGCGCCCGAGGAGGTCGTCGCGGCCCTGGAGGTGTGCCGCGACGCCGGGGTGCCGCTGACGGCCCGGGGCGCGGGCACGTCCGTCGCCGGCAACGCGATCGGCCCCGGCGTGGTGCTCGACTTCTCCCGGCATCTCGGTCGTGTCGTGTCGATCGACCCGGAGAACCGTACGGCGGTCGTCGAGCCCGGCGTGGTCCTCGACGCGCTGCAGCGCGCGGCAGCGCCGCACGGGCTGCGCTTCGGCCCCGACCCGTCCACGCACAGCAGGTGCACGATCGGTGGCATGATCGGCAACAACGCGTGCGGCTCGCACGCCCTCGCCTACGGCCGCACCGCCGACAACGTGGTGTCGCTGGACGTGCTGGCCGGCAACGGCGAACGGCTCACCCTCGGCCCGCCGGGGCCGGAGGACGGGCCGCCGACGCTGGACGCGCTGCGGGAGGTCGTCTCCGCGGGCCTTGCGGTGATCCGCACCGAGTTCGGCAGGTTCGGGCGGCAGATCTCCGGCTACTCGCTGGAGCATCTGCTGCCGGAGCGGGGGTTCGACACCGCGAAGGCGTTCACCGGCAGCGAGGGCACGCTCGGGGTGCTGCTCGGTGCGACCGTGCGGCTGGTCGCGCCGCCCGCGCACACCGTGCTGCTCGTCCTCGGCTATCCCGGCATGGCCGACGCGGCGGACGCCGTACCCGCGCTGCTGCACCACCGTCCCGTCGCCGTCGAAGGCATCGACGCCCGGCTCGTCCAGGTCGTGCGGGAACGACGCGGCGACGCGGCCGTGCCGCCCCTGCCGCGAGGCGGCGGCTGGCTGCTCGCCGAGTTCGGCGGGGCCACCCCGGCCGAGGCCGCCGCCGGCGCCGCCGCCGCGACCGGGGCCGACCGCCTCGGCGCGCTCGACCACGTGCTCCTCACCGACCCCGCCCAGGCGGCCAAGATCTGGCGGATCCGCGAGGACGGCGCCGGTCTGGCGGGACGCACCCTCGCCGGCGCGCCCGCCCACGCCGGCTGGGAGGACGCCGCCGTGCCGCCCGAACGGCTGGGCGGCTACCTGCGCGAGTTCGCCGCGCTGCTCACCTCCTACAGGCTCGACGGCGTGCCGTACGGCCACTTCGGCGACGGCTGCCTGCACATGCGCATCGACTTCCCGTTCGGCCGCGCCGATGGGCGCGAGGTGTTCCGCGCGTTCCTGCGCGACGCCGCCGCGCTGGTGGCGGCGCACGGCGGTTCCATGTCGGGGGAGCACGGCGACGGACGGGCCAGGGGCGAGCTGCTGCCGCTGATGTACTCCCCGGCCGCGATCGAGCTGTTCGGCGCCGTCAAGGCCGTGTTCGACCCCTCCGACGTGCTCAACCCCGGCGTCATCGTGCGCCCGGCGCCGCTCGACCGCGACCTGCGGCCCGGCCCGCCGCGCACGGCGCCCATCCGCACCGGTTTTCGCTACCCGCACGACCACGGGGAGCTGCGCACCGCCGTGCACCGCTGCACCGGAGTGGGCAAGTGCCGGGCCGTGGCGCCGGCGCCCGGCACGGTCATGTGCCCGTCGTACGTCGCCACGCGCGACGAGAAGGACACCACCCGCGCCCGCGCCCGCGTGCTGCAGGACGCCATCGACGGCTCGCTGCCGGGCGGCCTGCGCGCCCCGGAGGTGCGCGAGGTGCTCGACCTGTGCCTGGCCTGCAAGGGCTGCCGGGTCGACTGCCCGACCGGCGTCGACATGGCCACCTACAAGGCCGAGACCCTCTACCAGGTCTATCGGCACCGGTTGCGGCCGCTGTCGCACTACTCCCTCGGCCGGCTGCCGCGCTGGGCCCGGCTGGCCGCGCGGGCGCCCCGGGCGGTCAACGGGCTGCTCGCCGTACGCCCGGTCGCGGCCCTGGTGCGCGCCCTCGGCGGGCTCGACCCGCGCCGCCCGCTGCCCGCCTTCGCCGGGCGGGCCTTCCACCGCCGCCGCGGCCCGGCCCCGGCGCGGCCGGGTTCGCCGCCGGTGCTGCTGTGGGTCGACACCTTCAGCGACACCTTCACCCCGGAGGTGGCGTACGCCGCCGAGCGGGTCCTCACCGCGGCGGGGTTCGACGTGCGCACCCTGGACCGTCCGGCGTGCTGCGGGCTCACCTGGATCTCCACCGGCCAGCTCGACTCCGCCCGGCGCATCCTGCGCCGCACGATCGACGTGCTGGCGCCGTACACCCGCGACGAGGTCCCCATCGTGGCGCTGGAGCCCTCGTGCACCGCCGTGCTGCGGGGCGACGCGGCCGAGCTGCTGACCACACCGGTGCCGCACGTGAGCACGCTGGCGGAGTTCCTGTCGGCGCTGCCGCACTGGCCCCCGCCGGACCTGTCGGGGGTGCGCGTCGTCGCCCAGCCGCACTGTCACCACCACGCGGTGATGGGCTGGGAAACCGACCGCGCGCTGCTCACCCGGGCGGGGGCGCAGGTGAAGCAGGTGGGGGGCTGCTGCGGCCTGGCCGGCAACTTCGGTGTGGAGCGCGGTCACTTCGAGGTGTCGGTGGCCGTGGCGCGCGCGCAGCTGCTCCCGGCGATCGAGGCCGAGCCGGGCGCGGTGGTGCTGGCCGACGGCTTCTCCTGCCGCACCCAGATCGCCCAGCTGGCCGGGGTGCGGGCGGTGCACCTGGCGCAGCTGCTCGACGACGCCGGCGGGCCGGCGCGGGCCGATGCCGGCGCGGCCGGCGAGGGCTGATTCCGGAGACCGACTCGCGGGCGTGCGGGCGCCGCAAGGGCAATGGTAGCCTTACGTGTCGGCTCAGTATCGGCGGCGTTGCGCTGCCCGCCGGCTCCTCCCGGCGACTGTAGGCACACACGGTCGTTCGAAGGCATTTCACCTGTTCATGTGTGCCCATAGGAAAAATCAAAGGAGAGCCGTGTCGCTCGACACCGCCGCGAAAAAGCAGATCATCGAAGAGTACGGCACCGGCGAAGGTGACACCGGATCGCCCGAGGTGCAGGTGGCGCTGCTGACCAAGCGCATCAGCGAGCTCACCGAGCACCTGAAGACCCACAAGCACGATCACCACAGCCGCCGCGGGCTGCTGCTGCTGGTCGGCCGTCGCCGCCGCCTGCTGAAGTACCTCGCGAGCAAGGACATCCAGCGCTACCGCTCGCTCATCGAGCGGCTGGGCCTGCGCCGATAGTCTGCGGGCGGGCCCTGTGACGGGGTTCGCCGGCGGGCACCGCGGCAATGGTGCCCCACGGTCGTGGTGCCGATAGTGTGGCTAGGGAGCGGCCCGGAGTCGCTCCCTAGCCGTATCGGGCCCACTCCATATCGGGGTCAACGGATCCCCAGCGAGTCACCTCGGCGCGTCGCGTCCGGCATCCGACCCTGGTTTGATAACTGAATAACAGATGACTGAATCGACAATCGCATAGCCGAGAACAACCCCGCGTCCGCACGCGTGTCCCGCGGCGTCTCAGGGCCGGTCCTCGGTAGTGGCTTCCGGATGTTCCGCGGCCCGCCGGTCCGCACGCAGGCGGGCGGGGTCGCACAGACCGGGTGCTTCGATCGAAGACCGGCACCGCACCAGACGGGGAGTGGCGCACGAACACGGATGCGGGAGACCGACCCGAGAAGGAGGTCCCCCGTGGAGGGTGTCCACAGCACAGAAGCCGTGATCGACAACGGCTCGTTCGGCACACGCACCATTCGTTTCGAGACCGGGCGGCTCGCCCGTCAGGCGGCCGGCAGTGCCGTCGTCTACCTCGACGACGACACGATGGTCCTGTCCGCCACCACGGCGTCCAAGCAGCCCAAGGAGAGCCTCGACTTCTTCCCGCTCACCGTCGACGTCGAGGAGCGCATGTACGCCGCGGGCCGCATCCCCGGCTCGTTCTTCCGCCGTGAGGGCCGTCCGTCCGAGGACGCCATCCTGACCTGCCGGCTGATCGACCGGCCGCTGCGCCCGAGCTTCGTCAAGGGGCTGCGCAACGAGATCCAGATCGTGGCGACCGTCCTGGCGCTGCACCCCGACCACCTGTACGACGTGGTGGCCATCAACGCCGCGTCCATGTCCACCCAGCTCGCCGGGCTGCCCTTCTCCGGGCCGATCGGCGGTGTGCGCGTCGCGCTGATCAACGGGCAGTGGGTGGCGTTCCCGACCCACTCCGAGCTGGAGGGCGCGACCTTCGACATGGTCGTGGCCGGCCGGGTGCTGCCCGACGGCGACGTCGCGATCATGATGGTCGAGGCCGAGTCGACCCGAGACACCTTGAAGCTGGTGCGTGAGGGCGCCGTCGCCCCCACCGAGGAGACCGTCGGCGCCGGCCTCGACGCCGCCAAGCCGTTCATCAAGGTGCTGTGCGAGGCGCAGTCGCGGCTGGCCGGTGTCGCCGGCAAGGAGACCGCCGAGTACCCCATCTTCGTCGACTACCAGGACGACGCCTACGAGGCCGTCGCCGGCGCGATCGGCAGCGAGCTGGCGTCGGCGCTGACCATCGCCGGCAAGCAGGAGCGCGAGGCCGAGCTCGACCGCGTCAAGGCGCTGGCCGCCGAGAAGCTGCTCGCCGACTTCGAGGGCCGCGAGAAGGAGCTCTCGGCGGCGTTCCGGGCGCTCACCAAGAAGCTGATCCGCGAGCGCATCATCAATGAGGGGGTGCGCATCGACGGCCGCGGCGTCAAGGACATCAGGCAGCTCAGCGCCGAGGTCCACGTGGTGCCGCGGGTGCACGGCTCGGCACTGTTCGAGCGCGGCGAGACCCAGATCCTGGGCGTGACGACTCTGAACATGCTGCGCATGGAGCAGATGATCGACACGCTCAACCCCGAGCGCACCAAGCGCTACATGCACAACTACAACATGCCGCCCTACTCCACCGGTGAGACCGGCCGGGTCGGCTCGCCCAAGCGCCGCGAGATCGGTCACGGCGCGCTGGCCGAGCGGGCGCTGATCCCGGTGCTGCCGAGCCGCGAGGAGTTCCCCTACGCCATCCGTCAGGTGTCGGAGGCCGTGGGGTCCAACGGCTCGACCTCGATGGGCTCGGTCTGCGCCTCCACGATGGCGCTGCTCGACGCCGGCGTGCCGCTGAAGGAGATGGTGGCCGGCATCGCCATGGGCCTCATCTACGAGGGCGGCGAGTACGTCACGCTGACCGACATCCTCGGCGCCGAGGACGCCTTCGGCGACATGGACTTCAAGGTCGCCGGCACCCGCGACCTGATCACCGCGCTGCAGCTCGACACCAAGCTCGACGGCATCCCCGCCTCGGTGCTGGGCGCCGCGCTGAAGCAGGCCAAGGGCGCGCGCCTGGCGATCCTGGACGTGATGCAGGAGGCCATCGAGGCGCCCGCCGAGATGAGCCCGAACGCGCCGCGGATCATCACGATCAAGGTCCCGGTCGACAAGATCGGCGAGGTCATCGGCCCCAAGGGCAAGATGATCAACTCGATCCAGGACGACACCGGCGCCGACATCACGATCGAGGACGACGGCACCATCTACGTCGGCGCCACCGACGGCCCGTCCGCCGAGGCCGCGCGGCAGGCGATCAACGCGATCGCGAACCCGCACATGCCGGAGGTCGGCGAGCGGTTCCTCGGCACCGTCGTCAAGACCACCACGTTCGGCGCGTTCGTGTCGCTGCTGCCCGGCAAGGACGGCCTGCTGCACGTCTCGCAGATCCGCAAGCTGCACGGCGGCAAGCGCATCGAGAACGTCGAGGACGTCATGAGCGTCGGCGAGAAGATCCAGGTCGAGATCGCCGAGATCGACTCGCGCGGCAAGCTGTCTCTCGTGCCGGTCGAGGTCGTCGAGGCCGCCGCCGCCAAGGAGGGCGCCGCGGCCGAGGGCGGTGAGGGGGCCGGCTCCGCGGCGGAAGGCGACGAGCCCCGCACCGGCCGGGGCGAGCGGTCCGAGAGGCGCCGCACCCGCACCCGCGGCGGCCGCGACGAGCGCAACTCGTGAGCCGGGCGTCCCACGCGGGGCCGGCGAGGGAGGGCTCGTGACGGCCACGCTCGACACCATCACCCTGTACGACGGGCAGGACGGCGCCGGCATCGTCCGGCGCACCGTCCTGCCCGGCGGGCTGCGGGTGGTGACCGAGACCATGCCGGGCGTGCGATCGGTCGCCATCGGCATGTGGGTCGGCATCGGCTCGCGCGACGAGGCGCCCGAGCACATGGGTGCCACGCACTTTCTCGAGCACCTGCTGTTCAAGGGCACCCCGACCCGCGACGCGCTGGAGATCTCGGCGGCGATCGAGGGCATCGGCGGTGAGATCAACGCGTTCACCGCCAAGGAGTACACCTGCTACTACGCGCGGGTGCTCGACGAGGACCTGCCGCTCGCCATCGACGTGCTCGCCGACGTGGTCACCTCGTCGACCATCGCCCACGACGACGTCGAGTCCGAGCGCGGGGTGATCCTCGAAGAGATCGCCATGCACGACGACGACCCCTCCGACGTGGTGCACGAGCAGTTCTCGGCCGAGCTGTACGGCGACACGCCGATCGGCCGTCCCATTCTCGGCACCGAGGAGTCGATCGGCGCGCTCACCCGTGATCGCATCGCGGAGTACTACCGCCGCTTCTACCGGCCGCCGCACACGGTCGTGTCGGTCGCGGGCAACGTCTCGCACGAGCGGGTGGTCGAGCTGGTGGCCACCGCCTACGACCGGGCCGGCGCGCTCGGCGGCGACGCCGAGCCGGCGGCGCCCCGGCTGTCCGGGCCGGGCGTGGCGCAGCGTTCGGGGGTCCGGGTCGTCGACCGGCCCACCGAGCAGGCCAACCTGGTGCTCGGCACGACCGGGCTGCCCCGCACCGACGACCGCCGGTTCGCGCTCGGGGTGCTGAACGCCGCGTTCGGCGGCGGCATGTCGTCGCGGCTGTTCCAGGAGATCCGGGAGAAGCGCGGGCTCGCCTACTCGGCCTACAGCTACACCTCCCAGTACGCCGACACCGGCCAGTTCGGCATCTACGTCGGCTGCCTGCCGTCGAAGATCGACGACGTGCTGGCGATCTGCCGCGAGCAGATCGCGGCCGTGCTGGCGGGCGGCATCGCCGACGACGAGATCGAGCGCGGCAAGGGCCAGATGCGCGGCGGGCTGGTGCTCGGCCTGGAGGACACCGGGTCGCGCATGTCCCGCATCGGCAAGAGCGAGCTGGTGTACGAAAGCCTGATGCCGGTCGACGAGGTGCTGGCCCGCATCGACGCGGTCACCGCCGACGACCTGGCCGCCGTCGCCGCCGACATTCTCACCCGACCCATGACCCTGGCCGTCATCGGCCCCTACGAGGGGCGCGACTTCTCCGCCGCCATCTCCTGACCGCCTGCCGGCCATCGTGCGGCCACCCGCCGGTCGTCCGTCGGCCGGGCCGCGGGTTCGCGCACCGGCTCGGGCGGCATCGTTCCCCCGGGCCGGTCACGGGGCGGGCCGTGGCTCGCCCGGGCCGGTACGCTTGTGCCTCGTGATTCGCGTTGGAGTTCTGGGCGCCAAGGGGCGCGTCGGTGCGGAAGTGTGCAGGGCGGTCGAGGCGGCCGACGACATGGAGCTGGTCGCGGCCGTCGACAAAGACGACGAGCGGGAGCCGTTGACGGCCGCCGAGGTGGCGGTCGACTTCACCCATCCCGACGTCGTGATGGACAACCTGCACTGGCTCATCTCCCACGGTGTGCACCCGGTGGTCGGCACCACGGGCTTCGACGCCGCCCGCCTCGACACGGTGCGCGGCTGGCTCGCCGAGCATCCCGGGGTCAACGCGTTGATCGCGCCCAACTTCGGCATCGGGGCGGTGCTCATGATGCACTTCGCCCAGCAGGCGGCCCGCTACTTCGACTCCGTCGAGGTCATCGAGCTGCATCACCCCAACAAGGCCGACGCCCCCTCGGGCACCGCCCGCCGCACCGCCGAGCTGATCGCCGAGGCCCGCCGCAAGGCCGGCCGGGGCCCTTCGCCCGACGCGACCACCGCTCAGCTCGACGGCGCGCGGGGCGCCGACGTCGAGGGCGTGCACGTCCACTCCGTGCGCCTGGCCGCGCTGATCGCCCACCAGCAGGTCCTGCTCGGGGGCGGGGGCGAGACCTTGACGATCCGCCACGACACGATGAACCGCGCCTCTTTCACCCCCGGTGTGCTGCTGGGAGTCCGCCGCGTGCGCGACCTGCCCGGCCTCACGGTGGGCCTGGAGCATCTGCTGGACCTGTGAGGCCGCCCGCGCGGGCCGAGCCGGGGTCGGCGGGCTCCGGCGGCCCGTTCACAGCGCGAGGGCGATGGCGAACAGGGCGCCGAAGGCGAGCTGGACCCTGCCGGTCTGCTGCAGGGTGGCCACGAGGGCCGGTCCGGTGGCTCCGGTGCGCATGGCCCGCACCGGGGCCACGGCGAGCGGCACGGCGAGCAGGATCAGCGCGGTGTACGGATGCCACGGCACCAGGGCCAGGGCGATCGCGAACGGCGCCAGCAGGCACGTGGTGTAGAGCACCCGGGTGCGGGCGTCGCCGAGCACGACGGCCATGGTGCGCTTGCCGGCCGTCGCGTCGGTGGGGATGTCGCGCAGGTTGTTGACGACCAGCAGCGCGCAGGCCAGCAGCCCGGGCGGCACTGCGGCGGCCACCGCCAGCCACGGCAGCCGTTCCAGCTGCACGTACGCCGTGCCGAGCACGGCCACCAGCCCGAAGAACACGAAGACCGACACCTCGCCCATGGCGCGGTAGCCGTACGGCCGGGAGCCGCCGGTGTAGAACCAGGCGGCGGCGATGGCGAGCGCCCCGACCAGCACCAGCCACCAGGACCCGGTCGCCACGACGAGCGCGAGCCCGGCGACGGCGGCGGCGAGGAAGCACAGCATGGCGGCCAGCAGCACCGCGCGCGGGCGGGCCGCCTTGGAGCCGACGAGCCGCAGCGGCCCCACCCGGGCCTCGTCGGTGCCGCGCACGCCGTCGCTGTAGTCGTTGGCGTAGTTGACCCCCACCTGCAGGGCGAGGGCCACGAACAGCGCCACGAGGGCGCGCCACCAGACCGCGCCGTCGTACGCCAGGGCCACCGCGGTGCCGATGACGACGGGTACGATCGCGGCCGGCAGGGTGCGCGGCCGGGCGCCCTGCACCCACTGGGCTGGTGTCGCCAACGTGTCTTCCTCTCCCCGGTGCGATGGGCCCCTGGTCACGGGCGCCTGGCGATGGGCGCCCGGTTGATCGGGCCGAGTGCCGACGATCAGCTTATGTCGGTCGCCAGCCGCACCATGCGCACGGGGCGGCCCATGTCGAGCACCCGCTCGGCGTCGTCGGCCGCCCACCCGGCGGACTCCAGGAACGCCAGCATCGGCAGCTGCTCGGCGAACACCCAGGTCACCACGGTGGCGTAGCCGTCGTCGCGCAGGTGGTCGACGGTGGCGTTGAGCAGTCTGCTGGCGTGGCCGCGCCGCACGTGGTCGGGATCGATGAGCAGGGTCAGCAGCTCGGCCGCCTTGGCGGGGTCGAGGTCGGGGTCGTCGGCCGGGGCGTGCGAGGCGAGGCCGACGACGCGCTCGCGCCCGGGGTAGGGCTCGGCGACGTCGTCGTCGCCCAGCTCGACGGCGACCAGCACGCGGTGGCGCGGCGTGGGGGGTGCGGTGATCGCCTCATCCCACTGGCGCACCCACAGCTGCCTGGCGGCCTCGCCGGTCATCTGTTCCAGCGGGCCCTCGGGCAGGAAGCCGCGGTAGGCGCAGGACCACGCCCTGATCTGGGTGCTCGTCACCGCGTCGACATCGTCGCGGCGGGCGGCCCTCACACCCGCATCGGCCATCGTCGCCAACCCCCTTCGTAGTGGTAAGGGTAGCGGTCGTCACGCGCCGGGCACGCCGGGCGGTCCCCCGGCCCGGCGGCGCGCGCGGTACGCCCGCGTCTTGGTGCGGTTGCCGCACTCCCGCATCGAGCACCAGGCGCGCGAGCGGTTCTTGGACACGTCGATGAACGCCCATTCGCAGCCGTCGTCGCGGCACACCTTGAGCCGGTGCCAGGTGCCGTCGGCGTGGGCGTCGGCGATGGCCGCGGCGATCCCGGCGATCGCGCCGGCGGCGCCCGCCGCCACCGGCTCCAGGCGCGGGGCGCCGTGTGCGAGCGAGACCCGCAGCGGCAGCGAGCCCAGCAGGGCGTCGAGCCGGGAGACCTCGGCGGGATCGGCCGCCCGCTCGGGGGCCTGGCGCAGCACGCCGCGCAGCCCTTCGCGCAGTTCGACGGCCGTCGCGAGGTCGGCGGCCGAGGGCTCGGGGTCGTGCTCGCCGATCAGGCCGCGCCCGTGCAGCCATGCCGCGAGGGCGGCGGGGGTGCCGAGGTCGTCCGTGCCCTCGCCGACGTCGTAGGTGTTGACGAAGTCGCGCAGCAGTTCGGCGTTGCGCAGCAGCTCCGGATCCGTGGCCATGCTCGCTCACCTCCCCGACACCACTGTATGGCAGTAGCGGGTTGCGCCAGATCGCGACACCGGTATACAGTTTTTGGCGGTGTCGAATGGAGGAACGGTCATGTGGTACCTCGCTCATCTCGCCCGCGAGGCGAAAAAGCGACGCGAGCGTGTCGAGCGGGCGCGGGTCTTGAAAAGTGTTACGGCAGAGCGCAGGATGAGGGCGAAGCCGTAACATCAGACGGGCCGGAGGTGTCGGCATGGCGGAGGTCACCATCCCGGAGGGCGGGTTCTGGCCCGCGCCGCGCGTCCCCCAGCCGAACATCTACCCCATGGAATGGCGGGTCGAGACCGCCAAGCTCGCGGCGATCTACGAAAAGTCCAAGCGAATGGTGTGGAACCCCGCCGACCTGCCGTGGGACTCCCTCGACCCGGCCGCCTTCACCGCCGAGCAGCGCCTCGGCATCATGTACTGGTTCTCGGTGCTGGCCAACTTCGACGCGAGCGGCCCCGCGGTGTTCGCGCGGGCCACGATCCAGGCGTTCGAGAAGCACGAGGAGGATCCCGTCCGCAAGTGCTTCTTCTCGATCACCCGTGACGAGATGAACCACGAGGAGTGCTGCCAGCGGGCCATCTCCCTGCTCTGGCCCGGCGGGCCGCTCGACTGGACCCCCGCCACCGACCTGGAGCGCGCGGCCCACAACAACATCGGCTGGCTCTACCACAACGGCGGCCGCTACTGGACCGGTTACAACAACGCCGTGGGCAAGTACACCCTGCCGGTGCTGTTCACCAGCTTCATGATGGGGGAGATGGCCGCCTCCACGCTGTTCCGCGGCATGTCGTCGGGCACCCGGCACCCGCTGTTCGCCGAGATGTTCCAGCGCATCGGCCGCGACGAGTCGCGGCATCTGCAGATCTGCGTGACGATCCTGGAGAACGAGTGGCCGGGGCTCACCGATGACGTCAAGGATCTGATCACGCGGCAGCTGCGCGCCGGGTTCGTGTTCCTGTCGATGATCCTGTGGGAGCCGCCGGAGGGCTTCTGGGAGCTGCCGCCGTACTTCCTGGCCAACCACCGCGTGCTGATGGACCACGCGCGCGAGGCCGGCCTCGGCGTGCTGTCCTACGACGAGCAGGCCGAGAACTGGCGGGTCGCCATGGCCAGGGTGCGCGCCATCGTCGAGCGTTGGGGCATCCCGTTCCCGGCGATCCCCGAGCTGGACATCGACGGCGTCACGGTCGACGTCGTCGACCCCGAGGACATCATCCCGGTCTTCTGAGCGGCCCCGCGGCGTCGTCCGGGTGGCGTGGCGGCGCCCGGCCACGCCACCGGCGGAGTGGCTACGCCACCGGGATGGTGTAGACGAGGCGGAACTTGTCGCCCGGGATCACCGTGTCGCTGGTCTCCACCGGCCGATCGCCGGCCCAGTGGGTGCGCTCGATGTGCATGATGTGGGTGCCCGACGGCAGCTCCAGCAGGTCGCTCTCCTCGGGGCGGGGCACGCGCAGGTACACGTCCTCGGTGATCTCGGTGATCCGCACACCCGCGTGCGCGAGCCGGGTGATCAGATCGGGCCGGTCCTCGCCGGTTTCGTCCGCCTCGGCGGGCGCCGTGCGGCCCCGGCCCGGCCCCGAGGGCTCGTACGACGTGGCGAGCTGCGACGGACGGCCGTCGACGCGGAAGACGTAACGGGTGCGCAGCACCGGGCCCCGCTCGGGCAACCGCAGCCGCCGGGCGATCTCCGGGCCGGCCGCGACCGACTCGCTGCGCCGGTCCCAGGTGGGCTGTCGCCCCTGGGCGCGCATGTCGGCGGCGAAGTGCGGCTGGCGATCGTAGACCTTCGAGCGGTGCAGCGGGGTGAGCGCCGGCCGTTCGCGCACGTAGTGCCCGGCCCCCACCCGGCCCACGATGAGACCCTCCTGCGCCAGCACGCGCAGCGCGTGCCGGGCGGCGGTCTCGCCGACCCCGTACCGCTGTGTCAGCTGCATCCGCGACGGGATCGGCGCGCCCGGCGGAAGGGTGCTGTCGATGATCTGCCGTCGCAGGTCTTCGACGACCCGCAGGTATACCGGATCCGAGCTTGCCACCTGTCCATCCCTGAGTTCCGCAATGGGGGCCACCGGCGACGAGGGGTCGCCTTGTCGTGACGCGGCGCGACGACACCTCGCCGCGACGCACTTCGGAAGTTTTCCCCAATGTTGCCGTGTTCAATAGACAACTGTGGGTGATGAATCAGGTGCGGAGGGCTGCTTCGCCGCACGCCCCCGCGAACGGGCGCCGCACGCCCCGCGAACGGGCCCCGAGGGCCCCCGCCCGGGCCGCGGGGCGCCGTACCGGACGATCCGAAAAATTCTCTTCTCCCACCTGTAACACGCGCGTAAGAGGCCACGATTGTTCGGTAGAGGCCGCTGATGTGTGTACCCCCGAGCACATATCGGCGGCCTCTTTCGGTGCCCGGGCAGGCCGCGTGACGGGCCGGGAGCGGGGTGGCGGGGTCCACCGTGTCGCGGGATCCGGGTACCGTTCCGTTTATGGCATCGCCCACTGCATCCACAGGCGCCCCCTTCGGCCGAGTGCTGACCGCGATGGTCACGCCGTTCACCGCTGACGGCGCCGTCGACTACGACGGCGCGCAACGACTTGCCGCCTACCTGGTCGACGAGCAGCGCAACGACGGGCTCGTCATCAGCGGCACCACCGGTGAGTCCCCCACGACCACCGACGAGGAGAAAGACCGTCTCGTGCGGGCCGTCGTCGAGGCCGTCGGCGATCGCGCCGCCGTGGTGGCGGGTGCGAGCACCAACGACACCCGCCACAGCATCGAGCTGGCCCGCGCGGCCGAACGCGCGGGAGCCCACGGACTGCTGCTGGTGACGCCCTACTACAGCAAGCCCCCGCAGGAGGGCGTCTATCGCCATTTCACCGCGATAGCCGACGCGACCGGCCTGCCCGCGATGCTCTACGACATCCCGGGCCGCACGGGCACGAAGATCGCGACCGAGACCCTGCTCCGGCTCGCCGCGCATCCGCGGATCGTCGCGGTGAAGGACGCCACGGGCGACCTGTTCGCCGGCTCCACGGTGATGGCGCGCACCGACCTCGCGTTCTACTCCGGCGACGACGCCGTCAACCTGCCCTGGCTGTCGGTCGGGGCCGCCGGGTTCGTCAGCGTCGTGGGCCACGTCGTGGGCGCCGAGCTCGCCACGATGGCCGAGCGCCACCGCTCGGGCGACGTCGAAGGCGCGCTCGCCGTGCACCGGCGGCTGCTGCCCGTCATCACCGGCATCATGACCAGGACTCAGGGCGCGATCATGGTGAAGGCCGCCCTCGGCTTGATCGGCAGGCCCGTCGGCCCGGTGCGGCCGCCGCTGGTCGACGCGACGCCGGCGCAGATCGAGGTGCTGCGGCAGGACCTCCTGGCAGGAGGCCTCAAGCTTCTGGACAGTCAATAGATGGAGTCATATGAGTCATCCGCACCCTGAGCTCGGCCCGCCTCCCGCGCTGCCCGCCAACGGCCTGCGCATCGTCGCCCTCGGCGGCCTGGGGGAGATCGGGCGCAACATGACGGTCTTCGAGTTCGCCGGGCGGCTGCTGATCGTCGACTGCGGCGTGCTGTTCCCCGACCCCGAACAGCCCGGCGTCGACCTGATCCTGCCCGATTTCGATGCCATCCGCCATCGGCTCGACGACGTCGAGGCGATCGTGCTCACCCACGCTCACGAAGATCACATCGGCGCGGTGCCGTACCTGCTGCGCGAACGTCCCGACATCCCGCTGGTGGGGTCGCGCCTCACGCTGGGGCTGGTGGAGAGCAAGCTCACCGAGCATCGCATCCAGCCCGTGCGCATCGAGGTCGCCGAGGGCCAGCGCGACCGGTTCGGGCCGTTCGACTGCGAGTTCTTCGCCGTCAACCACTCGATCCCCGACGCGCTCGCCGTCGCGATCCGCACCCCGGCCGGCATCGTGCTGCACACCGGCGACTTCAAGATGGACCAGCTGCCGATGGACGGCCGGCTCACCGACCTCGCGGGGTTCGCGCGGCTCGGCGCCGAGGGCGTCGACCTGCTGATGTCCGACTCCACCAACTCGGAGGTGCCGGGGTTCGTCACCAGCGAGCGCGACATCACCCCGGTGATCGACGACGTGTTCCGCTCCGCGGACAAACGCATCATCGTCGCCTGCTTCGCCTCGCACGTGCACCGTGTGCAACAGGTGCTCGACGCCGCCGAGGCCCACGGCCGCAAGGTCGCGCTCATCGGCCGGTCCATGGTGCGCAACATGGGCGTCGCCCGCGACCTCGGCTACCTCCGCGTGCCCGACGGGCTCATGCTCGACGCCCGCGAGATCGAGGAGTGGCCGCCCGAGGACGTCGTGCTGATCTGCACGGGTTCGCAGGGCGAGCCGATGGCCGCCCTCTCGCGCATGGCCAACCGCGATCACCCGATCAGGGTGGCGCGAGGCGACACCGTGCTGCTCGCCTCCTCGCTGGTGCCCGGCAACGAGACCGCCGTCAACAAGGTCATCAACGGGCTGTCGCGCTGGGGCGCCAAAGTAGTGCACAAGGGCAACGCGCTGGTCCACGTCTCCGGGCACGCCGCCGCCGGCGAGCTGCTGTACGTCCTCAACATGACCCGGCCGTCCAACTTCATGCCGATCCACGGCGAGTGGAGGCACCTGCGGGCGCACGCCCGGCTCGCCGCCCTCACCGGGGTGCCCGAAGACAACATCGTCATCGCCGAAGACGGCGTCGTCGTCGACCTCATCGACGGCCACGCCCGCATCAGCGGTGCCGTGTCCTGCGGCTACGTCTACGTCGACGGCACCTCCGTCGGCGGCATCACCGACATCGCGCTGAAGGACCGCCGCATCCTCGGCGACGAAGGCTTCATCTCGGTCGTGGTGGTCGTCGACTCCACCTCCGGCAAACTGACCGGCGGCCCCGAGATCCACGCCCGCGGCTCCGGCATCGACGTCGAGGCCTTCGACGAGGTGATCCCGCAGATCGAGCGGGCACTGCAGGAGGCCGCCGCCGACGGCGTCGCCGACACCCAGCAGATCCGGCGCGTGATCCGCCGCACGGTGGGTCGCTGGGTGAGCGACTCCTTCCGCCGCCGTCCCATGATCATCCCGGTCGTGGTGGAGGTCTGACCCGACCCCGGGCACCGCACCCCGAGACCAAGGGGCCGCGATCTCGTCGCGGCCCCCGGCAGGCGGCGCTCAGCCGATGCGGCGCTTGTACGCCGCCTGCGCCTCGGTGAACGCCGCCGCGCCGCGGTCCAGGAAGGCCTGGGCCGACATGTCCCCGAGCAGGACGTTCTGGAACAGCGGCTCCATGGTCGTCTTGGTGATCGTGTTGAACTCCGGCAGGTAGTAGGGCAGCTGCACCACCGTCGTGGCCGGGTCGTTCAGCACGTCCAGCGCCATCGACAGGTGCGGGGTGCGCCGGACCCACTTCTCCCGCACCACCTCGTTGTTGGCCGGGATCACACCGGTCTGCTCGGCCCAGTAGCTGTTCATGGCCTCCGACGCCGCGAACGCCGCGAACCGGAACGCGGCGTCCTGCTTGTCGCCCGTGGCGAAGACCCCGATGCCGGTGACGGGGTTGGACACCACCGTGCGCTTGGCGCCCGGCGCGGGCAGGGGCACCGCGATCGCCGCGAATTTGCCGCGCAGCGCCTTCTGGTGCTCGGTGTACGACCCCAGGTTGTGCTGCATCATCGCGATGCGGCCGGAGTCGAACTGCGCGACCATCTTCCGGTAGTCGTTGGTGACGTCGCTCTTGGGCGTGGCCTTGCCGTACAGCGCGACCAGCTTCTCCAGCGCGGCCACGTTCTTCGGGTCGTTCAGCGTCGAGCGGCCCTCGGAGTCGAAGAACGTGGAGATGCCCGACTGGCCGTAGACGACCTCGAGCATCTGGGCGATCGACCCGGCGCCGCCGCGGATCGTGAAACCGTAGCGGTCGCGCCGGGCGTCGGTCAGGCGCCGCGCGTCGGTGAAGAACTGGTCCCAGGTGCGCGGGGGCGGCAGCCCGGCCGTGTCGAACCAGTCGGAGCGGTACCAGAACACGCCGATGTTCGTCGAGAGCGGCACGGCGTAGATCTTGCCGTCGGGCGCGGCGCCCCGCACCAGGCCGAGCACCTGGTCGTTGAGCCGGCCGTCGAGCGCGCTGCCCGCGATGCGGTCGTCGAGCGGCTCCAGCACCTTGCGGGCGGCGAGGTGGGCCAGCAACGCCGTCGTCACGCCCCCCACATCGGGCAGGGTGCCGCTCTCGATCGCCTGGTCGTAGCGCCGCTGCACCTGCGCGATCGGCACCGGGACGTACGTGACCTTGATATTCGGCTCGGCCTTCTCGAACTCGGCGATGATGTGCCGCCACACGGGCGTGCGCGGGCCGCCGTTGTCGTCCCAGAACGTGATCTCGGTGATCTGGCGGCGCGGAACCTCCGGATCCGAGCCGCACCCGGCGATCACCATGGTCATCACCACGGCCACGGCCACGCGAGCCGTCACCGGCCATCGGCGGGACCATAACGGGCGCATGTCCCTACCCTCACTCTCTCCCGCCCTCACCGGCTTTCCCGGGGCCCAAGGCAGGCTCGGGAGAGCTTAGCGGCAGCAGGAGCGAGCGGCGGTCACGATCGGATATCCGCGACCGCACTCGGCGCCTTCCTAGGCGCGCGTCTCGATGCGCGCCCTAGCCGGCCCTCTCGAACCGCAGCCCGTGGCCGGTGTGGCCGCCCGCGCGCAGCACGCCGTGCTCGACGTGCACCGGGTAGGGCGGCGCGATGACGCCGAGGTCGGCGAAGGAGGAGTCCTCCACCTCCTCCACCATGGCCGGCAGCGGCAGCGTCAGCGCGAGCTGCCCCGAGATGTCGGGCAGCAGGTGCGGGTACGCCGGAACGCCGAACGTGCGGGCCAGCTCCACGATGCGCAGGAACGGGGTGACGCCGCCCACCCGCACCACGTTCGGCTGCACGATGTCGCACGCCCCGGCCACCAGCAGGTCGCGGAAGTCGTAGACGGTGTAGGCGCTCTCGCCGACGGCGATCGGCACGTCCACGCTCGCCCGCAGCCGGGCCTGTGCGGTGATGTCGTCGGCGGGCAGCGGCTCCTCCACCCAGAACAGGTCGTACGGCGCGAGCGCGGCGATCGCGCGGCGCGCCCGGGGCAGGTCCCAGCGCTGGTTGGCGTCGATCATGAGCGCGATGTCCGGCCCGATCGCCGCGCGCACGGCCGCCACCCGTTCGACGTCCTCGGCCAGGTCCGGCCGGCCCACCTTGATCTTGACGGCCCGGTGCCCGGCGGCCCGCCACCGGCGGGCCTGCTCCACCAGCTCGTCGAGCGGGTAGTCGCGGTTGACGCCGCTGCCGTAGACCGGCACCGTGTCGCGGCGCCGGCCGATCTCGTCGGCCAGGCCGTGCCCGGCGGCCCGGGCCCGCAGGTCCCACAGGGCGATGTCGATCGCGGCGAGCGCCATCGTGGTCAGCCCGCCCGCGCCGGCCTCGCGCAGGTGCCGCCACAGCGTGTCCCACACCGCGGCCGGGTGGGCCGGGAGCCCGGCCAGCGCCGCGCGGCACTCGCCCTCCAGCAGCGCCCGCACGGCCTCCGCGCCGACGTGCGGAGTCCAGGAGAAGCCCGTGGCCACGCCGCCGTCGTCGAGGTCCAGCGTGCAGACGATCACATGGTTGGCCGGCACGTCCCACGGCCTGGTCAGCTCGACCCGGCGGGTGCGGGCGCGCAGACCGGTGATGCGCGCCGTCGTCATCGGGCGACCGTCTCGCGCTCGCGTACCAGGCCGAGGCCCACCTCGATCAGCCGCTCCAGCTCGGCCACGTGCTCGGGCGCGGCGTCGGCCAGCGGCGGGCGCACCGGCCCGGCGTCCAGGCCGCGCAGCCGCACGCCCGCCTTCACCAGCGACACGGCGTAGCCGGGCACCTGCGAGCGCAGCCGCACCAGCGGGGCGTAGAACTCGGTGAGCAGCCGGTCGTCGCCCTGGAGGTAGGCCGTGGCGATCTCGGGGGCGAACGCGAAGACCGCCGACGAGTAGAGCCGCACGCCGAGCCCTCGGTACGCCGGCATGGTCAGCTCGGCCGTCGGCAGCCCGTTGAAGAACATGAACCCGTCGCCGACCTCCCGGCGCACCGCCAGGATGATCTGCTGGATCCGGTCGATGTCGCCCACGCCGTCCTTCAGGCCGACCACGCCCGGCACCCGCGCCAGCTCGACGGCCATGGCGGCGTCGAGCACGACCTGCCCGCGCTGGTAGAGGATGACCGGCAGCCCGGCCCCCGCCACCGCCCGCACGTAGTCCACGAGCCCCTGGCGCGGCCCCTGGGCGAGGTAGGGCGGCATCAGCAGCAGACCGTCGGCGCCGGCCTCCGCGGCCGCCCTCGCCTGGCTCAGCGCCGCACCGAGGGGGCCGCCCGCACCGGCGAAGACCGGCGCCCGCCCGGCGGTGACCCGCACGGCGGTCGCCACGACCTGCGCATGCTCGCGCTCGGACAAGGAGGGGAACTCGCCGGTGCCGCAGGCGGCGAACACGCCGCCCGGGCCGTGGTCGAGCCCTCGGCGCAGATGCTCGGCGAACACGTCGAGCGCCAGGCCGCCGTCGGCCCCGAACGGGGTCACCGGGAAGAAGAGCACGCCACTGAGGTTCATCACATCTCCAGTTCGGTACGCCAGGTGCGTTTCGGGTGCCAGCCGAGCAGGCGGCCCGCCTTGGCCGGCGTGAACGCCGGAGCGGTGCCGGTGAGCGCCGCCGCGTGCCCGGCCGTGCCCGGCATCACCTGCGGCAGCAGCTCGGCGAGGGGCTCCCGGGCGAGCGCGTCCTCGGCGCCGGCGAAGAAGATCTCGCCCGACGGCAGCTCGGGCAGCCGGTCGAGCAGCGCCAGCACCATCTCGGCCGCGTCGCGCGCGTCGATGTAGTTGAACAGCGACACCCCCGCGATCTCCGGCCGGTTCAGCCGCTCGGCGATGGTGTGCCCGGACTGGGTGGGGGCGCCGGCCCACTCCTCGGGGGCCACGACGAAGCAGGGGCGCACGGCGGCCAGCCGCGTGGCCGGGTGGGCGCGGGCGAATGCCGCCATCACCTGCTCGGCCACCAGCTTGGACAGGCTGTAGGCGTTCCACGGCGCCACGGGGTGGTCCTCGTCGATGGGCAGGTAGCTGGGCGCCCAGCCGCCGGGGGCGCCGTACCCGATGACGGTGGGGCTGCTCGCCACGACCAGCCGCTCGACCGCGAAGGCCGCCGCCGCCTCGCACACGTTGAACGCCAGGCGGGTGTTCACGGTGAAGGTGTGGGCGTCGGTGCGGGCGAAGGGCGTGGCGATGGCCGCGAGGTGGACCACGGCGCTCGGCCGGTAGCGGGTCATCACCTCGAACGCCTCACCGAGGTCGGTGAGGTCGGCGGGAAGCGTCTGGGCGCAGCTCGGCGGGGAGCCGGGCACGACGTCGATCCCGATCACTTCGTGGCCCGCGGCGCTCAGGACATCGACGACGCTGCGGCCGAAACGGCCCGCGCTGCCGGTGACCAGAACCCGGGACCCCGGCTGCAGCGCGGTCATCCTCGCCTTCCGATCGCAAGCGGACAAGGGCCGCCAAGTGACGACGGCCGGAGACTGTCGGGACCTAGTGTTGCAAACGGTTGCACACATTGTCGAGCCCAGCAGGTCGCGAGCGCCGGCGACCGCGGGGCGGAACCGTGGCGCGGCGGCCGCGCGGGACGGCTCGGCGAGCCGGTTCGGCGGCGCGGCTCGGCGGCGTTGCTCGGCGGGGCGGGTCGGCGGCGCGGCCGGTGGGCGGCGCAGGACGGCACCGCAGGTCGGCGGTGCCGTTCGGCGGGCCGGGACGCGGCGGGCCGACGCAGTGGGGAGGCGCAGTGGGGAGGCGCGGGGCGGGTCAGCGGTAGGCGTAGCAGTAGTTCGACTTGCCCTTGAACCGCTGGAAGGCGGCGGGGTCGTCGAACCGCCACCGGCAGCCGGCGTCGAGCTGCGCCTGGGTCAGGTACATCGACTCGTTGTTCTTGTGCCTGACGCAGTAGGCGCCCGGCCGGGGGCTCTCGCGGTACTCCACCCACTCCCAGCCGAGTGACTCGCAGTAGGCGGTGAAGTGTCCCGGGCCCAGCTCGACGAGCCTGGAGGGCGTGGGCTTCGGTTTCGGGGTGGGCGTGGGGGAGCGGCGCGGCGGTTCGCCGGTCGGCCGGGGGCTCGCCGAGGGCCGCCTGCTCCGCGACGGCGCCGGTGAGGCGGCCGGAGTGCGCCGGGGCTGCCGCGCGCGAGTCCGGTGGGGGGAGGGCTTGGGCGACCTGACGCGCCGCGTGCCGGGCGACCGGTGCGCCGCCGGTCTGCTGCGGGTGGCGGCGGGGGCGGGCGTCACCGCGGGCGGCCGCCCGGCGGCCGGGGCCGTCGAGGCCAGGGCGGCGACCGAACCGGTCGGCCGGCTGTCGTCGGCCCGCATCAGGGTCGAGCCCGCGGCGGCGATGCCGAGCAGGGCCGCCGCGACGGCGAGGCCGGCGCGCACGCCCCTGGCCCGGCGGGTGCGGCGCGGCCTGCCCTCGATCGGGCCGGGAGCGGTCACCTCCTCGGCCGGGGTGCCGGGCGGCGGCACGGGCACGCCGCGCACCAGGTGGTCGAGGATGCGCTGCGCCGACGGCCGCCGCGCCGGATCCTTGGCCAGGCAGGCGATGAGCAGGTCGCGCAGCGGCGGTTCGATGCCGTCGAGGTCGGGCGGGGAGTGCAGGATGCGGTTGATGATCGCGGGGATGGCGTCGACCCCGAACGGCGCGCGCCCCGTGGCGGCGAAGGCCACCGTGGCCGCCCAGGCGAACACGTCGACCGCGAGGCCGAGCTCGGCGCCGGCGAGCTGCTCGGGCGCCATGTAGGCGGGGGTGCCGACGACCTGGCTGGTCAGCGTGCCGGCCCCGGCCACCGCGCGGGCCACCCCGAAGTCGATGACACGCGGCCCGTCGGGGCCCATCAGCACGTTGTGCGGCTTGAGGTCGCGGTGCACGATGCCGGCATCGTGCAGGGCCACCAGCGCGGTGGCCGTGCCGATGGCGAGCCGCTCCAGCGCGCTGCCCGCGCGCGGCCCCTCGGTCGTCACCACCTTGTGCAGCGACGGGCCGGGGACGTACTCGCTCACCAGGTACGGCCGGCCGTGCGCGATGCCGGAGTCGAGCAGCTGGGCGGTGCAGAACCGGGCGACCTGCTTGGCGACCGCGAGCTCGCGGTCGAACGCCGCCCGCACCGCCGGGTCGTCGTCGAGCACGGCGTGGAACAGCTTGACCGCCACGGGCGCGCCGTTGGGGGCCACGCCGAGGTAGACGACGCCCTGCCCGCCCGATCCGATGCGGCCCGTGAGCCGGTAGGCGCCGAGCCGGGCGGGGTCTGCGGGCTCCAGGGGCGAGGCGTCGGGCATGGAATCTCCGATGGGTGCGTGGATTGACCAGCTTAGTCAGAGCGGAGTGATCCGCTGGGCACGATCGACGACAACGTGTGCACCGGACGGCTACGGCAACCGGTTGCCGTTCGGGTGTGCCGCGCGCCTCCCACACCCGCTGGGGGTGCTTCGCTAGCCTCGGATCATGGCCACCCGTACGTCCAGCGGGAAGCCGAAGGGATCGGCGGCCCGTGGCAAGTCCTCCTCCTCCCGCCCGGCCTCGACCCGGCGCAGGAGCGGCGCGCGACCGGGCGGGCGGGCTCCCGCCCGTAGACCCGCGCCCGCGCCCGCGCACAACGATCCGATCGGGTGGCTGTTCTCGGCCATCGGCAGGCTGGTGATCGGGCTGTGGCTGCTGCTGGCAGGGGGCATCGGCAGCGCCGCCCGGGCGATCGGCAAGGGCGCCCGCGACCTCGACCCGGCGCACCGCCGCGACGGGCTCGGCCTGGCCGTGCTCGCCGGGGCCATCGTGCTGGCCGCCATGACGTGGCGCGACGCCAAGGGCACGTTCGCCGAGGTCGTCAACTCGGTCATGCGCGGCACGTTCGGGTCCCTCACGTGGGCGACGCCGATCCTGCTCGCGCTGCTCGCGTGGCGGTTCCTGCGCCACCCCGACCAGAACGCCGACACCGGGCGCATGGGCTTCGGCTGCGCCGCCCTGATGGCCGGCGTGCTCGGCATCGTGCACATCGCCCACGGCACGCCCTACCCGTCGGGGGGCAAGGGCGACGGCATGGACGCCGTGTCCGGTGCCGGAGGGCTCATCGGGTTCATCGTGTCGGCGCCGCCCGCCAGCATCCTGCCGCCGTTCATCACCATCCCGCTGCTGCTGATCCTCTCGGGGTTCGGCGTGCTGGTGATCACGGCCACGCCCGTCTACCGCATTCCCGAGCGGCTCGCCGAGGTGCGCGGCCTGCTGTTCGAACGCCCGCCGGACAGGCGCCCCTCGGGCAGGGCGGCCGGGCCGAAGACGGCGCGCAAGGGCGCCGCGAACAAGGACGGCCGGCCCGCCCGGTCCCGGCGCGACCCCGGTGAGGGGCCCGAGGGCGAGCGGCCGTACGACACGCCGGTGATCACCGAGCAGGACTCCGCGTCGCGGCACGCGCATTCGCCGGAGATCGTGCCGGGGCTCGCCGACGAGCCGGTCGAGGAGGCCGAGGAGGAGGCGCCGCCGGTCAAGGGCCGCGTGGGGCCGCCGCCGGAGCCGACCCCGGCGCCGCGCAAGGTCGAGCAGCTCATGCTGTCGCCGCAGGCCGGCCCCTACACCCTGCCCGAGATCCGGCTGCTGCGGCCCGGCAGCGCGCCCAAGCCGCGCACCAAGGCCAACGACATCGTCGTCAACGCGCTGACCAGCGTGCTGGAGCAGTTCACCATCGACGCGCAGGTCATCGGCTTCACCCGCGGCCCCACGGTGACCCGCTACGAGATCGAGCTGGGCCCGGCGGTGAAGGTCGAGAAGGTCACCGCGCTCACCAAGAACATCGCCTACGCCGTCAAGTCGGCGGACGTCCGCATCCTGTCCCCGATTCCCGGCAAGTCGGCGATCGGGGTGGAGATCCCCAACACCGACAAGGACCTGGTCTCCCTCGGCGACGTGCTGCGCTCTCCGGTCGCCCAGGCCGATCACCACCCGATGATCGTCGGACTGGGCAAGGACGTCGAAGGCCGCACGATCGTGGCGAACCTCGCCAAGATGCCGCACATCCTCATCGCGGGCGCCACCGGCGCAGGCAAGTCCACCTGCATCAACGGGCTCATCTGCTCGGTGCTGATGCGGGCGACCCCCGACGAGGTGCGCATGGTGCTGGTCGACCCCAAGCGGGTCGAGCTGTCCGTCTACGACGGCATCCCGCACCTCATCACGCCCATCATCACCAACCCGAAGAAGGCCGCCGAGGCCCTGGAGTGGGTCGTCGGCGAGATGGACCGCCGCTACGACGACCTGGCCGCCTCCGGGTTCCGCCACATCGACGACTTCAACAAGGCGGTCCGGGCCGGCAAGCTGACCGCGCCGCCGGGCAGCGAGCGCGAGTACCGGCCCTACCCCTACCTGCTGGTGATCGTCGACGAGCTCGCCGACCTGATGATGGTGGCCCCGCGCGACGTCGAGGACTCCATCGTGCGCATCACCCAGCTCGCCCGCGCCGCCGGCATCCACCTGGTGATCGCCACCCAGCGCCCGAGCGTCGACGTGGTCACCGGCCTGATCAAGGCGAACGTGCCGTCGCGGCTGGCCTTCGCCACCTCCAGCCTCGCCGACTCGCGGGTCATCCTGGACCAGCCGGGCGCGGAGAAGCTGGTCGGCCAGGGCGACGCGCTGTTCTTGCCCATGGGCGCGAGCAAGCCGATGCGGCTGCAGAACGCGTTCGTCTCCGAACGGGAGATCGCCGACGTCGTCGCCCACTGCAAGACCCAGATGCAGGCCGAGTACCGCGACGACGTGACCGCGCAGGCGGGGGCCAAGCGCGAGATCGACGAGGACATCGGCGACGACCTCGACCTGCTGATCCAGGCCGCCGAGCTGATCGTCTCCACCCAGTTCGGCTCCACGTCGATGCTGCAGCGCAAGCTGCGCGTCGGCTTCGCCAAGGCCGGCCGGCTGATGGACCTGCTGGAGAGCCGCGGCGTCGTGGGGCCGAGCGAGGGCTCCAAGGCCCGCGAGGTGCTGGTCAAGCCCGACGACCTGCCCGCCCTGCTCGCCGGCCTGCGCGGTGAGACACGCCGCGAATAGCCGCGAACAGCAGGGCGAGCCGCGAACCGCGGGGCGTGATCCGGTGCGCCGTGTCGCGGCGCATGTCGCTGATCGAAGGGGAATGACTACCTTTCGTTAAGGTGGGTACGACAGACGGCAACAGTCTGGTGCGATGAGCACGATTACGCCGGGCGCGGGAAGCATCGGGGGGGCGCCCATGAGCGGCCAGCGAGACCGGACACACGGTCGGCCTAACAACGACGACACAGGGGCGGCTATCGCGTCCTACGGACGCGCCGACGGGGCGGTGGGCGCGGGCGCCGGGAGCGCGGCGGCGTTCACCGGCCGCGACCCGGCCTACGATCCCGCGCCCGGCCCGGCCCGCGAGCCGGGCCACGAAACGGCGCGCGAGCCCGGCGGCGAGCAGCCGAGCCTGGGCGTCCGGCTCGCCCGGGCCCGTGAGGCCGCCGGGCTGTCCGTGGCCGAGCTGAGCGAGCTGACCCGCATCCGCCAGCCGGTGATCTACGCGATCGAGCGCGACGACTTCTCCATGACCGGCGGCGACTTCTACTCCCGCGGGCACGTCCGCAACATCGCCAAGGCCATCGGGCTCGACCCGGAGGCGGTCGTCCACGACTACGACGAGATGCACGGCGGGGTGCCGCTGCCGATCAGGGCGGCCGAGGTGTTCCAGGCCGACACGCCCATCAAGCTGCGCGAGCGGCGCAGCTTCAACTGGACGGCCGCCATGGCGCTGCTGCTGGTCGCGGTCGTGGGCTTCGGCGTCGTGCGGATGTTCACCGGGTCGAGCGAGCTGCTCGGCACCGGCGGGAAATCCGCGGCCACGCCCAAGGCGGCCGCCCCGGCGGCCAAGCCCGGCACCACGCCGCACGCCAAGGCGGCCGAGGCGTCGTCTCCCCTGGACGCGGCCGCCGACAACGTGGTCGTCCAGGTCACCGCGCAGAAGCCCACCTGGCTGAGCGTCCGCGACGGCACGGGGAAGACCCTGTTCAAGGGCACCTTCGAGCGGGGCAACACCTCGAGCTGGCGGGCCAAGAAGCGGCTGGACGTCGAGGTCGACGACGGCTCGGCCGTGACGTTGAAGGTCAACGGCGCCGAGGTCGGTTCGCCGGGCCGTAGCGGGGAGCACGTCCACATGGCGTACGGGCCCGCGGGAGGGGCGCGCTGAGCATGGCCCCCTGCGGGTGAGGGCCCGGGCGGTAGACGCGCCCGCGATGGGGGAGGGGCGTCGAATGGTCGCCCGCGCCCGCTACCGTAGGGGGCACCATGTCAACTCACCGACCCGCGTCCGCACCCCTGCCGGGCACCTCACAGCCGGGCCCCGCACCCCGGCCGGCCTCCGCGCACCGGCCCGAAGAGGCCGGCCGCACGGTCTCGCTGATCACGTTGGGCTGCGCGCGCAACGAGGTCGACTCCGAGGAGCTGGCCGCCCGCATGGAGGCCGCCGGCTGGCGGCTGATCGGCGACGATCGCACGCCCGACGTCATCGTCGTCAACACCTGCGGGTTCATCGACGCGGCGAAGAAGGACTCCATCGACACCCTGCTCGCCGCCGCCGACTCCGGCGCGAAGGTGATCGCCGCCGGCTGCATGGCGGAGCGCTACGGCGAGCAGCTCGCCGAGGCGCTGCCCGAGGCCGCCGCCGTGCTGTCCTTCGACGACTACGCCGAGATCGGCGCCCGGCTCGACGACGTGGTCGAGGGCCGCCCGCTCACGCCGCACCACCCGCGCGACCGCCGCACCCTGCTGCCGATCAGCCCGGTCGACCGGCCGGCGGGCGGTCACGCGCACATCCCCGGTCACGGCGCCGACCTGCCCGACCTGCCCGACGGGCTGAGACCGGCGAGCGGGCCGAGAGTGTTCCGCAAACGTCTCGGCGACGGCCCGGTCGCCGCGCTCAAACTGGCCTCGGGCTGCGACCGGCGCTGCACGTTCTGCGCCATCCCGGCCTTCCGGGGGGCGTACATCTCCCGCCGCCCCGACGATCTGGTCGCCGAGGCGGGCTGGCTGGCCGCGCAGGGGGTGAAGGAGCTCGTCCTGGTCAGCGAGAACTCCACGTCCTACGGCAAGGACTTCGGCGACCTGCGGGCGCTGGAGAAGCTGCTGCCCCGCCTCGCCGCGGTCGAGGGCGTGGAGCGGGTCCGCGTCAGCTATCTGCAGCCGGCCGAGCTGCGGCCGGGCCTGCTCGACGTGATCGCGGGCACCGAGGGCGTGGCGCCGTACTTCGATCTGTCGTTCCAGCACGCCAGCGGGCCGGTGCTGCGGCGCATGCGCCGGTTCGGCGATCCGGAGCGGTTCCTCGGCCTGCTGGAGCGCATCCGCGAGCGTGCCCCCGAGGCGGGGGTGCGGTCCAATTTCATCGTCGGTTTTCCGGGCGAGACCGAGGCCGAGTTCGCGGAGCTGGTGGAGTTCCTGCAGCAGGCCCGGCTCGACGCGATCGGGGTGTTCGGCTACTCCGACGAAGAGGGCACCGAGGCCGCGGGGCTCGACGGCAAGCTCGACCAGCACGTCATCGACGAGCGGGTGTCGGTGCTGTCGGAGCTGGCCGACGAGCTGACGACGCAGCGGGCCGAAGACCGCATCGGCGACGAGCTGATGGTGCTGATCGAAGACGACCTCGGCGATGGCGGGTACGAAGGGCGGGCCGCCCATCAGGGGCCCGAGGTCGACGGCTCGGTGACCGTGCAGGGCATCGGCCTGTCCATCGGCCACATGGTGCACGCCGTGGCCGTCGACGCCGAGGGCGTCGACCTGATCGCCAGGATCAAGGCCGGGCCGTGACCGAGATGCCAGAGACCGGCAGCGGCGTGGTGATGGGGCCCAAGGCCCGCAAGGTCAGCATGTGGAACATCGCCAATATCCTCACCGTTGCCAGGCTGGCATTGGTCCCTTTCTTCACGATCTGCATGTTCGTCGAGGGCGCCGGCTGGCGGCTCGCCGCCCTCACGCTCTTCGTCATCGCTTCCGTCACCGACCGGCTCGACGGCGAGCTGGCCCGCCGCTACGGCCTGATCACCGACTTCGGCAAGATCGCCGACCCGATCGCCGACAAGGCGCTCATCGGCGCGGCGCTGGTCAGCCTGTCGGCCCTCGGGGAGCTGCCGTGGTGGATCACCCTGGTGATCCTCGGCCGGGAGATCGGCGTCACCGCGCTGCGGTTCGCCGTGATCAGGCACGGCGTCATCCCGGCGAGCTGGGGCGGCAAGGCGAAGACCGTCCTGCAGATCGTCGCGATCGTCTGCTACATCTGGCCCGGCGTGCCCGCCCTGCCCCGGTGGATCGTCATGGGCGCGGCGCTGCTGGTCACGGTCGTCACGGGAGCCGACTATGTGATCCGTGCCGTGCGGCTGCGCGGCGTGGCGAAGGAGGCCAGGCACACGATGAGCGATCCCATCGAGCGAACCGGCGCTCTCGAAGACACCGGTGACGGCGGGCGGACGGGCGACGGCGGGGGGACGCTCGACAGCGGCGGGACCGGCGGCGAGGGGAGCGGCGGAGCCGCGGCCACCGGCGAGACCCCGATGGCCGGGGAGCTGCTCGACCTGCTCGTGCGGCAGGGCGCCACGGTGTCGGTGGCCGAGTCGCTGACCGGCGGCCTCATCGGGGCGGCGCTGAGCGGGCCCGCCGGGGCGTCGGCGGCGTTCGTGGGCGGTGTGGTGGCGTACGCCACGGAGGTGAAGCGGCGCCTGCTCGGCGTGCCCGCCGAGCTGCTGGAGCGCGAGGGCGCCGTGCATCCTCAGGTGGCGGCGGCGATGGCCATGGGCGTGCGGGCCCTCACCGGTTCCAGGTACGGCCTGGCCGTCACCGGGGTGGCCGGCCCCGACGAGCAGGACGGCAAGGCCGTCGGCACGGTGCACATCGCGGTGGCCGGGCCGGGTGACGACGGCGACCGGGTCTGGCACCGCGACCCCCGCCTGCGCGGGTCGCGGGCCGAAATCCGCTGGGCCACCGTCAATGAGGCGCTGAATCTCCTCCGGGGTGTGCTGCGGTCGGCCAGAGGGGAACATATCGGATGATTACCGTGTTACGTCACCAGCGAACACCGCCCCTGCGGTCTGCCGGAGTGTTGACCGTTGCAGGTACGGTGGACATGTGAGTGAGGTCCGTGAGCCGTCGACGACCAGACAAGACCGTGCGTCCCGGGCGAAGGGACCGAACGAACCGATGATGCGGCTGGGGAGTATGTATAAAGCGAGTCCCAAAAATGGAGGCATGGAGCCGACCGCGCGGAGTGCCGTGAAGACGCCCGCGCTCGGGAGGGAGCGACAAATGGTCCTGCTGCGTCAGCTTCTCGGTGACGTCCTGCGGCGGCTGCGGGTGCGTCAGGGCCGCACCCTGCGCGAAGTGTCCAACCTGGCCCGTGTCTCTCTCGGTTATCTTTCCGAGGTCGAGCGCGGCCAGAAGGAGGCGTCGTCCGAGCTGCTCGCCTCGATCTGCGGCGCGCTGGGCGTGCCGCTTTCACAGGTGCTTCGTGAGGTGTCCGACCAGTTCGCGCTGGCCGAGCTCCAGCACGCGCCGGTTCTGGCCGAGGCCCCCGAGCGCGAGCGCCTGCCCATCGCCGAGACCGTGCCCGGCGCCATTTCGGAGTCGGATTTCGACGGTTTCCCCGAAGTCAAGGACATGGTCGCCGCCTGACCCCAGGCCGATCGTGGACTTTCCGCCGGGTGCCTCGGCGAGTGCGCCGCGGCGGGTGTAACGACGGGCGTCGTGTCGCATGGTCCGTCGCTCGATGATCGGCGTCCGTCTGTCCCGTACGTCTTGACCGGCCGTCTGCGGCCGGAATGTTTCACGCGGCCCCTCTGGGCCCGGCCCGCGCGCGGCAGGTCGCGCGGCTCTTCTCCCGTTTCCCGCGCCCGGCGCCCCGGCCCGCATCGCCCACGGCTCGGTCTCACGCGGCAGGTTCAGTCCCAGGCGGCCGGATCGGCCGACAGGTCACGCACGCGCTTCGGCAGGTCGCCGGAGGCGATCTGTGCCAGCGTCACTTCTTCCAGGATGGCCCGCTCACTGGCCCGCAGCGCGATCCAGACCTGCTGCAGGGCCTGCGCCGCGCCGGTGTAGCCGACGTGCTCGGGCCGCTCGCCGCGCACGTTGGCGAGCGGGCCGTCGACGGCCCGGATCACGTCGGCGAGGCTGATCTGATCGGCCGGCCTGGCGAGCACATAGCCGCCCTCGGGACCACGCTGACCGCGCACGAGCCCCGCCCTGCGCATCTGCAACAGGATGTTCTCCAGATACTTGGGGGGCATCTCCTGCCCTTTGGCGAGCTCACCCACGGTGGTCAGGCCGCTGCCTGCGGCCGCGAGCTCGGCGGCGGCGCGCAGCGCATAGTCGACCCGGGCGGAAAGGCGCATGACATCGATTATCCCGCCTGTGAGGGTCGGATGGCACGCCGTAGCCCGGGAAACCCCCTCGGACGGGTCGGTATGGGCGTTTCCCGGCAGCTGTGGTAAATCATCGTGAACGACGAGACCAAGAGAGCTGGCGCATGAAGCGACGTCCTGGCGTGCCCAGGCTACTGCGGGAGATCAACGATCGGGCCGCCCTGGAGTTGCTGCTCACGTCCGGCCCGCTGACCCGGGGGCGGATCGGTGACCTGACCGGGCTGTCCAAGGTGACGGCCTCGCAGACGCTCGCGCGGCTGGAGGAGCGCGGCCTGGTCGAGGTGGTCGGGGAGCAGGGCGGCAACCGCGGGCCGAACGCCGCCCTGTACGGCGTCGTCGCGTCCTCGGCGTACGTGGCGGGTCTCGACGTGGGGCCCGACGGCGTCACCGCGGCCGTCGCCGACATCACCGGACGGACGCTCGCGGAGGTCACCGTCGACGCGGGGCGGGACGACTCGGGCGCCGACCCCGTGCCCGTCGTGCACGC
The DNA here is from genome assembly GCA_044507605.1 of Actinomycetales bacterium. Lineage (GTDB taxonomy): Bacteria > Actinomycetota > Actinomycetes > Streptosporangiales > Streptosporangiaceae > Thermopolyspora. Next base: position 47,882 of record JBIQJI010000012.1, on the reverse strand, counting down.
CGCGGTCGTGCGGGCGTGCCGGGCGGCCGGCGTGGCGCCCTCGCGGCTGAACGGCGTCGTGGTGGGCACCCCCGGCGTGGTCGACCCGCGCAGCGGCGACGTGACGTTCTCGTTCGACCTGCCGCACTGGCATCAGGGCATCCACGAGGCCCTCGCCCGCGACCTGCGCGCCGAGGTGATCATCGAGAACGACGTGAACCTGGCCGCCGTCGCCGAGCAGGCGGAGGGCGCGGCCCGGGGCGTCGACGACTTCGTGCTGGTGTGGGTCGCGCGCGGCATCGGCCTCGCCGTGACGCTCGGCGGGCGGCTGCACCGCGGCCGTTCGGGCAGCGTGGGCGAGATCGGCTACCTGCCCGTGCCGGGGGTGCCGCTCGCCGGCGACGTCCGCGCCCGGCCCGGCAGGCCGCCGTCGCTCGCCGGGGGCCTGCAGACGCTGGTGAGTTCCGACGCCGTGTGCGAGCTCGCCGAGTCGTACGGCTTCGCCCGGACGAGCGCCGCCGAGTGCGTGAGCGCCGCCGTGGCGGCGGGCGAGCGCGGCGCGGCCCTGCTGGACGAGATCGCCCGCCGGCTGGCGCTCGGCGTCGCGTCCGTGTGCGTCGTGCTCGACCCGGAGCTGGTCGTGCTCGGGGGCGAGGTGGGGCAGGCCGGGGGCGTGGCGCTGAGCGGCCGGGTCGCGGACGCGGTCGCCCGGATGTGCCCGATCCGCCCGGACGTGGTGACCACGCGGGTCGAGGCCGCTCCTGTGCTGCGCGGGGCCGTGCTCGCCGCGCTCCGGCACGCCCGCGAGCAGATCTTCGCCGGGTCCTGAAAGCCCGCCTCCCACCGCCCCGGCCGGGTGCCGGAAGCGCGACGAAAGGGGTGAAGGCGGGGCGTCCCTTCGCAATGGCCGCCGCGTGCCCTAATCTGAAAAGAAACTTTCTTAAAAGAACGGCCCGTTGGGGCTCGTGACGGAGAGGGGCCCAGCCTTGTCCCAACGACCGGGGACACCCCGGCTGCTGCGACAACTGAACGACCGCGCGGCGCTCGAACTGCTGCTGTCTCGCGGCCCCCTCACCCGCGCGGAGCTCGGCGCGCTCACCGGGCTGTCCAAGGTGACCTCGGGCCAGCTCCTGGCGCGCCTGGAGGAACGCGGCCTGGTGACCGTGGCCGGCGCCCGGCCCGGCGGGCGCGGCCCGAACGCCGCACTCTACGCGGTCGTCTCCTCCAGCGCCTACGCCGCCGGGCTGGAGGTGCTGCCCGGCTCGGTCACGGCCGGAATCGCCGACATCACCGGCCGCACGGTCGCCGAGGTCACCGTGCGCACCGGCGGCGGCCACGACGGGGAGCCCGACCCCGTCTCGGCCGTCCACGACGCCGTGCGGCGGGCCTGCGAGACGGCCGGCATCGAGCTGCACAGGCTGCGCGCGTTCGTCATCGGCACCCGGGGCGTGGTCGACCCGGTGACCGGTGAAGTGCGGTTCTCGTTCGACCTGCCGTCGTGGCACCTCGGCGCGCTGACCGAGCTGCGCACCACGCTCGGCCCGCACGTGATCATCGAGAACGACGTCAACCTCGCGGCCGTCGCCGAACGCTCCCATGGCGCGGCACGCGACGTCGACGACTTCGTGCTGCTGTGGAGCGGCATCGGCCAGGGGCTCGGCGTCATGCTCGGCGGGCGGCTGCACCGCGGCGCCACCGGCGGCGCCGGTGAGGTGGGCTGGCTGCCCGTGCCCGGCGTTCCCCTGCCGACCGGTGTCACCGACCCCCAGTCCGGCTCCTTCCAGCGCCTGGTCGGCGGCCAGGCCGTCAGCCGCCTGGCCGCCGACCACGGCCTGCTCGCCCCCGGCCCGCCCGGCGGGGGCCCGTACGACGTGAGGGGCGACATCGGCGCGGTGGTCGGCCGGGCGGTCGAACGCGGCGCCGACGGGTTCCTCGACGAACTGGCCATGCGGCTCGCCGTCGGCGTGGCGTCGGTGTCGGTCGTGCTCGACCCCGGCCTCGTCGTGCTCAGCGGCGATGTCGGGCGCGCCGGCGGCGCGGCGCTGGCCGAACGCGTCCAGCGCGCCGTCGCCCGGGTGTGTCCCGGCCGGCCCCGGGTCGCGGTCACCGAGGTGACGGGCAACCCCATCCTGCGCGGGGCGATGGTGGTCGCTCTCGGGCACGCCCGTGAGGAGATGTTCGCCACCACGGTCGAGGCCGGTTGACCCCGGCGGCCCGCCGGCTGCGGGGCGATCAGGCCCGTCGATCTTCAACCGGGTGCCGGGCTTCGGTAAAGGTTCTCCTAGACTTTCGCCCTGTGCAGGATCACGAGCGGACACAAGACGTCGTTCTCATCTCCGATCCCCGGGTGACCTCGATCCCCGTCGCCGAATGCGGTGAGCCGCTGGTCGACGTGCGGGGAACGTTCGCGGTGGACGGCCGGCTCGCCGATGAAGAGGGGGCCTTCGCGCGCCTGCGCGAAGGCGTGGCGGGCCGGTTGGGCGAGGCGCAGCGGCTGCTGCCCGCGGGGTATCGGCTGCTCGTCGTGGAGGGCTATCGCCCGCCCGCGCTCCAGCGGCGCTACTTCGCGGAGTACCTGGACGAGCTCCGGGCGACCTATCCGGACATGTCGCCCGACGAGCTGCATGTGGCCGCGAGCCGGTTCGTCTCCCCGATCGAGGTCGCCCCGCACACCGCGGGCGCCGCCGTGGACCTCACCCTGTGCGCCGACGACGGCACCGAGCTCGACCTCGGCACCGCCATCAACGCCACCCCCGAACAGAGCGGCGGCGCCTGCTACACCGCCGCCACGGGCATCGGCCCCGAGGCCCGCCGCAACCGCAAGGTCCTGGCCGCCGCCCTGGAAGAGGCCGGCCTGGTCAACTACCCCACCGAGTGGTGGCACTGGTCCTACGGCGACCGCTACTGGGCCATGACCACCCACGCCCCCGCCGCCCACTACGGCCCGGTCCAGGCCATGCCTCGCCGGCCGGTCTGAGTCGCCCGTGCGGGCGCGTAGGGGCCTCAACGGCGCAGCCGCAGGCCGCGCGGGGTCGGGTGGAAGCCGGCGGCCTCCAGGGCGGCGGCCAGAGGCGAGTCGCCGATCGCCGTGCCATCGGCCCGCTCGACGGTGAGCTTGCCGAGCGCGCCGTCGCGTACGGCCAAGGCCAGGGCGTCGACGGCCGGGCGCAGGTCCTGCTCGTCGCCGAACGACAGCAGGGTGCGGCCGCCCCGCTCGACGTACAGCGACAGCCTGCCGCGCACCAGCACGACCAGCGCGCCCGCCTTGCGGCCCGGGCGGTGCGCCGGCTCGCCCGGCCGGTCGGGCCAGGGCAGCGCCGCCCCGTAGGGATTGGCCGGGTCGGCGGCGGCCAGCACCACGGTGGCCGGCTCGTCTCCTCCCGATGCGGGCGCGCCCGCCGGTTCGCGGCGCCCGGCGGCCTCCTGACGCAGGCGGTCGACCGCGCCGGGCAGGGCGAACTGGGCGCCGCCCAGGCCCTCGACGAAGTAGCCCCGGCGGCAGCGGCCGCTCTCCTCGAAGGCCCGCAGCACCTGGTAGACGGCGGCGAAACCGCCGGGCGGGCGCTCGGCCGTCACCGCGCCCCGGGTCACCACGCCGTGCCGCTCCAGCAGCACCTCGGCCTGTGCCCGCGCCCGCCGGGTCGCGTCGGGCGACGGCGGCGGCAGGGTCCACCAGCGCCCGGCCACCGTGGGCGGGCCGCTCCTGGACGGCAGCACGGCCCGCCTGCCCCGGGCGCGAGGGCGATGCGCGGGCCGGCCGCCGCCGAGGACCGCGCGCAGCGGCGCGAGCGTGTCGCCGGTGACCCGGCCGGACCACACGAGGTCCCAGATGGCGGCGACGAGAGCCTGATCGTCGAGGGAGCCGATGCGCTCGGACAGGCCGCGGAAGAACAGCGCGCCGCCGGCGGAGAGCGCCTCCAGCGCCTGCTCGTGCAGCGGCGTCATCGTGATGTCGCCGGGCTCGGGAAGCAGCAGCGGCGCCGTGTCGGCGAAGTACAGCGACACCCAGCCGTCGCCTCCGGGCAGCGACCCCTGCCCCGCCCACAGCACCTCGCCCGACGACGTGAGCTCGTCGAGCAACGCCGGCTCGTACCCCGGCACCCGAGCCGGCAGGATCAGCGTTTCGAGCGCCGAGGCCGGCACCGCCGCCCCCTGGAGCCGCTCGATCGCGGCGACGAGGGCGTCGATGCCCCTGGCGCCCGAGCCGCCCGCCCGGCCCGGCGACACGCCGTGCCAGGCGGGGGTGAACGCCGCCAGGGCCGCCGGCGGCACCGGCTCCACCTCGCGGCGCAGCCGGGCCAGCGACCGGCGGCGCAGCATCCGCAGCACGTCCGCGTCGCACCACTCCTCGCCGCGGCCGCCCGGCCGGAACTCGCCCGGCACGACCCGGCCCGACGCCGCGAGGCGGCGCAGCGCGTCGGTGACGACGGCCACCCCCAGGCCGAACCGGGCGGCCGCCGTCTCGGCGGCGAACGGCCCGCGGGTGCGGGCATGCCGCATCACCAGGTCGCCCAGCGGGTCGGCCACCGGCTCCAGGAAGGCGTGCGGCACGCCCACCGGCAGCGGCACGCCGAGCGCGTCGCGCAGCCGCCCGGAGTCCTCGACGGCGGCCCACCGCTCGGTGCCGCCGACACGCACCCGGATGGCCCGCCTGGCGTGCTCCAGCTCCGTGAGCCAGGCGGGGTCGCCGTCGCGGACCGTTACGTCCTGCTCCAGCAGCGGGCCGTGCGAACGCAGCAGATCGGCAAGGTCCTCGGCGTCCCTGAGCGGACGGTCGAGCCGGGCCAGCTCGCGCTCGGCCTCGGCGATCACGTCGGGGTCGAGCAGCTCGCGCAGGTCGGCCTGGCCGAGCAGCTCGGCCAGCAGCGCCGAGTCGAGCGCCAGCGCCTGGGCCCGCCGCTCGGCCAGCGGCGCGTCGCCCTCGTACATGAACGCCCCGATGTAGTGGAACAGCAACGACGCCGCGAACGGCGACGCCCGGGGCGTCTCGACCTCGACCAGCCGCACCCGCCGCGCGGCGATGTCGCGCATGAGCGCGACGAGCCCCGGCACGTCGAACACGTCGCGCAGGCACTCGCGCATCGTTTCGAGCACCACCGGGAACGAGCCGTAGCGGCTCGCCACGGCCAGCAGCCCGGCGGCGCGCTGCCGCTGCTGCCACAGCGGGGTGCGCCTGCCGGGGGAGCGGCGCGGCAGCAGCAGGGCACGCCCCGCGCACTCGCGGAATCGCGCGGCGAACAGCGCCGAGCCGCCGAGCTCCTCGGTGACGCCGCGCTCGTTCTCCTCGGGGTCGAACACCGCCGGCACCTTGTTGTTCGCCATCACCATCCGCGGCACCCCGAGCTTGCGCGCCACCTCGACGGTGACGCCGGTGCCCTGGTAGTCCTGCTGGTCCGTGCGAAGCACCACCGCGGGGGCGTCCGAGA
>JBIQJI010000012.1:0-42467 GCA_044507605.1 Actinomycetales bacterium | reverse complement strand
GGTCGAACACCGCCAGCGAACCCGGCGAGTCGCCCGCGCCCGGCGCCGCGTCGAAGGTGTCGGGAACGCGCAGCACGATGCCGTCGTCGGAGTGCACCGCCTGCACGTCACCGCCGTAGCGCTCGCGCAGCCGCCGCGCGATCGCGAGGGCCCAGGGCGCGTGCACGCGGGCGCCGTAGGGCGAGTGCACCACGATGCGCCAGTCGCCGAGCTCGTCGTGGAACCGCTCGACCAGCAGCGTGCGATCGTCGGGAACGTAGCCGGTGGTCTCACGCTGCTCGTCGAGGTACGCCAGCAGGTTGGTCACGGCGAACTCGTCGAGGCCGGCCGCTCGGGCCCGTGCGGCCGCCCGCTCGGGCCCCGCCGACGACAGCTCCCGCAGGAACGCGCCGATCGCCCGGCCCAGCTCGGCCGGCCGGCCCGGCGTGTCGCCGTGCCAGAACGGCAGCTTGCCCGGCTGTCCCGGGGCAGGCGACACCAGCACCCGGTCGGTGGTGATGTCCTCGATGCGCCACGAGCTGGCGCCGAGCACGAACACGTCGCCGACCCGCGACTCGTACACCATCTCCTCGTCGAGCTCGCCGACCCTGGTGGACCGCTCACCGACGAGGAACACCCCGAACAGGCCCCGGTCGGGGATGGTGCCGCCGCTGGTGACCGCGAGCCGTTGCGCGCCAGGCCGGCCGCGCAACGTGCCGGTCACCCGATCCCACACGATGCGCGGGCGCAGCTCGGCGAACTCCTCGCTCGGGTAGCGCCCGGCGAGCATGTCCAGCGTGGCCTCCAGGGCGCTGCGCGGCAGCGTGGAGTAGGGCGCGGCGCGCTTGACCACGGCCTCCAGCTCGTCGACCGTCCACTCGTCGAGCGCGGTCATGGCCACGATCTGCTGGGCGAGCACGTCGAGCGGGTTGCGCGGGTAGCGCAGCTCCTCGATGGCGCCGGCCCGCATGCGCTCGGCGACCACGGCCGTCTGCACCAGGTCGCCACGGTACTTGGGGAAGATCACGCCGCTGGACACGGCGCCGACCTGGTGCCCGGCGCGGCCGATGCGCTGCAGCCCGCTCGCCACGCTCGGCGGCGCCTCGACGCAGGCCACCAGGTCGACCGCGCCCATGTCGATGCCGAGCTCGAGGCTGGAGGTGGCCACCACGGCCGGCAGCCGCCCGGACTTCAGCGCCTCCTCGGTCTGCGCCCGCTCCTCCTTGGACACCGAACCGTGGTGCGCCCGCACCACTTCACGGGGCGGCCCCTGGGGAGGCCGCGCCCGGCCGTCGGCGCGGCCCGCGCCGACCCCGGCCGCCCCGCCCGGCTCCGCCGGCCCCGACAGGCCGGTGCCGCCGGGGCGCGCCGAGCGCTCCCCGGCCCCCTCACCGGCTCTCTCACCGGGGGCCGCGGCGGCGGCCGTCCAGCGGTCCTCGGCGAGCTCGTTGAGCCTGGCGCACAGGCGTTCCGAGAGACGGCGGGAGTTGGCGAACACGATCGTGGAGCGGTGGGCCTCGATGAGGTCGAGCAGACGCTCCTCGACGTGCGGCCAGATGCCGCGCCGCTGCTCGGCCGGCTCGTCGCCCAGTCCTGTCGGCGGCACCTCGGCCATGTCCTCCACCGGCACGACGACGTCGACCTCGATGGTCTTGCCCTGCGGCGGCTGCACCACCGTCGCCGGTCGGGCACCGCCCAGGAAGGCGGCCACCTCGCCCACCGGCCGCACCGTCGCCGACAGGCCGATGCGCTGGGCCGGCCGCTCCAGCAGCGCGTCGAGCCGCTCCAGGCTGAGCGCGAGATGGGCACCGCGCTTGGTGCCGGCGACCGCGTGCACCTCGTCGACGATGACGGTGCGCACGCCGCGCAACGCCTCGCGCGCCTGCCCGGTGAGGATCAGGAACAGCGACTCGGGCGTGGTGATCAGGATGTCGGCCGGGTGGGCGGCGAACCGCCTGCGATCCTCGGCGGAGGTGTCGCCCGAGCGGATCGCCACCGAGATGTCGGGCACCGGCAGGCCGAGCCGCCGCGCGGTCTGCTTCAGCCCGGCGAGCGGCGCGCGCAGGTTGCGCTCGACGTCGACGGCGAGCGCCTTCAACGGCGAGACGTAGACGACGCTGCATCGCCGCTGGCCCGGCCCCCGCCGCTTGCCTCGCTTGCCCCGCTCGGCCGGATCGACCGGCTCGGGCGGCTCGGCCGGCCGGGCCATGCGCTCGGCGGCCAGCCGGTCGAGCGACCACAGGAACGCCGCGAGGGTCTTGCCGGACCCCGTGGGCGCGACCACCAGCGTGTTGTCACCGCGGGCGATCGACGCCCACGCCCCCTCCTGCGAGGGGGTGGGACCGGCGAAGGCTCCGGCGAACCACTGCCTGGTCACCTCGGTGAACTGGTCGAACGTCATGGGTCCATCTTGCCTGCCCGCACCGACACTCCCATTTGATTCAAAGTTCAACTATAGTGAGGGTTGGCCAGGCGACGGGTTAGCCGTCTCCGTATGAGGAGATTTCCTGAATTATGGACATCGATTACGCTGCGATCGACGCGGCCCGCGACCGGATCAGGGAGCAGCACCTGCGAGAACACCGGCCGCCGAGCAGCGCGCGTGGCCTGCACCACTTCGCGCTGATCTCCTCCGATGTGGAGCGGACCATCCACTTCTACCAGGACGTCCTGGAGTTCCCGCTGACGGAGATCTTCGAGAACCGCGACTACCGGGGCTCCAACCACTTCTTCTTCGACATCGGCAACGGCAACCTGCTGGCCTTCTTCGACCTTCCCGGCCTCGACCTGGGGCCGTACCGGGAGGTTCTCGGCGGCCTGCACCACGTCGCCATCTCGGTCGACCCGGTCACGTGGGAGCGCCTGCGCGGCAACCTGGAGGCCGAGGGCGTGCCGTACCAGGTGGAGAGCGGCGCCTCCATCTACTTCCGCGACCCCGATGGCGCCCGTCTCGAACTGCTCGCCGACCCTCTCGGCGAGATGTACGGCTCCCGCGTGCTGTAGGGGCGCCGCGCCGGGCGGCCGTCAGGACGCCGGGGCGTCGCCGGAGCGGTGCGTGCCCTCGGCCGGACCCGCCTCCTCGGCCGGCCGGTTCTTGCGGGCCTGCCGGTCGCGCCGGGCGGCCTGCTCGGCCTGGAGCAGCTGGGAGCGCAGCGCGCGCCGCCTGGCCCGATGCGCCAGTCGTTCACTGCGGGAGAGCTTCGGCATGTGCGGCCTCCTTGGCCGTGGGGGGTCGACTCGGCATGAGCGCGTCCCATACTGGAGGGATGCGCCTGACCGACTTCTGGAACCGTATGCACCGCACCTTCGGCGAAGCGTACGCCGAGTCCTGGGCCAAGGACTACGTCATCGCCGAACTCGGCGGCCGCACGGTGCACCAGGCCCTCGCCGACGGCGAGCCGGCGAAGAAGGTGTGGCAGGCGGTGTGCGCGGTCGTCGACGTCGACCCCAAGCTGCGCTGACACGCGTGCGGGGCCGCGAGGCCGGTGGACGGGGCGCCGTCGCATCGGCCGGCTCAGGCGGACTGGGCGAGCAGCTTGGCGAGCATGTCGGCGGCGTGGCCGGGCTCGTCGGCGCTCTCGTGACCGTCGGGAGACCACAGGAACACCCAGCCCTGCGCGCTGGGCGAGGCGAAGACGATGGTCTGCCGGGCGGTGCCCGGATGCCACACCCACAACATCGGATCGTGCTCGCTCAGCGCCCTGCTCGCCAGGCCGCGCCCGGGCAGCTCGGCGGCGAGGGCCTCCAGGTGGGTGCGGCGCTGCCCGGCATAGGTGCTCGTCACGGCTGCCCCATCATGCTCGTGAACGTCGGCCGGGTGGTTCGGCCGCTCTGGCTCAAGGATCGCCGCAGGTCAGCACCCTGACAACCAGGCGAAGGGAAAGGCCCGGGAATGTGTCTCGCAGGTAGGGTGACCGGCGTGCCAGGATGGACGGACGGCTGACGATCGAACAGCCGTTCGGCTATGCTGGCGGGGCTGACGCCGCTGGGCGTCGCCACGAAAATGTCGGTGGCGCCTCGTAGCTTGCCGGTGACCGGATAGACCACGACCCGTCCAGGGGGCATTCCATGGCAGCCAATGACCGCGAGAAGGCTCTTGACACCGCGCTCGCCCAGATCGAGCGGCAGTTCGGCAAGGGCTCCGTCATGCGCCTAGGCGACGACGCGCGGGCCCCCGTCGAGGTGATCCCGACCGGCTCGATCGGTCTCGACGTCGCCCTCGGCATCGGCGGCTATCCGCGCGGCCGCGTGGTGGAGGTCTACGGCCCGGAGTCGTCCGGCAAGACCACCGTGGCGCTGCACGCGGTGGCCAACGCGCAGAAGGCGGGCGGCATCGCTGCGTTCATCGACGCCGAGCACGCGCTCGATCCCGACTACGCCAAGAAGCTCGGCGTCGACACCGACGCGCTGCTGGTCTCCCAGCCCGACACCGGCGAGCAGGCGCTGGAGATCACCGACATGCTGATCCGCTCCGGCGCCATCGACATCGTCGTCATCGACTCGGTGGCCGCGCTCGTGCCCAAGGCCGAGATCGAGGGCGAGATGGGCGACAGCCACGTCGGTCTCCAGGCCCGGCTGATGTCGCAGGCGCTGCGCAAGCTCACCGGGGCCATCAACCAGACCCGCACCACCGCCATCTTCATCAACCAGCTCCGCGAGAAGGTCGGCATCATGTTCGGCAGCCCGGAGACCACGACCGGCGGCAAGGCGCTGAAGTTCTACGCCTCGGTGCGCCTCGACATCAGGCGCATCGAGACCCTCAAAGACGGCACCGAGGCGGTCGGCAACCGCACCCGGGTCAAGGTGGTCAAGAACAAGATGGCCCCGCCGTTCCGCACCACCGACATGGACATCCTGTACGGCATCGGCATCTCCCGTGAGGGCGGGCTCATCGACATGGGGGTCGAGCACGGCTTCATCCGCAAGTCCGGCGCCTGGTACACCTACGAGGGCGACCAGCTCGGGCAGGGCAAGGAGAACGCCCGCAACTTCCTGAAGAACAACCCCGACATCGCCAACGAGATCGAAAAGAAGATCAAGGAGAAGCTGGGGATCGGTCCCCGCATCGACACCCCGGCCACCCCGCCGCCCGCCGCTCCGGGCGCCGCCGCGGCGACCGCCGCCCCGGCCACGCGGGCCGGCGCATCGGCGTCACGGGCCGGCACCGGCCGGGGCGCGAAGGCCGCCGCCGTGAAGCCGGGAGACGTCTGATCGGCGACCGGCAAGGAGCGGGCGCCCGAGAACGGCCGTCCGAGAACGGCAGGCGGGGAACGGCCGTCCGAGAACGGCAGGCGGGGAACGGCCGCCCGAGAGCGGCCGAGCGGGCCGATCGGGAGCGGTCGAGCGGGGACGCCGACCGGGGACTCCGATCGGGAACGCCGACCGGGAACGGCCGACCAGGCGGGGGCCGGCCGTGCGGTCGGCGGAGCGGCTTCGGTCCGGCCCGGCGGCGGACGTCCCCCCGGCGGGGCGGGCGGCACGACGGGGACCTTCGCCCGGAGTCGGCCGGATCGCCGAAAGCGGATCACCGAGATCGCCGAGAGCGGATCGTCGAGAGCGGATCATTGAGAGCAGATCACTGAGATGGGGATCGCTGAGAATCGTCGATGGTGAGTGGACGGTGTGATGGCTGACGGGCCCGAGGAGCGGGCGCGGGCGATCTGTCTGCGCATGTTGACCGCGGCGCCGCGCACGCGGGCGCAGCTGGCCGAGGCGCTGCGCAGGCGCGAGGTGCCCGAGGAGGCCGCGCTGGCCGTGCTCGATCGCTTCTCCGACGTGGGGCTCATCGATGACGAGGCGTTCGCCGAGGCGTGGGTGAGCTCCCGGCACGAGGGGCGAGGGCTGGGACGCAAGGCGCTGGCGGCCGAGCTGCGCCGGCGCGGGGTCGACGACGACACGGTGCGCGAGGCCGTCGAGCGGCTCGACCCCGACCAGGAGGTGGAGACGGCCCGGCGACTGGTCCGGGCCAAGCTCCCCTCGGCCCGCTCCGCGACCCCGGTCGCGCGCATGCGCCGCCTCACCGGCCTGCTCGCCCGCAAGGGCTACTCTCCGGGGCTGGCCTACCGGGTCGTCCGCGAGGTGCTCGAAAGCGAAGGGCTCGATCAGGGCGTCGGCCCGGAGGCCGATGTCGCGCCCGATTACCCGGAGGCCGACTTCGCCCCCGATTAGGGGCCGCCGGGCGAATACGTCCTGGCGCCGGCCGTCACGCCGTGTGCCGGACGCGCTCGAAACCCGCCTACACTGGCGCTGGAGCCTGGAGCGAGGCGGAGCGGCATCCCGAGGATCTCACAACATACTCGCGGTCGTTTACTTGTTCGTGGCCCATCTGAAACCTATGCTCGACCTAGTGAGGTGTTACTCCGCGCTGTGCGGATTGCCATACCGGTGAGCAACGGACGAGGAAGTTTGTACGTACCCGACGCCTAGGACTGCATGGTGCCATGCATGCCCTAGATGGGATATTTGTCCGCGCGACGCCGCTGTCGGGGCGTTCCGTGCCGTGCGTGTGACCCTTGCGTGGAAATAGCGCGACGCAAGGAGGGATGAGCGCACATGATGGTGGAAATCGCGCTTACGGTGGCCGTTCTACTTCTCGCCATCGTCGCGATCGTTGCGCTCGTCCTGCTCGTTCGTCGTGTGGGCGTCTCGGCCGTGCGCGGTCCTGCCGGTCCGACCCCGGAGCAGCTCGCCAAGGTCGACGAGGAGCTGGCCGCCGCCCGGCAGGAGGCCCTCGCGATCAAAGAGAAGGCGCGCGTCGACGCCGAGGAGATCGTGCGCAAGTCCGAGGCCGCCTCCGAGAACGCCATGCGGATGCGCAAAGAGGTCGAGGAGGAGTCCCGCATCCTCAAGTCGGAGCTGAAGGAGCTCCGGGCCGACCTGGAGCGCCGCGAGAACCGCCTCGCCGAGCGCGAGCAGCGGCTGGACGAGGAGGCGCGGCGGCAGGCCGAGCGGGCCCGCAAGCTGGCCGAGACCGAGACCGAGCTGGCCGACCGGCGCAGCGAGCTCGACCGTCTCGCCCAGGAGCGTACGGCCGTGCTGGAGCGGGTCGCCGGGCTCACCGCGGAGCAGGCCAAGAACGAGCTGGTCATGACGATCGAGCACCAGGCCAAGCGGGAGGCCGCGCTCATCGTGCGCGAGATCGAGAGCGAGGCGCGCAAGGAGGGCGAGAAACGCGCCTGCAAGATCGTGACGCTGGCGGTGCAGCGGGTCGCGACCGAGCAGACGGCCGAGTCGGTGGTCTCGGTGGTGCATCTGCCGGGCGACGAGATGAAGGGCCGCATCATCGGCCGGGAGGGCCGCAACATCCGCGCGTTCGAGTCGACGACCGGGGTCAACCTGATCATCGACGACACGCCGGAGGCGGTGCTGCTGTCCTGTTTCGACCCCGTGCGCAGGGAGACGGGGCGGCTCACCCTGGAGAAGCTCATCCTCGACGGCCGCATCCACCCGCAGCGCATCGAGGAGGCGTACGAGCGGAGCCGGGGCGAGGTGCGCGACCTGTGCGTGCGCGCCGGTGAGGACGCTCTCGTCGAGCTGGGTCTCACCGACATGCACCCGGAGCTGGTCACTCTGCTCGGGCAGCTCCGCTACCGCACCTCGTACGGGCAGAACGTGCTCAAGCACCTCATCGAGTCGGCGCACATCGCCGGCATCATGGCGGCCGAGCTGCGGCTGGACCCCGTGCTGCTGAAGCGCTGCACGGTGCTGCACGACATCGGCAAGGCGCTGACCCACGAGGTCGAGGGCAGCCACGCGCTGATCGGCGCCGAGATCGCCCGCCGCTATGGCGAGCACGAGGACGTCGTGCACGCCATCGAGGCCCACCACAACGAGGTGGAGGTGCGCACCGTGGAGGCGGTGCTCACCCAGGCGGCCGACGCGATCAGCGGCAGCCGGCCCGGTGCCCGCAGGGAGTCGCTGGAGGCGTACGTGAAGCGGCTGGAGCGGCTGGAGGAGATCGCCCAGTCGTACGACGGCGTCGAGAAGGTGTTCGCGATGCAGGCCGGCCGGGAGATCCGGGTGATGGTCAAGCCCGACTCGGTCGACGACATCCAGGCCCAGGTGATCGCCCGTGACGTGGCCAAGCAGGTCGAGGAGGAGCTGACCTACCCGGGGCAGATCCGCATCACGGTGGTGCGCGAGTCGCGCTCGACGGAGTTCGCCCGCTGACGTTCGCCCGCTGGCGGTCACCTGCGGACGGTCGCCGCTGGGCGGGCCCGTCCCGCCCGCCCGTCCGGTGCCGTCGGTGGCGCTCAGGGGCTCACTCCGCCGAGCCCTGCGTCAGGGCCGCCTCACTCCAGCGCGCCGGCGCCGGCGGGACCGAGGCCCACCGGTGTGATCATGCTGTCGGTGGGCTGGTCGGGCCGGATCGCGGACTTGCGGCTGCGCCGCGTGCGCTGCTCCAGCCAGCCGGCCACGCCGCTCAGCGCCATGTTGAGGCCGATGTAGATCACGGCGATCACGATGGCGCTCGGGATCAGGCTGCCCGGGTTGTTGACCGGCAGGATCTTGAATCCCATGTTGAGCAGGTCGACGTAGGCGATGATGAAGCCGAGCGCGGTGTCCTTGAGCAGGGTGACGAGCTGGCTGACGATGGCCGGGAGCATGGCCGTGACGGCCTGGGGCAGCAGCACGCGCCACATCACGCCGCTCTTGCGCAGCCCGATGGCGTACGCCGCCTCCGACTGCCCTTTGGGCACGGCGAGCACGCCCGCCCGCACCACCTCGGCGAGCACCGACCCGTTGTAGAGGGTGAGCCCGGTCACCACGGCGACCAGCGTGTAGTCGCCGCCGCCGAACAGGGTCGGCGCGAGGTAGAAGATGAAGAAGATCAGCAGCAGCAGCGGAATGGCCCGGAAGAGTTCCACGACGGCGCCGGCGGACAGGCGCAGCCAGCGGTGGTCGGACAGCCGGGCGAGGCCGAACACCGCGCCGAAGGCGAGCGCGCACAGCGAGCCGAGGAGCGCGGCCTTAAGCGTGCCGATGAGGCCGGGCACGATGAAGTCGGTCCAGGTCTTGGCGTCGAGGAACTGCCGCCAGATGTCCGGGTTCCACTGGCCCTTCTCGTCGAACTTCGCGTAGATGAAGTAGCCGATGCCGATGATCAGCAGCAGGCAGACCCCGGTGAGCAGGCCGTTGCGGATTCGGGCGCTCGGGCCCGGAACGTCGAAGAGGACCGACCCCTGGCGCGCGCTCATCGGACCACCGACAGTCGTTTGGCCAGCCAGCCGCAGAAGAGGCCGACGGGGAGCGTGACCGCCATGAACGCGATGACCAGGGCGATGAAGATCGGGATCGACACGCCGGTGTCGTCGAAGGTGTCCTTCATGACGAAGGCCGACTCGGCGAGGTAGCCGGCCGCGATCGCCACCGTCGTGTTCTTGATCATCGCGATGAGGACGCTGCCCAGCGGCGCGATGACCGCGCGGAACGCCTGCGGCAGGATGACGATGCGCAGGGACTGGGTGAACGTGAGCCCGATGGAACGGGCCGCCTCCGCCTGCCCCAACGGCACGGTGTTGATGCCGGACCGCAGCGCCTCGCAGACGAACGCCGCCGTGTAGATCGACAGGCCGAGCACGACGAGCCAGAAGCTGTTGGTCTTCGGCGTGTGCGAGAACGCCAGCCCCATCGTGTCGCTGAGGCCGAGCGCGGCGAACGCCAGCAGCAGGGTCAGCGGGGTGTTGCGCACGACGTTGACGTAGGCCGTGCCGGCGCCCCGCAGGATGGGGGTCGGGGAGACCCGCATGGCGACCAGGATCGTGCCGAGGACGAGCGAGAGCACCGCGCAGAGCGCGGCGAGCTCGACGTTCTTCAGGAAACCCACGGCCAGGTCGGGGGCGTACTTGATCAGGTCATACATCTTGCTCCACCAGATGAGGATGGCCGATGAGGACGGCGGCGGCCGGGGCACGGGGCCGCCGGTCGCCGCCTGGAGCCGGTACGACCTAGCTGCAGCCCTCGAAGGTGGGCACCGCGGTGGGCAGCTTCAGCCCTTGCGCCTTGCCGAACCACTGGTCCAGCAGCTTCTGGGCGGTGCCGTCGCTGTACATCTTGGTGATCGCCTTGTTGACCGCCTCACAGGTCTTGACGTCGCCCTTCTTCAGGCCGACGCCGTACTTCTCGTCGGTGAACGGGTCGCCGAGGATCTTGAAGTTGTTCTTGCCCTGGGCGGCGTTCTGCATGGCGAAGCCGGCCAGGATCAGGTCGTCGGTGGTGAGGGCGTCGAGGTTGTTGCCGAGCAGCTTGGAGATGCACTCGGAGTAGGTGTTGGCGCCCACGAGCTCGGCGTCGAGGTCGAGCTTGCCGTCCGGCGGCGGGTCGGTGATGCGCTTGTAGGAGTTGGAGCCCGCCACCTGGCAGATGCGCTTGCCGGCGAGGTCGGTGGCCTTGGTGATGCCGGTGTCGTCGGCGCGCACCATGGTGTCCTGGTGGGCCACGATGTACGGGCCGCCGAACGTGACCTTCTCCTTGCGCGACTCGGTGATCGAGTAGGTCGCGAAGATGATGTCGACGGTGCCGTTGGCCAGGAACGCCTCACGGTTGGAGGAGGCCGATTCCTTCCACTCGATGTCGACGTCCTCGCCGCCGGCCAGCTCCTTGATCACATATTTGGCGACGTCGACGTCGAAGCCCTGCGGCTCGCCCGAGCCGGACTTCAGGCCAAGGCTGGGCTGGTCCCACTTGGTGCCGACGACGACCTTGTGGGCGCCCTTGATCTTGTCGACGACGGTGCTGTAGCTGTCGTCGGAGCCGCCGCCGCACGCGACCAGGCTCATGGTGAGCATGCTGGCCGCGGTCAGCGCCAACCCGATACGTCGTACTCGCATGTGTTCTGTTACCTCGCTCTTTTTGGGGGGGTACAGCTCAGTGCGTGAGGATCTTGGACAGGAAGTCCTTCGCCCGGTCGGTGCGGGGATCGGTGAAGAACTCGTCGGGGGTGTTCTCTTCCACGATCTGTCCGTCTGCCATGAACACCACCCGGTGCGCCGCGCGGCGGGCGAATCCCATCTCGTGGGTGACGACCATCATCGTCATGCCGTCGGCCGCGAGGCCGACCATCACGTCGAGGACCTCCTGCACCATCTCGGGGTCCAGCGCCGACGTCGGCTCGTCGAACAGGATCATCTGAGGGTCCATCGCGAGCGCCCGCGCGATGGCGGCACGCTGCTGCTGCCCGCCGGACAGCTGCGCGGGATATTTGGCGGCCTGGGCGCCGATGCCGACCCGCTCGAGCAGCTCGGTGGCGCGCCGCTCGGCCTGCTCGCGGGGAATCCTGCGCACCTTGATGGGGCCGAGGGTGACGTTCTCCAGGATCGTCTTGTGCGCGAAGAGGTTGAAGGACTGGAACACCATGCCCACCTCGGACCGCAGTTTGGCCAGCGCCTTGCCCTCCGAGGGCAGCGGCAGGCCGTTGAAGGTGATGGTGCCCTGGTCGATGGTCTCCAATCTGTTGATGGTGCGGCAGAGCGTGGACTTGCCGCCGCCCGACGGGCCGATCACGACGACCACTTCGCCGCGCGCGACGGTCAGGTTGATGTCTCGCAGGACGTGCAGTGACCCGAAGTGCTTGTTGACGCCCTCGAGCCTGACGAGTGGAGTCGCGTGTGGGGTCTCCGTCATGGTCAACAAACGTAAGCGCGGAAAGGCCACCGGTCACTAACCCCCAGGTACCGATCCCATCACGGCGGGTTTACGGGTTCCAGGCGGCGGCGCGTATGGGGTGATCTGCCGTTTCTCCCGTGCGCGCCGATCGCCGCGGGCGGCCGTGCGGGCCCCGCTCCCCGCGTCCGGCGGGTGGCGACCATGAGACGTCCGCGGAGCGCCTACCCTTGGGGGTGCGATGACTGTCACCCAGGAGAGCACCCGCACGTACGAGGTACGGACCTACGGGTGCCAGATGAACGTGCACGACTCCGAGCGGCTGGCCGGGCTGCTGGAGGACGCCGGTTACGTCCGGGCCGGCGAGGGCGAGCCGGCCGACGTGGTGGTGTTCAACACCTGCGCCGTGCGCGAGAACGCCGACAACCGGCTCTACGGCAACCTCGGCCACCTGCGGCCCGCCAAGCTGCGCAACCCCGGCATGCAGATCGCCGTGGGCGGCTGCCTGGCCCAGAAGGACCGAGGCGAGATCGTCCGCCGGGCGCCGTGGGTCGACGTGGTCTTCGGCACCCACAACATCGGTTCGCTGCCGGTGCTGCTGGAGCGGGCCCGCGTCGCCCGCGAGGCACAGGTCGAGATCAAGGAGTCGCTGGAGGTCTTCCCGTCCACGCTGCCCACCCGGCGCGAGTCGCCGTACGCCGCCTGGGTGTCGATCTCGGTGGGCTGCAACAACACCTGCACGTTCTGCATCGTGCCGTCGCTGCGCGGCAAGGAGAAGGACCGCCGCCCCGGCGACGTGCTGCGCGAGATCCGGGCGCTGGTCGAGCAGGGGGTCCTGGAGGTCACGCTGCTGGGGCAGAACGTCAACACCTACGGCGTGGAGTTCGGCGACCGGCTCGCCTTCGGCAAGCTGCTGCGCGCCTGCGGCGAGGTCGAGGGCCTGGAGCGGGTGCGGTTCACCTCGCCGCACCCGGCGGCGTTCACCGACGACGTCATCGAGGCGATGGCGCAGACCCCCAACGTGATGCCCCAGCTGCACATGCCGCTGCAGTCGGGCTCCGACCGGGTGCTGAAGGCGATGCGCCGCTCGTACCGGGCCGAGCGGTATCTCGGCATCATCGAGCGGGTGCGGGCGGCCATGCCCGACGCGGCGATCTCGACCGACATCATCGTCGGCTTCCCCGGTGAGACCGACGACGATTTCGAGCGCACCCTCGACGTCGTGCGGCAGGCGAGGTTCGCCCAGGCGTTCACGTTCCAGTACTCCATCCGGCCGGGCACCCCCGCCGCCACCATGCCCGGCCAGGTGCCGCCGCAGGTCGTGCGGGAGCGCTACGAGCGGCTCGTCGAGCTGCAGAACGACATCTCCTGGGCCGAGAACAAGGCCCAGGTGGGGCGGGTCGTCGAGGTGCTGGTGGCCGAGGGCGAGGGCCGCAAGGACGAGGAGACCCACCGCCTGTCGGGCCGCGCCCCCGACAACCGGCTGGTCCACTTCTCGCCGGGCGACCCGGCGGAGGGTCACGCGGTGCCGCGTCCGGGCGACATGGCGACCGTGCGCATCACGTACGCCGCGCCGCACCACCTCGTGGCCGACGGCGCTCCGCTGGCGCTGCGCCGCACCCGGGCCGGCGACGCCTGGGAGGGCCGCGACAGCGCGGCGTGCGGGGTTCCGGCGGCATCGGGGCAGGTCGCGGGGCAGGGGGGCGTGGTGTCCCTGGGCATGCCGACGATCCGCCGCAGTATGTCGTGATTATTCCGTAATTGCCGGGTCGTGTTTCCGTTACTGGGTTAGGGTGGACCATCAACCCTTCGGAAGCCGGACCGGTTTCCTCCCCGAGCGCCGCAGGGAGTAGTGACATGCGACGGCAGGTCGATTCGTCGCCGAGCCGGCACGGGCTACCGACCTCACCTCACGAGCCTTACGCCCACGACGACCCCTCGGCGCCCCGATGGGACGCGCGCGGCCCGGCCCAGGCGGGCCCCGGCGAGGGCACGCCGACCCAGGCCGGCGATGTGTTCCGCGACGGCGACGCGGCGTGGGCCGGGCGGCCGGGCGGTGCCGCACCGCACCCCGGCCAGGAGGCGCAGTACGGCGGCCAGAACGCGCAGTACGGCGGCAGGCGCGACCCCGCCCCGCCGATGTACGTCCTCCAGGACCAGACCACGCCGCCGCACGCCCCCGGGACGCCTGCCCAGCCGGGCATGGGCGGCGCGCAGGGCGCGCTGACGGGGCCCCAGGGCGCCCCGACCGGCTACGACCCCCAGCGGCCGCACGGCGCCGCCTCCGACCGCTACGGGACCTTCGGCGGCCCGGCCCAGGGCGGCCAGAGCATGGCCGGGAACGGTTCCCAGGGCATGACCCCGGGCGCGACGTACGGCGGCGCCCATCCCGGTGCCGCCCAGCCCGGCGGTGCCCGTGAGAGCGGTGCGTACCCCTACGCGGCTCCCCAGGGCGGCGAGCCGCCCGCGGAGTACCTGTCCTCCCCGGCGACCGCCCGTCAGGAGGGCGGCGGCGGGCCGAACCGCAGGCGCACCCTGCTCATCGCGGCGGCGATCGCGCTGGTGGCGGCGCTGGGCTCCGGCGGCGTGGTGTACGCCCTGATCGGCCGAGACGCGCCGAGCGACCCCGGCACCAGCCAGACCTCGGACGGCGGGTCCGCGCAGACCGGCGACGATCGGTCGTCCGGCGGCGACGAGGGCGGCGCGGCCGACGAGGGCGCGAAGGGCGACACCGGCGCGAAGGGCGACGCGGGCGATGCCGGCGGCGGGCAGACCGGCGCGGGCGACCCCGGTGACGGCGGTTCCGGCGACGGCGGTTCCAGCGGCGGCGGTGATCGGCCGGCGGGTTCGGGCGAGAAGGCCGACCAGGGCAAGGACACCACCGGCGGCGGTTCGGGCGGCGCGAAGAAGAACGACTCCACGACGCAGGACGACGTCGGGCCGCAGCCCGACGGTGCGGGCGGTCTGATCGCCCCGCAGTTCCCGGAGCCGGGCAGGGGCACCGGCGGGCCGTCGTACTTCAACGAGACCGGCGGCGGCGTCTGACGCCCCGGCGGCACGGGACGCGGCCGCACGCACACCGGGCCGGCCGGCCGCCCGGGCCCGGCGGGGCCGGCGGCCGGTGCGGCGCGAGTCGGTACGGTTTGAGGATGCGAACGATGGACACGGTCGCGTTCTGCGCGGTCCCGACACGGCTGGGCGAGGTGTTCGCGGCCGTGACCGCGGACGGCGTGGCCGCCACGGGGTTTCGCGACGGTCCCCGCGAGCGGGCGCGCGTCGCCGGGCGGCTGGGGCTGCCCGTGGCGGACGATCCCGCGCGCGTCGCCGAGGTGCGCGCCGAGCTCGCGGCGTACTTCGCCGGGGAGCTGCGCGCCTTCGGGGTGCCGGTCGACTGGCGGCTGACCTCGGCGGGGCAGCGTCGGGTGCTGGAGACGCTGTACGACACCGTCCCGTACGGACAGGTCGTGACCTATGGTGAGCTGGCCGCGCGCAGCGGCGGCGGCATCCCCGCGCGCGGCATCGGCGCGATCATGGGCGGCAATCCGATTCCGATCATCGTGCCGTGCCATCGGGTGGTCGCCGGCAACGGCCTGGGCGGGTTCAGCGGCGGCGACGGCGTCGAGTCCAAGCGGCTGCTGCTGGGCCTGGAGGGCTATCTTCCCCTCCCGCTCGACCTCGCCATGACGGGCCTGGCGCCCTGATGGGCCGTCCCGTCGTCGCCGTGGTCGGGCCGACCGCGGCGGGCAAGTCCGACCTCGCGGTGGAGCTGGCGCTGCGTCTCGGCGGCGAGGTCGTCAACACCGACTCCATGCAGCTCTACCGCGGCATGGACATCGGCACCGCCAAGCTGACCGCCGCCGAGATGCGCGGCGTGCCGCACCACCTGCTCGACGTCTGGGACGTCACGAAGACGGCGACGGCGGCCGAGTACCAGCGTCTGGTCCGGCCGATCATCGACGGGCTGCTGGCGGCGCGGCGGGTGCCCGTCCTGGTCGGCGGCTCGGGCCTGTACGTGCGCGCCGCACTGGACAACTTGGACTTTCCAGGCACCGACCCGGCGATCCGGGCCCGCCTGGAGGCCGAGCTCGCCGAGGTCGGCCCCGCCGCCCTGCACGCGCGGCTGCGCGAGCGCGACCCGGTGGCCGCCGAGGCCATCCTGCCCAGCAACGGCCGCCGCATCGTGCGCGCGCTGGAGGTGATCGAGCTGTCCGGCCGCCCGTTCTCTGCCAGCATGCCCTCGTACGACGCGGTCTACGACAGCGTGCAGATCGGGCTGTCCGTGCCCAGGCCCGAGCTCGACCGCCGCATCGAGCTGCGGGTCGAGCGCATGTGGGCGGCCGGCCTGGTGGCCGAGGTGCGCGCGCTGGCCGCGCGCGGCCTCGCCGAGGGGCGCACCGCGAGCCGGGCCCTCGGTTACGCCCAGGTGCTGCGCTTCCTGTCGGGCGAGTGGACCGAGGAGCGGGCGAAGCAGGAGACCATCACCGCCACCCGGCGGTTCGCCCGCCGGCAGGAGTCGTGGTTCCGCCGCGACCCGCGGGTGATCTGGCTGCCGTACGACGCCCCGGACCTGGCCGCCCGGGCGGCCGCGCTCGTCACCGCCGCCTGACGCGGAAGGCGGGCCGGTGGACCGGCGCGCCTCCCGGTATCCGTAGGCTGTCCCCATGCGGTTCGTGAAGGGGCATGGCACGCAGAACGACTTCGTCATCGTGCCCGATCCCGGCAATCGGCTGGAGCCGACCCCCGCCCAGGTGCGGGCGCTGTGCGACCGGCGGGCGGGCATCGGCGCCGACGGCGTGCTGCGGGTCGTCCCCGCGAAACTCTGCCCCGAGGTCGCCGATCAGGCCGGCGACGCCGAATGGTTCATGGACTACCGCAACGCCGACGGCAGCATCGCCGAGATGTGCGGCAACGGCGCCCGGGTCTTCGCGCGCTACCTCGTCGAGGCCGGCCTGGCGGCCCCCGGCGAGTTCGGCGTGGCCACCAGGGCCGGGGTGAAGCGGGTGCGGCTCGGGGCCACCGGGCCGGTCACGGTCGACATGGGGCCGCCGAAGGTGTTCGGCGAGGCGAGCGCGACGGTGGCGGGGCAGGCGTACGACGGCCTGTGCGTCGACGTCGGCAACCCGCACCTGGCGTGCGCCGTCACCGAGCAGGTCGACCGGCTCGATCTGACCCGCCCGCCGGCCTTCGACGTGGCGATCTTCCCGGGTGGCGTGAACGTCGAGCTGTTCAACGTCGTGGGCGAGCGGCACTGCCGCATGCGCGTGTACGAACGCGGCTCCGGCGAGACCCGGTCGTGCGGCACCGGCACGGTGGCCTGCGCGGCCGCCATGGCGCACGCCTCGGGCGAGACCGTCGGCACGTGGACCGTGGACGTGCCCGGTGGCACGGTCGAGGTGACGCTCGACGGGCGCACCAGCCTGCTGACCGGGCCGGCCGTCCTGGTGGCCGAGGGCGACGTTCTGGCCGGCCTCGCCTGACGGCGGGGCCGCCGCTCCGCCTGACGGCCGGGCAAGGGGAGACTATCCGGGTGAAGGCGCGGACTCTCGCCCGTGGCCGTTTGGGACACGCCCCCGGACCTGGCAGACTGACCTGCCATGGACGTCAACATCTGGTCCTGGGTGGGCGACACCCAGCGGCAACTGCACGAGTCCGGCAATGTGGGGCTGGCGGTCGCGCTGGGCGATCTTCCCGCCCAGGCGCTGGAGGGCAGATACCCGCAGCTCGACGTGATGGCGCCGGCCGTCGCGCAGCAGGCGGCGGAGCTGGGGCAGCCCTGGCTGGAGTTCTTCGCGCGCTATTGGCATCTGATGGGCCGCATCGGCGACCGCGCGCAGGGCGAGGTCGCCCTCGGCGACGCCGAGGCGCTGGCGCAGTTCGCGCAGCGCGACGACGTCCATGACTGCCCGGCGGCGATCGCGGCCGTGGAGGCGCTGGCGATCGCGCAGAGCAACACCGACGGGCCGGGCTACGCCCAGGAGCGGCTGACCGCGCTCGGTGCGGCGCTGGCCGGCGTGGAGCCCGGCGAGCCGGCGTTCTGCGGCCTGACGACGCAGTACGTCGCGGCGCTGCTCGACTCCGGCCAGGCAGACGAGGCGGTCGCCTACGCCGAGTCGGCGGTCGACCGGCTGCGGGCGGCCGATCGCGAGGCGAGCTGGGAGCTCGCCGCCATGGGCGCCCGGGCGCTGCTGGCGGCCGACCGGGCCGGCGACGCGCTCGACGCGCTGCAGGCGGCGTCGGGGTTCGAGGCCGACGACCCGGTGGCCAAGGAGCGCCGCGACAACGTGCTGCGCTCCCTGGTGCTGATCACCATGAACCGCGACAAGGAGTCGGTCGACGCGCTGCCCGACCTCGACGTCATCGGCGACCACGCGCGCGACTGGGTCGAGTGGGCGCGCGCGGTGCGCGGCCTGGCCGACAGCCGTCGCATCGCCAACACCTGGCAGCTCGGCCGCATCCTGCGCCAGTGGATCGGCTACTTCGAGGAGATGGGCTGCCGCCGGGCGCAGGTGGAGCTCGCGGTCATCGCCGGCGAGCTGGTGCTGCAGCGCAAGGGCGTCTGGCAGGCGCGGCTGCTGGCCGAGCGCGCCGAGGCGGGTCTCGGCAAGCTGTCGGGCCGGGTCGACGATCTGGCGGCGTCCGTGGCCGCGCTGGGCGCCGAGGCCGGCAAGGCGACGCCGCCGAAGCCGCCGGGCCCGCGCGACGAGCTGGTGGCGTACTTCGACGCCGCCGACGGCATCAACGCCGACCCCGAGCAGTGGGTGGAGTGGCTGTGGCCGCTGTCGGGGCATGACCTGGAGGCCACCAGGCGGCACACGACGACTCTCAACTTCCTCGGCTACGCCCCGGTGGGCGCCGACATCTACTGGCGCATGCTGGTCGAGGAGGCCGACCCCGCCACCGCGCAGGCCGACGACATCGGCTTCCTGACCGGCCTGCTCATCGAGGCGGGGCAGGACGACCGGGTGACGGAGCTGGCCGGCCGGCTGCCGTCCGGCCCGGCGCATCTGGCGCGGGCCCGGCTGCACCGCAACCGGGAGCGCTGGGAGCAGACCGCGCAGGAGGCGGAGGCGGCGGTCGCCGACGGCATGGGGCTGGAGGCGCGCAGGCTGTGGGCCGGCGCCGTCCAGCAGCTGGGCGACAACGCCAAGGGCGCCTCGATCATGCGGGAGATCCTCGACACCGACGAGATCGAGGACGAAGACGTCTGGCGCATGATCGTCATGGCCACCGCGGCGGAGGACTGGCCGACCGTGCGCGCCGGCGCGGCCAAGCTCGGCATGCCGCTCCAGTCGAAGGAAGGCCCGATCGAGGAGGAGTGGCACCTGGTGCGGGTCATCCTCCCGGCCCCCGACGGCAGCCGCCGCGAGGTCATGGCCGTGCGCACCGGCCCGGCGACCGCCAGGCTGGTCATCCCGCAGCCGCGCGGCATGGACTACAACGCGGGCGACGTGGTGGTCATCGACCCGACCCCGCTGGAGCCGGTGCCGCAGGACAAGAAGGAGCAGGAGCAGTTCGTCATCCCGTTCGCCGGGGTGAAGCTGCTGTGGCCGGGCGGCTTCACGAGCTGGTTCTTCGACGGCGCGGCGCCGACCCAGGAGGAGTGGGCCGAGTTCAACGAGGTGCTGGCCGACCGCGGCTGGCCGATCTGGGTCTACAGCGGCGAGGACTACACGGTCACCGACCCCGCCGGCGGCGAGCGGCTGCCCGGGGTGTACGGCTGGATCGCGGTGCCGCCCAGCGTGACCCCGGTGGAGGTCGACGCGCTGCTCGACGACGCCACGGAGCGCTGGTCGCACCCGCTGTCCTGGCTGGACCTCGCCCGCGAGGTGGGTGTCGAGGTCGAGCGGCACGAGCGCATCGTCAAGGAGTACGGCCTCTGAGCCGGACCCTCGCCCGGCCCCGGCCGGGCACGGCCTAGAGTTGGGCGGCGTACCGATGGTGGCGTCCGGAGGTGCTCCGGGCGCCGCCTTTCCGGTGAGCCGGGCGTGACGAACGGAGACGACGTGCTGGAGATCGACAGGCTGGGCGCGGTGGTGCGCGACGAGCGTCCATGGGGGGCTTTCGAGCGGTTCACCCTCAACGAGCCGTCCACCGTGAAGATCATCACGGTGAACGCCGGGCAGACCCTCAGCCTGCAGCGGCATGAGCACCGCGACGAGCTGTGGGTGGCGCTGGACCCCGGCCTGGTGTTCGAGATCGATGGCGAGAGCAGGCGGCCCGAGGTGGGCGACCGTGTGCTGATCCGGGCCGGGCAGACGCATCGGCTGAGCGCGCCGGGCCCGGCGGCCGCGCGCATCATGGAGATCGCCTTCGGGCATTTCGACGAGGCGGACATCGAGCGGCTGGAAGACGCGTACGGCCGTTCCTGAGAACTCCTGACACATCGGACGACCGTTTATCTGATTAACGGTCGGCATAATTCATATATGAAAAGCGCCGTATTTCCGGACGGTCACGGTTTGGCGGAGCGCCGATAACGCTCCTGCTTATTGACCGATTCGCGGCCTAATTTCGATCCTGTTGCGGGACGCGATGCCGGCATCGCGTCGGCCCGGCGGCTCTGTCCGCCGGGTCGCTCTGGTACCCCATCCCCCCGGCGGACAGGAGCGTCCATGGCCGAGACCACCACGGCGATCGAGGTGCGCGGGCTGTGGAAGATCTTCGGTCCGCGCGCCGGACGCGTCATCGGCACCCCCGACGCCGCCCTCGACCCCGCCGCGCTGCGGGCCAAGACCGGCTGCACGGCCGCCGTGCGCGACGTCGGGTTCACCGTGGCCCCCGGCGAGGTGTTCGTCGTCATGGGCCTGTCGGGCAGCGGCAAATCCACCCTGGTGCGCTGCCTGACCCGGCTCATCGAGCCGACCGCGGGCGACGTGCGCATCGGCGGCGAGGACGTGCGGGCGGCATCGGCCGCCCGGCTGCGCGAGCTGCGCAGGCGCCGGGTCAGCATGGTGTTCCAGCATTTCGGCCTGCTGCCGCACCGCCGGGTCGTCGACAACGTGGCGTACGGCCTGGAGATCCAGGGAGTGGGCAGGGCCATGCGCCACGCCCGCGCCCGCGAGATCCTGTCCCTGGTCGGCCTCGACGGGCTCGACCAGGCGTACCCCGACCAGTTGTCGGGCGGCATGCAGCAGCGGGTCGGGCTGGCCCGCGCCCTGGCCGTCGACCCGGAGGTGCTGCTGTTCGACGAGCCGTTCAGCGCGCTCGACCCGCTGATCCGGCGCGACATGCAGGCCGAGGTGATCCGGCTGCACCGCGAGGTCGGCAAGACGATGGTGTTCATCACCCACGACCTGGCCGAGGCGCTCAAACTCGGCGAGCGCATCGCGATCATGCGGGACGGCGAGATCGTGCAGGTCGGCACGCCCGAGGAGCTGGTCGCGGCGCCGGCGGACGCCTACGTCGCCGACTTCGTCCGCGACGTGCCGCGCGACGGGGTGCTGTCGCTGCGCTGGATCTGCCGCCCGCCCGGCGCCGGCGAGCCGCTGGACGGCCCGCTGCTGCCGGTGGAGACGCTGATCCGCGACGCGGTGCCTGCGGCGATGGCCTCGGCCCGCCCGATCCGGGTGGTGTCCGGCGGCGAACTGGTCGGCGTCGTCGATCGCGTCGACATCCTGTCGGCGCTGGCGCCGCCCGGGAAGGCCGGGAACGGCGCCGTCACGGCGAACGGAGCGGGGCGGAGAGGTGATCCGGTGCCCGCCTCGGCCCGGGAGCGGTCGTGACCGTCCCGCCGGCGGTCTCCGCACCGCCGGTCGCGGCACCGCCGGGCGCCGAACCGGACCGTGCGCGGCTCCGGCTGCCCCGCTGGGCGCCGTGGGCCATCGGCACCGCGCTCGCGATCGCCCTGTACGTGGTCTTCAAGGGCCGGGCGGTGCTGCCGCACAGCGAGGACGCCGCGGCCTTCCACATCGTGAACGACGTCCGCGACTGGGTCGACGCCAACCGCAACAGCAGCCCCGTCTTCCTGTTCTTCATCAACTACATCCGCCTGTTCATCGACGCGTACGTCACCGCCCTGCAGGCCCTGCTGCACCCGCTGGGCTGGCCGGGCCTGATCGCGGCCGCGGGGGCGCTCGGCTGGGCCCTCGCGGGATGGCGCATCGGCCTGGTGTCGGTGCTCGGGCTCGCCGGGTGCGGCGTGCTCGGGGTGTGGGACTACACGGTCGACACGGTCGCCATGATGATCGCGGCGGTGTCGCTGTCGCTGCTCATCGGGCTGCCGCTCGGCGTGTGGGCGGGGCGGTCGCCCCGGATGCGACGGCTGATCACGCCGGTGCTCGACGTCATGCAGATCATGCCGACGTTCGCGTACCTCACGCCGATGACGCTGTTCTTTCTCATCGGCCCGCCCCCGGCGACGATCTGCACCATGATCTACTCGGTGCCCGCGGCGATCAGGATCACGGCGCTGGGCATCCGCATGGTGCCCGCCGCGGCGGTGGAGGCGTCGGCGTCGCTCGGCGCGTCGGCCTGGCAGACCATGCGCAAGGTGCGGCTGCCGATGGCCCGCACCACGATCCTGCTCGCGGTGAACCAGACGATCATGCTGGCGGTGTCCATGGTCGTCATCACCGGGCTGATCGACGCGCCCGGCCTCCCCGAGCAGATCATGCAGGCGCTCGCCCGGGTGAACACCGGCATGCTGTTCGACGGCGGCATCGCGATCGTGCTGCTGGCCGTGGTCCTGGACCGGCTCACCCGGTCCCGGCCGCGCACCGGCCGCAGCCCGCGCCTGCCGGGCCGGGTCCGCTGGGCCGTCGCGGCGGCCGTGGCCGTCGCGGGCGTGGCGGCGGGCCGAGCGCTGCCGCCCGAGTTCCCCGAGAAACTGGTGCATCCGCTGGCCGGGCCCGTCAACACGGTCACCGACTGGATCGAGCTGCACTGGTTCACCGTCACCGACGCGATCAAGGACGGTGTCAGCTTCGGGGTGCTCAACCCGCTGCAGACCCTGCTCACCACCGCGCCCTGGTGGCTGGTCGTCGCGCTCGTGCTGCTGGTGTCGCTGCGCTTCGGCGGCCTGCGTCCCGCGCTGACCGCCGCCGGCTGCCTGGCCGGCATCGCGCTGCTCGGGCTGTGGCGGCACAGCATGGAGACGCTGACGATGGTGCTGGTCGCGCTCGTGCTGACGATCCTCGCCGGTGCCGTGCTCGGCATCGCGTCGGCCCGCTCCGATCGTTTCTCGGCGCTGCTCCGCCCGCTGCTCGACACCGCCCAGACCATTCCGGCGTTCGTCTACCTGCTGCCGGCCGTGGCGCTGTTCTCGTCGTCGCGGTTCACCGCGATCCTCGCGACCGTGATCTACGCGGTGCCGCCCGTGGTGCGGCTCATCGAGGACGGCATCCGCGCCGTGCCCGCCACCGTCGTCGAGGCGGCCGCGTCGGCCGGCTCCACCTCCCGGCAGCTGCTGTGGAAGGTGCAGCTGCCGATGTCGCGGCGCTCCACGCTGCTCGCCCTCAACCAGGGCATCATCATGATCCTCGCCATGGTGGTGCTCGGCGGGCTCGTCGGCGCGGGCGCGCTCGGCTACGACGTCGTCGCCGGCTTCTCCCAGCACGAGGACTTCGGCAAGGGTTTCTGCGCCGGCATCGCGATCGTGCTGCTCGGAGTCATGCTCGACCGGGTCACGCAGGGATCCGCCGCGGCCCGGGACGAGGCGAGTACCAGGTGACAGGAGGCGCGGGGTGAACCAGACCACCATGACGGCCGGCGCGGAAGGCCTGGGGCGTTAGGTGAGGAAACGGCACGACGCCGGCTACGACTTCGTCATCGTGGGCGGCGGCTCGGCGGGGTCGGTGCTGGCCAACCGGCTGAGCGCGGACCCCGGCGTGCGGGTCCTCGTGCTGGAGGCCGGCCGGTCGGACTACCCCTGGGACGTGTTCATCCACATGCCGGCGGCGCTGATGTTCCCCATCGGCAGCCCGTTCTACGACTGGCGGTACGAGTCGGAGCCCGAGCCCCACATGCACGGGCGCCGCATCTACCACGCCAGGGGCAAGGTGCTCGGCGGCTCCAGCAGCATCAACGGCATGATCTTCCAGCGCGGCAACCCGCTGGACTACGCCCGGTGGGCCGCCGACCCGGGCATGGAGACCTGGGACTACGCCCACTGCCTGCCGTACTTCAAGAAGATGGAGAGCGCCCCCGGCACGGCCGCTCCCGACGGCACCGACTTCCGCGGGCACGATGGGCCGCTGGTGCTGGAACGCGGGCCCGCCGAGGGCCCGCTGTTCCAGGCGTTCTTCGACGCGGTGCGGCAGGCCGGCCACGAGCTGACCGACGACGTGAACGGCTACCGGCAGGAAGGGTTCGCGGCGTTCGACCGCAACATCAGCAGAGGCCGCCGGTTCAGCGCGGCCCGGGCGTACCTCGACCCGGTGCTGTCCCGGCCCAACCTGGAGGTGCGGACCCGCGCGTTCGTCACCCGCGTCGTGTTCGAAGGCACCCGGGCGGTCGGCGTCGAGTACAACGGGGGCAGGGTCCGGGCCGGCGAGGTGATCCTCTGCGGCGGCGCGATCAACTCGCCGCAGCTCCTGCAACTGTCCGGGGTGGGCGACTCCGCGGCGCTCAAGGAACTCGGCATCGACGTCGTGCACCATCTGCCGGGCGTGGGGGAGAACCTTCAGGATCACCTGGAGGTGTACGTCCAGCACGCCTGCACCGAGCCGGTGTCGATGGCGCCCGCCCTCGCACTCTGGAAGCGGCCGTTCATCGGGGCCCGGTGGCTGCTGCGCCGGTCCGGGCCGGGGTCCACCAACCACTTCGAGGCGGGCGGGTTCATCCGCTCCAACGACGACGTGGACTACCCCAACCTGATGTTCCACTTCCTGCCGATCGCGGTACGGTACGACGGCTCGTCCCCCGCCGGCGGCCACGGCTACCAGGTGCACGTCGGCCCCATGTACTCCGACGCCCGCGGTTCGGTGCGCATCAGATCCGCCAGCCCGCGCGACAAGCCCGCGCTGCGCTTCAACTACCTGTCGACCGAGCAGGACCGCCGCGAGTGGGTGGAGGCGATCCGGCACACCCGCCACATCCTCGGCCAGCCCGCCTTCGCCGGCTTCGACGGCGGCGAACTGTCCCCCGGCCCGGGGGTCGAGACCGAGGAACAGATCCTCGACTGGGTCGCCCGCGACGCCGAGACGGCCCTGCACCCCTCGTGCACCTGCCGCATGGGCGTGGACGAGATGTCCGTGCTCGACCCGCGCGACCTGCGCGTGCACGGCCTCGACGGGATCCGCGTCGTCGACGCCTCGGCGATGCCCTACATCACCAACGGCAACATCTACGCCCCCACCATGATGCTCGCCGAGAAGGCCGCCGACCTCATCCTCGGCGCCACACCCCTGCCACCGGAGCCGATCGAGTTCTACCGGCACCGGCCCGGCCCGCCCTGACCCGGCCACAGCGGCCGCAGACCCGCCTCGAAATCGAGCAACAGGCGCTTGCGGGACACCCCGCCGAGGCCGTACTTGATCAGGGAGCCGTCACCGGCGACGACACGATGACAGGGCAGCACGATCGGCACCGGGTTCGCGCCGTTGGCGGCCCCCACCGCCCGGTACGCCGCCGGACGGCCGAGCGCGCGGGCGATCTCCCCGTACGTCGTCGTCGCGCCGTAGGGGATGCCGGCGAGATGACGCCACACCAGCCCTTGGAACGGCGTGCCGCCCGGGGCGACCGACAGCTCGAACGCGGTCCGCGAGCCGGCGAAGTACTCCGCGAGCTGGGCCGCCGCGTCGGCGAGCGGAGCCGGGTCCTCGACCCAGGCCGGGTCGAGCCCGTCCCGGGCGCCGGGCGCGTCGCCGAGCAGCTCCACCGCGACGAGCGCCGCGCCGTCGCCGACCAGCACCAGCTCGCCGAGCGGGGAACCGACGACGGTGCAGTACCGCTTGCCGCCGGGGTCGGGCGGCAGGAACCGGATGCCCTCCGCCCCGTCACCGGAACTCGATACGTCTCCTGGGCTCGGCACATCGCTGGGGCTCGAAACGTCGCGCATCCGTCCACTCTGCCGCCGCCCGCGACCCCGCGCCAGCGGACACCGGACTTCACGGGCGTGCCGCCCGCCGCTACTCGCCGCCGCCGGTGGACGCCGGCGTGGGGTCGTCCCGGCGACGCCTGCGCGCCTGCACGAAGAACATGACGGGCAGGATCAGCAACCCGATCACGACCAGCCCGATGACGAACAGGTAGATGCCGAGGTAGCGGCGCAGATCGAACATGGAGGTGGCGACGTCCACCTCGGCCGTGGTCACCCCGAAGAAGCCCAGCACGATGCCGGCCGGGATCGACGCCAGCGACAGGAAGGTCACCGCGACCGTCCACCGTGTCCGGCGGTCGTCGTCGGCGCGGCGCTCCACACTCTGGATGGCCGTCAGCTCGGCATGGAACACCCGCTCCATTCGATCCAGCATCCGCGACACGCGCTCGGCGCGCGACGCCAGCGCCATCGCGTCGAACAGCGCCCCGTGGAACACCGCGACACGAGCCGAAGACACCAGCATGCCGAGGTCGGTCGCCGGCTCGACGTCGTGACCGAGGTCCAGCTCCAGGTCCGTCAGCCGGTTCGCCAGCCGCTCGAACACGCGGCGGCGTTCCTTGACGGGCCGGGTCGCCCGCTCCTCGCGGCGGAACCGCGCGATCGTGTCGTACGCCCGGATCCTGATCTCGTCGAGCCGCGTCGAACTCGCGACGCCCTGCACGACGGACAGGAAGGCGCAGTCGGCCACGGGCGGAGGCTGCCCGCACAGCACGCTGATCAGTGCGTGCACCGCCGCCACCGAGCCGGGCTCCTCGTTCAGCTCGGCGGGATAGCGCACGTGGCCCGACGGGGGCCTGGGGTCGATCGCGTGGATGAGCCGCCGGGCCCGGCCGTCCCCGTCGGCGCGGGGTGCGAGGACGAGGTGGTGCCGCTCGGGCAGGAAACCGTCGCCGAGGTCGCCCCGCAGCGTCCTTGCCTCCGGCAGCCCGGCGACGGCCCGCTCGATCGGCTCGCCGTCCACGGTCACGGCCAAGTCGTGACAGTCGCGCAGCAGGCCGGCGACGGCGTCGTCGGCTTCGGGCCGTGCGTCGAGATCGAGCACCGCGAGCACGCCGTCCGACGGCCCCGCGAACAGCCAGAGGCGGGCGGCCGTCACGGCGCAGCCGGTTCGCTCGTGCCCGAAGGCCAGGCCATCCGGGTCCAGCTCCCGCTCGCACAGGATCCGGGGCAGCCGGGCGGCCGACCGCCGGAAATGCTCCGCCAGGTGCCCCAGGCGAAGCCGTTCATGAGGCGGAGCCGCCGGCATGTCGCGCGGCGCGTGCCACCCGGTGCCGTAGACGTTGACGACCCGCACGAGGTCCCGCCGACCAGGCCGGTCCGGCGGTGGATCGCCGCCGTGACCCCCGTCCGATGTCATGTGATCCGCCGCCTTCCTGCCCCGCCGCCCCCTTACGGCAGGAGCCAGGATAACGGCGGCCGGACCCGCGGCACCGCGCGATGACGAGGACGGGCGATTCGCCTTGGCGCCGCCCCACCGGCCTCACCGCCCCCGCCCGCCGCGCCCCTCCGCGTACGCCTGGTAGGCGGCGATCAGGCCACCGTAGGCGAGCCTCGACGTCTCGTGGCGGGCCGCGCGCTCGGCCAGGTCGCGCAGGAACGCGTCGAGCACCGGCCTGCGGTCCGCGGCCCCGGCGGGGGTGAGAGGCGACACCGTGGCCGGGCCGTCGCACGTGGCCAAGGCGAACGCCAGGCCCGTCGCCGCAGGATCGCGCGCCAGCGCGTTCAGGTACGGCGTCAGCTCCGCCCCGGCGACCTTGTTGCCCGGCGTGAACACCTGCAGCGCCACCGCCTCGGCGAGCCAGGCCGTCGGGAAGTCGCCGCCGCGCAGCAGCCTGGCCACGCCCGGGGCCCGCTTCGCGTGCTCGGCCAGGATGGCGAAGCCGGGCGTCGCGGACCCGCCGCTGACGGCCGTGCCGAACGCCTGGGCCACCACGTCGAGGGCGTCGGAAAGGTACTCGGGGGCGGTCCCGCCGAGCGCCCGATCCAGGCGTCCCGGAAGCGCGAGCGTGCCCTCCAGGCCCAGCCCGGCGAAGAACGCGGCGGTGAACTCCGGGTCGCGGGAATGCTCGGCGAGCTCCGCGACCACACTGCGATACTTCCGGTCGAGCCCGGCGTCATGCTCCACCAGCGGATCAGGGTCGATCTCCCGGTACCGGGCCGCGAGCTCCCGCCCCCGCCTCCCGGCCTGCTCGGCCGAGGACGGGCCGGGCACCGCTCGGGCGCTGCGCGGCTCCTGCTGCCTGATCGTGGACAACCTCGCCCCGCCCGATGGTAGCGATCCCGTCCCGGCCGACATCGACTCCATAGCGTCCCTCGCCCTCCGATGGCCTCGCCTATCGGCGCATCAACAATAACCCACGTATTGCTATGGGAAGGAAGTGCAGGATAACCGGCCGTCCAGTAATTTCTGGACGAGTCAGTGTTAGCGACACCAATCTGTTAGCCGGGTCCGGCTTTCCCGCAAATCGGCATGCCGGGCGCAATCTCCGCCTTATTGATACGGCCGACCGAAAACCGGAGACCGAAAACACGTGCCGAATGACGCGACCGCGCCCGCGACGGCCATCCGCACCAGGGCGACCAGGATGCCGTCAGCCGACGATCAGGGTGATCAGGGCGACCAGGAGGGGCGTCGGCCGGGCACCAGAGGAGACACCAGTGGGCCGTCAGCCGGAGATCACATAGACGCCCAGCGGCACCAGGGCCCCCACCAGCGCCCCGGCGATCACCTGCGCCGGCGTGTGCGCCCGGAGGGCGACCCTCGACGCGGCGACCAGCACGGTCAACGGCCAGGCGACGGCCGCGGCGTACAGGCCGAACGTGACGGTGAGCGCCATCGCGGTGCCGCCCGCCACCGCCGCGTGCAGGCTGATCTTCCAGAAGGCCGTGACGGGGGCGATGACCAGCAGCGCGCTCAGCATCCCCACCACCAGCACCACCACCGCCTTGGTCGCGTCCAGCAGCATCATCGCCGCCAGCCCTGCGACCACACAGACCCCGCCGAGCACCAGCGGCACCAGCCGCTGATCGCGCCGGAACACGTGCCGGTCGGTGATCCGCCCCGACCGCACCCCGGCCAGAATGAACGCGTACGGGATCACCCCGCAGCACACCGCCGCCGCCACCCCCCACAGCAGACCCGCGAGGCCCGGCGCGGTGGCCCGCCAGCCGACCAGGGGCGGCAACGCGATGACGAGATGGGCCGGAGCGAGCACCTCGGTGACCACCCGCGCCCACCGCGGCGCCGCGCCGTTCACCGTCACATCGGGCGAACCGGTCATCCCGGGCTCACCGCTGGTCAAGGGCGTCTCCTCCACGGCCTGCGGCGGGCCGCACCCGCCGCCGTCCCCGCGGCCCAGCGCCCCACCCGTACGTACGAAGCACGATCGTAACCCGTAAGATCGCCCAGAACCCGGCGCGCCACCGCGTGCCGCCCACCGCCGCCGCTAACGCGGACCCGGCCGCTCCTCCAACTGCCGCACGATCGGCGAGATCAGCTCGTTCAACTCCTTGACCAGCACGATCACGGCACGCCGCGCGGTGCCCTCCACGTCCTGCTCCGGCCCGTCGGGGGCCTCCGGCAGATCATCGAGCGGCACGGGGGCCTCCACCAGCAGAGAGGCACGCAGATACGGCACCTTGGCCAGATCACGCGGGGCCGGCTCCACGAACTGCCCGAACACCTCCGGCCAGTCCTGCCACCCCCGATCCCGGAACCAGTCCCGCGGCCAATCCAGCGCCGCCGGCCACGGCGCGACCAGCCGCACCTTCGCGGTCAGCGAACCATCCCACGGGTTGCGCTCACAGACGGCGGACAAGACACGCCGATGCGCCCGCACATACCCCGGCGACAGCACCGGATCGGTCGCGAGCCGCCAGGCCACGCACGCGAACCCCACCGGCGCGATGTCCCCCCACGTCTCCGCGAACGCCTGCATCCCGGCCCTGACCTGGGCCCCATAACGGCTGACCCCGTCGACGGCCCGCTCCCTGTCGTAGTCATGGTCGATCCAGAACGCCGAGTGCTCGCTCAAGCGACCTCCCCGCTCCCTCACTCACACCTTTTGTCCCATTAGACGGGCTCCGGCCGCCGCGCGGGTGACGCCGAGAGTGAACAACGCGGACGACAAGGCGGCGACGAGCGGGAAACACCGACACCGCCGAGGAGACCCCGAGGAAAGAAAGCCAACGACGATCACTCGATCTTCGCCGCCCGCCCCCCTTGGCGTTTCCTGCTATGCGCGGTAATCACGCGAGAGCGGAGGGTATCCATGGGCACATCGGGCACCACACACGAAGACTCCACAACCACCCCAAGCCCCACCGACCATACGACCGAACACGACAATCCCCCCGACAACCACAAAACGCCGGACAGCGGCCACCAAATGCCGGATAGCGGCCTCGGCACGCGGGGCGGCGGTCGCGAGAACCGGGATGGCGGGCGCGAGATCCCGGGCGGGCGCGACGACATTCGGCGAGGCGCGGGCGAGATCGGGGCCCCGGGGCACGAGATGCCGGAAGGCGACCGAGACGCTGCGCGCCTCGGGTGCGGGACGCCGCAGAGCGAGCCCGCTCCGCCCACCCGAGCACCAGCGGGCAGGCGGCGGCGGGTGCCGCTCATCGAGTTCCTGCAGCCGGGCTCGGCCGTGCGGCGGGCACGTTCCGTCCTCGGCGCCATCCTGGGGCGGGCCGGCGTCGACGAGGATCGCATCCGGGACGCCCAGCTGATCGTCATGGAGCTGACGGCCAACGCCGAACGGCACGCCCGACCGCCGTACGAGCTGCGTGTGCACGACCGGCGCGGCGTACCGGCCTGGTGCGAGGTCGTCGACGCGGCCCCGGACCTGGACGAGATCCGCGCCCTCCTCGCCCGGCCCGCCCACCTCGGCGAGCAGCCCGACCTGCCACTGGCCGAACTGCTCGCCGAGAACGGCAGGGGCCTCCTGCTCGCACAGCGCCTCTCAGGCGGCACCTGCCGCGCCTACCCGACCCGGCGCACCACCACCGGAGCCCCGGCCAAGGCCCTCGCCTTCGCCCTCCCGGCGGCACAGGCCCGGACGGCCGCCCTACCGACAGTGGCCCTACCGGCTGCGGCCGTCCCGGCGGTCGCCCTACCGGCGGGGCCGCGCCAACGGCTGCCCGCCGTCGAGCGGTGAGCCCGTCAGGCGAATCGCCGGTCGAGAAACCGCTGGAAGGTGATCGTGCCCTGCCGATGCTCGGGGGCCAGGTGCAGACCCTGGCGAAACGCCCGCACCGTCCGCCCCGGCAACGGGATCGGCACCACCAGCCGGCGCCGCCCCGCAGCCCGCGCGTACGCCTTCGCGGCATCGGTCAGCGTGATGATCTCCGGGCCGCCCATGTCCTCCACCCGGCCGGCCGGGTCGCCCAGCGTAAGCTCGGCCATCCGGTCCGCCACCTCCGACACGTCGATCGGCTGCATGCTCACCCCGGCGAAACTCGGCATGACCGGCGAGCGCAGCAGGAAACCGAAGGCCCGGTCGAGGAACTGATGCCATTGAGTGGTCCGCAGGATCGTGTACGGCAGACCGCCGCCCTCGATGACCTGCTCGGTGGCGCGCTTGGCCCGGTAGTAGCCGTACGGATGGCGATCGATCCCCACGATCGAGATATAGACGAAATGGCGGGCACCGGCCCGCTTGGCGGCCTCAATGAGCCGTCGGGTGTGTTCGGCGTCACGCGAGTTCGGCCGGGGATCGCTGGCCGCGTGCACGACGACGTCGACCCCTTCGACGGCGGCCTCGATGCCCGCGCCCGTGGCGATATCCCCCGTAACCCAGCCGACGCCCTCCCCGGCCTCTCTCGGTCTGCGGCTCAACCCCCGCACCTCGGCGCCCGCCGCCACCAGTCGCGGCGTCAGCGCACTGCCGAGGGTCCCCGAGGCCCCGGTAACGAGAATCACGATGCTCTCCTGTTCGGTGTCCACGATGACCAGACGGGAGAGCCCACCGGTACGTGACACCTTGCCGAAACGGACGGGTCACCCCTTCCCGAAGCGGGCGGCAGCACGCCGCGGCCCGCCCCTTCGCCGCCCAGGACCCCCGTCCCCGGCACAAGGCTCCAGATCGACACCGGCCGCCGAACGGGCTAGTGTCCGCGCCATGTTTCTCAAGGTGCTACGGGGCTTCTTCATCGTCTGCGGGCTCGGCCTCCTGCTGATAGTGCCGATCGCCTCCCCCGACCAGGTCGACAACGAGACCATGAACACTCCCCAGGACCTCGGCTGGGTCTGCCGCCCCGACGGCTCCAACGGTCAGGTGCAGTGCACCATGGACAGCGGCCACATGGAGGGCTCCGGCATCGACCTGAGCGAAAGCACGCTCTTCAACTCCCTCAGCCTGCTCGGCCTCGGCCTCATCGGCGCCGCGATCGCCCTGGGCCAGTTCCAGCCCCGCCCCGCCCCCGAGAACCCCGTCGGCGCCCAACCCACCTGGCAGCCCGACCCCGCCGCCCAAGCGGCCTGGCCCAACCAGCCCACCGCCCAGCCCGGTTGGCCCAACCAGCCGTCACCCACCCCGCAACCGGCAGGCTGGAACCAGCAACAACCCAACCAGCCCTACCCACCACCCCAGGCGTGACGGTCCGACCGCTGCGGCTGTCCACCTTCTACGGACGACAGCGGGAAGCCACCTCACACAGATACTTGAGCCCTTCACACTCGATGAGCTGGATTCTGCCATGGCCGCTGGTGAACTCTCGTTGTTCCCGCTCGAAGGAACTCCGGTTGACGGAGGGAGGCGCTGCCCCTAGGCGGCAATTTCGGTGGCCAGATAGGATCGAAATTCACGGACCTGGATACTTGTAGAATAAGGCCCGAGCCTGTTATCGAATCTTTTAATGCGTTCGATCAGACGTGTTGAAGCCAGCTGCTTCGCGCCGGGTATAGTTGCGCGTGCGGACTCGATCGCAGGCTCCAGGTCGCCCATATCCAGGAATACCTCAGCCAAGTGTATTTGATTGAGTTGGGCGGATCGAGGTCGCTGCTCTGAGAACACCCGTACGGCCGTCCGTGCGAACGTTGCTGCTCGCTCATAGTCGCCGATCAGGCGCCAGCACTGCGCTGCCTCCGCGTTCAACTCGGTGTCTTCATGCCACGCAACCCAGGCCGGATCGCGATCAGTTGGTCCCTTCGCGTACTCTTGCTCGGCTTCTGTAAGCAGAACTTGAACGCGTTTCGCCGCGTGCTTGTCTCGAGTTTGGGCAGGGTGAGCCTGCAATGCTGTAGCCCATGCTTCCTTAATGAGAAGAAGCGCCATGACACGGGGCGGTGCTTGGGCCTTACGCGCAGTGTCGGTAGCGGCCCGCGCGAGCCGCACTGCCCACGTCCCCTCATTGAGGTGAATAGCCTGGCGCACTGAAGTCTGGAGCAACCACGCGGTCGTCAGTGGGTCATCCCCGGCCTTCGCCAACCGAAGCCCTTGGCCTATGTAGTGCTGCGCCTGCCCATGGTGGCTGAGATCGAAGGCCGTCCAGCCGGCCAGCAAGGTCATCCCCGCTGCTGCGGTCATGAGCTCGCGTCCCGTGCGTCCGTCGTAGCGCCCGTGCAGCAGCGGCTTGACGTTCGTATTCAGATAGTCGACGATCGCCGGACGAACCAGCCCTGCCCCGAACTGGTGATCCATCTGGGTGAACGCCTGCTGAGCCTCGCTGATTCGTGTTACGTCCGAACGCCCGACCAGACGTCCTGTCTTTTCGACTGCACTGGGCATATCAGGAGTGTCGTAGATCGATGCCAGCCATTCACCCAAGACGGCGGGGACGAAGGGCAGCGTGGCGAGCATATGACGCCGAGATGGGTCCACGTCGCACCTCCAAAGGTGCTCGAAGGACTCCACCGTAGCTTCCGCCGATCCGCTCCCCAAGTCCGCCAGATGTGACATTGGTGTTTCCGTCGGCGTTTTCGAGTCGAGCCAGCGTTCGACTGTCATGGGGTCGGCGTTGAAGACCTCTGAAATGCGGACCCGGTAAACAGGGCGCATGCTCTGTTCGCCGCATTCCCAGCGACTCCACGTTGTCGGCGACACTCCCACCGCCTCGGCGGCCTCCTCCTGACTCATCCCCATCCGCAACCGGGCCTTGGCCAGCTCGGAGCGCCAGGGCCGCCCCTTTGACTCGTCCACGATGCCCCCTATCGTGTGATCGGAAGGTGACACATTGTGGTGACCATCCGCATCATGACACCACCCCACCCCGCGAAACGACCAGGAAACGACCAGCGGCGAAAGAACACGACGACATGGACCGGTAACGCCGGAGACCCGATCTTCACATCGCTCTCTCGACCGCGTTTGCTGGGGAGGCACACGACGCGAAGCGAAGGGAGTGATCACATGAGCCGGTCCGGCGAGGACATGCGGGAAGCCACCACCCGGCCCCGGCACCCGGGCGCTCTGCGGCCCTACCCGCCGCAGGCCCGTCTCCGCGCTCCCCGCAATGCCGGCCCCGGTGCGCGCCGGTCAGCCACGGACGCCCGCCGCAGCGGGCGACACCCTGGCCGGTGTGCCGTGCAACTCGGCCTCAAGCTCGGCGACGACGTGCTGGATCGCGGTCTTGAGCCGAGCCCGGCGCCCGGTCAACTCCTGCCCGAATGCTCTGGCGGTAGGCCCCACCCATACGGCCTGCCCACCGAACAGTGCGCATGCCGGGTCGAGCGCCGTCTCCACCACGTGGGCGCGCTCCCTGACCTTGGCAATGGCCAGTTGCAGCTCAGCGTGTCTGGGATTGGGCACCAGATCGTCCTGGATCGCCATCGACCGACTCCCGCCGCATGCGAAACATGCCGATTCCGTGTGGCACCGAGCCCCCTGTTGGCCATTATGGTCTCAAGCAGGGTCCCGGCGAAGCGCGGAGGCGAGTACGGTGCTCACTTTTTCCCGATCGGCATGGCCCCACCGCACCGCGGCCCTCCTCGCCATCCTCACCCTAACCACCGCCTGCTCCTCCGGCGAACCCACCGCCGCCGAGGCCGGCCAGACCCTTAAGACCCAGATTCTTGACGTCTTAAAGCGACGGAACGCCGATGACGTGACCATTACCGACCCTGGAGGTCGGAATATCTCTTGCGGAGAAGGTAAAGCCAAGCAGACTTTCGCTGCCACTGGAAAAGATCTCCCGGACAGGAGGCCGGATACGCTGCGAGCGATGCTACTGGGGACGCTGGATCATATTGCGCATTACAAGATAACGAATCCAGAGGCCGTCAACCAGCCGATCCGAGTGGTCAACAGTGAGCTTAAGACGATAATTGTGCTGGACTCGCCGGCCAATGGCGTATATTCGATCAGCGGGGAAACGGAGTGCCTCGCGAGTTCGTAATATCTAGTCCGGGTAAAATGGTGCTCGCACTCTGCTTTGGTCTTTGTGTCCATCGAAGCTGGAGGCCAGGTCATGGGCAAGAGCGCCGAGCGATGTGTGATCCATTCCCACACCATTTGCCACGAACCAGCCGTCCAGGGCGCGTAAGCCGGGCTCGCCGGCGTTGGCGAAGTCCTTGAAGGGGCGGAGGTTGCCGTTGGCGTCCGTCAGTGAGAAGCCTGGTGGGCGGGTGGCCTGGTAGGCGCTGGGGGAGATTTTGGCGGGGAAGCCGGCGTGCATGAGGGACTGGGCGATGGCGTATTGGCGGCCGAGGGTTTCCAGGTCGGCGGCGGCTCGCAGCTTGTCGGTCTGTGATTTGCTGGGCTTGAAGGTGTCCCAGCCGGAGTAGGCGGTGCTCAGCAGGTCCCAGAGCTTGCCACCGGCCTCCGATGCGATGCCGTAGCCGGCGAGGGTGAAGGCGGTGCCGATCACGAAGCTGCCGACGTTGCCGACGGCCTCAACCTTGGCGTCGGCGGCCTGGGCGGCCTTCTCTTGGGCGGCGAGTTCGAAGCCGTTGACGTTCCCTACGGCGGCGAACAGGTCGTCGAGGCGGGTGGCGTCCCCGGATTCGAGCATGTCGGGGACGGCCTGGTCGACGAGGCGCTGGGTGAGGGCGCCCATGGCGTTGTGGAACGGCCTCATGGTGGCCGCGCCGGTGGCGAAGGTGGCGATGAAGCGGTAGGTGTCGCTGGGGCTGAGGCGGAAGGCGGCGGTCAGGCCGGGGATGCGTGAGGTGACGGGGGTGAAGGCGCTGGGCTGGAGCTGGTCGGCGTCGCCGAGGTCGGCGCCTTGGGTGATCTCGGCGGCGTACGAGCCGGCGATTTCGGCGAGGTGCACGCGGGTGGCGTCGCCGAAGTGGGCGTCCGGCAGGGTGGTCATGATGGTGAAGGCGATGTGGGCGGCTTCGGGGCTGTGGTGGCCGTCGGTCTCGTCGTAGGCTCCGGCGGCGGAGGCGAGCATGCGGCCGAAGGCGTCGGCAGAGTCGGGGAAGGCCGCCGTGCGGGCCGCGAGCGCGGCCAGGTAGGCGCTGAGGGTGGGCCGCGAGTCGCCCTGGCCGGAGGTGCCTAGGTAGGCGAGCAGCTGGGGCGGTTTCGGGCTGTCTTGGGTGGCGAGCTGGAGCACCAGCCGCGCGGCGGCGGGGTTGGCGGCCAGCGCGTTCAGGTATGGCGTCAGCTGGTGGCCGCTCGCCGTGGCGTGCGGGCCGAGGGCCTGGCTCATGGCGAGTTCGGCCAGCCACATGGCGGGGAATCGCCGTGTGCCCAGCATGGGGACGAAGCGGCGGTCGGTGGTGGCGGCCTCGGCGATGGCGGCGAAGCCGGGCACGGCCATGCCGCCGCCGATCGCCGACGCGAAGGCCCGGGCGACCGTGTCGATCGCCTCCTCTCGCCCGGTCTGCAGCGCGTCGCCCAGCTGGTCGGGCAGGTCGAGGATGCGTTCGGTGCCGAGGGCGGCGAAGAAGGCGGCGGTGAAGTCGGGGTCGTCGGCGTGCGCGGCCAGCTCGTCGATGATCTGCCGGAACCTGTCTTCGCGGCCCGGGTCGATTCCGAGGAAGGGGTCGGGGTCGATGCGGTCGTACCGCTCGCCCAGCGCCCGCCCCGCCCGGCGCATGTCCT
The DNA here is from genome assembly GCA_044507605.1 of Actinomycetales bacterium. Classification (GTDB taxonomy): domain Bacteria; phylum Actinomycetota; class Actinomycetes; order Streptosporangiales; family Streptosporangiaceae; genus Thermopolyspora. Next base: position 5,861 of record JBIQJI010000012.1, on the reverse strand, counting down.
CCGAAGGCACGACCTTGTTCTCGTCGTACCCCACGAGCCCGGACGCCCCGCCAGGCGTCCACGACGGCAGGTACGCGATGCCGTGCCCCAGGTCGGCGCGCCTGCGCAGCCGGGGAAGCTCTTCCCCGATCCACTGCCCGGCCTCGGCGATCGGCCCCAGCGCGAGCGCGGAGACGCCGTTGTCGATCAGAATCCGCCGGATCATCTCGACGTTCTCGTCGAGCACGTCACGCGCATGCTCCAGCTCCCCGATGAACCGATCCATCAACTCCGGATCGATCCCCGTGAAATCCGGCGAAACAGGCCCGTCCCCCGGCGGCTCCGCTTCCATGGCACCTCACCCCCGACCAGGGCCCCCATCCCAGGGCCCGTAGGGACATCCACGGTAACCCGTGCTCCTCTTGGGCAAGGCGAAAGCCGTCGAATCTGATATCCAGAAATGTCCCCCTCTTCAAGCATGAAAAGGCCGGAGGGCTGACTCCGCCGGGATCGGCGGCGGCTCGAATCGACGATGGCCGGGTGACGCTGCGGGCAGAGGGCGCTGATCCGCTCGTTCTCGTGAGCGACAGGGGACGTCCCCGGTAACGAGGTTTCGTTGCCGGGGAGGTCGAGCGTGTGACCAGACGGGGCCGAGGCGATCGACGCCCGTACCCGATGCCTGCGGGGGGCTAGCCGAGGGTGACGCGGCCGGATTCGTCGACGTGCCAGCCGGGGTTGTGGGCTATTTCCCAGATGACGCCGTTGGGGTCCTGGACGTGGGCGTGGAAGATGCCGCCGAATTCGCCGGGCTGCGGGGGTTTGAGGATGGTGGCGCCGGCGGCGGTCATGGTGTCGGCGAGGGCGCGTACCTCGTCGGGGCCGTCGACGTTGTGGGAGACGGTGACGCCGGAAATGGTGGATCTGTCCGTCGTGGTCGCGATGTCCCGGTTGAACTTGGCGGCGTCGAAGAGGCCGAGAACCAGGCCGGGGGCGATCTGGAAGAAGATGATCTCGCCGGGGACGTCCATCAGGGGGTTCCAGCCCAGGGCGTCGCGGTAGAAGCGGCGGGCCGCGTCGAGGTCGGCGGTGGCGAAGGTGAGGAAGTGCACCTGCTGTTTCATAGTGTGTCCTTGTCGGCTCGAGGTTGCCGGTCGTGGAGGGCGATGTACGTCGAGAGGCGTGGCGCGGCCACCGGGGCGGTGCTGTGGACGGTCCGGGCGTCCGGTACGTACCGGGTGTTGCCAGACGGCGCGCTGGATCTCATGTGGTGGGCGGGGCGGCTTGTCGTGGCCGGGCCCGACACCACCGCGTTCACCGCTGAGGCGGAACCGGGGGCCGAGGCGTTCGGGCTCCGGCTGCCCCTTGGGCTCGCTCCGCGTGTGTTGAGGGTGCCCGCCTGCGAGCTGGTCAATACGCGTGTGGCACTGGACGAGCTGGTGCCGTACGGGGTGCGGGGCGACGCCGGGGGGCGGCCGCACGACCTGCTGGAGCGGGTGCTGCTCGATCTGCTGGCGGGGTCGGGCATCGATCCGGCGGAGCTGCGGCTGGCCCGGTTCCTCGATCGCGGGGCCCGGCGTGGCGTCGCCGTGGCCGAGCTGGCCGCCGCTGCGGGGATGTCCGAGCGTCGCCTGCATCGATGGAGCACCCGGGTGTTCGGGTACGGGCTCAAGACGCTGAGCGGCATCCGTCGATTCCAGCGCGCCGCCGATCTCGTGCGTGCGGGGCGTCCGCTGGCCGAGGCGGCCGCGCTGGCGGGGTACGCGGACCAGGCGCACATGACACGGGAGGTCACCAGGTTCGCCGGCGTGTCCTCGTCGCGCCTGGTCACGGGCTGATCGCTGTCCACCCTCGTCACGTTAGGCGACGGCTCCGGCACAGGTCTTGAACGAATCGGACAAGAGGGCGCGACACCGGGTCGGCCGGTGCCGCCGCCCGAGGAACCTCGTCCGCGCGGCGGGTCTGGCTCGGTCGCGCCTGCGCCGGTCAGGCTCGGCCGGGCGGTCGGCCCGGCTCGGTTGAGCGGCCGCGCAGGTCCTTTCGCGGGTCGGCTCAGAGGGCGGCGTCGTGGGCGAGGAGGGCCGCTTGGACGCGGTTGGCGCAGTCGAGCTTGGTGAGGATGCGGCTGACGTAGGTCTTGATGGTGGGTTCGGTCATGTGGAGGCGCCGGGCGATTTCGGCGTTCGACATGCCTTCGGCGACCAGGCGCAGCACCTGTGACTCGCGGTCGGTGAGGGCGGTGAGCCGTTGGGCGGCCGCCCGGCGGCGTTCGGTCTCGTCGGGGGTGACGAGGCCGAGCACGAGCCGGGTGACGGCGGGGGAGAGGTACGCTTCGCCGTCGTGGGCCGCCCGGACCGCGCGGATCAGTTCGTCCGGGGCGCAGTTCTTCAGTACGAACCCGGCGGCGCCGCCGCGCAGGGCGCGCAGCACGTTGGCCTCCTCGCCGAACGAGGTCAGCACGACGGTGCGCACGCCCGGCGCCCGGCGGCGCAGTTCTTCGATCGTGGTGAGGCCGTCGAGCACCGGCATGTTGATGTCGATGAGGGCGACGTCGACGTGCCTGCGTTCGGCTTCGGTCACCGCGGCCCGGCCGTCGGCCGCTTCGGCGACGACTTCGAGGCCGGCCGACTCCAATACGGTGCGGATGCCGGCGGTGATCAGGGGTTCGTCGTCGGCGACCAGGACCCGGATCACGCCAGTCCCACCAGCATGAACCCGAGCATCACGACCGTCAGCGCGGCCCCGGCGGCGGACGTGCGGAGCCGCCCGAGGGCGGCGATGCCGTCGCGCATTTTTTCGGCCGGGCCGGTCTCGACGGCATCGCCGGGCGCGACGGCGCTGCCGGGCTCGATCGGCAGCATCGCGAACAGCCGGAACCCTTCCTCCGACACGCGGTGGTCGAGCATGCCGCCGGCGGGCCGCACCCGCTCGGCCAGCCCGCGCAGCCCGTGCCCGCCGCCGGGCGCGGCCGGCTCGCCGGGCAGCGGGTTGACGAGGGTGACCAGCAGCGCGTCGGACTCCCACTCGACCCGCACGGTGACGGCCTGGCCGGGCGCGTGCCGGGCGGCGTTGGTCAGCCCTTCCTCGACCACGCGGTACGCGGCGCGCCCGGCCGCCGCCGACAGTCTTTTCGGCTCGCCCAGCGTGGTCAGTGTCACGGGCACGCCGGCGCGGCGGAATTCCGCGACCAGCACGCCGATCGCCTCGACGCCGGGCTCGCGCGCGCCCTCGTCGGGCTCGCGCAGCGCCCCGACCAGTTCGTGCAGTTCGTCGACGGCGCCGCGCGCGGCCGTCGCCAGCCGGCGTACGGCCGCCGCCTGCTCGCCGGGGAGGTCGGCCACCTCCAGGGCGGCCGCCTGCACCGACACGAGGCCGAGCCGGTGGCCGAGGGCGTCGTGCATGTCGCGGGCGATGCGCAGCCGTTCGCGTAGCCGTTCCCGCTCGGCGACGAGTTCGCGTTCGCGGCGCAGCCGTTGGGCGTGCCGGTCGAGTTCGGCGACCAGGCGCTCGTGCTGGGCGACGTACCGGCCGATGAGCAGCGGCAGCGCCACGAACACGACGGACGCGGCCGTGAGCGCCAGGTACGTGGCGGCCGCGGCCGCGGGGTCCTGCCCGGCGGGCAGGAACAGGACACGCGCGGCGAGGCAGCAGAGCATGGCCGCGCCGGGTGCGATGGCCTGCCGCCAGGTCGCACGGGCGCGGCCCGCGCGGTAGGCGGACCACAGCAGCAGCGTGAAGGCGACCCCTCGTACGGCGGCGAGCGCCAGCGCACCGGTGAGGCCCCACAGCGGCGACCGGCGCCCGAGCACGATCACCAGTGCCGTCGCCGCGGCGTACGCGGCCACGGCCCAGAGCGGCGGCGCGGCATGTGCCAGGCCGCCGAGCATCAACGTGTCGACCACGACCACGAGGGCGGGAATCAGGAGTCGGCCCATGGCCAGCAGGTTAGTCCTGGGCCCGGTGGCGTACGGGGGCGGCGAGGCGGCGGCCGGGCGGTGTCGACTTTGGCCGACGTGATCGACGACTTTCGGCGACTGTGCGGCGGTGTGGCCGGTTCCTAGCCTGGCCCGGTGATCGAAGTCTGCGACCTGAGTAAACGATATGGGGGCACGGTCGCCGTCGACGGTTTGTCCTTCACCGTGCGGCCGGGCCGGGTCACCGGTTTCCTCGGCCCCAACGGCGCGGGAAAGTCGACGACGATGCGGATGATCCTCGACTTGGACCGGCCGGGCGGCGGCAGTGTGCGTGTCGGCGGCGCGCGGTACCGGGACCTGGCGGAGCCGCTGCGGCACGTGGGCGCCCTGCTCGACGCGGGCGCGACGCTGGGCGGTCGCAGGGCGCGCGATCACCTGCTGTGGCTGGCCCGCAGTAACCGGATCCCGCGGGCCCGGGTGAGCGAGGTACTGGAGCTGACGGGCCTGGCGGAGGCGGCGGCCCGGCGGACGCGGGGGTTCTCGCTGGGCATGGCGCAGCGGCTCGGCATCGCGGCGGCGCTGCTCGGCGACCCGCCGGTGCTCATCCTGGACGAGCCGGTGAACGGGCTGGACCCCGAGGGCGTGCAGTGGATCCGGGGCCTGCTGAAGCGGCTGGCGGCCGAGGGCCGCACGGTGTTCGTGTCGAGTCATCTGATGAGCGAGATGGCGCTCACCGCCGACCATTTGATCGTGATCGGCCGGGGCCGCCTGCTCGCCGACACCACGATGACCGAGTTCATCGCGGCCAATTCGCGCTCGTACGTCCGGGTCCGCACCCCGGAGCCGGAGCGGATGCTCGCGGTGCTGGAGGCGGCGGGGATCAAGGCGGCGCGGGCGGCGGACGGGTCGCTGGAGGCGCATGGCACGCAGGCCGCGCAGGTGGGCGAGCTGGCGGCCGCCAAGGGGCTGACGGTGCACGAGATCGGCACCCGGACGGCGTCGCTGGAGGAGGCGTTCCTGCGGCTGACCGGGGACGCCGCGGAGTATCGGGCGAAGGAGGCGCGGTGACGGCCGCGGCCATCGGGGCGGCCGTCGCCGCCGAATTGATCAAGATCCGCACGACGCGGTCGGCGGTGCTGAATCTGCTGCTGGCCCTGCTGGTCAGCGTGGCCTTCAGCTGCCTGGTCAGCAGTATGACGCGCGACGACCTGGCCGATGGGACATACCCGGATGTGGTCGCCATGACCCTTTTCGGCCTCACGCTGGGGCAGCTGGCCATGGTGGCGTTCGCGGTGCTGGTGGTGGGCACGGAGTACTCGTCGGGCACGATCCGCGGCTCGCTGACGGCGATGCCCAGGCGCGGCGTGTTCTACGGCGGCAAGCTGATCGCCGCCACGCTGGTGCTCGTCGTGGCCTCGGCGGTCACCGTGCTGGTCACCTACGCCGCCGCGCAGGTCACGCTGGGCCCGTACAGCGTCCCGATCACCGAAGCGGGTTTCCCGCAGGCGGTCGTGGGCGCGTGCCTGCACCTGACCCTGCTCGGCCTGTTCTCCATCGGCGTGGCGACGATGCTGCGCGGGTCCGCGCGGACCCTGGGCGTGCTGCTGCCGCTGTTCTTCCTGGGGTCGCAGGGTCTCGGCAACGTGCCGAAGCTGCGGGTGGTCACCCAGTTCCTGCCCGACCAGGTCGGCATGGTGATCATGCACGTGGCCGGTCCGCAGGACGAGGCCCGCTGGGCCCGCGAGTACGGCCCGTGGACCGGCATCGCCCTGCTGGCCCTGTGGGCGGCCGCCGCCCTCCTCGGCGGCTATCTGACGCTGCGCCGCCGCGACGCCTGACCGTCCCCGGCCCCGCCCGGGCTCCGGCGCCGCCCTGGTCCGTCCTGGTCCGCCCTGGTCCCGGCCTCGTGCCGGGCCGGGGGATTGGCGAAGACGCCGATGGACGCCATGCGGCGGTGGCCGGGGGCGGGCC
>JBIQJI010000142.1:0-4244 GCA_044507605.1 Actinomycetales bacterium | reverse complement strand
CGGCAGCCGGCGTGGATTCGGACGGCTTGAGCACCACCGCGTTGCCGTACAGCAGCGCCGGCGCGATCTTGCGCATCGGCGTCATGATGGGGAAGTTCCAGGGCGTGATCGCGGCGATCACGCCGCGCGGGCGGCGCAGCACCTGGTTGCGGAATCCGGGGCGGGCGGCGGGCAGCACCTCGCCCAGCTGGCGCCCGGCGTCATCGTGCGCGGCGACCGGACGCGGCTCACCCGGTTGCTGACCAACCTGCTCGACAACGCCGAACGGCACGCGGCCTCCGTCATCACGGTGACGGTGCGCCGCGAGGCCGGCACCTGTGTGCTGGAGGTGCTGGACGACGGGGCCGGCATTCCCGCCGCCCAGCGCGAAATCGTCTTCCAGCGCTTCGCCCGCCTCGACGCGGCGCGCAGCCGCGACGCGGGCGGCACCGGGCTCGGCCTGCCGATCGCCCGGCAGATCGCCGAGACGCACGGCGGCACCCTCACCATCGAGGACAGCCCCCCGGGGGCACGCTTCGTGCTCCGCCTGCCCTGCGCCGACACGCTGGGCGCGGCCGACCGGGAACGCTGACCGGCGCGGCCACCCGGTGCGCGAGTCCGCATTCGGCGAGGACGCGCCTTCTTGCCGGGCCGATGCCGTGCCCGGGCGACCGGCGGTGCTCGCCGCCGGCCCGATGAGCCGGAGCCGGTCGCCGGCCCGCACCCAGGCCCCGTACGGGCCCACGTGCAGGCCCACGTGCCGCGCCCAGCGCGTCGGTGCCGGGCCGGCGGCGGCCCCGCCGCTCAGCCGGCGCCGACGGGCGTCCGCCCGGCCGGGTCGTGGCTCAGCACGTGCACACGGGCCGTGGCGATGTCGAAGTACAGGCCCACGAGCTCCAGCCGCCCCGTCTCGACCAAGGCGGCGATCGACGGGTACGTCAGCAGGTTGTCCAGTTGCTGCAGCACGTTGGCCCGGCACAGCCCGTCCAGCGGGTCATCGGCCGGCTCGTCTGCCTGTCCATCCGCCGGCCCGCCGAGCGGCCCGGCCGCGGAGGGGTGGGCCCCGGCGGACGAGCGGACCAGGGTCGCCTCGCCGTGGCGCAGCCAGCGCCACAGCCGCGGCATGGCGTCCGCCGTCACTCCGCCGTTCAGCAGCGCCGACATCGCGCCGCACCCGGAGTGCCCGCAGACGGTGATGGTGCGCACGCCGAGCACCTCCATGGCGTACTCGACGGCCGCGCCCACCGAGTCGTCGTGCGGAGCGCCGCCCCTGTGCCCGCCCGTCGCACCGGCCAGGGAGCCCTCGGCCGGTCCTCCGATCGGGCCTGCGCCCAGGATCCCGATCGGTCCCCCGGCCAGGCCCGCGATCGAACCGTCACCAGGTTCCCCGGGGCGCATGGGCGCGCCGACGGGCGGGAACGCCGGGGCGGCCAGGTCGTGGTGGCGGGGCACCAGGTTGCCGATGTTGCGGACGATGAACAGGTCGCCCGGGCCGCTGGAGGTGATCAGGCTCGGCACCAGGCGGGAGTCGGAGCAGGTGATGAACAGGTGGGACGGGCTCTGCCGGTGCGCCAGGCAGGTGAGGATCGGCCGGACGAGCGGCGCGGTGCGGTGGTGGAACTCCCGGGTGCCGGCGAGCAGCCGGGGCACGGCGGCCGAGGGGGAGGCGGCGTCGTCGGCCTGCGCCTGGGCCGGTACGCGGGGCACGGGTGGGGGCGGCGTGTCCGATGCGTGGCGAGCCGGCGCGGAGGCGGCGGGAGCGGCCGTGGCGGGGGCGGCCGAGGGATCGGCCGGGCGGCGGTGCAGCAGGCAGCGGCCGCGATAGGCCCAGGGCAGCCACCAGCGGTCGGGCGCCCTGGGCGGGGTCTTGGCCGGTTGGACGCGGGCGCCCTGGGCGGCCCCGGCGTACCAGTCGTCGTGCACCTCGTCGATCTCGACCGAGCCGCCGCCGCGCTCGTGATCGAGCCGCCAGCCGTGCAGCGCCTCGAACGCGGCGTGGTCCATGAAGTCGACGTTGAGCTCGGCGTCGACGGGCACGCCCGCCGGGATGCCGCGGAGCGTCTCCATGAGCCTGGGCACGCCGAGGAAGGTGAGCGAGCCGGTCACGGTGAGATGCCAGTGCCCGTCGGGCTCCCGCGAGACCTCGACGGACACCCGCGTGAGGCGGCGCAGCGCCATCAGCGCGGCGAGCCCGAGACCGATCAGCACGCCCTCGGCGAGGCCGAACACCACGACGCCGCCCATCGCCACCGCGTAGATCGGGATCTCGCCGTGCCCCTTGAGGCTCCGCACCTGCGCCGGGTTGATCATCCGCACGCCGATGGCGACGAGCAGCGCGGCCAGCGCCGGCATGGGGATGAGGCGGATCGTCCAGCCTAGGCCGGCGACGAACAACAGCACCCACGCGCCGTGCAGGATGCCCGACCACCGGGTGCGCGCGCCCGCTCGGACGTTGGTGGTGCTCCGCACGATCACTCCGGCGACGGGCAGCCCGCCGAGCGCCCCGGAGACCATGTTGGCCAGGCCCTGCCCGGTCAGCTCGCGGTCGAGGTCGCCGCGCGGGCCGTCGTGCTGGCGGTCGACGGCGACCGCGCACGCCAGCGACTCGACCGCCGCGACGATGGCGACGAGCAGAACGGCGGCGACGATGCCGTGCCAGTCGCCGCGCGGCCACAGCGGCGCCGACCAGTCGCCGATGCCTGCGTCGCCGGCCCCCGGCGACCCGCCGAGGTCGACGTGCGCGACCCGCCACCCGGCGAACCAGGTGACGGCGGCGGCGACGGTGAGGGCGGCGAGCGGGGCGGGCACCGCGCGCAGCCGGGGCAGCCGGGGCCACAGGGCGAGCACGACGATCGTGAGCACGCCCACGGCGACGGCGGGGGTGTGGTTGCGCGCGATCTGGGCGGGCAGCTCGACCAGGTTCTCCAGTGCGGAGCCCTGCGGCCGCCCGCCGAGCACGATGTGGAGCTGGGCGAGGGCGATGACGGCGCCGACCCCGGCGAGCATGCCGTGGACCACGGCCGGTGAGATGGCCAGCGCGGCCCGCGCGACCCGCAGCAGGCCGAGCACGACCTGGAGCAGCCCGGCGAGCACGGTGATGAGGCACGCGGCCCGCCACCCGTAGGTGTGCACGATCTGGGCGACGATCAGGGTCAGCCCCGCCGCCGGGCCGCTGACCTGGAGCGGTGAGCCGCCGAACGCCCCCGCCACGATGCCGCCGACGACGGCGGCGATCAGCCCGGCGGCGGGGGGCGCACCCGAGGCGACGGCGATGCCGAGCGACAGCGGCACGGCCACGAGGAACACCACCAGCGAGGCCGGCAGGTCGTGCCGGAGAATCGAGCCGACCCTCAATGTGACTGATCGATCACGCTCGGTATCCATCGTCATGGGCGCGACCCTACGTGAGGAGGGCCGCGCCTGCTACCGCCTGGAAGGGAGGTTTGCGTCGCGCGGAGGATACCCGGGAAGAGCGAAGAGGGAAACGACGGAATCAGCGGTAATAGTCGGGATACTCCGGGTCGGGCGTGCGGTGGCTGCCGTGACGGCCGCCGCCGGTGCGCTCGGTCGTGGTGCCGCCGGCCGTGTCGCCGTACATCTCGGCGTACGACGGCCAGCTCGCCCCCGAGTCCTGCTCCGGCCAGGCGGTCGGGGCGGCGGGGGTGGCGGGCGTGATGGTCGACGCCGTCGAGCCGCGCTCGGTCTCGTAGCCGCCGTAGTAGCCGCCGGACAGCACGTCGTCGCCGGAGCCGGCCGGGGTCGGCGCGGCGAAGGGGGCGGCGGGTGCGGGGGCGGGCGCCGGCGATGCGGGCACGGGTGACGCGGGCACGGGCGCCGCCGGTGCGGCGTCGTCGATGGTCGCGTAGCCCGGGCTCACTTCGTACGACGGGCCGGAGAACACCGATCCCGTGGACACCGGCGCGGCCGCGGGGGACGAGGGACGCGCCGGCGGCGACTGGTGGCCGGAGGTCGACCACGTCTCGCGGGACGACGACGCGGGCGGGGGATCGTCGAGGACGTCCCGGACACCGGTCCACGATGGCGCGTGCGACGAGGCGGTCGAGGAGGTGGAGCGCGACGGGGAGGGCCACGGGGGCTCGGTGTGCGGGCCGCCCGGCAGGGCGCCGCCTGTGCTGATGCCGCCGGTGTTCGCCCCGGATATCGCGAGCGGATCGGTGAGCGGGTTCGACGCGGCGGTCGCAGCGGGTGCGGCGCCGCCTGCCGCGAACGCTCCGGTGGACGTGCGCGCGGGACCGCCGGGCGCG
>JBIQJI010000080.1:0-29703 GCA_044507605.1 Actinomycetales bacterium | reverse complement strand
GCACCGGTCGAGAGCCAGTCGATCTAGCCTCCAACTTCGCCGGGGCGGTCCACGTCCAAGTCCCAGTCGTCCCAGCCTCCGACTGCTTGCTGATTTTGTACGGATGTGCCCGCAATCGACGGCCCGTGAAGGTGAATGGACATAGGTGAACCTCCTTCGTAGTGGCGAGTGGGATTCCCCGGCGCTTCCCGGTCTTCGGGAGCCCGGTGGTCTACGACCAGGAGACGACGACGGCTCCGTGCCGCTTGGGGATGAACTCGGGGGGAGGTGCCGACGGCTGGGCTGTCTTCGGGATGTACCGGATGCACGCGGCACCGCGGCGGTGATGCCGGTCCGCCCAAAGCCGCAGCAACTCCACGTACCGGGTCGCGACCTCGTCTGCGGAAGGCCCGTGAGCGTAGACGCCGCTCTCGAACCCGCCCGTCTCCTCGTTCGGCCGCCTCGTCCTGTAGGCGAAGCTGTCGCCGCTGATCAGGACGGGCACGCCCCTGCTTGCCGAGGGCGGAAGCAACTCCCGGGTGATGTGCTTCTCGTCCGCGTGCAGCATCGCCATGTCCGGGTCGCTGGTGAGCAGGAACAGCTCCACCTCGTCCGGCATGTCGAATGCCCGCCCGGACCAGCGTTCGATCCTCGGCAGGTGCAACGCCGTACGCAGCGCCGCCTCATCGATCTGCCGGTCTTCATCGTCAAGGCGCAGCACCACCCCGTCGTCGAGGGAGACGCGCCGTTCGGTGTGCGAGCCGGCCCCCTGGAAAGGCACGAAGCCGCACAAGCGGTAGCTTCGGCTGACCAACTTCTTGCCGTCGCGGTCGAACGCGATCGACCGGGTCGCCCCTTTCAGCCGAAGCGGCACGACGATCCGGCCATCGCCGGCAAGCTGCTCCAGCCACGCCGGCGGGATGTCCCAGCTCCCCGCCGTCACGAGGATCCTGTCGTACGGCCCGGTCCCTGGCACGCCCTCTTCGGCATCGGCCAGCACCACGGTCACACGGTCGTAGCCAGCCACATGAAGACGGGTGCGGGCGCGCTCCACGATCTCCTCGTCGATGTCCACCGAGACGACGTGTCCGCTCTCCCCGACGAGTTCGGCCATCAGAGCAGCGTTGTAGCCGCCGGAGCCGATCTCCAGCACGCGCATCCCAGATTCGATCTCGGCCTGTTCCAACATGACGGCCTGGATATGGGCGGCGGAGAGGGAGCTCAGGGCCATGCCGTTGCCGTCGCGCTTGACCACGACCGGGTTGTTCGCCGCATAGGCCGACTCCAGCGGCTCGTCCGGTACGAACAGGTGCCGGGGCACGGCGGTCATGGCTGCCGCCACCGACTTGGACCGGATGGCCTCCATGTCGCACAGCTCGTCGACCATGCCTTCCCTCAGCTTGGCGGCCCGAGCATCGTCGGTGGTCAGGTCGGTCACAGTGATCCCTTCTTTGTCCTTGGCTGGTCGATGCTCCCCATTCGCCCTCGGCGCCGAAGGAGCGCAGCGCCGCTCATCCTCTGAAGCATCGGCGGGAACCCCGTGCTGCTTTCTTTGCGAGAGCGCGACCAGCGCGGCGAGTGCGACGCCGGCATCCATGGCATGACCTTCAAGCAGGAGGTGGACGGGTTGGCGTGAGCATCGTTGCTCGCCCGCCGGGGACATCTCTACGAGCCGGGCGGGGCCATCTTGGACATCTCCCGGCGCTTCGCCGGACTTGTCTGGACTTCTCAGCCGCGCTCCTTTACGGCTTCCTTCTCACGGCCCCGATGGTGGCTCTACCGTGAGTGCAGGAGCTGTCGCATCCGGCAGGAAGGGCCAGCAGCATGGGTGCCACTGTGCTGAGGCAACTCGCTCAATCCAAAGGGCTGCTGCCCTACCGCATGTTCCTCCGCGCCTACCAGGACAACGCGGAGAGCTTGGGCTACGGCCGCCTTCACGTCGGCCCCCGTACCTGGAAGCGGTGGCTGGCGGGCGATGTCCGGAGCAAGCCGTACACCACCTCGTGCCACGTGCTCCAGACCATGTTCGGCCGACCGGCAGACGAGCTCTTCGCGCCGGCTGGCACCACCGACGGCGCCCATCAGGTCAGCCCGCTACTCGAAGCCAACGGGGGGATGTACGAGATGATGATGGACGCCGCCGGCCGGTCGAGAGATGCCGCAGGCGAGGCGGAACGCGAACTCGGTCAGGCAGCCATGGAGGCCGCCCAGGACGACATCGTCGACCTGGCTCGCTCGTACCTCCTGCGGTCACCGATGGAGATGTTCCCGAAGCTGGCCGCCAAGCGGGACGAGATCATCTCCATGCGCGACGAGACTCGCAAGCCCGCTCAACTGGGGGAACTCAACTTCCTTGCAGGGGTGGCGAGCTGCCTGCTGGCCGAGGCGTGCGTCGATCTGGGAGAGACCAGGCACGCGAACGAGCACGCGCGGGCCGCCTGGTCGTACGCCAACTCCATCGATCACATGCCGCTCGCCGTATGGGCCCGCGGCATGATGGCCACCAGCGCCTACTGGGCCGGTCGCCCTCGCGACGCCGTCAACGCCATTGGCCGGGCCGCCCAGCACCGCCCGATCGGCATCGCCGCCTCACGCGTCCACAGCATCGAGGCCCGCGCCTGGTCCCACATGGGCGACAAAGACCGGACGGTGGCGGCCATTCACGCGGCCATGGACGCCCGTGCCGCAGGTCAAGGCCACGTAGACGAGTTGCAGACCATCGGCGGCGTGTTCGACTGGGACCCGGTCCGCGAGCAGCGCTGCTACTCCTCGGCTCTGCTGCAGCTGCTCCAGGTGCGCGGCGGCGATTTCGATCCTGCGGCCGTCCGCGACTTCACCGGCCAGGTGCTCGCCCACACCCGCCAAGCACTCGACGACGCCCTCGCCCTGCCCGCCGATCAGCGATCGGCAACGGTGGAGGCCACGATTCGGACGGAGATGACCACCGCGTTCGTCATCCTCGGCGACATGCTCAACGCCCGCCAGACCCTCAACGACGTCCTCCGCCTGCCCACGAACATGAGGACGTTCCCCGTGCTGCATCGGCTCAACGGCCTGACCGCTCAACTGGCCAAGGCTCAGCCCGCGCGGCAGGTACGTGGGCTCAGCGACGAGCTCACCGAGTTCATCCAGAGCAGCACCGTGCGCGCCCTGCCGCCCGGCTCCTAACGACCCCTGCGCGAGACCCACGCCGCCAGGACGGCCGCTTCCCGCTCGGGACTGATGCCCAACTCGGCCGCACGCTCGTGCACAGGCTGAGGGCCTGCCTTGCTCAGCCACTCCCAGGTGTCGATCACGGTGTCAGTGAGCGGGCGGCATGTCAGCCCAGCCGCACGAGCCCGAGCCGAGTCCACCTTCCACGTGCCCGGATAGGGCCGCCACAACGGCAATTCCGTCCACTCCCTCACGCCCTGACGGATGAGAAAGTCGTGGTCAACCCAATCCAGCTCAGCGGGAACTCCGGTGGCCTGCCGACAGGCTTCCAGCAACTCACCAAAAGTCGCTGATCCGATCGGCGCGGTCAGATTGAACGAGCCCGCGAGCTGCTGCTCCACCACGTCGAGCGCGAACGCCGCGACGTCGCGGACGTCGATCGGTTGGATCGGCCAGTCCGGGGTTCCGGGAGCGAGCACACGACCGCCGCCAGCGATGCGACGCAGCCACCAGGGGATGCGGCCGACATACTCGTGCGGGCCGATGATGACACCCGGCCGGAGGATGGTGGCACGGTCGCCGAACACGCTGGTGGCTGCCTGTTCACAACCAGCCTTCTCGCGGCCGTACTGGTCAGCGCTGGACTCGCCAGGAGAACCGTACGGCAGGTACGAGCGGACAGGAGAGGAGTCGTCGAGCGGCTGCGTCGGCCAAGCCTGGTAGACGTTGACCGTCGATATATAGACATATCGATCAACGACATCGGCCAGCACTCGCGCCGACCGCTCGACCATGTCCGGGGTCATGCCGGACGTGTCGACCACCACATCCCACGGGCCCATAGCCGCGAGATCGGCCATGTCCCGATCACTGGCACGGTCGCCGCGATGCGGCACAGCTCCGGGAACATCGCCACCGGACTTGCCTCGCGTGAAGGTCACGACGTTATGGTCCCGTTCAAGGGCTTGAGTGATCAGCGCACGGCCCAGGAACCAACCACCACCGAGGATCAGTAATCGCATGTCACGATCCTGGCGCATGACATCAAGACCAGGAAACCCAGCAAGTAGTCATGCAGCTTGACCAGCAGCTCGCCTCCTTCGCAGCTCGCCGCCTGGCCGAGACCTTCGCCGGCACCTTCGGCCCGGAGACTATCGATCGGTTCCTGCACCAGCTACGACCAGTTCGCCAGCAAGGCTGCACGACGACGGACGCCCGAGCGTGCTGTTCCTGTGCGTGCACAATGCCGGGCGCTCCCGGACGGCACTCGGCTTCCTCCAGGAGCTGGCTGGGGATGGTGTTGTGGGCGGGTCGGGCGGCTCGGAGTTCGCCGTCGAGGTCAACCCCGCCTCTCAGGGTGACATCGATCACCAGGTCTGTCACCTTCTCATCGAGCTCGAAGTGCAGTGAGCCGTCCCCTTCTAGGATAGATAGACACCCATCTATATAGACTAAGGTCGATGTCCCGGTGAGGAGAAGGAATGGAACCACTCAGGGTGTTGCAGTGCAGCCCGCCGCTGACCCGTGAGCCGCTCGACGCCGAGCAGGCCTCCAAACTGGCGCGAGTGTTCAAGGCGCTGGGTGATCCGGTACGGCTGCGCATCCTGTCGATCGTGGCCAGTTACGAGGGCGGCGAGGCGTGCGTGTGCGACATCAACGACGCCTTCGAGCTGTCCCAGCCGACCATCAGCCACCATCTGAAGGTGCTCAAGGACGTCGGCCTGCTCACCTCCGAGCGCCGCGCCTCCTGGGTCTACTACCGCCTGGTCCCCGAACAGCTCGGCGAACTGTCGGCGCTGCTCGACACCCCCGCCGCCGTCTGAGGAAGGAAAGCGGCTTTGTCATCGACCGACCTGACAGCCAGAACCCCGGCGGTTATCGGCGGGCTGTCCACGCTCGACCGGTTCCTGCCGCTGTGGATCGGCTTGGCGATGGGCGCCGGACTGCTGCTCGGCCGGACGGTTTCCGGCCTCGACACGGCCCTGGAAGCGGTCAAAATCGGCGAGATCTCGCTGCCCATCGCGCTCGGGCTGCTGCTCATGATGTATCCGGTGCTGGCCAAGGTCCGTTACAACTGGCTCGACACCGTCACCGCGGACCGCCGGATGCTGCTGGCCTCTCTGGTCCTGAACTGGGTCGTCGGCCCGGCCTTGATGTTCGCCCTGGCCTGGACGTTCCTGCCCGACCTGCCGGAGTACCGTACCGGTCTGATCATCGTCGGGCTGGCCAGGTGCATCGCCATGGTGCTCATCTGGAACGACCTGGCCTGTGGCGATCGGGAAGCGGGCGCCGTCCTGGTCGCGCTCAACTCGATCTTCCAGGTGGTCGCGTTCGGTGCCCTGGGCTGGTTCTACCTGCAGGTGCTGCCCGGCTGGCTCGGGTTGTCGCAGGTGGCGCTGGACGTGTCGATGTGGGATATCGCCCAGTACGTGTTGATCTTTCTCGGTATCCCGCTGGCGGCCGGTTACCTCTCCCGGAAGCTGGGCGAACGGGCTCGTGGCCGGGAATGGTACGAGTCCCGCTTCCTGCCCAGGATCGGCCCCGTCGCCCTGTATGGGCTGCTGTTCACTGTCGTGATCCTGTTCGCTCTCCAGGGTGAGACGATCACCTCCCGGCCCGGCGACGTGGCCCGCATCGCCATCCCGCTGCTGGCGTACTTCTTCCTCATGTTCAGTGGCTCGTTCCTGGCCAGTCGCGTGATCGGTCTCGGGTACGAGCGGACCACCACGCTCGCCTTCACCGCCGCGGGCAACAACTTCGAATTGGCCATCGCGGTCGCGGTCGGCGTTTTCGGCGTCACCTCGGGCCAGGCGCTGGCCGGGGTGGTCGGGCCGCTCATCGAGGTGCCCGTCCTGGTCGCCCTGGTCTACGTCAGCTTGTGGTGCCGACGCCTGTTCAAGCCCGAGGAGCCTGCACATGCCTGAGAAGCCCAGCGTCCTGTTCGTCTGCGTGCACAATGCCGGCCGTTCCCAGATGGCTGCCGGCTGGCTGTCGCACCTGGCCGCAGGCCGGATCGAGGTCCGCTCGGCCGGCTCGGCCCCGGCGGACCAGATCAATCCGATCGCTGTCGAGGCGATGCGGGAGGCCGGCATCGACATCACCGCCGCGCAACCGAAGATCCTCACCACCGAGGCCGTCGAGGCATCCGACGTGGTGGTCACCATGGGCTGCGGGGATGCCTGCCCGATCTTTCCCGGCAAGCGGTACGAGGACTGGAAGCTCGACGACCCTGCCGGTCAGGGTATCGAGGCGGTCCGCCCGATTCGTGACGAGATCCGCGCCCGCGTGGAGCAGCTCATCACCGAGTTCACCGGCTGATCTGGGCGACCAGGTCTCTCGCGGTTCGGGCAGCGCCGATGAGGGTGGCCGAGGCGGGTCCGGTCCAGTCGCCGTAGCCGAGCAGGTGCAGCCGAGGCTCGCCGACGGCACGGGTTTCCTCGGTGGCGATGAGGCCGTCGGGACCCCGCAGGCGCAGCGGTGCCAGATGGCCGAGCGCGGGCCGGAACCCGGTGCACCACAGGATGACGTCGCAGGCCAGTTCGCTGCCGTCGGCCCAGGCGATGCTGTTCGGGGTGATGCGCGTGAACATCGGCTCGGCCTTGAGCACGCCCCGCTCGCGGGCCTCGCGCACGGGCGGCACGGTCACGATGTCGCCGAGGTCTCCGATGCCCGGGACGGTCTCCCCGGCGAGGGCGGCGCGGTGGCGGCGCGTGGCCAGCTCGAACAGTGCGCGGCCGTCGAGCTCGTCAGGCAGCAGGCGCGGCGGTTGCTGGGCCACCCAGGTTGTCGTGGTGACCGTGGAGATGTCGGCGAGCAGTTGAGCCGCGGAGTTGCCACTACCGACGATCACCACATGGCGGCCGCGGAAGGGCTCCGGATCCCGGTAGTCGACGGTGTGGAGCTGCTCGCCTCCGAAGTCGCGGATACCGGCGTAGTGCGGCACGTACGGACGCCACCAGGTGCCGGTCGAGCTGATCACAGTCTTCGCCTGCCAGATTCCCCGATCGGTCTCGACGACGAGGTGGCCATCGCCTCTCCGCACGGCGTTGACCGTGACCGGCCTGAGCACGGGCAACTCGTACCGGCGTTCGTAGTCCGTGAGGTAGGCGACGGTGTCGGCCGCGCTCGGGTAGCCGCCATCGGGCGGGACGGGCATCATACGGCCCGGCAGCGAGCTGTACTGGGCGGGCGAGAACAAGCGTAGCGATGTCCAAGCGTGCTGCCACGCTCCGCCCGGCCGCTCCTGGGCATCGAGGATGACGAAGTCGACCTTCGCGCGGTGCAGGTGGTAGCCGGCGGCCAGGCCCGCCTGCCCGCCGCCGATCACCAGGACGTCGACGGGCCGGGGGGCGGCCGTCATGCGGACAGCAGTTCCAGCTCGGTGCGTCCCGCCGCACGCTGAGGGGCGGGGCCAGGAGCAGACTCGGTGAGCGGGGCGAACAGGGCTCCGAGCCTGTTCACCGCCTCGGGGATGATGCGGTAGTAGACCCAGGTGCCGCGCCGCTCCCCGTCGATCAGCCCGGCGGTGCGCAGCACCTTGAGGTGGTGGGAGATGGTAGGCGCGGTCACGTCGAAGGTGCCGGTCAGGTCGCAGACGCACGCCTCACCGCCGGGATGGGAGCCGATCATCGATAGCAGGCGCAGCCGTACCGGGTCGGCGACCGCCTTGAGCATGACGGCGAGCTCGGCGGCGGCGTCCTCGGACAGCGGTTCGCGGGCGATCGGGGCGCAGCACTGGCCAGTGGGGACGGTCATGACAACCCCTCCTGATTCGAAACCTGTCGAAATTGTAGGCGGTGGTAGGCCACCAGCGCGAACGCGGCGATCGCGCAGGCGGCGGCCACCGCGCCCATCACCCAGCCATAACCCGCGGCCTGGGCGAGGGCGACCGCGCCGAGCGGAGCCAGCGCCTTGTCGGCGACGGAGAAGACGGCGATGCGGCCGGCCAGCGAGGCGTAGGCGGCGGTCCCGTAGCGGCCGACCAGCAGGTGCGGCAGGGTGATCGAGGCGATGCCGAAGCCGAGCCCGAACAGCAGCACCGCGCCGATCGCGCCCGCCACGCTGCGCCCGATCAGCGGCAGCAGCAGCACGGCCACGCCTTGCAGGGCGAAGATGGCGGCGGCGATGAGGGCGGCGGGCAGCCGGGTCTGCAGGCCGGTGGTGATGAGCCGCCCTGTCACCGACAACACGCCCAGCAGCCCGGCCAACGTGGCGGCCAGCACGGGCGGGTGGCCCAAATGGATCAAGTAGGTGATGAGCAGGACCGCCACGGTGGCGACCGCGCCGCCGTTGGCGGTGAAGGCGATCACCAGCAGCCAGAACGGCCGCCGACGGGTGGCCGCCTTGACGATGGCCGCACGCTCCCGCGCCGTGGCGGACGCCTGCGTGCCGGCCGTACGGGCGCGGCGGCGCAGCACGAGTGCGTGCAGCGGGATCGCCGCCAGCCCGTAGATCAGGGCCAGGATCACCAGCGCCGTACGCCACCCGTAGCGGTCGACCAGCAGTCCGGTGAGCGGCAGGAAGATCGAGGAGGCGAACCCGGCCACGATGGTCAGCGCCAGCAGCCCGTTCGCCCGGCCGCGCTCGTTGCCGGCGTAGAGGGAGACGATGACCGCGAACGCCGCCTCGTACAGCACCATGGAGCAGGCGACGCCGACGAGCGCGAACCCCGCGTACAACTGCGGCAGGCTCTCCACTCGCGACCAGGCCAGTACCGCCGCGGCGCCGAGCAGTGACCCGGCGGTCATCAGGGCGCGCCCGCCGCGGGCGTCCAGCAGGCGGCCGACCAGCGGCGCGCACACCGCGGCGATCAGGACGGACAGCGTAAGCGCCGCGGCGATCTGCGCCTTGGAGGCGTGCAGGTCGCGGGCCATGGGAGCGAGGAAGACGGAGAAGGCGTAGTAGAGCACGCCGTAGCCGATGGTCTGGGTGACGGCCAGCGCGGCGACGACCGGCCAGCCATGCCGTCGACGTGGCTGAGCGCCGTCCCCTGTGACGGAGACGGCGCTCGAATCGGGGGCGCTCACTCGTGCTCGCCGGGACAAGCAATGGGTTCCCTGCCGGTTGCCGTCGTGACCCAGGCGCCGCCCTCGACTTCGGTGATGAAGCCCTGGGCTCGCAGGCGCCAGGTCAGGGTGCCCGCCATCCGGGTGATCGCGCGGGCGTAGCCGGGGTTGGTGCTCGGCTGCAGAGCCTGCGGAAGGTCGCGGCCCGGTCGCCCATGATCGCAGATGAGGCGTAGCGCCTCCTTCTGCGCGGCGGTCGGGTAGCCGTCGGACATCAGGGGTGTTCCTTCAGCCGCAGCAGCTGCCGCCGTCACCGGCGGAGACCGTGGCGAGAGGGAGCGGGGTGGACAGCAGACCGCCGCTGATGCCGGTGGCCAGGCCGACCCGCTGTTCCTGAGCTTCGGCCAGGCTGGAGGAGCACACGCCGGTCTCGGGAAGGTCGAGCCGGACCTTCCGGGCCGCTTCCCAGTCGCCGGACAGCGCCGCCACGACCGATCGGACCTGCTCGTAACCGGTGGCCATGAGGAATGTCGGCGCGCGGCCGTAGCTCTTGACGCCGACCGCGTAGTAGCCGGGTTCGGGGTGCGCGAGCTCGTCCACGCCGTGGGCGGGGACGGTGCCACAGGAGTGCTGGTTGGGGTCGATCAGCGGAGCCAGGGCGCGGGTCGAGCCGAGCACCGGGTCCAGGTCCAGGCGCAGTTCGGAGGCGATGGAGTGGTCGGGGCGGTAGCCGGTGGCCGACACGATCCGGTCCACGGTGACGCTCTGCTCGCGGCCTGAGGGGTCGCGGCTGACCACCTCGACGTCCTGGCCGTTGGCGTGGACGCGGTGGGTGAAAAAGCCGGTCAGCAGCTGGATACGGCCGGATTCCACGTGGGCGCGCAGCCGGGTGCCGAGCGCGCCGCGGGTCGGCAGCGCGTCGGCCTCGCCACCGCCGTAGGTGCGGGTGGCGCTGCCGGCCCGGATCGCCCAGGCGATCGGGTTGTGCTCCAGCTCGGCCAGCGCGAGCAGCGTGGTGGCGGCCGAGTGGCCCGCGCCGACGACCAGCACCCGCTTGCCCTCGAAGCGGTCGCGGTCGGCGCCGAGCACGTCGGGCAGGGCGTGGTCGATGAACACCTCGTTCTCGCCGTGGGCGGGCAGGCCGCTGGCGCCGAGCACGTTCGGGCTGGTGTAGGTGCCGGAGGCGTCGATGATCGCTCGGGCCTGCATTTCGGTGCCGTCGGCCAGTCGGATCAGGAACGGGGCCTGCTCGCGGCCGGCGGTGCGGACCCGGTCGTAGCCGAGGCGGCTGATCGCGCTCACCTTCGCACCGAGCCGTACCTTGTCGCCGAACAGCTTGGCCAGCGGGGCGAGGTAGTCGTCGATCAGCTCGGTACCGGTCGGCAGCCAGTCGGGGTCGGGGGCGCTCCACCCATCGGCTTCCAGGAGGCGGCGGGCGGCGGCGTCGATGTTGTACTTCCACGGGCTGAACACCCGCACGTGGCCCCACTGAGCCACCGAGGCAGCGACGCGGTCACCGGCTTCGAGGATCCAGAAGTCGATGTCGCGCTCGGCCAGGTGGGCGGCGGCGGCCAGGCCGACCGGGCCGGCGCCGATCACGACGACGGGCAGGTTGCTCCTCTGCCCGGAGGTGGCTTGCCGTGGGGTGGCGAACTGCTCGATCTCGACGGCAACAGTGCCGCAGCAACGGTCACTCATGACGGCTCTCCAGGTGCGCGGGGGTTAGCGGAAGGACAGGGCAGAGGCACGGACGCGCTCGATGATGGCCTCGGCGCGGCAGGTGCGGTCGCACACCTCCGAGGTCGCCTCGTTGAAGGTGAAGCCCGAGACGTCAGCGGGGCGGCGCAGGCGAGTGAGCAGACCGCGCATCGCGCACCTCCTGAATAGAAGCTCATCTAAACAGCTCCGATTCTCGGTCACTGATTAGAGGATTGTCAAATTAGATGAGGGCCTAAGCTGGCGCGTGCGGCGCGGACCGGTCAGCCGCAACCGCCGGCGGAAGGGCCATCGTCGGGCGGGCAGCAGGCGGCCAACGCCGCCTGCAAGTCGGCCAACGCTCGCCGCACCCCGTCGGAGTCGGCCCGGTAGTACACGGTCTTCCACTCCCGCCGGGAGGTGAGCACCCCACCCTCGCGCAGCGTCGCCAGGTGCGTAGAGGTTGCCGACTGGGCCAGCGACAAGCGCTCGGCCACCTCGCCCACAGTCAGCTCCACCCCGCCCTCGAACAGGAACAGGATCTGCTGGCGTGTGTCGCTAGCCAGAGCCTTGAGGAAACCGCGCGCCGCGTCAGTGAGCTGGATGCCGCTACCTGCCGTCTGCATGGCACGACTCTACCGTATTGTCATTTCTAGATATGAGGATATGATCTGGCGGCATGGACACCATCGTCATCGGCGCCGGCCAGTCCGGCCTCGCCGCCGCCCGCGCCCTGCGCGCCGCCGGCTGCACCCCCGTCGTCCTCGAAGCCGGCCCGACGCCCACCGGCTCGTGGAGCAACTACTACGACAGCCTCACCCTGTTCTCGCCCGCCCGCTACAGCGCCATGCGCGGCCAGGACTTCCCCGGCGACGACGACCACTACCCCACCCGAGACGAAGTCGTCGCCTACTTGCAGCGCTACGCCGACGGCCTCGACGCCGAGATCCGCACCGGCCTCCGCGTCACCGCCGTGGAAGGCGACGGCGCGGGCGGCTTCCACGTCCACACCGCCGCCGGGGAGACCCTGCGCGCCATGGGCGTGATCGCGGCCAGCGGCTCCTTCGGCAACCCCTACATTCCCGTCCTGCCCGGCCAGGACGGCTACACCGGGCATGCCCTGCACGTGGCCGACTACCGCAGCCCCAAGCACTACGCCGGGCAGCGCGTCGTGGTGGTCGGCGGCGGCAACTCCGCGGTTCAGGTCGCTTACGAACTGGCCGAGGTGGCCGACGTCACGATCGCCTCCCGTCAGCCGCTGCGGCTCATGCCGCAGATCGTCGGCGGCAAGGACGTGCACTACTGGCACACCACCACCGGTTTCGACCAACTCCCGCCCGCCTGGCTGGCCCGCGTCGCGAGCGGCACCCTGGTCATGGACACCGGCGACTACGCCGCCGCCCTGGCCGACGGCCGCTTGCAGCGCCGTACGATGTTCACCGCTTTCGACGGCGACCAGATCGTCTGGGCCGACGGCGAGCGAGAGCGCGTCGATGCGGTGATCTACGCGACCGGTTACCTGCCGCACCTGGACTACCTGGCTCCGCTCGGCGCCCTCGACGCCATGGGGCTGCCCCTGCACGCGGGCGGACTGTCCACCACCCACCTCGGGCTGGGCTACGTCGGCCTGGAGTTCCAGCGTTCCTTCGCCTCCAACACCCTGCGCGGCGTGCACCGTGACGCCGAATACGTGTCGGCGCCGATCGCCGCCTACGCCGGCGGCGTCCTGGCTGCATACGGCCTATGACATGGGGTCTCCACTGGTCACGCTGGGACTCCTCCTGCTGCTGGTGGCGACCATGCTCACCATCGGCACCGCACTCACCGCCGAAGGCTTGACCGCCTTGCTGCGCCGCCCGCGCGCGCTGGTGGCGGCCACAGCGGTGAATGTCGTGGTGGTGCCGGCCGCCGCGGTGGCGGTGGTGCACGGCCTGGCTCTGGACGGGCCGGTCGCCTACGGGATCGTGCTGGCCGCAGCCGCGCCCGGCGGCGGCACCGGAATCCTGCTCACCTACCACGCACGCGGCGACCTGGCCCTGGGAGTGAGCCTGCAAAGCACCCTCGCCGTCCTGGGCCTGCTCGCCGTGCCCGCCTGGAGCCTGGCCGCACCGTACGAAGGCGCACCCTTGGGAGGTGACGCGGGCCTCCAGGTGGTGACGATGCTGCTGGCCCAGCTCATCCCGATCATCGCCGGGATGTGGCTGCGTGCCCGATCGCCCGGCACCGCCGACCGGGTCCAGAGGGTCAGCAGACGGGTGGCCGACGTGCTGCTGGTGACCTCGACGCTCTACATCCTCATCACCACCGCCGACCGGCTGGTCGGCATCCCGGCCTCCAGCTGGGCCGCCTTCGCCCTGCTGACGCTCCTCAGCTTGGCGGCCTATACCACTCCCGGCCTCGACAGCCCGGCGGCCCGGCGGGCCGTCGCCATGACCACCACCATCCGCAACCTGTCCCTCGCCCTCCTGGTCGCCGGCCTGTCCGCCGACGCGGCCCTCGTCAGTCTCATGGTGCTGGCCTACGGCCTGGTGATGTACGCCGTATCCGGCCTGGCCCTGGCACAGCTACGCGGAACCGTTCGACTTGGAAAGGACTTCGCCCGATGAACACAGACCTGCCCGTGGTGGTGATCGGCGCAGGACCGGTCGGCCTGGCCGCCGCTGCCCACCTCGCCGAGCGCGGGCTGCCCTTCACCATCCTGGAAGCAGGAGATGCCCCCGGCGCGTCCGTACGCCTGTGGGGACATGTCCGGCTGTTCAGCCCGTGGCGCTACAACACCGACGCCGCCGCACGGCGCCTGCTGGCAGTAGCGGGCTGGACCGCCCCCGACGCGGACGAACTGCCGACCGGCGCCGAGTTGGCCGAGCGCTACCTTCGGCCCTTGGCCGAAGTCGCGGGCATCGCGCCGCACGTCCGCTACACGACCAAAGTCGCGGCGATCAGCCGCCTGGACACCGACCGCCTGCGCACCCCCGGACGGGAGACGACGCCGTTCGTGCTCTACCTCGACGATGGCGAGGAGATCCTCGCACGCGCCGTCATCGACGCCTCCGGCACCTGGCTCACCCCGAACGTGCTGGGCGCCAACGGACTCCCTGCCCCGGGCGAAGCCGCCGCCGCGCCGTGGATCGACCATGCGCTGCCCGACGTCCTGGGCGCCGATCGCCACCGCTACGCGGGCAGGCACACCGTCATCGTCGGCGCCGGTCACTCGGCTGCGACCACCCTTCTTGCGCTGGCCGAACTCGCAGACCAGGAACCAGGCACAAGGCTGACCTGGGCCATCCGCGCCGACGCGCCCGAGCGGGCCTACGGCGGCGGGGACGACGACGCGCTGCCCGCCCGCGGCTCGCTCGGATCCGGCCTGCGGCTGCTGATCGACAAGGGCCTGGTGGAACTGGCCGCGAACTTCAAGCTCCGAGCCGTCCGCGTACGACCCAGCGGGACCGGCGTGGAACTGGTCTCCCAGCACGCCGACGGCTCGGAACGCCGGCTCGCCGCAGACCGCGTCGTCGCCGCCACCGGTTTCCGCCCCGACCACGCCATCGCCGCCGAACTCCGCCTGGACCTGGACCCGATCCTGGGCACCACCCGCCTGCTGGCCCCACTCATCGACCCCAACGACCACTCCTGCGGCACCGTACGCCCGCACGGCGTCGACGAGCTGGCCCACCCCGAGCCCGGCTACTACGCCATCGGCATGAAGAGCTACGGCCGCGCCCCCACCTTCCTGCTGGCCACCGGCTACGAGCAGGCCCGCTCGGTCGCCGCCGCCCTGGCCGGAGACTGGGAGGCGGCCCGCGACGTCCAGCTCGACCTGCCGGAAACCGGCGTATGCTCGGCCACCCTCGGCGTCAAGGCCATCGCCGAACAACTCGGCCTCGACCCCGACACACCCGCCCGGCTGATCGCCGCCACCACCCGCCACCTCACCGCCCACACCACCGCGTCCGAGGCAATGCTCGCAGCAGCCACCGAACTCGGCATCGACGAGAACGCGGCCCTTCAACTGGCGGCCTTCGCCGCCCAGCAGTTCGACGGTGCGTCCATCTCGTGACGACGGCGTCTATCTGAGGTACGCATCCATACGAGAAAGGAAACCACCATGACGGCATGCTGCCCGCCGACCACGATAACGACCTGCTGCGAAGGCGAAGCCAAGGCCGAATGCTGCGGCACCCAGCAGACAGCGACCGGGACGGCGGCGAACGAAGCGCCGAGCACCTGCGGCTGCCGGTAACCCTGGTGGCAGGGGCCCGGAGCGGCCGGGCCCCTGCCACCGTCGACAGGAGGCCTCTCATGCTCACCAAGACCGACGAGTTGGTCGAGGCCTGGCAGGCGATGCGCGAGCGACTGCTCGTCTTCGTCACCGGCCGCGTGGCCGACCGCTCGGACGCAGAGGACATCGTCCAGGACGTGTTCATCAAGGTCGGCAAGGGCATCGGCGGGCTCCGGGACGGCAAACGCCTGGAAGCGTGGATCTACCAGGTGACACGTAACGCGATCGTCGACCACCACCGGGTCGCCGCCCGCCTGCGCCAAGCCGAGGTCCGTGCGGCAGCCGAGGAACGGATCGCCTCGTCTGCAGAGCCGGACGAGCGCGAGGCCTTGATCGCGCTGAGCGGCTGTCTGGCCCCGCTGCTGGCCCTGCTGAGCGAGCGCGACCGGCAGGCGATCACCATGGTGGAGTACGACGGCCTCACCCAGGCCGAGGCGGCACGGCGCCTGGGCATCTCGGTCTCCGGCATGAAGTCGCGCACCCAGCGCGCCCGCGCCCGCCTGCGCGACCTTCTGACGCAGTGCTGCCGGATCGCCGTGGACGTACGCGGCGACGTGCGCGCGATCCGGCCCACGGGCCCGTGCTCATGCGCCTCCCCTCTCAGGCACGGTCCCACGTCGACCGATTCCTGACCTCTGGCTTTCCTCGCCATCGACGAGCGAACGCTCCTCGTTTGACGTTGACACCCCGACCCAATGCTTGCATACTTGTGCAAATGAGCAAGGAAAGCTCGGCGGCCGCGGAACTCGGCGCGGTGCTGTCTCATCAGTTGTTCCGCGTCCTCGGCGACCCGACCCGGGTCCGTCTGGTCGAACTGCTCGCCGAACGCTGTCGCGCCTGCTCGGTCTCCGAGCTGGCGCAGTGTCTCGACGTCGATCTGTCCGTGGTGTCCAGGCATCTGGCGCTGCTGCGCGCCGGTGGTGTGCTGCGAGCGACCAAGACCGGACGGACCGTCCTCTACGAGATCCAGTTCGAAGCGCTCGCCGAGGTCTTCCGGGGTATCGCCGACGCTCTGGACCGCGCGCACGACGAGTACAGCCGTAACAAGCCGTGTGAGCCGGCCGCGACAGCAAAAGGAGAAGAGCAATGACCAGCACAGTCGTTGATCAGGGAGCACGCCTCACCGGGGCAGGCGACTCACCACCCATGACGCGCCTGACCGTCGAGTACTGGACGGTGGCCATGGAGGGCCAGTCCTCCTGCGGCTCCTGTGATGTGACCCTCACCGCACTCCAGGAGGCTGTCGCCACCATCCGTCCGATCGCCGATCGCCTCGGCCTCTTTGTGGACGTCGTTTCACGCACGGTCGCCACCTGGAGTGAAGCGGTGGAGAACGGGATCGTCGCCTCCCCCACCATCCGTGCCGGTGGGGCAGAACTGCGGCCGGCGCATCTCGACGGCTCCGAGGAGCGGGTCTGGCAGTGGCGCGGGCAGCAGGCGGGTGAGGTGCCGGCCGAGGCGCTGCTGGACTTCCTGGTGCAAGCCGTCGGCGTGCGCAGCCGAGCCATCGGCGACTATCTCGCCGCGGGAGGACCGGCGCCGTACCTGCGCCGGTTCCTCCGAGAGGCGCCGGGCCCAGACGCGTCTACGATGGCGGCTGGCAGTTGCTCGTCCGGCGCCTGCTGACATGGCGGGTGGCACAGTGTAGAGCCGTGCCACCCGCTCTGACGTCAGCCGGACTTCGGCTGGGATCGGCCGCACTTGAGCGTCGTGCCCTCCCAGCGGCACCACTCCTGGTAGCCGGAGGTGAAGGGTGCGCCCACCCACGGGTACCGGTCGTCGGGGAGCTTGGCGGGCATGACGCCGGTGAAGTTGGCCGCGTCGTCGATGCTGCCGCTGCCGGTGTACTTGGTCTGCATGGGATACGGGTAGACGGGGCGGGTGCGTACGACGTCGTCGCCGTTCTTCTTGCTGGCGATGACCTTCTGCGGGGCGATGCCCTTCTCCACCCAGTCGTACAGCGGGCTGAACAGGTCGAAGGTGTCGGGGCCGTGGCCACCGGTGCAGTGGTAGACGCCGGGGAACATGAACAGGCGAGCGAACTGCTGGGTGGCCTGCAAACCGCCCATCCGCTTGGTCACCGCGTCGTAGTAGGCCAGGGTGCTGTCGGCCGGGATGGCCGGGTCGGACCAGCCGTGCCAGAGGATGAGCTTGCCACCGCGGTCGCGGAAGGCTCGCAGGTCAGGGTCAGTAGCGTCGTAGATCCCGCGCATGTCACGCAGCTTGTTGAGGGTCTTACGGTCGAAGCGGTGGTCGGCGAGCGTGAAGGAGGCGGGCGGGTTGCGCCAGGAGCCGAAGTACTTCAGGTAGTCGAGTCCGAGTGAGGCGAGCACGGCGCGCTGGCCCGCGGGGGCGACTACGTACCCGAGCCAGGCCAGCTCGGTGCCCTTGGGGAGGCCGGAGGGGAACAGGCGGCGGCCCTTGTCGTCCACCGGCCCCTGGTAGAACTTGCGGACCACGTCCACCTGCGCGTTGGTCAGGCAGTGGGCCTGTGGGCCCGCCATGCAGCGCAGGGTCGTGGGGTCGAACGAGCACTTGCGGGGGTCGTCGATCTGGCCGTCTTGCAGGCCGTCGGCGGTGTCGCAGGCGTCCAGCACCTTCTGATGCAGGAGTTGCACCTTGTCCACACCGAGGATCTGGCTGCCGTCGGGGGCGGTGTTGGCGTTGGCGATCCACGGGAAGAACATGCCGGCCAGCGCGGTGAGGTTGTTGCCCGGAGCTCCGGCGATGATGCCGTCGAAATCCTCGGGGAAGCGCTGGGCTTCCATGAGTGCTTGGCGTCCGCCGTTGGAGCAGCCGGCGAAGTAGGAGTATCTGGGGGCCTGGCCGTAGTACGCCTTGATGAGGGCCTTGGCGGCCAGCGCGGTGACGTGTTCGGAGCGGTAGCCGGCGTCGACCCGTAGCTGCGGGCTGGAGTGCGCCCACAGCCCGTCGACGGAACTGGCCCCGATGTGGCCGCTGTTGTCGGCTCCGATGACGACCTTGCCGTCGTCGGGCGGGGCGCAGTTGCCGGGCAGGTGGTGATTGGAGTCGTCCGGGTCGGCGAACCCGCAGAAGCCACCGCAGCCGAGTTGCAGGTAACGGCCACTCCATGCCTCGGAGGGGAGCCGGACCTCAAACTGGACCTGTGGCGAGACGTACCCCTTGACTTGGCAGTACGCGGGCTTCTGCGGGGTGGCGGCGACGGCGGTCGCGCTGAGGATCCGGGTGAGGGCTTCGGGCAGAGCGGTGAGGTCGATTCCGCCGAGTTGCTGACAGGTGATCGCGGGGGTGAGGTCCGTGCTCGTGCTGGCGGCTACCTGGCCTGGGACGGCGCCCGTGGCGAGGATCAGCAGCAGGACGGACGCTAAGAGCCGGGCTGTGCCTTTCATGGCCTTGTCCTCCTCGGGGGCGGTCAGTTGACCTGACGGCGGCGCCCGGCGGTCAGTTGACCTGACGGCGGCGCCCGGCCCAGAACGGGGCGCGCAGCGATCTCTTGTCGATCTTGCCGGAGGGGTTGACTGGCAGCCTGTCGGCGAAGTCGATGCTCTTGGGCGCCCACACGCTGCCCTTGCGCTCCTTGACCAGGGCGATAAGTTCCTCGGCGGTGACCTCGGCGCCGGGCCGGGTGACGACGACGGCCTTGACGGCCTCGCCCCATTTGTCGTCAGGCACGCCGATGACGGCGCATTGGGCGACGGCGGGGTGGGTGATCAGGATGTCTTCGATCTGCCGGGGAAAGACGTTGAACCCGCCTGTGACGATCATGTCCTTCTTGCGGTCGACGATGAAGACGTAGCCGAGTTCGTCGACGAAGCCGATGTCGCCGGAACGGACCCAGCCGTCCCGCATCACCTCCGGGTCGAGATCGCTGTTGACGTAGCCGACCATCTGGCCGGGCTGGGCGGCGCAGATCTCGCCGAGTTCCCCAGTGGGCAGGGCGCGGCCTTCGGGGTCGCGGATGGTGAGGTCGACGTGGTACATCGGCCGTCCTGCGGAGGCCAGCCGTTCCTCCCATTCGGGGGTGTCGAGCCGGTGGTCCTCCTTGCGCAGGCAGGTCATGTAGCCGGGCTCGGTGCCGGCGTAGGTCTGCACGAAGATGGGGCCGAACGCGTCCAGCGCCCGGCGCAGGCCCTCCGGGGCCATCGGCGAGCCCGCGTAGATGACCGTGCGCAGCGACGACAGGTCGGCCTCGGCCCGGCGCGGGTGGTCCAGGAGCATGTAGACGATCGTGGGCACGACGGCGGTGGCGGTGACCCGCTCGCGCTCGATGGCGTCGAGGAGCACATCGAGGTCGAGGCCGGGCAGGATGACGTTCGTGCCGCCGCGCATGAAGACCGGCATGACGAAGGTCTGCGTGAAGTGGGTCAGGGGCGCACCGTGGGCGAACACCTCGCCCGGCCGGATGTCGCCGATTTCAAGCCCCGCGGTGATGGCGTAGTGCGACCAGGTCGCATGCGTCTGTAGCACGCCCTTAGGAGCACCGGTGGTGCCCGAGGTGAAGCCGACGAACGCCAGGTCTTCCTGGGCGAACTCGATCGCGGGTGGCGTCGTCGGCTGGGCGGCGAACGTCTCCTGGTAGTCCAGGATGCCGGGGATGGTGTCGCCGCCGGCCAGCCGGATGACGTGCTTCAGGTTGGGCAGCCGGTCCCGGATCTGGGCGATGGCCTCGTCGAACGCCTGGTGGTAAATGAGCGTCGAGGCCTGCACCTCCTCCAGGAAGAAGCAGAAGTCCTCGGCGGTGGCACGCGCGGGCATCTGGGTCATGGCCGCGCCGGACTTCCAGATGCCGACCATGGCGGGGATGAACTCCAGGCAGTTGGGCATCAGGAGGCCCACCCGGTCGCTCTTGCCCACGCCGAGTTCCGACAGGCCGTTGGCGATGCGGTTGGCCCATCCGCTCATCTCTCGGTAGGTGAAGCGGCGTTCTCCGTCGACCAGTGCGGTGCGCTCGGAGTAGTACGCGCACGCCATGTCGAACACTCTCGGTGTCGAACCCCACATGATGGTTACCTCCCTGTTCCGGCGAGCGTGGCCGCCGTCGCCTGTCGCGCTTGCTCGTACTCCCGGTGAGTACGCCGGACGAGCTCCGCGACGCTGGTGATCTGCGTCACCCCCGAGACGCTGTGGCCGGCGCTCCACACGTGGCGCCGGGTCAGCAGGCGATGCTGGGTGAAGCCCTCCACCGGGGCCGCCTTCTCCGCCGTCTGCTCCTCGAGCCAGCGCCGCAGGAAGTTGGCGGGCAGACCGCTGAGCGCGGTGGACAAGGTGACGTCGTCGAGGGTCGCGTCGACCAGCGCGGCCCGGAAACGCTCACCGGCGAGGCTCTCGTGCGTGGCGATGAACTTGGTCCCCATGTAGGCCAGGTCGGCACCGAGAACCTGCGCCGCCCAGACGGCGGCGCCGTCCGACACCCCTCCCGCCAGGACGATCGGCCCGTCGAACCGGGCGCGGACGGCGCGGACGAACGACAGCGGATTGGCCCAGCCGGTCTGGCCGCCCGCCCCGGCGGTCAACAGCACCAGCCCGTCCACGCCCGCGTCGATCGCGCGCTCCACGTGGTGCAGGCTCGCCACGTCGGCGAAGACCAGGCAGCCGGAGTCGTGCAGCGGTTCCAGCACCGGAACCGGGGAGCCCACGCTGGTGATGACCAGGCGGGTGCCGTAGCGGACCAGGCACTCGACGTCGGCGCGCAACCGCTCGTTGCTGCGGTGGACCACTAGGTTCCCGGCGAACGGGGCGGCGTCGTCCTGCTCGGCAATCGAAGCGGTGATCTTCTTGAGCCAGGCGTTGAGTTCCTCGGATGAGCGGGCGTTGTGCGTCGGGAAGGCGCCGATGACCCCGCTGCAGCAGGCGGCGATCACCAGTTCCGGTCCCGAGACGTCGGTCATCGGTGCGGCTATGAGCGGCAGCGCCAGCCGTGACAGCGGCGATGGTAGGGCCATCATCCCTCCACTAGTGAAGATCAAATGTTGCATGTATGAGGCTCATGTGCCCGCCTCACTGCCCATTTGATGTCGTAAGTAAATATGGATTAATGTCGAGTTGGCAAGAGTGCGTTGTCGGCATCCAGTCTCGTGGAGGACAGAACATGGACCGTGCCGTCCACATCGCGGGCGTCGGGATGATCCCGTTCGCCAAACCCAGCGCCGGCGAGCCCTACGACGTGATGGCGGAGAAGGCTGCGCGAGCCGCGCTGGCCGACGCGGGCATCGACTACCGCCAGGTGCAGCAGGCCTACGTCGGCTACGTGTACGGCGACTCGACCTGCGGGCAGGCCGCTCTGTACGGCCTGGGCCAGAGCGGCATCCCCATCGTCAATGTGAATAACAACTGCTCGACCGGCTCCTCTGCGCTCTGGCTTGCCCGGCAGGCGGTCATGTCCGGGGTGGCCGACTGCGTCTTCGCCCTGGGCTTCGAGCAGATGCGCCCCGGCGCGCTGGCGAACGTCTGGGACGACCGCCCCAGCCCGCTGGCTCTCAGCGCGGACGTCATGACCGCCATCCAGGGCATCGACGACCACGCCCCGATCGCCGCGCAGTACTTCGGCGGCGCGGGGATGGCTTACGCCGACAAGTACGACACCGCCCCCGAGACCTTCGCCAAGATCGCGGTCAAGGCCCGCCGACACGCCGCGAACAACCCCTACGCTGTCTTCCGCACCCCCGTCAGCGAGGAGGAGGTGCTGGCCTCTCCCCCCATCTACGGGCAGCTGACCCGCCTGCAGTGCTGCCCGCCGACCTGTGGCGCCGCCGCCGCCGTGGTGTGCAGCCAGGAGTTCGCCCGCCGGCACGGCCTGGACGCCACGGTGACGATCCGGGCGCAGGCGCTGACGACCGATACCTCCACCACCTTCGACAGCGGCGACATGACCAAGGTCATCGGCTATGACATGACCAGGGCCGCCGCGACCCGCGTCTACGAGGAATCGGGCGTCGACCCGCAGGACATTCCCGTGGTGGAGTTGCACGACTGCTTCACCACCAACGAGCTCATCAGCTACGAGGCCCTCGGCCTCACCCCGGAGGGCACGGCCGAGAAGTTCGTGCTCGACGGCGACAACACCTACGGCGGCCGAGCGGTCGTCAACCCCTCGGGCGGGCTGCTGTCCAAAGGACATCCGCTCGGCGCCACCGGCCTGGCGCAATGCGCCGAACTGGTGTGGCAGCTGCGCGGGCAGGCCGAAAACCGGCAGGTCGATGGTGCCCGGCTCGCCCTCCAGCACAACCTCGGACTCGGCGGCGCATGCGTCGTCACCCTCTACGAGCGGACGACCTGACATGATCACGGACCTGCGCACACCAGCCTTCACCGTGCCCGTCGAACGGGGGCGCCTGCGCTTCTTCGCCCAAGCCATCGGAGAGCACGACCCCGTCTACACCGATCTCGACGCCGCCCGCAAGGCCGGTCACCCGGACCTCCCCGTGCCGCCCACGTTCCTGTTCTGCCTGGAGATGGACCGGCCCGACCCCTTCTCCTTCCTCGCCGAGGCCGGCCTCGATCTCGCCCGCATCCTGCATGGCGAGCAGCGCTTCACTTACCACGCCATGGCTCACGCCGGCGACGAGTTGACCTTCGAGTCACACATCGCCGACACCTACGAGAAGAAGGGCGGCGCCCTGCGCTTCCTCGTCCGGGAAACGCGCGTCACCCGAGCCGGCGAGCTCATCGCCGACCTGACCAACGTCATCGTCGTCCGCGGGGAGGCAGCTGCATGAACAATCTCCATGACATAGCCGTGGGAACGGAGTTGCCGCCGCTGCGCGTGCCTTCCATCTCACGTGCGACGCTCGCGCTCTACGCCGGCGCCTCTGGGGACCACAACCCCATGCACATCGATCTGGATGCAGCCCGCGCCGCAGGCATGGACGACGTTTTCGCCCACGGCATGCTCTCGATGGCCTACCTCGGTCGGCTGCTGACCGGCTGGGTGCCCCAGGAGTGCATCCGCTCCTACAGCGTCCGTTTCGCCGCCATCACTCCCGTCCACGGGAGGCCCACCTGCACCGGCCAGGTAACGGCGATCGAAGAGGCTGACGGCGAGCGGCGGGCACGGCTGGACCTGCAGGTGTCCCTGGACGACGGCACCGTCACCCTCACCGGCCAAGCCCTCATCTCCCTCACCTGAACCTTCGAAAGGACACCCGTGGGAACGCTCGACGGAAAGACCGCCCTCGTCTCCGGCTCAGGGCGCGGTATCGGCCAGGCCATCGCGCTGAAGCTCGCCCAGCAGGGAGCGCGCGTCGTCGTCAACGACCTGGACCCCGAACCTGCTGAGGAGACCGTACGGCTGATCAAAACCGGTGGCGGTGAAGCCGTCACGTGCGTCGGCAGCGTCACCGACGACGGCTTCGCCGACCGGTTCGCCGCCACGGCCGCCGACACCTTCGGCGGCGTCGACATCGTGATCAACAATGCCGGTTACACCTGGGACAACGTCATCCAGAAGATGACCGACGAGCAGTGGGACGCGATCATCGACGTCCACCTCAAGGCGCCCTTCCGGATCCTGCGCGCGGTCCAGCCGATCATCGGCGCCCGCGTCAAGGAGGAACGCGCCCGGGGCGTGCACGTCCAGCGCAAGATCGTCAATATCTCCTCCATCGCCGGGCTCAGCGGTAACTCCGGGCAGGCCAACTACGGCGCGGCCAAGGCCGGCGTCGTGGGGCTGACCAGGACTCTGGCCAAGGAGTGGGGGCGGTACGGGGTCAATGTCAACGCCGTCGCCTTCGGTCTCATCCGTACCCGGCTCACCGAGGCGACGGCCGGCAGCGAGGCCACCATCGACGTCCAGGGCCGCGAGATCAAGGTGGGCGTGAACCCCGACCTGCTGTCCACCATGGAACGCATGATCCCCCTCGGCCGGGCCGGCACCCCGCAGGAGGCCGCCGGCGCGGTCTACCTGCTGTGCACGCCCGAGTCCGACTACATCAGCGGCGAAGTGATCGTCTGCGGGGGCGGGTACCGCTGACGTACCGGCCTACGATGCGCAGGTGACTTCGACGGAGGGGAAGACGATGAAGGCGCGGACCGCGGCGCCCGCCCGGGGCAGCCGTCCCCGCAACCGCAAGGCGCAGATCGGCTCCATCGCCGCCGATCTCTTCCATCGTCAGGGCTACCACGCCGTGACGATGGAAGAGATCGCGACCGCCGCCGGGATCACGGCGGGTGCCCTCTACCGGCACTTCCGCAACAAGCAGGAACTGCTGGCGCGCACGGTCCTCGACGGGCTCCTGGCGTTCGAGACCCTCATCGACAACCACGCGGCCGGTGACATCGACGGCCTCCTGCGCGCCATGGCCGACCTGACGCTGGACCGGCGCGATCTCGGCGTGCTGTGGCAACGGGAGTCCCGCAATCTTCCGACGCCCGAGCGCGACCAGCTCCGTCACCGCTTTCGCTCCATCGCGGCCCGTGCAGCGACGACCCTCGTGGCTGCCCGCCCCGGCCTCTCACCCGCCGACGCCAACCTGCTGGCGTGGGCGATCTTCGCCACGTTCGCCAGTCCGTCCCACCACTCGGTGAACCTGCCGCGCGCTCGTTTCGAAGACCTGCTGCACGCGATGGGCACCGCCCTTACCAAAGTCGCCCTGCCCCAGACGCAGGGCCCGTCAGCCGGCGCAACCCCGTCCGATCAACCGCGCCCGGCGCTGGCTCGTGCCTCCCGCCGGGAAATCCTCATGGACGCGGCCGCCCGGCTGTTCAGCGAACGCGGCTACCAGGCCGTGAGCATGGAGGACATCGGCGCCGCCGCAGGCATCAGCGGCGCCGGCATCTACAACCACGTCACCGCCAAGTCCGACCTCCTGGTGGCGGCGCTCACCCGCGCCGCCGACGCCCTACAGCTCGACGCCTCCCGCGCCTTCGCCACCGCCACCAGCCCCCGGAACGCGCTCGACCTGCTACTGCGCTCCTACATCGACCTGACAGTCAGCCACAGCCACCTCACCGGTACGCTGATCACCGAGGTGATCCACCTTCCGACCGAGCAGCGCCACACGATCCGCCGCCTCCAGCACGACTACGTCAGCGAATGGGTGCATCTTCTCCGCACTGAGCGACCCGAGCTGACCGAGGCCGAGGCCCGGGTCGTCGTGCACGCGGTCTTCACCACCATCAATGACCTCGCCCGGATCGGCCATCTACGCGAACGGACTGACCTGTCTGACGGCCTTTTCGCCGCCTGCAAGGCTCTTCTGCTCGCACGCACCGGGTGAGACCAGCGGCCGGGTGTCAGAGCGAAAACTGTCGACAGGTCTTGTGTCAAGCCAGCTCAGTGGCGCTCCGCGAGCCTCTTGCGAACTGCCGCCAAGATCTCCGCGGTTATCTCTTGCTTGAAGAACTCAACGGGCGACTGACGATGCTCCCTACGCTCCTCGGAGGTCTCCTCGACGCGCCTTTTCGCCGCATCGGTGCTGTCGAGCATGAGGGCTGCGCGGGTAAGGGGAATCAGCTCGGCGTCCAGCATGGCGGCTTGGGCCTTCATCTGCAGAGTTCGTAGCCCCTGGTTGCTGATGAGGGTGAGTTCCGCGAGCTTCGCGAGAACATCCAGCTCGAAGTCGACTCGTCTCTCCCGGAGCAGCGCTTTCTGGTTCTGGTTGCTGTTGCGTGCGGTCTGGACGATCGCCCCGGCTGCCAGCAGGGCAGCCACGGCGGTGCCTCCAGCGTTGACGTACTCAAGCCACTCGGGGACGCTCATGACGCAATAGTTGCGCCTTGTTCGTGAGTGATGCAGGCGATTCGCCAAGCGCTTGTACCCACCGCGAGCAGGCAGTGGATGCGGACGCCGTGGCCCGGCGAGCCCGGCATCACAAGTTCGGCAGCACGCTCTTGAGGGCTTCCGCTTTTCGAGTTGATCTAATATCGTCGATTGTCGATGGAAGCTGAAAAGGGGCCGCTGCCGCGTGCAGAGGCCGAAGAGTACGCGAGCTGGTTCAAGGCCCTGGCCGACGCGACGCGGATCCAGATCGTGTCGCTCCTGGCCCGGCGGCGCGTGCCGATGAGCGTGGGCGAGATCGTGGCCGCCTCCGGGGTGGGCCAGTCCACCGTCTCGCACCACCTGAAGATCCTGGCCGAGGTGCGGTTCGTGCTGGTGGAGCGGCGGGGCACCGCCAGCCTGTACCGGATCAACGAAGCCTGTGTGAGCTGTTTCCCGACCGCCGCCGACGTGGTCATGGGCAATCCCGCCCCGGCCCCGCCCACCTGCTGAAGGAGCTATGCCATGGCGCACGAGGAGATCATCGGCCGTTACTCCGCGCTGGCCCGCGACGCCGCCGCCGGACGGGCGGTCGCCGACTGCGGGCCGGACGCCTTCGACCAGGGCCGATTCGGTTCCGCCGGCTACGACGACCTCGGCCTGCTGCCCGAAGGGGCGGTACGAGCGAGTCTGGGCTGCGGCAACCCGGTGGCCGTCGCTGAGCTGCTGCCCGGCGAGACCGTGCTCGACCTCGGCTCGGGCGGCGGCATCGACGTGCTGCTGTCTGCCCGCCGCGTCGGCGAGCACGGCAAGGTCTACGGGCTCGACGCCAGCGCCGACATGCTGGCCCTGGCCCGCCGCAACGCCGAGCAGGCGGGCGCGCGCAACGTGGAGTTCCTGCACGGCACGATCGAACGGGTGCCGCTGCCGGACCGGTCCGTGGACGTGGTCATCTCCAACTGCGTCATCAACCTGTCCAGCGACAAGGCCGCGGTGCTGGCCGAGGCGTTCCGGGTGCTGCGCCCGGGCGGCCGCTTCGGCGTCAGCGACGTCGTCGCGGACGGCGAACCCGACCCCGACCGGCGGGCGGCCGTCGAAGAGCGGATCGGTTGCGCCGCCGGGGCGCTGCCGGTGGAGGAGTACCGCCGGCTGCTGACCGCGTCCGGATTCACGCACGTGCGCATCACGCTGACCGCCCGCCACGGCCACGGCGTCCACTCGGCGATCGTCCAGGCCGCCAAACCCGCAGCGCCTCCCGGGACGGAGATCAGGCCCATGCGCGACGGCGACGCCGACCAGGTGCTGGCCGTCTACCAGGCCGGGCTGGACACCGGCCAGGCCAGCTTCGAGACCACCGCCCCGAGCTGGGAAGGCTTCACCGCGGCCAGGCTTCCCTGCCCGCGCTACGTGGCCTGCGACACCGGCACGGGCCAGGTGCTCGGCTGGGTGGCCGCCTCACCGGTCTCGGCCCGGCCCGTGTACGCGGGGGTGATCGAGCACAGCGTCTACGTCCACCCTGGATGCCAGGCTCAAGGCATCGGACGGGCGCTGCTGTCGGCGTTCATCACGGCGAGCGAGGACGCGGGCTACTGGACGATCCAGGCCGGTGTCTTCCCGGACAACACCGCCAGCCTGGCCCTGCACCGGGCTCTCGGCTTCCGGGTGATCGGCACCCGGGAACGCGTCGGCCGTCACCACGGCGTCTGGCGGGACGTCCTGCTGATCGAACGCCGCAGCTCGAACGTCAGCTTCCCCACGACCCACACGATGTCCTTGTAGGAGAGACTCTGGGATGAGTCTGGCCACAGGTAGCCGTGCGAACTTGTGTGATGCCCCGTCTGCAGGCCTTGGCCCAGGTTGCCGTGCAACGGGGCGTCGACCGATCAAAGTCCTAACCGGCCGAAGATCGCGGTCCGCAACCCCGATCAAAGCAGGAGCGAACAGTGCTGCTGCGTCGTCAATGGTGCAGCCGCATCAGCGGAGCATCCCCTCTCAATGGACGCCTCTTCCATCCCGCGCCAGCGACGCCAGTTTGCGCGCCCACCACCCCGCTGCCTCGGACACCGGCTGGCGCCGCTCGATAGCCGCCGGCTGACGCCGCTGCCGCTCGACAGCCTCCACCACGTCCCGCATCGTCTGCGCCGAAATCATCACCTGGGGCTTGTCGTCCTTCCAAGTGATCTCCAAGACGGGCGGTTTCGTCAAGCCGTCGGCCCGCATGGTGTAGCCCACCACCGCGGCCTGCTGGATCAACTTTTCAACAGCTTCCTGGTTTTCGCGGGTCACTACCTCGGCGGTTTCCCTCTCGGCTCCGGAAATCCGGCCGTCGAGTTCGAGGCTGAACAGATCCCCCAAGATGGTCAACTTGGTGAGGCGCCGCAGCCGGCACCGAAGCGGGGGGGCCAAACAGCACCGCAGCAACTATCCCGAGTATCAGCGTGACGAAGGCCGAGCTCGTCAGCAATTGGACTGTCAGATCGGTGATCTCATGCACATTCATGACGATAAGTATGGCCGAAATCCGCACAGATCTGTTACCAGATGAAACTTGCATAACTTGGCCATCATGTATCGGCCCGTCTGTCTACGGTCACTACATGTCCCGCAAGAAGCAGGGAAACCTGTTAGCGTCGATCCTGGCCACGGCACTGGTGTTCGGTGGCTGCTCGGCTTTGTACAACTCTGTGTTCGGCGATCAGTCCGAGCGCCCGACCGCCGGTCCGTTGCCTTCCCTGACTGGGAAGACGCTCATCGACGCGAAAAACGTCATCGAGAACCTGGGTGCCGATCTGACCGCTCGTGGAATCGGCAACTCCTTCTATTGCGGCAACTGGGCCAAGTGCACAGTGCGCCGGACAAAGCCGGGGGCCGGATCTGTGGTCAGCGAGGGCACCAAGGTGACAGTGATGTTCGTAACGGCGGAGCAGCGGGCGTTCTATCGCAAGCATCGAAAGATGCCACGGGTAGTCGGCTGGTCGGAGAGCCGAGCAAGAAAGTTCTTCATGCCGATCAACGCCGTGACCGACATGGGGTGGCAGGAGAGTTCGAAGGTGCCGGAAGACAGAAGCCTAGTGATCCGGCAGTCACCGAAAGCGGGGAAACCGCTACGCATGGGCCAGTCTGTGGAGCTGGTAATCGGCTACAACTTCGGCACAACGTCTTCGAAAGGCGACGCGGACGTCGACGTCAACATGCCGAACAGGAATCGAGGTGAAAGCCGGTTCTGCCGTGGCCGATGGTGGTGCTGATGGAGACGCCGATCCGACCTCAGGAATGCCGGTTCAAGTGGTCAAGCAGAGCTTCAGTGGAGGGCGAGGCTCGAACGCCGAGGGCGGTGAGGCGGGCCTTTAGGTGGCGGACGCGTAGGCGGGCTTCGTCGGTACGGCCGAGATCAATCAGGAGCCGGATCGAGGCCCTGGCCGCGCTCTCCATGTCAGGGTCCAGTGCGCAGGCTTGGTCGAAGACTTCCAGTGCACGCTCGTTCCGGCCTGCCCGCTCATGCAGAGCGCCGAGCTGGAGGAGCACCTTGACGCTCGCCACTGTCAACGGCCAGCGGTGGTCCTGGTCGAGCCAGTCGTACCTGAGGCCTTGGCCCAGTTGCCCACGGCACAGCCGGGCGATCTCTTCCAACGCGAGCGTCTTGGCCTCTTCGTCGGGGGTCATGCGTGCCCCGGCCAGCGCCCGATGAAAGGTCCACAGGTCAACGTCGACATGCTGGGCCTCGATGCGATAGGACTTGCCGGACCGCTCGACGAAGCTGGCCTCCTTGGCGCCCAAGCCGCCGAACTCGCGGAGCGCGAGGCGCAGGTCTTTCAGGGCACTATGGAAGCGGTAGCCAGCCAGCTTCTCTTCCACATCCGGCCAGGTCGCGTCCGAGATGCGGTGTAAAAGTGAACGAGCGTAGGTTGCCGTGCTGA